>DATNEX010000163.1:0-5059 GCA_035606605.1 Terriglobales bacterium
GCAAGCGCAAGGGGAGGGGGATCTCCCACCCTTGAAACGTAGCGAAGCGCGAGTGGAAAGGGCGGAGCGAAGCGGAGGGCTGCACAAAGCGAAGCGCGGAAGCCTGGGGACACCCCTTGCGGGCGCGAGGGGCGGAGCTCCCCTTAGGGAGTAATCGGAAACAAATGCCTGAAGAACATTGGATTGGAATGCCGATAGTTCACATCTCGCTGTTCCTGTTTGTGGCTTGTTTATTGCGAATGGCGTGAGCCCACGACAAATTGACCCCGCTTTGTCTCGGCGTTCGGTGCTCAGTCAGGCACTTCCCTTGTTCTGACCCGCTTGGCCCAAAGCTCTCGGGCTCATGCAGACTTCGTTGTCTGGATTGGGCGAAGGGCGGCGAGCTTCTGGGGCCATCTTCTCGCCGCGCAGGAGCGTGTCAAGCGCACTCATCAGCAGCATTTGAATGCCGACAATCTCTGTAAAGATGTGCATCTCCACCTCGGCGTGGCTGTCGTTTACAACGACGCACAGCAGAACATCGCGAGCCCATTCGCGCAGCTTCTGACCGTTTGCCGCAGCCATCTTTTGCAACGCCTGTTCCTCGGATCGACTGAACCGCATTGCAATGCTCTGAGTGCGGGATTCGCGTCCCTTGATTCGCCTAAAACCTACGTTCGTATCTGCTGTGTTCTTTTGTCATCGTTTTTCTCCGATTCCACTCAAGAAAACTTCGGTTCCAGGTGGAACCGGGAATTTGCGCATCTCATTGATTCCTCGCAGTGGTTCCGACTGGAACCGAAAGGTTCCAAACGCAACCCTTTCAGGGGTGGAGTGTCATAGTTCATCCGGTGCGAAGCACCGTTGTCGCTCCACCCGGACTTGAACGGCGAATCACGCCTTGCTCTCGCACAGACTGTTACCCTGGCGGCAACCGCTCTTGTCCTGTTTCTTGTCGGGCTCTTTGATTCGATCCTCGATCCGCGTCGCTCCAATGCCCGTTTGCCGCAGAGAAATGCTCTGAGCACCATTCTGCAAATTCGACTGCGAAAAGCCGACCGTTTGAGACAGATTGATCTCGGCAACTGTTTCCGTCCAAAACTTATTTGGTCATCTCCGATGCCAGGGGGTTATCAATGCGTTTCTGCTAGAAATCGAACGGAGTTGAGTGGAAACTTGGATCCGATCGGCGCCCAGATTCCCAGCCGATTTGTGCCAACTTGATCGGCGCGGACATGTCGGCTATTCCTTCGCATTCTTTCTGTTTTCTGAAAGCATTGGCGCGAAACATTCGTCGCAATCCCCGGAGGAAGCGCTGGCGCCAGACACGACCCACTCGCTAGAACTCGGCACCGACAATCACTCGCTGAACCATCGAGAAGCCGCCGCTGGTTGCGGTGGACTCGCCAAAACTTTGTCGCTCGAAAGCTGCAGTGATTTCGTCATGCTTCGACGGCGGATAAGATAGAGTTGTGCGGCTTCTATCGATCCAAAGGTTGAAGCCGTATCAGGTGGGTTGGGCGACGATTGCGAAGCACGGGATCCGATCTGCGCAACCTCATTTTGGCTTCAGATTTCAATCGCTGTCCACATGCAATGCGCGCCGGGATTGCCGCATGCATTGCGCCTCAGGTCGAAGACTCGCGCAGTTTCCAAGCGCCCACGAAATAGACATCTCGACCGCGACCAATTGCTCCCGTCTATTCCCGCAGAGATCAGAAAGTGTCCTGCTGATGCTTGTTGAGCATCGGTGTTGACCAAAAAAGTCTTGGACGTCAGAGGATTTCGAGAGGAAGACTAGAAGGAGTTGGAGGCCTTTGAGGAGCGATTCGAACTGTTCCGAGGATGGCTAGGAAAACGTGGAGGCGAATATGTCTAGTTCCTCAATCAGGAAGTCGATGGTCACAATTCAGCTTCAGAAAAACAAGACCGAAGGGTCCGTACAACCGGAGCAATCAGCTTCCAAGAAGATGCCGCATTCTCAGAAGCTCTCTGATCCAGACTTCCATCTGGATTCTGCAAGTCTCGAGGACGTTAGTTTCTTGCGTCTACCCGAGGTAAAAGCATTCACCCGTCTATCGAAAACAAGCATCTACGAGCTCATTCGAGAAAAGAGCTTTCCAGCGCCGGTTCGACTCGGACCGCGCGCGGTTGCGTGGGTCAGATCCGAAGTCAGGCAGTGGGCTTTAGAGCGCGTCCGCGCTTCGAGATCTGTGGCTTGATGCCGTGCGAATTCATGCCGATTGTCTCTGAGCGAACGGCGGCTCGCTTCGAGTTTGCGCCGCCCTGGCTTTCTTGGCCTTTGATTATCTGAGCGTCCAGATAGTCTGCCCACCACTGCATCATCGATGCTCGCTGATTCAGGTACTTGGCGTGATTGTATGCAGCAGCCACTTTGTTGCGCTTCAGGTGAGCGAGTTGCAATTCAATGTGCTCGTCCGCGAAGTCGTTCTCATGCAAGATAGTGGAAGCCAATCCGCGGAAGCCGTGGCCGGTCATTCGTCCCTTATAGCCAAGACGATACAGAGCGAACAGAATCGTATTGTTGCTCATAGGCTTGTTCTTGTTGTGCGCGCCAGGAAAAACAAATCTTCCGTTCCCTGTCAACAGCTGAAGAGCACGTAGAACGCCCGCGGATTGGCGGGATAAGGGAACGATATGCGGAGTCTCCATTTTCATTCTTCCCGCCGGGATATCCCAACGGTTGTTGTCCAGATCAAATTCCGGCCATTCGGATTCGATGAGCTCAGACGTACGCACAAATGTGTAGGCCATGAGTCGCATGGCGAGGCGCGTGATCGCATCGCCATCGTAGTTGATAATCTTGGCGAGCAGTGCTGGCAATTCTTTCGCCTCCACGCGCGCGAAATTCTCTTCCCTCGCTTGGGTCAAAATATCCTTGGGTCTAAAGTCGGCTGCAGGGTTCCGGCTGGCGATTCCGTGGGCGATTGCGTAGCGAAAGATCTGGCTTGTTGTCTCGTGCGCGCGTTTTGCCACATCTCTTGCTCCGCGCCCCTCCACTTGGAGCATAAGTTTCCGAATGTCAGCTGAAGTCACGTGGTCGATGAACTTCTCACCGAACGCCGGAAACACATCTGCTTCCAGGCGACGCAGGACGTAATCTGTATGGCGCGGAGACTTGCCAACCGACCACCAATCCCACCATCGGCGAGCTATCTTCTCGAAGCTGTGTTGCACCTCATGCTGCCGTGCTTCGGCCTCTCGGCGCCGTTCCTCGAATTCGGCTTTGCGCTCCTCCATAGGGTCTATGCCGTCGGCCAGTTTCTCGCGAGCAGCCAGATGACGCCCGCGAGCTTCCTTGAGCGGAACGTCCGGGTATTCGCCGAGGGCCATCATCTTCTCTTTGCCACCGAACCGATAACGCCAGCGCCAGAGTTTCGACCCGCTTGGCGAGACGAGTAGGCACAACCCGCGTCCGTCGGCTAGTTTGTACGAATTTGTGTGAGGTTTGGCGTTCTCGATCTCTTTTATGGTGAGTCCCATTTTGCGAGCCTCCGGAGGGCCGATTTGTTCCGTACCCACACTTTTCGAGCGACGATACCCGCAATTATACCCACACAAGGATAAGGCTAGAAACGCACGGCAACGGACCTCCGCGCACAAGCGCATGGCCATAGATCTAATAAAATAATAAAGTTAAATGTGTCTCTGAGTATTCAGGAGAGTTCGGGATGGTTCGATAGAGGTCGGCAAAGTATGGGTATTGGCTGCCCCCCAGGGATTCGAACCCCGATATGCTGATCCAGAGTCAGCTGTCCTGCCGTTGAACGAGGGGGCAACAAGCACAAAAGGCTATCTTGCAGCCGCGCTGGCTTGGCTGAAACAGAGTGCTCAGTACTGAAAGCCAACTTGTTCCATGATACGGACAAAGCATTTCTCTGGTCAAACCTGGCGACCGGCGACCGGCGATCTGAGCTTCGGACTCGCAATTTGCTGAAAACCCCTATTCCTCGCGCAAAACCTCAAGCGGACGCAGCCCTAGAATGCGATAGCTCGCGATCCAGCCCGTCGCAATTGCCAGAATCGCCGTTCCCGCCAGAGCAAGTGCTGTCGCGAGCCAATCGACATGGAAGCCAATCTCAAGCCGATGAAGTAATACGCGCGTTAGCAGATTTGCAAAAACGACGCCCACTGAACCAGCCAGTAGCCCCAGAACTCCAAACTCTACGCTGAAGGTCCTTACAATGCGCATCCTCGTGGCGCCCAGTGTTTTCAACACTACTGCCTCGCGCATACGTCGGAAACGCGCGCTTGCGATACTCGAGGCGAGAATCATCAGCCCCGCCAGAATCGAAAACCCTGCAAGAAATCGCACCACAAATGTAATCTGATCAACGACGCTCTCGATCCGGCTCAGAACGTCCGCGATGTTCACAACTGAAATCGTCGGATAAGCAGCAAATAATGCACGCTCCATCTCCGGCACTCTCTTAGCGTCTAGGTGTGCTCCTCCGTACCACGTCGCCTGTTCACCCTTCAACTGTCCCGAAGGGAGCATGAACGACACACGACCCCCGATATGCTGCCCGTCAGGCCGGTACAGAGCTGCAACTTTAAGATCGCGTACGCGTCCTCCAACCTCCAGTTGAACCGAGTTCCCCACCGCCAGGTGTAATCTCTGCGCAGTCCCCTGTCCAATCGCGATCTCTGATGCGCCGGGACTGTTCCACCATTTACCCTGCATGACTTTGTCACCCTCCAGCGGCGCATCCGCCCAGCTCAATTCCGCGCTCTCCAGCCACCTGCGCGGAAAGTGTTGGTCCTGCATCTGCTCCAAGGTCTTCCCATTGAGAGTCACAAACCGCCCCTGCACCACTGGCAGCAGATCTACCTGCTTTGTCACTCCCGCCTGGTGTTCGAAGAAGGTCTTTACGCCATCCACCTCATCCGGCGTGATGTCGATCAGAAAGACATTCGGCAGCTTCGGCGATGCGGTCTCCCGAATCTCGCGCAGCAAAGAACTCTGCATCAGAAACACCGCCAGGATCAACATCACACCGGTTCCCAGCGATGCGAGCACCGCAGCCGACTGGTTCCCCGGTCTATAGAGATTCGCCAA
>DATNEX010000179.1:0-5841 GCA_035606605.1 Terriglobales bacterium
CGCGGGTTTGGCATCGTGCCCAGTATCCAGAGTTTGTCACCAAACGCCAGACCTTTCGCAATTCGTTGGCCGATGACCGGATCGCCCCCAGGGGGACGTTGCGATGCAGACGGCAAGGCTGCCAGCACGATGCCAGCGACAGCGATGAACGCAGTGATGCGTCGAATATTTTGTAGAGGCATGATCCGTTGAACCATGGGCACGGGGCGACAAACCTGGAACTTCATGTGGGTCGCTACGCAGACGCCGTGCGGTATTGTCAAAACCGTCATTGGTAGTCTTTCAGTTTGGATGGCTTCCAGGGCCCATTTCGATATCGACAAACCCGTCAGGCGCAAGCACTTCGAATTCCTCCTTTGCGTACTCGAATTCACAGCTTCGAATGCGTTTGTTGAGGTCCGAAGTCGCCTTAGGCGAGAGCACTTGAAGTGAGCCCTCAGTCGAATCGAAATTTTCCATGTGTCCCGAGGCCAACTCACGAAAGCACCTCGCGCTCAAGATCCCAACTTCGGATTGTGCCGCCGACCAAACATGAGCTTTTTTCTGCCGGACGACTAGCACCCAATCAGAGTCTGGTACCAAGCAGGGAACGTTTTGAGTATAGACAAATGCCAGTTGAACCTGGCTCGATCCTCTTCGGCGAATTGGAGACAGGGCCGGAACGAAAATTTGGTCTCCACATTTCCGTTGGAAGTCTTTTTTCTTAATTGAGTAATTCCATCTGTACATCGACTTCGCTAGCAACATTTGAGGGGGAGTCTCGAGCCCGACGTGTTCAATCATGGTAAGGATCGCGTTACGATTGTTTTCGAGCCAACCTTGTAATAAGTCGTTAGAGTTCACATCGCGCCACAATTGATGCTTTAAATCACGTGCCTGCGGATCAAATGCAAACAGGCCAAATCTCTTGCTGAGATTCTCCACGAACGGCATCGCTTCGTAGCCGAAATAACTGGGCCGATTGAAATTCAGATTGAACGACAGTCCTGTATCGAAATAGCCTTCCGGTATCTCAGGGCCTTCGCCCTCCGCTGGCTGTTTTCCTTCAAAATCTAGGCTGAAGTAAACACCAGTGTCCTCGTTGCGATACCAAAGCTGATTATCGTTTCGCTCAAAGTAGGCGAGAGCGTCCGACCAAGAACACACTGCCTCAAAATTGATCCGCTCCTGTCGGTCCCAACAGAAAAACAAGTCGAAACTCATGACCCGCGATTGTAGCTCAGCCCACACAAGCCGACATTCTCACTATCGGCGTGGAATGTTGCTTAGCAGGCATTGGCGCTCATTGACGCCCCGAGCTTTCTTCCGTTTAGCGGAGCGTCCTCGAAATGACGATGAAGGAGAACACGTTGAACCCAAGTGCTACTGCAACTAGACACCACCCGACAGCGGGTGCCCAAAAGTAGAGTTGCCCACCGCCACGACGCAACGACAGTTGGACAGCCTTAACCGCCCCCATGATTGTTGAAATAGGCAGGAGAAGTGCAAAAAGCATCCAGAGGCCTTCGAGCGTGTGTTGGACCCGCAAAGGAAGCCGAATTTTTCCCGGAGTGTGCTAGCACCACGCCCCGAGAGACGCCCGATCTCCGCGAGCGTCACAGCGCTGCGCGCTTCGCCCCGCTCCCCCGCCGCGTTCCTTGCCCCGGGTGGGACACTTTTTGCACGTCATGTAGATTACCCCGTCAAATCTCTCTAGGGTGGTATATAGGAACGGCAAAATGCCCCCCTGCGCGGCTAAATCCTTTCACTTATACCGTTATACCCGTTCAACCCGATATCTTATGCCCTCAACAAAGAAGACTCTTGCTTTAGACGGTATCTAAAGAATGCGGAGCCTTGTGATGATCGTAGACGATCAGGCGGTCATCAGGGACAGGTTGCGCGCCCTATTTGAAGATGAAGACTTGCGAGTCTCCGACGCATCCGATGGAGCTGAAGCTGTCCAGAAGGCACAACGTGAAAAACCCAACCTCATCATCCTCGACCTGTCCATGCCGGTGATGAACGGACTCGAGGCCGCACGGGAATTGAAGGTCATGATGCCCCACGTCCCGTTGTTGATGTTCAGCAATCACGCAAAAGCGATTGTGGAAGATGAGGCTCTTTCTGTGGGTATATTTGCAGTGGTTTGCAAGTCCGACTCCGAATCGTCGAAAGAGTTGGTCGCCCATGCTAGGGTACTTCTTGGATTAGATAGTGCAGGTAATCCAGCGCGTTTAGTATCATGATGACAAAAGGAACGGTTCGCGCTACACCTTGCTCTGGTGTGTTGAGACTGGAGTATTCAACGGGAGAGTCGCGCAAAGCCTCGTGCCGAAACCGTTGGATTCGATTACCAGATTGCCACGAAATTGGCGCACCCGCTCGCGCATCCCCCTGATTCCGACTCCCGTGCCTTTGGACTGAATCTCAGCTAATCGTTCCGAGGACATTCCGCTTCCGTGGTCTTCAACCTCAACCTGGACATTGTTTGCTTCGCGCTCGATTCGAATCAACGCTGTTTTGCTTCCCGAGTGACGATGGATGTTCGTTAAGCTCTCCTGAACAAGTCTGAATATCAGGAGTTCCATTTCGGACGGAAGTCTTCCGACGTTTTCGGGAACCTTCAGGTCAATCTCTAAACCGCTGCGCTCTCGAAGACCTTGCACGTACCAACTCAGTGCGGACGAAATACCGGCTTCATCCAGCATCGGGGGATGCAGAAGATACGAGGTTGTGCGTAATTCTTGAGTCAAATGTTGGACCAACTCCTCGGCGTTCCGCACGTCTTTGGCCAGTTGAACAGGATCTTGTTTTGCGTCTTTGCTGATTCGTGCAAGCTGCATGCTCAGAACGGCCAACGTCTGCCCCGCGCTATCATGCAATTCCCGCGCTATGTGCCGCCGCTCCACATCCTGAGACTCCATAAGCCGCCCCGAAAGTTCACGGAGTTCCGAGTTTCTTTTCTCTAGTTCCTGGGTGCGGAACTGCACTTGGGTGTCGAGTGCATCCGCCAACGTTCGATAGCGTTCTTCGCTTTCAAGCAACTCTCGCTCCATTTGCTTACGTTGGGTGATATCCCGAGCAATTTTCGACGCTCCGACAATCTTTCCGCTACCGTCCCGAATAGGCGAAATTGTGAGCGAGATATCGAGCGGCGTCTTGTCCTTACGCATACGAACCGTGTCGAAGTGTTCGATTCGTTCGCCCGCTTTGATGCGTTCGATGATGACCGGTTCTTCGTCCCTCCGATCCACCGGGATGATCAAAGAAATGTGCTGGCCTACCACTTCATTGGCCGCATAGCCAAACAACCGCTCTGCACTTGCATTCCAGCTAGTGATGATACCTTTCAGCGTCTTGCTAACGATGGCGTCTTCAGATGAGTCCACGATTGCGGCGAGCAAACCAATTGCTTTATCTGCTCTTAGGCGCAAGTCTGGTAGCTCATTCAAGAGCGATTGACTGACGCTGTCTCTGGCCTCAGGGTCACTTAGGATGCAAGTCGCCAGTGCTTCATGGGTCGCCAGTAGTTTCTCGATGTCATCTTCAAAGGTGATCTCCGGATGAGTTTCAGTCCAATAGTGCGCGGCTCTGACAAACGCTAAGAACAAGAGCAAATATTGAAGGCGAGCCGGACCCAAGAGCCGCGTCAGTGCGTCAAGACACGATAAATAGTCAGAAGTCTTCAAAAAGACGTGGGCTGCCAACACAAAAATGGCGTCTTCCATCTCGGCGTCGGCCATCGGCATTTCAGCAATTGGTGCTACGCAGGCGGCGCATACCGATAGATGAGGTTGAAGATCTTGTCCGCGCGGAAAAGGCCGTTGAAGGAGTTTGACAACTTCCGTAACACTTTGCGTACGCACAGTCGGATCGCCAGCGGGACGGCCAAGTCCTACCAAGAAACCAACATGACGGGCAATGCAGTAGCGGACCGCGCAAAAGCGCGACAGGTGGACGAAAAGGCGCTCCTTGAAAACGGAGGGAAGAGGATTGTCGAGGTAGGCAGCTTCCGCGAATCCCCACAGTTTCTCAGTGATCTCGGGTGTCTCAGGTCCGAGGCGGAAGAAATTTGGAAGGACCCCGAATCGCCTCTCTACGCGATTCGCAAGGTTTGATGCTGCATTTCCCCTTGAGTCAGCACGCTTCGAAGACCTAGGTGACGGGTCAGGATAGTCTTTTGTACTTGTATACATGGAACCCGACAAGGGTTCTGGCTGGTTTGCCATCGACGGCCTCCTGTGGACTCTTATGCGCTCTGGGCATCAATCCCCTTGAGGTTCTCCTGCCGCGAATCCTCTTGCGCCGTGAACATTTGTTGCTGCATCCGATTGTGTTTCTGATCGAGTAATTGAGTTATTTCCGCAACCAGTACCATCAACCGCTGCGGATTTTGCTCGTTGGCAGCCTGTTCGCAAAGTATCTCCCAGCGTTCCATGGCTTGGTCTTTCACAGTGTCACCCTCTCTGGCGCACACCTTTGCCTTGCGCTATTGGGCCTTCGGGACTTTTCAGCAATCACCTTGTCTTCAGCAGGCTCCTTATCCTCGGGTTGGTCGATTTTCGCGATCTTCTTCACAATCTCCACTGGAATCTGCTTGAAGAACGTTTTCGGCTTGCGCATTGCAAACTCCTTCAACTCCACTTGAACAGTAGCAGGGGCGAAACGTTACGGGTCAGATCTTTTGGCAATCGCGCACCGTGTTTACACGCTGAAGTTGCCGAAGGTGTGCGTGAGATTAATCGTCCGCCGTGGTGAGAAGCATGCGTGGCATCAACAGGTTAGCGGTACGAATGTTTATGCTTGACAACCGTTTAACGTTACGTTAGCGTAACGTTTCTCAGTCACTTGGAGGTGTCCCATGAGCCCACGATTGAGCAAAACTCCGATGAACTTCAAGACTATGGCCCGGATTGACGTGCCCCAGGGCCGAAATGGTAAGCACAAAGAGATTGTCACCAGAATTCTTTCCGACCTCAACCAAATTGAGAAGGGCAACGCTCTGAAGCTTCCTTTGGCGACATTAGATGGCGGGAAGGAACTAGTGCGCTCGGCGTTAAACCGTGCCACCCGCAAAGCGGGGCGCAGAGTGGCAACCGCCACCGACGCGAACTTTTTGTATATATGGAATGAGGACTGAGCCGTGATAGCACGTCCTGAGTACCTGGAAGAGTGGTGATCTTTGGGACCGTTCGTTTCAGCCCCGGCTGTATTGGCCTGGGATAATAAACACCTCGAATCGTGGAAAGGCGAACCTGCAGGAAACTACGACATTGTGCTCGGGGCGGGATGCATGGGCGCAGGTTCCTCAGTTCGCTTTCGTCCAGTAAGGTCGAAGAGTCCTGCCGCAAGCACAGCGAATGAGGACCACCCAAAGAGGTATCCAATTCCGAGGCCAAATTCCCAGCCGTTCCAGTGCGCATTTAAAACAAAAGCAACCGCAGCGGCACATGCGGAGAAGCGTCTAACAGTGGCCCTTGCGGGTGCATACGAGCGCGTGATGAACCTGCTTGTTCGTCGCCGTATCCCGATCAAAGCGCTCCAATCCTACGAAGAACGGACTGTAGCAGGATCCGATTTCTTGCGCGCGGTCGGCTTTGTCCCGCTAGTGTTCTCCGTAACATCGCAGCAGATTTATTGGTGAGTCTCACCAGAACGCGTATTGGGAAACGCCTCAACGCAGGCAATACCTTGGTTTCCCACTCGTTCCGGCGAGGATCTGGATACTCGGTGTATACAGCCTGCGCTGAATGAATTGTTCCCGCTTCCGCTTCCTCAACTCTGTTTGACTCTTTACCGATGTAGATGATTTGACCAACTCGGATATGTCTCCTTTGTAGCAGCCCTATTGTCTGTTTG
>DATNEX010000002.1:0-106722 GCA_035606605.1 Terriglobales bacterium
AACCGTAATTGTTGCGCGGTTCGAATTTTTGAGATAGCGACCCACGCCGCCGCCAACCGTGCTCTGCAGCACAATGCCTTGAACCGAACTCTGGAGCAAGCCACCAATCGCGGCATAGAACCAATTCTTCGTCGGTAACAAGTGGAAGAAGTTGAAGTTGACGGAATTTCGAGTTGAAGCATTGACGTCCTTGCTGGATGACAGGCTGGAATCGTAGGTGACCCCAGCACCCCATCGTTCTCGAACGTACTCCGTCTGCGATCCCAAGCTGTACTGAGTGGATTGATTACCCTTGGAATAGATCACGCCGAAGTTCACTGCGCCGTTAAATCTCTTCCAGAACCTTTCAGAGGTCGCAAGCATTTGCACGATCTGCGTTCGGTCAAGCGTGGACTCGCGCTCAGGAGCTTCAATAATCTGAATTTTTACGGGCCGCCCCGCCGACGCCTCAGAAGTTTTCAGGGCTCCGGTATACACAGAACCGTCGCCCGTTTTAACGAGAAACAGTTGACTGCTTTCCAGGCGGGCAACTTTCGACCAATCCACAGAGCTTGTTCCATCGATGTAATCGAAGCTGACATAAAGAACCCCCGCCTCCAGGCCCTTGATCTCACAGGTCATTCGATCGCCGTTCTTCATCACCAACACGTCGGTCTTGTTTCGCGCGAGACAGGACGCGGTGGCCAACACCGCAAAAGTAAGGACGTTGATGAAAACTCTCATATCCCTTCCCCTGAACTTCATGGCCGAAAAACCCCGCAGGCCGTGGAATGCGCGGAAGTGCACGCTAGCGCACCCTTCGATTCCTTTAAACGAGGCTCGATGCACAGTGTGACTGTTAGAACTGACAGAAGTTCGAGCCGAGCGAACCACGTTCGATCAATGAACTGACGGGAAGTAATTCAACGGAGTTGCGGGTTGGGAATGGGCACACTTTCTTGCGACTTCATGTTGTTACAGTTTTCTGACTTTTCTAGTGGCCGTAAGGTTTGTGGTGCAGTATGAGCGAAACTTGGCGGGATGCGTACAAAGACGCGCTCTTGGAGACCGACCCACACAAGGTCCTGCGTCGAATTGAAGTGGCCCAGGCTGCAATTCGCAGGCGGTTGTCGGAACAGGAAGAGCCGTTGACCAAGAGAGAATTTGAAGACATCGATGGTGCTCTTCGCACCCTACGCTTCCTGACGAAAGAAGCGGCCTAACAGGCATTTTCTAACGGAAGGGGGCGGAAATGAATTTTCTTCCGGCAAGAGCTTCTTCAACGGCAAAACCTAAGTCTTGGGCGAGCTGCGATTTGAGAACGAATGCGGAGCATCCGTTGGCTATTGCCATAGTAGCGAGGTCCTCGTCTTCATGGATACTGACAACGATCACCGGACCATGGAACCCACATCGGCGAAGCTGACACAAGGCTTCTAACCCGGTCATTTGCGGCATTGAAATATCGGTGATCACCAAGTCTGGTTGCAACTCAAGTACGCGTTTCAACAATGCGCAGCCATCTCCGACGCTCGAGACAATTTCGGAGGTTGATGGGAGACTCTGCCGGATAGCCTCGATGACTTCAGGCACGTCATCTGCGACCACGATTCGAATGGGCCTATTGGCCCCATTTGATGTTGACGGGGTTTTGTTTTCATCCACGTCGGGCAACAGCCCCTTTCCGATCGAGCTCCCGCAACTTGCATGCGCTGCTGCATCAATTTGCTCCCAAAGATGAAGGAGCAGCATCCTGAGTCAACGTAGAACATTGGACAACTCGGGTGCAACGCCGCAAAGGTCAACGCCCATTACAGTGGTAACGGAACGTTTGACGGATTTCTGTAAGAACACTGGCCAGTTCCCGTTGTTGTGTTTTCGTAACGAACTCGAACGCGTTCTGGGGGAACGTTGTCGAGTGCCAAGACCTTAGGCTCGAAACGCCTTGGGGAAAAGCGTGATCTGGCACGTGTGATGCAGTCAGCTCCGAGACGGGAATGTTCCGGGGAATGTGGGAGCTCGTTTTTTGACATCAAATTGACGTAAACTGCCGAAACGCTAACAGCTGTCTTAAACCAAGCCCCTTTGTGGCCCCGGGGGCATGTCTCAGCATCGTGCCATCGGGTGCCGGCGGGAACCAAATGACGGGAACCAAATTCGGAAGGGAAATGGCGATTCTCCGTGGAATAGCGGGCTTGATCAGAACCCGCTTAAAGGGGGAAATCTTGCGGTCCGCCGTACATATGGCTCCCCTGGTCCAGAGCCCGGCCGTGTTGTCATCCCTTCCGGCGGACGGAGAGCGATTGCCGATCTATACCAGCATGATCGTTTTCTTTCCGGTCAAGTTTTTCTTGCTGATCCAATTCGTCGTCATTGTTGCACTGCTGTGGGATTGGTACCGTCGCCGACTCCTACAGACCAGATTGGCGCAGAAGTTTGCGCTCGAAAAACAGGCAATTGAGCAGCGCTTTCGCGAGCTGTTTGAGCAAGCTCCCATAGGGATCGCGCTCGAAGACCCAGAAGGCAAGCTGCTGTTCGTGAATCCGGCACTGTCTTCGATACTAGGGTATGAGCGAAACGAGATGATCGGCATGAGTTCCTCTCGCTTATCCGATGAAGCAACCTGCGCCGGAGAACAGGAACTGCTCAAAGAGTTGGAGAGCGGTTTGATAGGCACTTATCACCTGCAGAAACAATTCATAAGAAAGGATGGCGGCAGGATCTGGGGCCGAGTGAGTGTCTCCCGCTTGACCTTCCAAACCCCTGGCGCGCCTGTCGTACTGGCCTTACTGGAGGATGTTACGGAACGATACGAAGCGGACCAGAAACTGAAGGAGGCAGAATCGGCCCTGCACGAATTGCCTTCACGGTTAATCGCCGCACAGGAAGAGGAGAGACAACGCATTGCGCGCGAGTTGCACGATGACATTGGGCAAAGGTTGTCGTTGCTCATGGTCGATTTGGAGCGCTTAATCTACAACCTCCCGAGCTCAGCCGGTCACGTATCTGCAGAATTCCTGAGCCTGTTGCAGGGAATGGATGAGATCGCAACCGATGTCCACGAACTCTCGCATCAATTGCACTCGTCAAAGTTGCAACACTTGGGCCTCCAATCAGTGCTCAAGGAGCTGTGTCTGCACTTGCGCCAGAGAGATCTTAGGGTTGTAGAAGAGATTCGGGACGTTCCCGAACTCCCCTCTGACGCGCAGCTTTGCCTCTACCGAGTCGCACAAGAAGCGCTTAATAACGTCGCTCACCACAGCCATGCGTCAGTCGTGTGGGTTCAATTTTCTCGAAAAGACTCAACTGTGAGATTGAAGATTCGGGACAACGGCCGAGGTTTTGAACCTTCCAAGGCGACTTCTGGGCTGGGTCTTGCAAGCATGCGTGAAAGAGTTCGTGCGCTCGATGGAGACCTTATGATTCTCGCAGCCGAGAACCATGGAGTTGAGATCGTGGCGACCATACCCCTGCAATCCAAGGTGGTCCTTAGAAAAGCCGGCTAGGCGTGCAGCCGAGCCGGCACAACATATATATAAGCCCAGCTCTGTCGCATTTGACAGTGCAGTTCAGGTTAGGGCGCCTCTAACGTGTAGCTTGGGCGTCTGTATGAATTCTCGCAACCAGGGAACGGTTCTTGTTGCTGCTCTCCTCCTGAGCTCAGCCTATAACAGCAACAACTCTCTACCGTCATCCAATGCGGGGGAACCCAGCAGTCCGCGTCCACTAGCAGCGTCCGCGCCTCCTACGGCGGACGCTGCTCAATGGAGGGTTGGTCGTCGCAGGCTGAAGCGGTTGTAGCCACGACATCGAACCTCGGGCGAAAACAGCCTTGAGTTTTCAGATATGGCGCCAAGAACTCACTTCAATTCAAGGGGCAGTGGTTTCCAGCAATGATGCAACCATCGCGCACTAATCGCCTTGTGTTAGATCAAGCCTCTGAAGCGCCTTTCGCAGAACTCTCCATGATCCTTTCCAAGTCTCCGTTGTTCGCGGGAATTCCCGAAAGACAATGTCAATTGATCATTTCGGAAGGAACTCGGCGTGAAATCAAGGGCCGGGAATCAATTATCAGGAGTGGGGAGAAGGCATCACATCTGTTCCTGTTGCAAACCGGGCGGGTCAAATATTTTCGAATCACTAAGAGCGGCCAGGAATTGGTCCTCTGGTGGCTTTCGGATGGAGATGCGTTCGGAATCTCGAGCCTGCTTACCGACGCACCCGAGTACCTTGGGAACGCAGAGGCCATCACTGCCTGCCAAATATTGTCTTGGCCCCGATCTTCGATCCGCCAACTTGCCCGCGCCTATCCAAGGCTCTCCGAGAATGCGCTCGGAATTGCATTGCACTATCTCGCAGTCTATGCGAAGCGGCACGAAGCGCTCATCACACAGACAGCTGCACAACGGCTAGCACACACCCTGGTTGACGTGGCGCATCGCACCGGCCACCCTCGCGATGGACACGTTGAGGTTGAAATCACAAATGAGCAACTCGGCAAGTTAGCGGACGTCGGTTTGTTCACTGCCACCCGCCTTCTCAGCGCCTGGGAAAAACTCGGGGTACTTCAAAAGCGCAGAGGCAAAGTCTGTATTGAGGCACCTGAAAAACTGCCTCTGGACTAACCCGTACCTGGTTCGTGACCCGACGCCCGCTCCTTTCATTGCGCCACAGCAAGGTGTCCGATACGGAGCCGCTGCTAGCATTAACAGCCTGCACAAGATGACGGCTGCCAAACGCGCCGAAAGCAAGTTCAATACTGAGCGTGATCGAAATCAGTTTCAACACCGGCAACAAACCTCGCGTGCTTTTGGCCGACGGAGATGCTGGCACGCCTGCGCTGGTGTCACGCGTCATCGCATCGCGTTGCGAAATGGTCGGTACCGTTTACGACGGGTCGACAGCATTTGCGGCTAGCGTCTGCTTGGAACCGGATGTGCTCATCATCGACATCATTCTGCCCAAACTAAACGGGTTTGATGTAGTACGGCAATTGAATGCCATGGATTCGAACACCAAGATCGTGATTCTAACCTGTGTCGACGAACCCGATTTCATTGCCGAGGCTCTCCGAATCGGAGCTAGCGGTTTTGTGCTGAAACAGAAACTTCAAAGTGACCTACCGCTGGCGATCCAAGCAGCGCTCGATGGCAAGAAATTTGTGTCTACGACACCAATCTAGGAGCCAACGAGCTTGGCCTCAAGCCTCGGGGCGTTGGACGCGGATTATGGCAGACATTTTCCGAGCGGGGGATCGAACTCCTTGGTCCGGAGTCTAAGGCAACACACGCCAACGGTCATGCACTGCGCAAGATTTGACAGTCTTGCACGGTGAGTCTTTTTCCCAAGTGTCTTGAATGCTCTGAAGGAGTGGTTTTCAGATTGGTAACCGCTGCCGTGCACATAAATGCACATCCTACGTTCCGACGGTTCTAGCTTTCTTTCAACATTCCTTCAGCCACTGTTCACTTTGACAGTTCTATACAAAGGAAGATTCAGCTTTAACTAATCGCGTAGTGCAGGAACGACCGGGTCTGAGCTGTTTCCGTTGCCCAGCTAACTTCCCCTACTGACGCGCTCTGCGACTGAGGCCTTATCTGGTCTTCCATTCCATTACCAATAGGTAAAAGCAGCACGGAAAACTAGAATGTGGCCATCTGCCCTTGCTTTATCTCTCAATTCTAAGAACGTCAGGTCGAACCCTGACGATGACATGATTTGGATCCCTGGCGGAACATTCATTATGGGTTCGGAGAGGCACTATATGGATGAACAGCCGGTGCACCGGGCGTCCGTCGAGGGCTTCTGGATAGACAAACACGCGGTCACAAACGAACAGTTCTCGAACTTCGTAGAGGCAACAAACTATGTGACGGTAGCAGAACGGCCTCCCAATATAGAGGAATATCCGGATGCCCGCCCTGAAATGCTGCAGCCTGCTTCAGTCGTGTTCGTTAAGCCAGCACAGCGCGTTGACCTGCGAAACCACTACAACTGGTGGGCTTACGTGGCTGGAGCCAATTGGCGACATCCAGAAGGACCAGAGAATTCCATTGTGGATCGCGCGAAACACCCAGTTGTTCACATCGCCTACGAAGACGCGCAGGCTTACGCGGATTGGGCCGGCAAAGAACTGCCCAACGAAGCAGAGTGGGAATTTGCCGCTCGGGGAGGCTTCGATGGCGCCACCTACGCCTGGGGAGAAGAATTTAGTCCCAACGGGCGATACATGGCAAACACATGGCAAGGGGAATTCCCCTGGCAAAACCTCATGTTTGACGGCTATGAGCGGACCGCGCCGGTTGGGCAATTCCCCCCCAATGCCTATGGCCTCTTTGACATGATCGGGAACGTTTGGGAGTGGACCACAGACTGGTACTCCGAACGTCACCCCATAAAGTCCTGTTGCGGCGGGAATGTAAAACCAATCGAGCGTGAGCAAAGCTACGATCCCCAAATGCCAAATATCAAAATTCCTCGCAAGGTTATTAAGGGCGGGTCTTTTTTGTGCGCACCAAACTATTGCCGACGGTATCGCCCGGCAGCGCGGATGGCCCAACCCATAGACACCTCTGCTTGCCACGTAGGAATTCGCCTTATCATTAGGCCCCACTCGAACTAACCGTTGTTTGCTCGACAGGCTCAGAAATCAGCGAAAGCCTAATTGCTTGCTGGCAGAATTCTACGTACCTGGTTCATTGCGAAACGCCTGCCACATATGACAGATGATCCACAGCGCCTGCGGCGCTATCGTCCCGTCAGTGTCTTGATCGCGAATTTGAAGGAGAGAGTTCATGCCCACGCGAATTAGCGAAGGGTCCAAAAAGCCAAACATTTTGGTTATCTGGGGTGACGATATCGGTATTCAGAATCTCAGTTGTTACAGTCATGGCGTGATGGGCTACCGGACACCCAATATAGACCGATTGGCCGATGAAGGAATGTTGTTTACGGATTCCTATGGGGAACAAAGCTGCACGGCAGGTCGAGCGTCTTTCATTACGGGACAAAGCGGCTTTCGAACCGGTCTCACCAAAGTCGGCGTTCCGGGGGCGACTGTTGGTATCAAAGGCGAGGATGCAACCATAGCGGAACTTTTGAAGCCGCTGGGATACGCCACTGGACAGTTCGGCAAAAATCATCTGGGAGATAGAAACGAATACTTGCCGACGGTTCACGGGTTTCATGAATTCTTCGGCAATCTCTATCACCTGAATGCCGAAGAGGAACCTGAACTCCCAGATTGGCCTTCCAAAAAAGATTTCCCCAAATTCAACGAAAAATTCGCACCGCGCGGCGTTCTCCATTGCTGGGCCACCGACACCGATGATCCCACGGTCGATCAGAGGTATGGTCGTGTCGGCAAACAAAAAATCCAGGATACTGGACCGCTCACAAAGAAGCGGATGGAAACTTGTGATGATGAGTTTGTTGCCGCGGCCAAGGACTGGATTAAGAAACAGACCTCGTCGGGCAACCCCTGGTTCTGCTGGCTGAATACGACCCACATGCATCTCCGTACCCACACCAAGCCATCGAGCCTGGGCCAAGCCGGCAGATGGCAATCGCCCTATCACGACACGATGATCGATCATGACAAGAACGTGGGCGAGGTGCTCGATCTGCTCGATGAACTAGGGGTTGAAGACAACACATTTGTCATGTACAGCACCGATAACGGGCCCCATATGAACACGTGGCCAGATGGTGCCATGACGCCCTTCCGTAGTGAGAAAGATACCAATTGGGAAGGTGCTTTCCGCGTACCCCTACTGGTGCGTTGGCCGGGCCATATTCCAGCTGGCGTGATCTCGAATGAGATCGTTCAACATCACGACTGGCTTCCCACCTTTCTCGCTATGGCGGGCGAGCCAGACATCGTAGAAAAACTCAAGAAAGGCCACAAGGCAGGAGACAAGAGTTTCAAGTTGCACATCGATGGTTACAACTTGTTGCCTTATCTCACCGGGAAAGAGAAAAAAAGTCCACGGGCGGGTTTCATCTACTTCGACGATGACGGCAACCTGGTTGCCTTGCGCTTCGACAACTGGAAAGTCGTTTTCATGGAGCAGCGATGTGAAGGGACACTGCGAATTTGGGCGGAGCCCTTTGTTGCTTTGCGAGTGCCCAAGCTGTTCAACCTCCGCACCGATCCGTTTGAACGGGCAGATGTCACATCGAACACCTACTATGACTGGTTCCTGAATCATGACTTTATTGCGTTGGCAGCAACAGGCATCGTGGAGGAGTTTCTAAAAACGTTCAAAGATTTTCCGCCGCGCCAGAAAGCTGCCTCCTTCACCATCGACCAAGCGATGGAGAAGATGGAGGCCGCATTTACCGGCACTCCCAGCTCGCAACCGAAAGCCGCGTGAAAGTTGAATCCTAGAGGCGAGTCATCGAGTCCTCGCACAGAGTTAAGGAGATAACATGACGAATTGGATATTTGCCCTACTTCTTGCCGCCAATCTGGCCTTCGCTCAGCAGCCCGGGGCACCGCCTTCACCGGGTGGGGCGGCGTCCCCAGCAGTGCAGCGACTGCAACAAATGGCGCAACAGCTCAATCTTAGCGAATCGCAGAAGGACAAGATCCTGCCGATCCTAATGCGTGAGGCGCCGAAGGCAAAAGCTGTCAAGGAGGATCCGACCCTGCCAAAAAACGAGAAGGTTGCCAGGTTGATGGAGATTCGAAATTCCACGGATGACAGTGTCCGCCCAATTCTGACTCCGGATCAACAGATGAAGTTCGATCAGATACGGCAAGAGCAGCGGCAACAAATGCTGCAGCAGCTTCAACACTGACGACTGCTAAGGCCATGACGGGCGTCCGAGTTCTGTGAGGAACTACATTTTTTGATGGATACGTGGAGAAGAATGAATTTTCTCTCTGCAATCTTGTTGTTGCTGAAGATCAGCATCTTCTTGAACGTGCTTGCGATCGGGTTGAAAGCCACCTTTGCGGACGCGACCTCTCTGTTTCGCCAGCCTTCTGCATTGATTCGTGCGTTTCTTAGCATGAATGTTGTCATGCCGCTGATCGCTCTTGCGCTCGCGGTCTCCATCAATCTGCATCCAGCCGTCAGGATTGCATTGCTTGCGCTATCCGTGTCTCCTGTGCCGCCTTTGCTTCCGCAAAAGGCTATGAAGCAAGGAGGCCAAGAAGACTACACGATCGGGTTGCTGATCACGATGGCTCTGCTCTCGATTGTGGTCATACCGGCGGCCATGGAATTATTCCAAATGAGCTTCGGGGTGCCCCTGCGCATGTCCGCTGGTGCTGTCACTTCGCTCGTCATGAAAACCGTCTTGGGGCCTGCGTTGCTCGGGATTTTGGCGCACGCGCTATTTCCTATGCTCACCGAGCGTATCGCCAAACTAGTCGCGACGTTGGCTTCACTTCTCCTCGCGTTGGGGATCTTACCGGTCTTGTTTGTGTTTTCCCGAACGGTTGTTGACTTAGTAGGTGACGGTACGCTGCTGGTTTTTGCCGGGTTCGCAGTCGTTGGCCTGCTGTTCGGATATTCGCTCGGAGGACCCGGCCTCAGCCGAAAACGAGTGCTGGCGCTGGCCACGTCGTCACGGCATCCAGGCATTGCGGCGGCGATTGCACACACCAATTTCCCCAATCAGAAACTCGCCGCGCCAGCTATCGTTCTGTATCTGATTGTTAATACTTTGTTGGTTTCGCTCATTTCAAAGAAAACTCAAAAGAAAGAACCATCGACGAGCGACGAAAGACCTATGGCGGCGTGACCGAGGGTGAAAGCTTGTCGGAGAACCTGTCTACGCCACCTGCAATTTTTGCCAGTGCCCTCCTCGCAAGAACTCCCATGAAATAGACAAGGCATTGCGCTTAGAGCTGCGCGCCCAAAGCTCATGCGCTGACAATCCTTCAAGAAGCAGGTCTATGTCGACCAGCCATAAACACGCATGCATTCGTGGTTCGATGTTGAGCCACTGCACGCGCATTCTGCTGTTGCTGGTCGCGATGTCTGGCGCCTGCCTGTCGGCACAAGAAGAGGGCGACTTCGACGCACACAGCTTTAGGTTCGATGGGTTTTGGTTCTATTCTCAACCCTCAGGAAGTTTTCATGGCACCGGAAGCCAGGGGCGATTTGACCTTCAACGAGATGCAGAATTCAATTCCTACCACACCGGTGCCAGTAGGATTGAGTGGAAATTTACTCGTAAGAATCACCTCTACTTCGGCTTTCTTCCAATCAATCAGAGCAAGCAGACCTCTCTCAGCCAAAGCGTCACATATCAAGGGCAAACCTTTGCTGCCGGATTATCGGTTTCCGCTAGGCTGGAAACGTACGTAATGATGCCCGGATATCAATACGACATTATCCGCCGCCGCCGCGGCCATCTTGGCATTGTGGCTCAACTGGACCTGTTCTATGTGAAGGGTACCTTGAAGGCAGCTGCACAAACGCTAAATGGAACATCGTACGTCGCTCAGGTTTCGTCTTCGACCATTCGTGCGCCGCTCCCGGTTGCCGGTCCGGATTTCCGTTATTACCTGACTAGCTCTGGACGCATGTTTGTGGCGGGGAATCTTCTTGGGATGTATTTCTTCGGCTACGGAAACTTCATTTCTTCCTATGGAACACTCGGTGTGAGGGTTAACCGATACTTCAATCTTCAAGGCGGTTATCAACTGGCCTCGCGGTTGGACATCAAGTCCAAAACCGACCGGATCGGTCTTAACCTAACTCAACGCGGGGCGATGGCTGGGGCGGAGTTTTCCTTTTGATGTGCTGAGCCTCAAAAAAGGCATCGTCCATGCTTGTCTGCCACTGTGTGGCGCCCCCACTCGGATCTACGGTAAGGAGTTTGTGTAGCAGGGACCGTCGGTCGGTTGGAGAGGCGCATCCGGGGGAGTGAGATTCGGCTTGCCGGCAAAATCAAAGAAAGAACTGATGTCCGGTTGAGCTGCATCGCGCTTAGTGAGCGCCGGCAATCCAAAGCGAAGCTCGATAAAGCGCAGAATAGCTGTTGTGTCCATGGGCGTGTGGTCAACATAGTGTGGCTTAGCGAATGGCGACACGACAATATTGGGCAGCCGAAAACCCGTATAAACGAAGTCGCACGTGGGGCCATTTGTGGAGGCGCAAACGTTGTTGGGAAGGATCAGCGGAGAAACCCCGTCGGGCGAGACCGTTTCTGCCGGCGGAACGTGGTCATAAAATCCGCCCCCCTCGTCATAGGTTAAGAAGAAGACCGAATCTTCCCATGCACTGCTTTTCATCAACGCGGTGATGAGGGTCGCGACGTAGGCAGCACCTTTTTGTACGTTGTTTCCTCCCCCGGGGTGCTCATCCAGTCCGTTTCTTGAATCCCGTTCGATCAAAGCGACTTGGGGAAATGTGCCATTTGCTAAATCGATGAAGTATTCCGCCATGGGAACAATGTTTGTCCCAACGTATTTCGAATATGCGGGGAATGGTCGCAGGGAACTTCCTTTGGGGTAGTCTTGCACGTAGTTTTTCCAGGTAATCCCGGCTTGTTGAAGTTCATCGAAAATCGTAGGAACATTCACCTGTGTCAATGGTTTGTTGATCACGCCGCGAGAGGTTGCGGCAAGAGAGTACATGCGGTTGGCAGGTGTGTTGGACATCACCGGAGAAAACCACCGGTCGGACATGGCGAATTGGGTGGCCATAAAATAGTAGTAGGGCAGGTCGGTCTCATCGTAGTAGCCCATCACGCGTTGTCCATTGATGTCGAAGCCAGTTGGAATGCTGTGGCGAGAATTACCACCTGCAGAATTGGCAAAACCGTCCATCAACGGCGTCGCAGTGGTCGGCGCATAGTGGTTCCAGTCGTTGTGGCTCTCGTTCCAGAACGAACTCAAATCCTCCGTACACATCGAGATCATGTGAAATGGCGCAAACGAAGTGGAATGGTCATAGGCCAGTTGGGTAGCGTTTGCCGGAGTGACGTCGACATCGGGGTTGAGTCCCAGCGACTGACGATACTTGTTTATCTGCCCGAAGTAATGATCGAATCCTTCATTCTCTTGCATCATGAAGACGATGTGGTTCACGACAGTCAGATCCTGGGGCGGATCGCTCCCTTTGCTTGAATTTTGGGCAGTCTGGTCGAGGACTGCGCAACCGGTAAACAGAAGGCCCGCCCCCAGAGCGATTGAGTTCAGTACCTTCTTCATTTGATTGCTTCTCACGCGCGGATTTGTCGTCGTACATTCAGGAACAGTTCAGGAACCTTTATCGCTCTCCAGAGTTGTGGGCGCATCTGGTAGTTCGACCAGTGGTCTCGAGGAGCAGCCGAGTGTTGCGCAATGCAGTCGGCCGTAACCTGTGACTTTTCGCAGTTTCCCGAGCTGCTTCCAACTAGTAATTCTTTCCAGAAGCAAGCTTGAACGCGTCTTGATGCGACAGCCGGCCCACATTCATGTGCAGCATTTCACCGAGACCAAATTCGAAACCCAGGGGGGGCGTCTGTTGGTCCTGATCTCAATTCTGGGATGGACCATCCTCACGCATGTTCTTTACGGTCAAGAACGTCAGTCGGCAAAACCTAATCCGTCGGATTCGAATACCGAAGAGCTACAAAAGGCTACTCAGAACCCTGTTGCCAGCCTCATTAGCGTCCCATTTCAAAACAACACGGACTTAAATATCGGCCCTTTTGCTCGTGACAAGAGCACGCTCAACGTTCAACCTGTCATTCCGATGAAGCTCAATGAGAGTTGGAACCTTATTGCGAGGATCATCACGCCATTGCTCTTTCACCCGATGTCAGTCAAGCTCACCTGGGAACGTTTGGACTTGGAGACATTCAGCCGACATTCTTTCTTTCGCCGGCGAAGCCTCACAAGCTGATTTGGGGAGTGGGCCCAGCTCTCCTCCTTCCAACCGCCACCGATGACAACCTTGGCACTGGCAAGTGGGCTGCGGGGCCGGCTGTGGTTGTGCTACTGCAGCCAGGAAAATGGACTGTCGGAGCGCTGGTAAGCAACCTGTGGTCCTTTGCAGGTCTTACAACTCGCAGCGATGTAAACACGATGAGCCTGCAATATTTTGTGAACTACAACCTGCAAAACGGCTGGTACCTGACTTCTAGTCCAACTTTGAGTGCGAACTGGACTGCAACCACCGGCAACATCTGGCTGGTACCTTTTGGAGCAGGTTTCGGACGGATCTTTAAGGTGGGTAGCCAACCGGTGAACGGTTCCGTGTCGGCGTACTACAACGTCGCGCGTCCCGACTCGACACCTTCTCCTACATGGCAGTTACGTATGCAGATTGTGCTTCTGTACCCGAGAGGGCCAAATGCAACCAAGTGAGGAATCACAGCGAGGGAGGTCCGAAACGCGCGACCAACATTCGGATCCTCCGAAGAAAAGCCACGTCAAATCAGGCGCGCCCATTCAATCTCGGTGGCCACCTGCAGATCAACCTAAGTAGTTGTAGGTAGGAGAGGGAGAAAGCAATGGCCGACGCAGCTTCGTCAGATGAAAAAAACAACGCGCAGAACCGTTCCCGAGAACAGAGGCTGAGTGTGCCGAGACAAGCATCGAAGCGACAAACCGTACCCGTCACCGTAGAGAATTTTCAGCGGGCGGAGTCGGACATGTATTTTGCGGAGATTGCGTTGAAAGACGGTGGTTTTGGCAAATTCAACCACCGCAGGGAGCCGATGAGAATCGATGCCCAAGCGGTCATTCGCGCTAATCGAGATACGCTCTACTCAGCCGCCGTGTTCGATCTCGACGCTGGTCCGACGACGATCATATTACCCGACGCCGGGGATCGTTTCATATCGCTGCAGATTGTCGACGAGGATCATTACACGCCTGCGGTGTTCTACGATCCTGGTAGCTATACTTTTTCTAAAGAAAGAATCGGTACGCGATACATGCTGGCTGCGGTTCGCATCCTGGTAAATCCGAACGATTCAGATGACATCAGGGATGTACATACGTTGCAGGACGGCATACAAGGCTGGCAGAAAAGCCATGGACGCTTTGAAGTCCCGGAGTGGGATCCTAAAAGCCAAAAAAGAATACGAGATGCCTTGCTGGTTCTGGGAAGCACCCTTCCTGACACGCATCGCACCTTCGGCACACGCGATCAGGTCGATCCCGTTCGACACCTCATCGGGACTGCGCTGGGATGGGGCGGCAATCCGGAGGATGACGCATTTTATCTGAACATCACACCTGAGAAGAACGATGGAACTACCGTCCACGAACTCACTGTAAAAGACGTCCCGGTTGATGGTTTCTGGTCGATCAGCGTTTATAACGCCAATGGATACTTCGAACCAAACGATCGCAATGCGTATACGTTGAACAACATCACGGCACGCAGAAACTCCGATGATTCAGTGACGATTCAATTCGGCGGGTGCGGGTCTGGCGAGATGAACTGTCTGCCCATCATGAAGGGTTGGAACTGTATGGTTCGACTTTACCGGCCGCACCCGGAGATCTTGGATGCGTCATGGAAATTTCCGGAGCCGAAACCGTTGGTGAACGCATCGTCACCCCGGAAAGCCAGAAAGGTTGCGTGAGTCGAGCTTGCCCCAGGCCTTCCTGGGAGGCATTTGAGCGAACTCCTAACGCTCGGCCTTTGCTGACGGCTTCCACCAGTCGCATTTAGGTTTTAACTCGCCTTCTCCAGTTGAGAAGGGAAGGTAGAAGGGTAGGGAGCCGAGGCTTCGATGGCGGTACCCGCCAAGTGGCTGGATGTAATTGAGACCGTACCCCCAATCGCTTCCATTCGCTCCTGCATACTGTTCAACCCGAGTCCCTCCGTGCTCGCTTGGTTCGCATCGAAGCCTACACCGTCGTCCACGATGCGAAGCACCACTCTGTGAACCTCTTCTTTCAATTCAATGGATACCGAATGCGCCCGACTATGCTTTTGGATATTGTTTAAGGCTTCCTGCGCCACCCGAAACAACGAGAGCGCAATTTCAGCAGACAGCGGCTTGGGGTCCCGTGGCAAGTCGAGCTGAATGGACATTTCGCCACAGGTTTCGCGGCTGAGCTTTTTCAGTGCGGGAACAAGCCCGAGATGCTGTAGCAGGGAAGGATACAAACCATGAGAGAGCTCACGGATAACGCGGGATAGATCCTTCACCTGTTCTGAAATGTGCTGCAGCTTGGGCTTTATCGAGGGTTCTGCAGCTTCCTTAGCCTGCGTGAGTCTGATCTCGAGCAACGCCAGCCGTTGTGACACATCGTCATGCAGTTCCCGAGCAATTCGGTTACGTTCTTGTTCCTGAGCCGCGACCAGAAGGCGATTGGTCGTCCGCAGTCTTGTTTGGATCACCTGTCGCTCGCTCAAGATCGCAGCCAGGCACATCAACGGGATGGTTATTGCACAGAGAAGTATCTGTAGATAAACCACATTTTCACGTAGGGACAAAGAGGTAAATGGACCACGGCCGTGAAGTGCTGCGTCGATCGAAACGATCGCGACGACAAGCAAAGAACCACTCAACCCGCCTGGTCCGAGGCGCACCGCCGCCCATAGCAGAAAAGGCAATGGAGCATACACCAACGCCGGGGCATAGCTCGTTGAAACGTACATTCCCCCAAACACTGAGATACTCACAAGAAGAACGCCTGCGATGAGGAGTAGAGTCTCCGCATAATGGGCGATTCTGGTTTCTCGCAGGGTCTTTAGCTTGCCTTTTCCGAGAATGACAATGGGAGGCACGATAACCAGAATGGACAACATGTTGGAGAACAGACGGCTAGTCCATAGATCCCAGTAAGCCTGCCCGTGCTGCGTTAAAACCACCACCGCGGCATCTTCGAAGGAAGTGATCAGCGGTGCTATCAAAAAACCAAACAATAGGAAGACTGTCACTCCGCGAATGGAGCTGAAGAGCTGATTCACCTTAGTAAATCTGGTAATAAGGAATGCACCCAAAAGCGCTTCGCTGATGTTGCTGATGAACCATCCCATGGTGGTCCAGGTGGGAACACCGCTGCTCAACTGAATCGCAAAGTGAGCAGGAAGAACGGCAAGCAACAAGAACACCCATTGCCGAGGCCGCGTTAAGAGAAAAGCAGCCATCACCACCGCATTGGGTGGCCACAAGGTGGAGATTTCCGATCCTTCTGGAGTCAGCGCGAAGCCTACAATCGTCCCCGCACAATAAGCAGCCGCTGTAGCCAGGGCTGCAAAAATGGTATTTAGGGATGGGGATCGTAGAGTGGACTGATCGTCTGGGAGCGGCGATGAAATCGGCATCGATTCGGAGCTGTGTCTTTCCATGTCAGTGTCCGAAATCGCAACCTGCCGCGCAATGCTAGCGTGGAAGAGTAATTTTGTAAAGCCACCGTCGCGCATGCCTGGAAATTTCACGGGCTTGGCGTCCCAAATCCGACTGTCAGTTTTACCAGTTCTCTGGAACTGGCCTCAAGCCTGAACCTTGCAAGGTGCAGGACGCTCCGGGATGCCCATCGCAAACCGCTCTTTGGTTCACGCTTGGACTTCATTTTGTGGGTAAGTTGGACATGATTTCTTGTTCGGAGTGCGGCGCCAGGAAGGGTGGGAGCGATCACTGGTTTCTACTCTGGACGGAGCGGGATGGCGTAAGGTGTTGCTTCATCCCGTTGGACGCAGATCCAGCGATGGTGCGAGAGTACGGTGTCCAGAAAGTGTGCGGAGAGCGTTGTTTGCACAAAGCTGTCCAAAGGCACGTGGAATCCAGCACTACCCGCAAGCAATCCTGAGGGAGAGATCGGATGAGGAGAACAAAGAGCCGGCGAAGTTCTGTCGCGGGGGCCCAACTAGCGGCGTTCTACTCAACCGGAAACGAGTCGCGGTTGTGGACAATCCGTCCTGCCGTTCCGCCGAAAGTGATGATAAAACTGCCCCAAGGTGAGGAATGCTGCCTTTGCGATGGGTCCATGGTCAATGCCATTCTCCTGTCACCGCGCTCGTTGTTGTGTCGCAGAGACGAACAGCGGACGGATCCAAGGAACAAACTGCCGTAGGGATCTCGATGGGTGCGACTGCCGTTGGTCCGATCTCTAGCTGGCTCTTAGCCACCAGCAACAATTTGAAAAAAGAATTGTTTGCGATTGCACATGATGCGCAAGTTTTGTTTGCAATCCTCAAACATCCACATTCGCCTTGGCCCGCTAAAATCGTTTCGGGTTGCGCGGTGGCATATTTGCTGAGCCCTATCCAGCTCATACCCAGCTTCATTCCGGTCATCGGTCAGTTGGACGATTGGGCTGTGCTTAGGCTCGGAATGAAATGCGTGAGACGGTTGGCACCCGAGGATGTGATCGCAGAATGTAGCCAGAAGGCCCGGGCCTGGCGAGCGGAACAAAACAAAGTACTGGTGCAGGTTCTTCAGAGGTTACGAAAATGGCGCTATGTACGCCACGAGAAAGCATGTTCTTCTGACATCTAACTAACACTATCCAGCGTGCAAACCTCACGACCACCTACAACGCTCTAGGCACCAACCCACCTGTCACTAGTGGCAGATCGTTTGCCCCTATGTGCATCCTACTCAAAGATTTCTGTCCTGTAACAATTGCCAGTTTTTTCCAGAAATAATCCCTTTTACAAAGGTACCCAGTGTGGTGCTTATTCAGCACAGTAAGCGCCCCGGAGGGAACATGAAGTACGCATGTTTACTGGCATTAGCAGTTGTCGTTGCGGCGGCGGGGCCCGCATCCAGCCAGACAGCACAGGCACCGACTGGTGGTTTGAGCAAAGGAAACCTGGAATTCTCAGGTGGTTGGATTCACTCAACGGGGGATAACGGCCTGGACGGGTTCAATCTCGGCGCAGCGATTTGGTTTACTCGGAGGGTCTCTGTCGGCTTCGAATATGACCATGCGGGAGATACGTCAACGATAGGCGCTTTTCAGTTAACGAGTGTCGGTCTTGTGACTGTAAAGAGCCATTTGCAGAATTGGCTCGTTGGACCCAGAATATACTTCCCGCCGAAGAACGTGAAGCAGAAGTTCGACCTCAACCCGTTTGCAGAGTTCAAGATCGGCGGGACACACTTAAACCAAGAAGTCTCGCAGGTAGGGGGACCCACAATAAGCGCCTCCGATAACGCTTACAGCTGGATGCTCGGCGGGGGAGTCGATTACATCCTCAGCCCTCATTGGGCAGCTCGCGGGAACCTGGACCTTTTGAGAACCCACTTGGTGGAATCTGGTCAAACCCGACTGAGGTTTGTCATAGGAGTCAGCTACACTTTTCTTCGACGCAAGTAAACCAGCAATCCGACCAAAACGCATCTCCAACGTCGAGTCGTAGGCGAAGGGCAGCTCTAAGCCGCAGTGGCGTGCCACCAGCTGGACGATGCGTTTTGCACGATATTATTCCGAACGGCATAGAGAACGAGCTCGGCTACCGAGTGGATTTTGAGCTTTCGCATGATGTTGCTACGGTGAGTTTCAGCGGTTTTCACGCTTACTCCTAACATGCTTGCAACTTCCTTGGTAACGTAACCCTCGGCTATAAGCTGGACAATTTCTCGCTCTCGCGAGGTCAGCGTGGATGGGGTGCGGTCTGCGATCATGTTCGGGTTCAGGTATCCTTCGAGCACCATATTCGAGACGCGCGTGGTGAAGTAGAGCCGATTGCGCATCAAATTATTGACGCTGTCAACGAGCTCATGGGCGGCATCGGACTTGAGCACGTACCCTCTTGCCCCTACGTCCAGGATTTCTCTGGCAGCTTCTTCAGAATCAACCACAGTAAGGAAAAGGATCTTTTGCATTGGGTTATCACTCAAGATTTGGCGAGCGGCTTCCAATCCGTTACGGCGCGGCATGTAGAAATCAAGAACAACAAGATCCGGCCTCAGTGTTCTGGTGAGGTCGACCGCTTCATTTCCGTCGGTTGCCTCTCCACAAACCTGTAGCCCGGGTTCGTTCTCAAGAATGGAGCGTATCCCAGACCTTACAATATCGTGATCGTCGGCGATGAGAATTTTCGTCATGGGTGCGGAGTCCTTTCGAATAGGTGTTGTTATTGTGTAGCACCCAGTCGAAAACCAGAGAACTGTCAAAAGTACTGTAGGCGTGGCTGGTAAACCGGGCCATAGCGTCAGGTGTTCCCCTTACCTGCAAGAATTGCCAGTTTCAATAGCAAACATACGGTCGCTAGCTTCCGTGTTGGAGGAAGACATGCCCGTGTTTGGGATACAACCCCCAGGTCTTCTGCAAACCATCTTTGAGGACATAGGAACTGCCGTTGCTGTAGTAGACCGGCAAGAGCATATTGTCTTCGCCAATCGACCGGCGCTTGAGCTGTTTCGGGTAGACGACACAGATACACTTCCCACATTTCGCCATTGGCGGCATAACTACCGGTTCGAGAACTCTCTGGGAAACGAAATCGCTTTAGAAGACTCTGCCATCCTACGAGCGTTGGAGGGAGATCGAACCGAAGCCCAGGAAATTCGCCTCATTTTGGCCGACGGCGAGCCAAAATGGCTACTCGTCTGGGCGTATCCGTTTTCGGTGGCCGGCTTGTCAGGAGTCTTGGCGATCATCGTGGACCAAACCAAGGAGGTCAAACTTCGGCAAGCCACTTCCCAACTTCAGCGACTGGAAACGCTCGGAACGCTGGCCGCGGGGTTAACCCACGACTTCAACACGATTCTCGATACGATTTCGCTGAACGCACAACTTGCGCTCGAAGAGGCCGGCAAGATGGAGGACTGTCGTCCGCGAATCAAGGAAATATCAGTCGCGACCAGGAGAGCCTCAAGCCTCATCGGACGACTACTTCAATTTAGCAGTAGCCAGGATTCCAAGTTGCAAGACGTACAGATGAATGACGTTGTCCACACCGTCTTGCGACTACTGAATCCCCTGTTCAGGCACACCCTTCAGGTCAAGACGAACCTCTGCGAGCATCTTCCGACCATTCGAGCAAATCGCACGCAGATGGAGCAGATGCTTGCGAACCTTGTCATCAATGCAATGGACGCGATGCCGGATCGCGGGCAACTGACGATCTCGACGGAACGAGGAACAAGTCATCCCAAGGAAGAAGATTCGGGTTGGATCACGCTCATTGTTGCCGACACAGGCGTAGGTATTCCTCAACACTTGCAAGAGGCTATCTTCGAACCTTTTTTTAGCACCAAGCCGGCAGGCAAGGGAACCGGGTTAGGACTGTTCACGGTAAATGGCATAGTTCATCAACACAATGGCTCAATTGAAGTGAGGAGCACGCCTGGAGCCGGTGCGGCCTTCGTCATTTCGTTGCCAACGCCAACCGCACAATATCCTCGACCGTTGCCGGACCACCCAAGTATTTCTGTAAGCAATGACAGATGACAGTAGACAAACGCCCGTATAGATCAGAAGTACGCCAGTGTGGCGCAAGACTACCCTCTGGCTTCAGGAGCTGCCGATGAATAGGATTCTGGTTTTCTGCCTACTATCCGTAGGCATGGTTGGCTGGACAGGTTGTGCCACCAAGCAATATGTGCGAAACCAGGTTGCGCCATTGCGGAACAAGACGACTGATCTGGATCAACGCGCGGTCGACAACGCCAAAGAGATCAAAGAAGTGGATACGCGCGCCCAGCAATCGATTGCGGCAGCTAACACAAACGTGCAAAATGCCGACGAAAATGCGACGACCGCCGGGTCTCTGACGATACAGGCGAAAGACACGGCCAACACCTGTCAGGCGAAGGCTTCGGCGTTGGCAAACATCGTGACCAACGTTGACAATTATCAGGTAGTCGCTCAAACCCTCGTCAAATTTGGTTTTGATCGCACTCGGCTCAGTGCAGAGGCACAGCAGCAGCTGGATCAGCTCGGCGCGCAATTGACCGGATCGAAAGGTTACATTGTGGTGGTCCAAGGAGGGAGCGACAGCCTAGGGAATAAACAGCATAACTACGAACTGAGTCAACGTCGCGCGGAAGAGGTGGTTCGATATCTTTCGACTAAGTACAAATTGCCCCCTTACAAGGTTTATGCCATTGGGGTGGGCGACGAAAAGCCTGTAGCCCCGAATGATACACAGAACGGACGGGAGAAGAATCGCCGCGCTGAGGTGCAGCTCCTCAACCGAGGCGGGAATGCAAGCTCATTTCAGAGCGACCCCTCAGATAGTGATGAGGAGCAAGTGGGTCAACTGGGGCCAACCCGACACTAGAACAGCCAAAATCTTCCCGGGGGCAGCGATTCGTTTTCCCTCGAGCCCCGCCTAAAAGATTAGCCGAACGATGCTCTAAGCAGCTCCCAGGTGTCCGCCGGGCCGAATTGCCTGCGGCTCCTTGCGATGGGTGGCGACTTCGCTGAAGAAGGAGCGATAAATTCTTCCGCCGACCATGCCACCAATAAACGGCGCAACCCAAAAGAGCCAAAGTTGAGCCAATGCCCAACCACCAACAAAGATTGCGGGACCGGTGCTGCGCGCTGGATTTACGGAGGCGTTCGTTATGGGTATGTCGATCAAGTGGATGAGGGTCAAAGCGAATCCGATTGCGAGGGGCGCCAAACTTTGTGGAGCACGACTATCGGTCGAACCCAAGATGATCAGCAGGAAGAACGCCGTCAACACTACTTCAGCCACAAAGCAAGACAGCAGACTGTATCCCCCAGGTGAGTGCGCTCCATATCCGTTCGTAGCGAAGCCGGCACCAAGGTCGAATCCGGCTTTGCCCCTGGCGATTACATACAAGGTCGCTGCGCCCGCGATGGCACCCGAAAGTTGAGCGGCGACATAAGGAAGGAATTCGGAAGCTGGAAATCGTCCCCCTGCCACCATACCTGCGGAAACCGCAGGATTCAGATGAGCTCCCGAGATATGCCCGATCGCATATGCCATGGTTAGCACCGTTAAACCGAACGCCAGTGCGACTCCGAGAAACCCAATACCCAAGGAAGGAAAGGAGGCTGCGAGTACTGCGCTGCCACACCCTCCAAAAACGAGCCAAAAAGTCCCAATGAATTCCGCGAATGTCCGTTTGCCAAGGTTCATATGACCCCTCCTGGTTAAGCCACTGCGGCGAGGATATTGGTGGGGAACCCTGACATGAACTGTCAGGAATCACAGCACGATTCCAGGATCGTCAAACCGATGCGAAAGGCTACAGCTGCAAAGTCTATGCCCTGACGCTACGCGGCAAGGCGTTCGCTGGCCAGCACTGGCTTGCTTTGCATGTTTAGTAGTTGTTTGGCGTTGGGCCCCACGGAGAGTTGGAGGAGCCGGGCGACTAGACCCGTCCAACCGGTCTGATGGCTGGCTCCTATTCCTGCACCGTTGTCTCCATGAAAATATTCATAAAACAAGATGTGGTCCCGCCAGAGCGGATCAGTCTGGAATCTCTCATTCCCTCCATACACGGGGCGCCGGCCATCGTGTGCCTCATCGCAAAGAAATATGCTGCATAGGCGACGGTTGATCTCCTGTGCGACTTCGAACAAAGTCATATGGACCCCCGAACCAGTGGGACATTCGACTTTGAAATCGTCGCCATAAAAGAGGTAATAGTTGAGGAGGGCGCGAAGTAGAAGCATATTGACGGGAAACCAGATCGGTCCGCGCCAGTTCGAATTGCCACCAAAAAGCCCTGAGTTCGATTCCGCTGGCTGATAATCGACCCGGAACTCCTGACCTCCGGCGTGGAAAACATAGGGATGATTCAGGTGGTAACGCGACAGCGATCGGATCCCAAAGTCACTCAAAAATTCATTTTCGTCGAGCATATAGCGGAGCACTCGCCGCAAGTTGTCTTCATTAAGAATCGCCAGGAGGTGTCTTCCTCCAAACCCTTTCTTTTCCGGGGGGGCGATGTTGACTGTGAGATTGGAGTTGCGTTCGAGAAACCGCCGGATATCAGCAACGAACTCGGGATGCGCAATTCCTGGCCTGGGGTAGAGCACGGTTGCAGCACAGAGCGGCAAGAGGCCTACCATGGAGCGTACCTTGAGCCTGCATGCATTGCCGTCAGGAAACATCAGTAGGTCGTAGAAGAAGCCGTCCTCTTCGTCCCAGAGCTCGTCAGTGTTGTCACCCATCCGATTCATGGCGCTTGCGATCCAAAGGAAATGTTCGCAGAACTTTGTGGCAACGGCCTGATAGCTGTCGTGAAAATTAGAGAGTTCGAGAGCGATTTCGAGCATATTTTGGCAGAAGAACGCCATCCATGCCGTCCCATCGGCTTGCTCGAGTGTTCCCCCGGTTGGAAGCTGCATGCTCCGATCGAATACCCCAATGTTGTCCAAACCCAAGAAGCCACCTTCAAAGACGTTGCGACCTTCTGGGTCTTTGCGATTAACCCACCAAGAGAAGTTAAACAGAAGTTTGTCGAAAGCACGCTTTAGAAAATCAACGTCGCCCTTGCCGCTCAGTTCTTTCTCCTGGTTGTACAAGGAGAGGGCTGCCCAGGCGTGGACCGGAGGATTCACGTCACCGAAATTCCACTCGTATGCCGGAATTTGGCCACTGGGGTGGAGGTACAAAGATGCGAACATGAGTTCGAGCTGCCGCTTGGCAAGCTGTGGGTCAACCATTAATAGCGCAAGGGTGTGAAATGCCAGGTCCCATGCCGCATACCACGGGTATTCCCATTTGTCCGGCATTGAAATGATGTCGTCATTGAGCATGTGAAACCAGTGGCGATTCCTGGTCCCTGAGGATTGTCCTGGGCTGACGTTGTGCTCCCGAAGCCACTGCTGCAGATCGAAGAAGTAGTACTGCTTGCTCCAGAGCATTCCGGCAAGGGATTGCCGCATTACGGAACGCCCGTCTTTATCCAGTTGTGGAGGCGTAATCGCGGCGTAAAAATCATCCGCTTCCTGCTTGCGCGCATTCAGAATCGAGGAGAATTCGTGCTGGAAGAACTTATGTGGATTGTCGGAGCTTCCGGGCTGTGGCACCAGTAAACGTAGCCGCAAAACTTCGCGCTCTCCCCCCGGGATCTTCAGCTCATAGTCCACAGCACACTTGGTGCCTACTCCTTCGGGGCTAATCGTGTTTGATCTACTTTCGACAACGTAGTCGTTAATGCCGTCCTTGACGAAGGGAGACACGTTAGGCTGTTGAAAGAGTCTCCAGTTGTTGGTCTCATTCTCTGTGAAGAGGATGGCCGGGTCCCGTTCAGCGTAAAGTTGAATCTGCCCCAATTCTGGATGGCTCGCCAGTACTCCCGGTGTTCCATCGTTGGCATATCCTTGCTTGAGATAGGGTTTCTTGGTGTTTGGTGCCCAAGCCCAGGTGTTTCGAAACCACAGTGTAGGAAGAACCCGCACCGTGGCGGCTTCCGGTCCACAATTCCTCACACTAATTTGTATAAGTAATTCTTCCGGGTTGACTTTGGCGTATTCAACCAGGACGTCAAAGTAACGGTCCTCGTCGAATATGCCTGTATCGAGTAACTCGTACTCCATGTCATGGCGAGTTCGCTCCCGATTCCTGGCTATCAACTCCTCATAAGGGAAGGCGCGCTGGGGATATTTGTATAGATATTTCATGTAGGAGTGGGTTGGCGTATTGTCTAGGTAGAAGTAATACTCCTTAACGTCCTCGCCATGGTTTCCTTCGGAGTTGGTCAATCCAAATAGTCGTTCCTTCAGGATTCGGTCATTGCCATTCCAGAGAGCAAGGGCAAAGCAAAGCCGCTGTTTTTCATCGGATATGCCAGCCAGACCATCTTCTCCCCAGTGATAGGCTCTCGATCTTGCCTGATCGTGGCTAAAGTACTCCCACGCATTCCCGTCCGTGCTGTAGTCCTCACGTACTGTGCCCCATTGCCTTTCGCTTAGATAAGGGCCCCACTTTCGCCAAGCAACGTGCCCAGCCTGCGCATCATTGAGGCGTTTGTGTTCTAGAGAAGGGAAGCTCACCGCCATGGAGACCTCGTAGGGATCAAGATTGTGCGCGCCGCCCACAGACTAGCGCGGCCATAAGTGATCGTGAACTGTCACCATAAACAGCAGGGCTGTGAAGCTTGACAGTTCCTAGCGAGAACGGCGTCGGTGAAGCTTCTCTGCAGTGAGCAGGTGATCGACGAGTCGTAAGGAGACGAACGTGTATCGCGGAATACTCGGCAAGGTAGCCATAGTTGCCTCGCTTTTAGGTAAGGCATATGCGCAAGGCGAGTTCACGCCTTTAAATTTCAACATAGCAGGTGGGGTTGGATTCCCGCTCTCTGATGCGTCGCATTTTGTGAATAATGGCGCCAACTTTGTGGTTGGTGCGGGTCCCAATTTCAGCCGCCTTTTCGGCATGAATGGCGAGTTCATGTGGCACGACCTACCCGTTAAGCGGAGCACAATGGATCAACTTGGCATTGCAAGTGCCTCGGCCAGAGAGTACTCCGTGACGCTGAATGCAATCGTAAGAATCCCCACCCCCGGGTTGGCAGGGGCATACTTAATCGGCGGAGGTGGTTGGTATCACCGCTCGGGTGAGGCCATAGCACCTGTTTTTGTGCCGGGAACGGTCTGTCCTGGGTTTTGGTCCTGGTGGGGTGCATGTGTTAACGGGTTGTGGCCTGCAAGAGCCGTCGTGGGCTCCACCAGCAGCGATGCTTTCGGCGGGAACATTGGTGGAGGCTTCACGATTGAAATAATCGGCAATCTCAAGTTCTATACCGAGATCCGTTATCACCACGCCTCGCACAGAACGGTCACAACTGACATCCTGCCGCTAACATTTGGGCTCCGCTGGTAACCTGAGCGGCAAACGCGAGTCTCCGCCAGCGGCGACCCAGGTCTAATAGGGACACTCCCTATCAAGCTGCCAACATGTTCTTTCGAACCGCGTACTGCACGATTTCAGCGTCGTTACGCAGGCCAAGACCACTCATTAAACGATATTTGTGAAAAGCAACGGTTCGCGTTGTGAGGTTGAGTACACTTGCAACCTCCTTCATGGAACGGCCTTCCGCAAGCAGTTGCAGAACATCAATCTGGCGATCCGTGAGCTTGTCCGAGGAATTCGCGCTGGCACTCATGGGTTGCCTTTCAGAAACATTGCCGAGGGCCGCGGAAACGTGGCAATCGCCGCGCAAGATCTGGTGGATGGCGGAAATGAGCTCGGAAGCCGCGCAGCTTTTGAGTATGTAGCCATCCGCTCCGCGACGAAGGGACTCGGCTGCGAGATCAGGGTCATGATTGACAGTGACGTAAATGATTTTTGTGACCGGGGAACTTCGCTTGATTCGCTCTGCGGCGTCGAGGCCATTCAGGAGCGGCATACTGACGTCGACGAGAACTACATCTGGGGACAACGTTTGCGCTGCGAGAACCAGAGACCTCCCGTCGTGAACCGTAGCTAAGACTTCGAAATCGCTTGCGAGTAGTTGTTTCAGCGCCGCCGCGACCATTACGTGATCATCGGCGATAAGGATCCGTGCACGGCTGGTTGTCGACATATAGACCCCAAGTGTATTGATTCCTCAACGCGATCTTCCGAGATCTACAAATTCTAACCCCGCACGAACGTACAGCAAAACTGTATTTTTTGGCAGTGTTCGGTATTTTCTCACAGCGTATTTTTACCAGCGCTGTCAGCAGTGACAGTGGGCAGCGTGGATGCAGGAAATAAGATTGACCACTGCGGGAAGAATCGTGGATCTTTCGTTCCACGGTTGCCAATCTCTTCGAAGAAGAATCCTATGAAATCACGATTTTGCGCTTTTGTGTTTGCCGTGCTTTGGCTGTCGACATCCAACGCGCAACAGCCAGGAACGCCAAAATCTCCAGCTGCAAAGGACATCGATCCCTTAGCGTTGCAGGTTTTAAAGGCTGCGACGGATCCGCTCAAGGGCGCCAAAACGTTTTCCTTTCGTGCCCTGGTTAGCCGTGAAACCCTGGGGAGCAACGGACAGATCGTCACCCTTTTCCACTTCAGCGAGGTCACGGTACAGAGGCCGGACCAATTACGCGTAAATTTCCGCGGTCGGGGCAAGGATGTACAGCTGTACTACAACGCGGGAAATGCGGTTCTGTACACGCCTGAGGAGAAGCTGTACGCGCTCATTCCGGCCGCTAAGACCATCGATGCCACTCTGGAAACCCTGGAAAAGAAGAACGTTTTTATCCCCATTCGAAATTTCCTAAGTAGCGACCCCTACAAATCCCTTTCTGATGACCTGATGACTGGGTACGTGGTTGGCCAAGTCATGTTGTTCGACGAGCCGGTGCACCATTTGGCCTTCACCGAGCCGGATGCTGAGTGGCAGCTCTGGGTAATCGGTGGTGAGCATCCGAGAGTGCGAAGGCTGCAAGTCGTCGATAAGAGCAAACCGGGCCATCCTCGAATGGTGGTGGATTTCCTTGACTGGAACCTACAGGCGCAGCCCAGAGCGGATTTTTTTAATTTCGAGAAGCCACCCGATGCGAAACAGATTGAATTGCTGAAAGAAGTGACGGGGAAATAGATATGAAATCAGCATTGATTTGCCTTTTGCTTGCGGCCAGCTGTGTGAAGGAGATGCCGGGACGCGTCGCGCGGGCGGGGACCACCTCAAATGTTGCATTGCAGAATCGCAGCGCCAACCGTAGCGGCAACGTAAACAATACTGCAAACGTTAACCGCAACGCCAACGTCAATCGCAACGCCAACGTCAATCGCAACACGAATGTTAACAGCAATGTAAACGTTAACCGCAACGTAAACGTGAATACCAACGTTCACGGTGGGTACTATGGCGGCTGTTGCGTCTACGAAAACAATTGGGGAGCTTTTGCTGCCGGGGCCGCGGTCGGAGCCGTCACGACGGCCGCCGTTGCAGCAGCAAGCCAGCCGGCCACCACGGTTGTTGCCGCCCCCGCCGTTGGCAGTGTTATCACAGCTTTGCCGGGAGGCTGCGCGACGGTCGCATCCGGAGGAGCGGTCATTTACCACTGCGCCACAACCTACTATAAGCCGTTCTATCAGGGTACGACGCTGGTTTATCAGGTCGTCCAATATCCATAGGCAAAGCCTGGCCACCGAATGGAATCAGTTTTTAAGGCGGTTGCTGGTTCTATCGCCCTCGGAGTCGAGTCGGCGGCAGCACTCATCATCGCCTTTGGAGCGATAGAGGCTCTCTACGGCGCGGTTCTTGCAATTCCAGCCGCTCCCAACCGCGCTGGCCGCCGCAAAGAGGTTTGGTTGCGGTTTGCGGGATGGCTTGTTCTCGGACTCGAGTTCGAACTCGCCGCCGACGTGGTTCGAACAGCAGTCTCGCCCACCTGGAACGAAATCGCGCAATTGGCAGCCATCGCGGGAATACGAACCTTTCTGAATTTGTTCTTGGAACGCGATCTGGACAGCTATACGGGGCGCTCTAGTTCTGAAGGGAATGTTGCGATCCAGGGCTAACGGCAGGACCAAATCCTATGAGCTCGCAGACGGGGAGCAATCCAGAGTCGAGGCCGGATACGACACAGTTGGCATTGGATCGAACCTGGCTTGCGCACGAACGCACGCTCATGGCGTGGGTGCGAACTTCCGCTTCCATGATCAGCTTCGGCTTCACCATTTACAAGTTCTTCGAATTCGAAGCTGCTGGTAAAGTGGTGGATCGCGGCCTGCTGTCGCCGCGCATCTTTGCATTGGTAATGGTGAGTATCGGATTGCTCGCGCTTCTGCTAGCGGCCATAGGGCATCGCCGTGTAATCAAGGCGCTTGCGGTTCAAATGCCTGAGCCGCCCAAATCCGTTGCCGAAGCAGTGGCCGGGGTTGTCTCCGTTTTCGGGATTCTCGTTTTGTTCGCCACCGCGTTCCGGCACTAGAGTGGTACCAGATGAACTCGAGTTTCGTTTTTTTGCCTCAGCGTAAAAAAACGGTGAACCCGCGCGTGAGTTTCACAGGAACGAATGCAACGACCCCTGGCTCTCAAGTGGTTCTTGCCCAAATCTTTATGGCTGTAACTCTTAACAGTGTCGACAGGGCATCTGAACATGTACGCTTTGAACGTGGCTCGGCTGCCTTCAGCAAGCGCATACTACATTACTTGTACATGCGCGTCCCGTGTGGTATGCAGGCGACGTAGCTACCCAACGTTCGGAGGCAGGGATGAGCCGGCCGCGCATTCTTCTGGCAGATGACCACACGTTGGTCGTGGAAGGATTCCGAAAGCTGCTGGAACCAGAAGTCGATGTGGTGGGCACCGTTTCCGACGGTGAGACTCTGCTTCACGCGGCTGTCGAATCCAAGCCTGATGTGGTGATTCTCGACATCGGCATGCCTCTCCTGAGCGGAATGAATGCCGGGCGTGAGCTAAAGAAGCTTATGCCTCGCACCAGGCTCATCGTACTCACAATGAATGAAGATCCGGATGTTGCCCGCGAGGCTTTGAGACAGTGGGCGTCAGCCTACTTATTGAAAAAGTCGGCGGGATCCGAGCTCATTAAAGCGGTTCACGAAGTCCTGAAGGGCAAGTCTTACGTCACGCCACGGATAGCCCAAAAGTTGATGGACGAGTTCGTGCGCGATCCGAGGGCCGAACATTCGAAGCAACTCACACCAAGACAAAAAGAGGTGCTGCACTTGCTTGCCGAGGGCCGAACGATGCGCGAAACCGCTGAGGTATTGCACCTTACCCCGCGTACGGTTGCATTCCACAAATACCGGATTATGGAGGAATTCGGACTGAAGTCCAATTCGGATCTCGTCAGATTCGCCATTCGTGAGAAGGTCGTCTCGCCTCCATAACCCCTCAAACAGGACGCGATCAGACATCACTGGGGAGTAGTGTTGCCTTGACGCCCGCGAGGTGGTCCCATGTTTCGGCAAACAAAATTAGCGAATATTCGCCAGGTTATTTCATGGATCTCACGTTTGTTTTTATCTGGATTGGGGGGCGAGAAAAACGTTAGGCCGCCGTCCAGCGTTGGCGGCCACGCAGTGCATATAGGCGATTGCTACGTTTGGGCAGAGATAGAATACCTCGATTCAGCCAGCGATTACCGCGAATGCCTTGCCGCTCGGAGGACGCTTCCGAGACGGTGAACCGGCTCCGAGTGTCGGTTATGGGCAGCATCCGGTTAGAAGCGCACGGTAAAGCCGCCAGTTATGTCGAACTCATGCAGATAGTGGTCGTTTCCAACCAGCCAGCAACCACCCCAGAACGGATCGCACCAGTATCCCCCATTGGTTGTTGTGATATAGGTCGGAGCCCATTTTATCTGTCCTCGCAACCCAAAATGCTTGCTGAGGTTGTATTTCGCTCCCCCGCCTAAGGAAAACGCAAACCTGGTCGCTCCTTTTACCCCGCCCCGATCCGGGTCGAGTGCACTTGCCCCGAGCCCGAAAAAGAAGAACGGCCTCATCTTCGCCTCTCGGTCCGTGAGGTGGGCCACAAAATTGGCCATGTATTGATTCTGACTCAAGTTGAACACTTTAATGCTCTGGACGGCCCCGATCGGTTGGGCTCGCGTTTCGGCATCGGTTTTGTTCCACTGGAATTCGAGCCCGTAGTGTTCCCCAAGCAGAGCGCCTACCGTCACGCCGTAGTTCAGACTGTTTCCTACCTCGATCCGATGAAAGATGGACGTGGAGAGGTCAAGGCCTCCGTTGATTTGACCGCCAACATGCGGGGTGATTTCAAAGTTCTGCCCGGCGGCTGGCGCTAAGAAAAGACAGAGGAAAACGAAGCCGCCGGCAATGGTATGCAAAGCTTTCGTAAAGTTAAGGTTCATGTAGTCCTCCAACGTTTTCGTCCTCAACATATCGAATTCATGGAAGCAGGAAATCTGGCAAAACTAGCAGCTGGGAATTTTTCAGTTGGATCCCTGAAGCAAGCTTGTGTCAGCAGAGGTCTTCGGAAGCCGGAGAACACGATACTCGTGGTGTTGGGCGATTACGGGGCGGTGGCTGGCATCGCACGCTCTTGGAGATGGGTCCGTTCCCAAGAGCGTACCTGGACCCGAGCTTGATCGAAGAGACGTTCGTAGTTGTTTTTGCGAACCTTCTCCGAGGCTTCCGGTGTGAGCAGCTTCCAGAGGGGATCGTAGAGCACGTAGGTCTTCAGATACTCATTTTGGTCCTTGGGAGCTACATCGTCTGTTCCGAAAAGGAAACGATCAGGGTAGCGATTGATTAATGCCGCGGCAGTCCTGGTTGCTTCCGGCGTGGCGATGATGTACTTCGCGACCTCGTCCCAGGAAATGTCGAAGTAAACGTTATGAAAGGCGGGGTCTTCCAAAATCTCTGCAAGATGTGCCGCATGGTTCTTGATGGGGCGGACTACGCGTCCCATCCCGGTATGGGCCCAGATGATGGTCGTATTGGGGTGTCGCTTGAAAAGGGCTCTCATTTCGTCCAGATACGCAGGTTGAGAGCCTTCCTTTGCGAAGGGGACGTCCATATCGTTGTGAATTAGCACGACCAGTCCTACCTCGCCGGCGAAGTCCAGGATGCGATCCAAAGCCCGGTCCCGCAGGCTAGCTACCTCGCCGGCGATCTTTGCGGACACAAACTCCTTGTGAATGCTGAATTCTCCGATTCCAGTGAACACGCCTGGGAAAGTCTGAAGCACCCTGCGGATGTGGTCCACCGCATACATGTCGCTGGGGTTGAACCCCGTGATCATGGGATCAAATCGTGCTTGCTCGTCCTTTGCGAGAGACTTGTAGGCCATGGCAATCCACGCGTCGGTGAAGGAGTAGTAGTACAAGGGGGCATCGGTATTCAGGTAGTAGGTCGGAGCTCGATCGCCATCCGAGCGATAGGACCATTGTTGCTGCAGGGGAATGCCGAACAGGGCAACCCGGCCGACTTTGTTGCCCATGATCTTGAGAAAATCGTGGATTTCGGTGCCCTGTTGAATGTAATTCGTTAGGTGAAAGTGAGCATCGTTGAGCTCATAGCCGCTGGACTGTGTGCTTGCCAGGGGCGCGGTCAGTAGAAGACAGGCAACCACGATCGTTGGGCGGAAATTGCGTAACTGCATAGGGTTCCTCAATAGAGGTTGCGCACACAAATCGGCAAGACCCGAGTAAAATTCCGGGCGCGCTATTTATCAACCACTACCGGGTTCGTTTTAGACCAAAAGATCAAATCGTCTTGAGTGTATCCGAAGTGACCTGGGCATAAGGCACGGTGCGGTGGATTTGCCCATGGGCACTTGCGGACGATTGCCGAGATCAAACTGGCCAGGCTTAGCCGTAAAACCTGCGAGGTGCCTGGCCCGTGATTCTGCAATCACCTCCTAAGAGACTCCCGCCTTCATGACGCCGAGACATGAACTCATTTCAGACCTACCGAACGCGGAGAGAAAAGGTTTATGCCAAGCTCGTTCGCAACATAGGCGATCGACTTTTGGGCTTTTACGCTGTTGCCCGCTTCATCGAGCGGCGGGGCGAATACCGCGATGGCTCCCTTGCCCGGAACCACAGCGACAATGCCACCGCCCACGCCGCTCTTGGCAGGCAATCCTACGTGCCATGCCCATCCCCCTGAGCCGTCATACAACCCGGCCATTATCATCGTGGCCAGGACTTCGGGGACGTTTTCGGCCTTGATTACCTGTTCGTGCGTCAGCGGATTACGGCCGTTGTTGGCCAACGTTGCCCCCATCACGGCGAGTTCCTTGGCAGTCACACCGACCGAGCACTGCTTCGTGTAAACATCCACTGACTGGAGAGGATCGGCATAGATCCGCTCGTATTTCAGAAGGAGTGCAGCGAGCGCCCGATTTCCTGTGTTCGTTGCTGCCTCGGACTTATAGACATCTTCTAAGAGCGATAGTTTTTCTCCAGCCGCCTTGCTGTAGAAGTCGAGGATCTTTTGCCACTTTGCATCCTCATTCGGGGCTTGGATCAAGCTGACAGTGGCAATGGCACCGGCGTTCACGAAGGGATTTCCGGTGTGGCTTGGCATACCTGCCACTGCCTCAACCGAGTTGAAGGGCCTTCCGGTCGGCTCTGAACCGATCTTGGAAAACACTTGGTCGGCTCCGAGTTCATCCATGGCCAACGCCAAGCTGAAAACCTTTGAAATTGACTGAATGGAGAAGGCGTGGTCTACGTCGCCGGCGGTAACCACCTGCCCATCCGTACTTACGGCTGCAATGCCGAACAGCTTTGAGTCCACCTGGGCCAGGACGGGGATGTAGTCGGCGTTCTTCCCGCCATTGTCGTTCTTGAATTTTTCGTAGGCCTGTGTGACAACGGCCTGCACTTGTTCACGGGTGGGTGCAACGGGACTGCGTTCGGTTGCGGTTTGGGCGGGCCCTGAACTAGCCCACGTCAGAATGCCCGCCAGCATAAGGGCAAGATTGCGTTTGACAGGCCCCGTTTTCATGTAAACCTCCTGTTTATCTCTGCCCTGCTTCGGGCAGTGCCTTCAAGTTTCAGAGCTGCAATTGAATACGGCTCTGAAAAAAATGTGTGTTACCCCTAAGATTGAATCGATCTAATTGCCCATAACCATAGTTAAATTCCAACCGGACGTTATCGGATAGATACCAATTGAGCTGCTCCGTGAATCTGCCGAACTTTCCTCCTCGTAGGGTTCCACCGTCGAGGTCAATGTAAGAGAGTCGCGACACAAGTTCCCATGCACCAGGACCACCTTGGAACACCGGCCTCGATGGAGATACCGCTCTAAAAAATCCCCCCACTGTGTTGTAAGTGCGGATTTCCTTGGTGATAAGCCAACTTGCGACTACATCTCCACCGTGGAATACGGGATGGCGCGTTGAAGGGGAATCGGCCTTTAGAAACCAGTATTCGCTGCCGAACATCCAATTGCGCGGCCGGTAATACACTTCGTATCCCGCCATAAACGTACTCCGTGCTTGGAATTTGCCGGTATCGACAAAATAGGGCGGGAGAAACACTTCCGGGCGAGATCGGAGTTGAAGTTTACCCTCAGTGGGCTTTCCGTAGCGCACGCTGGCTCCAATGTGGAGCAACTTGCCGGTTTCCTCTGAATGAATTGGAAGCCAGATGAGTCGTGCAACTTCCTGACTTGAATACGAAGAGAATGACTGCCCCTTCGAGAAAATATCGTTGAAGTATCCAAGGTTCCACAGGAAACGATGATTGGGGGTCGAGCCTAGCCACTTTATTCCGTCCGCGAGTATCGGGATGGTAGCGTCGCTAATCGTCTGTCTCTCCATGGTCCATCCGTCATATCCCGTCATCACTTTCAGGAGAGAGAACCCTTCTTTGGCGCGTCCGATAAAAAAATGGCCCCAGAGCTCGGGAACCGCAATCATGACGCCGGTTTGACGAATGAGCCAGGAGTTGGTCGGCGCATCGTACATGATTCCTGCGCACCATGTCACTTGGCGTTTCCATTCGGGGAATAACTTGCCGCCGAGGATAAAACGAAAGTCTCGGACTTTGTATCCCGGGGAAAGAGAGATCTGCTGCTTGCTTTCGTTGTCTTGGGAATATCCTGCGATATCGACCAAAAAACCAGCGCCCGCTCGTATTGTGAAGTAGGGCCCGTGATATTCATTCCAATGAACAAGCTTCCGCCTCGGCGCTTCTTCCGAGATGCCCGCTTCAACCGTGTTTTCAAGGGTAGAAGGTGTAGAGGAGCCAGTCGCGTCTTGGTTTTGGTCTGGACTGGGATCAGCGGGCGTCCCGTCTTGTGTTTGCGCTGCAGCAGTTCTAGGGGCAACAGCCACGGCGATGGTTGCTACTAGGAGAAGCAGCGTCTTTGTGGCCGCTTTGTGTTTCTCGTTCACGCGCCGTCTCCATCCTTAATAGGTGCGAAACATCTGCTGGATTTGTTCTGGAGTGTGTGACTTCAGTAGTGCCAAGGAGAGTAGTATCCGCGATTTCTGCGGGTTCAACTCATCGGAGGCAATGAAGCCGAGGTCGTCGTCCTTGATTTCAACATTGCGTCCTACCAGCCCGGTGGCAACGCGGCTACTGCGGACCACGACAACCCCTTTCTTTACCGCGTTGGCTGCCGCCTTCACCGAGGCCTCGTTCATGTTGCCGTTTCCGACGCCAGCGATGACAATCCCCTTAGCCCCATTGTTCACACTCGCGTCAATAAGGTCGGGCGACATGTCTGCGCAACCAAAAATGATGTCCACTCGCGGCATCTTGCTAACCCCGGAAACGTCGAACTCGCTGGATGTGGTGTGTTTCCATTGCGGATTGTTATAAAAGTCGTTCTTGCCGTAGGCCGCAACACCCACTAAACCACGCAAAGGCGACATGAAAGTCTGAACGTCCGTAGTGCTGGTTTTGGTTAGTGAGTGCGCCCCATGGATCCAATCATTCATGACAACCAGCACTCCGCGGCCCTTTGCGTTCGGATCGGCCGCAACAGCGACGGCGTTATAGAGATTCAGCGGGCCATCGGCACTGACAGCCGTCGAAGGCCGCATGGAGCCGACCATGACCACCGGCTTGTCAGTCTTCGCGGTGAGATTCAGGAAGTAAGCCGTTTCTTCCATCGTGTCGGTACCGTGGGTGATCACGATGCCGGCAACATCAGGCTGAGTCGCCAACTCATTGATGCGCTTGGCAAGTTTCAGCATGATGTCAAACGACATATCCTGTGATCCAACATTCGAGATTTGTTCCCCTTTGATGTTGGCTAGATCGCTGATGCCCGAGACGGCAGCCACCATTGCGTCGATTGTGACTGCGCCCGATTTATAGGCTGATTGCGTACCCGACGCCGCTGCCCCCGCAATCGTGCCACCAGTCGCGAGAATTACAACGTTCGGTTTATTCCCTTGGGCGAACGCGCTTTGATAGGCCGCGAGTACCAAAACAACGAAAATCCAACTGCGATAAGTCCTTTTCATCGATAACTCCTTTGTCCCATGCTCGGGTATGGGCTACTTGGTCGTATATTTCGCCTTGTCCAGGTTAGTCAGCTTGACCGGGTCGAGTAACTCTCGAATCTGTTCCTCGCTTAGAATTTTCTTTTCCCGAATGATTTCCAGAATGCCTTTTCCGCTCTTGTATGCTTCGTTCGCCAGTTCGGTGGCCTTCTCATAGCCAATGATGGGATTGAGAGCTGTGACAATACCAACGGTCGTTTCCATGTAATGTGCCAACACCTTCTCGTTCACGGTGATGCCGTCGATGCACTTTGTCCTGAAGAGCATCGATGTGTGAAAGAGCAGGTGTTGGGACTCCAGAATCGAGAGGCCCTCGACGGGTTCATACGCATTCAGTTGCAGCTGTCCACTGTGAGCTGCCAGGGTAGTGACGTAATCATTCCCCATCACGCGGAAGGCGACTAAGTTCATCACCTCAGGAACAACTGGATTAACTTTGCCCGGCATGATGGACGAACCAGGCTGCAATGCGGGCAGGTTGATTTCCGAGAGTCCTGCACGTGGACCGGATGTGAGCAAGATGAGATCGCTTGAGATTTTCGAAAGCTTGATGGCCAAGCTTTTTAGGGCGGCAGAATAGACAACGAATCCCTGCTGGTCCCAAGTGGCAGCGAGCATGTCTGAAGCGGGCACGATCGGCTTCTTAGTAAGTTTCGCCAGGTGTTGGGCGCACTTCTCCGGATAGCCCTTGGGAACGTTGATGCCAGTGCCGATAGCGGTCGCCCCCATGTTGACGGCATACAGCGACTTCTCCGCCTCCTGCAGTTCTTGTATCTCTCCGTCGAGCGATGCTGCAAAAGCGTGGAACTCCTGACCGACTGTCATGGGGACCGCGTCCTGCATTTCAGTACGCCCCATCTTGACGATCTCCAGATACGCCTGGCCCTTGGCCCGAAAAGATGCCGATAGCTTTTTGAGCTCTTCAATCAATTTGTCGTTCCGCAGAATTATGGCTACTTTGATCGCGGTTGGATAAGAATCGTTCGTGGATTGCGACATATTCAGGTCATCGTGCGGCTCAAGAAATTGATATTGGCCCTTGCTGTGACCTGTAGCCTCGAGGCCTACATTGGCCATTACCTCGTTAGCGTTCATATTGGTAGAAGTGCCAGCTCCACCCTGATACCAGTCGACAAGGAATTGGTCGTGATACTTACCCGCGAGAATCTCCTGAGCGGCTTTCTCAATTGCCGCAAGTCGATCCGGTTTCATGGCGCCGACATCGGTGTTAGCTCGTGCTGCTGCCAATTTGACGATTGCCCATGCTTCCACGAAGCCCGGGTAGTGGTTGATGAGCACTCCGGACAATTGGAAGTTCTCTAATGCCCTTGCCGTCTGTACTCCATAGTAGGCATCACCTGGGATCTCCTTCTCTCCTAGGAGGTCCTTCTCGACTCGTGGGGGTGTTGTGGGAGACGCCTGTGATTGACCCCACCCGTGGCTGGAGATGAAAGCGGTTAGTAATGTAAGCAGAAATGCGACAATAACTACCCTGAACCCTCGTGAGTAGGTGCAAGAGCTACGACTTGTTATAGTTGTGTCTAGTCCGGTAACGATCACTTATTGCCTCCAAACTTGAACGAAAAGTTGTATCTCGCTGAGAATTGAACTCGGTAGTCGTCGTAGATCCACCCATCGGCAAAGTTTTGTCGACGGCCCCATTGGAACTCGGCGCCCATCATGGCGTTCTTAACCGGGTAAAACAGCAAGTTGACAAGCCCATATTGACCCCGTCGAAACGAGTCGGGCAGCTGTAAAGGGACACAGTCGATGTTGACCAGCGAATAGCCAATGCTCGTACTCCACCGCTCGCTCCAGTACTTGTCATAGAAGGCGACGATTCCAAGCACAGGCAGGGGGTCGCCAGTCAGTGGTCTATGCGGGTTCGTAGTAATCTTTGGCGCAATGTCGACCGGAGCATCGTTCATGTAGTTCTCAACCCCGTGACCGTAAATCGCACTCCACCGGAAAGTATCCTTGGCCCCTATGCCGATATTCGAACTTACGTGCGCACCCCACCCAAATGTGTGGCCGGTTAGATTGGTTAGGGCGGTTGGGGCGTTATCGTTCCACGAGATGTAGCGAAGCATGCCTGCGAATTGGATATAGGTTCGTTCACCGCCATAGCGGACGCGTGCGGACACATCCGGTGCGGGGAAATGAAAGCTGACACCCTGAAGAATGTCGCGGTCCGCAACACTCCCTAGGTCGGCGCTAGCTCCGGGGCGTTCGAGCGCTATCATGACCTGCTTGTTTCCGTTGTGAATCGGCTGCCAACGGAATTGCACGTTGCGAAAGAACACCATTCCATTCGGACCCCAGTACTCTATTGAATTAGGAAAGACATCCGGGTCCATGAAAGGGCTCCACGTCTGACCGGCGACAAATTGGCCGAGTTCTCCGTAGGCGTGCCGTAAGCGAATGGTCGTTTGACCCGCGTCCACCCCTACGCCAAACATTTCAAATTCAAAGACCGCTTTGAAATCCCCATACTGAGTAGGCACAGAGCTCTTCACTCCGAAGCGAGACTGACGGACGCCGGTGAAGAAGTTTCCATCGCTGCCGAATTCGTTGCGAAATGCAGGGAGCTTTGTGGGGCGCACTGTGTCGAACCAGTCCGGATCTATCTGGCCGCCGTTATATCCCATGTCCAACATTGCAAAGCCGTAAATCTCAAACTCTGGTTTCTTTTCCGCCGCCGGTGCTTGTTGCGGAGCGGGTGCGGATGGAGCCGCCTCATTGGAATGCGCTGTGTCAGGAGGAAGTGCCAGCTCGGCACTCCATAGTGGACTGTTGGAATCAGCGGGGGAGCTGTTTGTGACCGTTCCCTGATCGTTGTCCGGGCCGGCGGTTATGGCATCAGACAACGCCGCCTCGACGGTAACAGCCGCGATGCCGCTAGCCGTAATATCCGCGCTGCTCTCGGGTATTGCCTGGGCACTTGACTCTGATCGGAAAAGAAGTCCGAGGGCAATCAACACGAGGCTGTAAATCAAGGAACGCAAATTCTTTAGGAACTGATAGTTTCCTGAAGATCTTGTCGATGCGCGTGTTTCAGAGTTTGCAGTCACAAGGGACTCCTTGGTGGTTACTTTGAACGTCCAGCGGTGTCTGAAGCGAGAGCACAGGCATATCCACGTAGCAAGAATCGAGCAACGCGAATCACACGTAACAATTGCCAGACAGGTGAAATGTTGTACCTGTCAATCGGGTAGCGACAACTGGTACTTGTTATAGGTGGGGGACTGGCAACTCATGCAGTCTCCGGGAATTCCGGATTAGCAGAGCTGCGTCGTACGAGTGGCACAGATGAAGAGCGGTTCAAGCAGCGAGTCGTTCAGTGACTCTCTCGGTTAATGCGTTCCTGATCATTCGTCGAGTTCGTTCAACAAACGCAAGATGGTCCGCCAGGCAGCTTTCGAGCAGCACGCCGATACTGTGGTGGCCTGTTATGTCAGCAGCCGCAGTAAGGGCGACGTACTCGGCTGTCCTAAGGTTTTGCAAGTGGCTCGCCTTGGCGAGAATATAGAGAGCCCTTGCTCCAGGCGATTGAATGTCATTTAGCTCTCTCCGGAAGTCTTGCAGGAAGACATCTTCGAGACGACCATCCGTTTTTACCGGGTGAGCACCAATCAATTTGAAGCACTCATCCAGCGTTCCAGGGTCTTTTCTGCGACAAATGATCGCGCCTGCAGTACCTCTCTTACTTCCGGGATTTGTGATTTTTGGCTGATCTCGTGATATATCTTTGCTGCACGCTCGGTGCCATGCCGAGCGTTACTTAGGAGCAGCAGGAACACCTCTTGAGGTTTGGTCATTGTGGTCTCCTTGCAGATAGAGGGTTGTTGGGGGTGAACTGGTTCGCTCTAGCACGAGATAGGCAGGTATGTTTGCATTTCCCTCTTCTACTAGGCCACTGGCATAAGTGATAGCGTATTTCTTTACATCTTGATTGGGGCAGCGGGATAGCCCCAGGCCGTCAGTTCGACAAATCGAACCTGGCACGCAGTGATCGAGCCTCATCTCAGTGGCAGGTTGGCTCGTCCGCAAACTCCGCTCTACCTAACATGCTTGCCAGGGAACGGCCGCATTGGATGATCTTTTGAGAGAGGGGCTCATTGCGAAGAGCGTCGCTCGACATGGAATATTTTGCCGTATCCATGTTCTCTCTGGCTTTCAGCAACTCATTGCTCCAGGCTTCGACGTTCTGGAACTCGTTCGTGAGCAACTGCAGAAGGTTGTGATCTGAATCGCTTGATGCCGAGGCGCTTGCCTGGCCTAAACTGGCCGCGGCTTTGGCCCGGTAGTCTGCGGCCCAGTTGTCGGTTATGGGATACCCATGTTGAACTGCATTTCCCATCGCGCTGGCCCATTCGCGCATCTGGGCCAGGGTTTCGATTGCGGCGGACCTGAAGTTTTGCGTAAGGCCGGTTGGTTGCCCCGCCGGCGCAGTGGCCGTCGAGGCATCCTGGTCGGTGCCAGGAAGCACCAGAGTGACTTGATTCCCCCTGAAGCCCAATGAGCCATTGGCAATGCGGGTGAGCGTCTCCAGATCAACATACGTTCGCCCGTTAATCTGGACGGTTGTTGCTTCGCCAGACTTGCCGTTCACCACCAACTCTCTGTTTTGAGGAGTCACCTGCGCCGAGGTGAATTGGAACGCTAGAAACGATAAGCACACCACGAAGCCGATTTGGTGTCGCATGAGATCCACCCATCCCAGAGTGTGCTTGCATGACTCTGGCCCGTCGACCCTTCAATGCAGGTCAAACGAGATCTACCCCAACGTGAGGATACGGAAGCTACTCATGGCATAAGGCCGAAGGGAGTGTTTTCCCACTGCTATTTCTGCCAGTTTGTTCGGAATCGGCGAATTCGATGACACACGTGTAGCAAGGGAAGCCCCCATTCCCTGACACCTGAGCTTATAGACCACGGCACGCGCACAACAAAGAGTAGGGAAACACCAAGGTAAAGAGCTGTCATAAAGCGCAGGTGACGACGGTCTCAGAAAGCTGACAATGGGGATGGATTCGATGAAGCACCTTCCCGCGAGATCAATCATTTCAGTCGCGTTGGCGGCCTTGACCCTTTCCTTGACCACTAGTTGCGGAGTGTTCTTCATTGGCGGAGCGATCGTGCCCGCAACCGTGCAGGGAACAATTTCGATCGTACAACTCACAACCGTCGCGAATGGCACAGGCGGGACGGTAGAAGTGACGATGGTGACATTTCTACAAGTCGGAACGTCCACCACCATCGCGTTTTGCGACGACCAGACCCATCAGTTCACGTTGAATCAATTGGTCACCGTGGATTTCCATCCCCATCAACCTTGCGCAACTCTAGTCCAAGTGCTCCTGATCATTTCCTGAGCCTGTCGATCTGAGAGAGCCTTCCTGGGTGCCCTAAAGGACGAGCTTTAGAAACCAGTCAATGATTCGCGAGAGGGGAACCATAGTGAGAGTAAGCGGCAGGATCGGCACGACCAACCAAAGCACGAGGCGGAGAATCATCTCTTTGTTGAGTGGAGCAATGCGAATCGTACTTACTACGCCGTAGGCATTGCCTAGGTCGGCCAGCGACTGGATGTCAGGTGTGCCTAGAAGCAACAGGGGCTCTTCCGGCGCGTGCTGTATCCATCTGGAGTGAAACTTGTTTACATAGCGGCTAGCGAGAATCCCGTACTCTCGGAGAGCGGTTCGTCGTCCTTCCTCCAAATGCCACGCAAAGAAAGTTAGAGGTGCGAGCACCAGAATAAGCAGGACGAACAAGGAACCTGCAATCTGCATCTTGAACTCGGGCAGGCTTGCACCGCTATGCCAAATCCGATCCGCCACAAAGCCGGCAAGAAGAGTGCTATGAGCGAGCAGGAAGGGTAGAAAGGCGGTCCCGCTGCCCTGCAAGAAACCTAATCCTCCGGCCCGATCGGGGTGGAATAGATTGAGATGGAGCGGTAGCCTGCTCACGCGCCACAAGAATTGATACCAAAGAAGAATTCTGAGATACCAGCGGAAGAGGATGAACCGAAAAATCGGGAGACTCAAGTAGCCGTACACGACGCCGGCTGGGGTGAGGTGCGTTTCTCCGCCGGATCCGATCGCATACCAGCTCGATGTTGCCAAGGCAAAACGTTCCTTCCAAAACCAGTGAGATGACGCAAACGTGAGCACCAACAGTAGAACCTCAAGGACGGCAGAATTCCTCAAACGGATTGTGGATGAAATGATCTCTTCAAAACGCTGTCTGTCCTCATCCCAAACGATCTTGCGATCTAAGAACTGTTGAACGATGGGGATGAGTCTCTGATGGACGAACAGCTCGCCAACCAGTAATAGGGGGATGGTTATCAGAAATCTGATCTGTGCTTCGGCATCCTTCAAGAAGGGGACCGGTACCCCGGCGATTGCGGTCCCGGAAGCGGCAGAGAGCGACAGAAGGGGAAGCCAGCACAGGAGAGAAACCGCTATGATCCTTCGACGCACGAGCTGGAGAGGCGGTGCCGCCAGCCCGAAACGGAGATAGAAATCATATACCGGACCGCCGAGAACTATGGACAGTTCTGGGCAGTGGCTTGCCTTTTCAGGCGCCTTCGACCTCGTCTTCTTTTTGTCGCGGATTGGTGAATCGATAGGTACTGGCTTTCGCATTTCGCATGACTTCCCTTTATGCAACCTTTTTTTGTGGGTGTAGAACGTCTCCTGAGGGCCAAGTTCACAGTAGTTTGCTTCCCCGCCGCAATGACCTGTCAGAACTTACAGGACCAACAAATTGTTGACAGAACCCCGCGGTTGGAGGATATTCGTACCGCTTCCTGAGATGCTCGTTTGCCATGAAACCAAGTACAGGAACTAAGCTAATCCTCGGTTCGTTCCTTTGTTTCGCTTTGACCGGGTTCGGTAATCGGTTCACCCAAGCGCAGTCCGACACGGACGTACACGTTGTTCCCAGAATATCCAGCGTACCTCCTGCCGGAGGCTCCACAGCAGGAACCCAAGGCCTTCTTACTCGTTTAAAGGTCAATGTAGATGTGGTTCTCGTCCCAGTAAGGGTTGCCGATCACATGAATCATTCCGTACGGAACCTAGCGAAGGAAGATTTTGCTCTTTTCGAAGATGACCAGCCGCAAGCGATTCAATATTTTTCAGAGGACGCTGGGCCGGCTTCCATCGCGTTGCTCATCGATGTGAGCAGGAGTATGACCGATAAGATTGAGATGGAGCGAGCTGCGATCACTGAGTTTTTGAGGAATGCTGATCCGCAAGATGAATATTTTGGCATTGCGTTCTCGGATCGCCCACGCCTTCTGATGGCCGGGGCTTCGGAATCAATCGACGACTTGGAAGCCAAGTTGACTTCGATCGAGCCTGGACATACAACGGCAATGCTCGATGCCATCTACCTTGCCGAGTCTCAGTTGCGAGCGGCGCGTTTCAAGCGCAAGGCTATCCTTATTATTTCCGACGGAGGCGATAACAACAGCCGCTACACCATGCGTGAAATCAAGAATGTCGTGCGTGAGTCCGACGTCGAGATCTATGCCATCGGCTTGTTCGAGACCTTTTTCTTCAACACTTTGGAAGAGAGACTAGGGAAGAAATGGCTGGAGGGAATTACCAACTTGACCGGCGGACGCACCCTTACCGTGAACAGCCGCGCCAAGCTTCCGGAGGCCGCGGGGGAAATCAGCCGCGCCATACGATATGAATATGTCCTTGGTTATCGACCCAACAAAGGTCCATCGAGTCGGTGGCGAAAACTCCGGGTTCAGGTGAATTCCCAAACCGGCAGGGCGCGGCTTCGACCCTATTACAAAAATGGGTACATATCAGGGGAGAATTGACCCCGATTGAGCTGAAAAGCGGTTTGAGAATGGCCACTTGGGTAAGCTAATGAGCTGATTCCTGCTCGTTCTGTTTGAGGCGTTGTCTTAACTCTTCCTTCTGTTCCTTGCGCAACTCCTGCAGTTTCTCGCGCTGTTCTTGCGAGAGGCGAGGGATGATCTTTTGGTCCGAGGCCCGCACCGTCTTCTCAAGACGGTCCAGCTTTTCTCGCTGCGAAATCGCAGGGTTGTTCCATAGGTAGCTCAATTCCCCGGACTCTTGCTCGAGGATCGGCTTGATGCTTTTTTGCTGTTCTTCGCTCAGGTTCAACACCTGTGTCAAGTGTTGCATCTTCATGCTGAAATATTGACTGGGCGCCTTCGACCAGTCCAACCCGTTACTCGCCGGGAGTTCCTCGCGGCTAAGGATTGGCAATTCAGTACTCCCGGTAAGCCTGCTGTTAAATACGAGGGTATCCTCCTTAACCAAGACCATGGGTTGCAGGCCCACGGTGTAGGGCGTTGAATTAACGCCCGGCGGGGGCGTGTAAAGCACCACATACATCGTATTGCCTACTTTTATCGAGATGTCGTACGGTTCAGGGTTGCTTTGGACGCCTTGGCCAGAAGACGCTCGGTGCGGTACCACCTTCATGATCGTACCCACCTGGTACTGTGATGGAGAGGCTTGGCCGAGAGCGAAAGCCCCGAGCAGCATGATCATTGTGATTTTTGGCAGCATGAGGTATTCCACGCTCTTCAACGTCAGTCATTTTTGAGCGGACTGCGAGCCCCGTTCCAAATCCTGAATCAGTTGACCTGCTTCCGCAGGCATTTGTACCTTGCCCGCGATGATGTCTTCAGCAGAGACTTTTTGCCCGTACAGATTTTCGTTTGCGCTCGAATCTGGGCGCAAGGTTGCACCCGAAAGCGCTATCCCTCCGAACACTCCGCGCGAACGGGAATAGGAAAGCATTTGCGCCTGCATGCTGGCATTCGTGGATGCCTCGGCCGTCCGACCTACTGGACCCGCGGCGATACTCGCGTCAGCGCCGAGCTTCACCTTGTTGTTCAGCAGCGATTTTGCACCCTGATCGTTCATCACAATAATCACAAAATCCGTTGCCTCACCGCCGATTTGAAAGCCGATGTTGCCGCCGCTAGAGGCCATCATGATTGGAGCGCTCCAGGGGCCCTTGTAATCCGACCCGGTGCGGCAACTCATCACGCCTCGTCCGTACGTTCCTCCGATACCGACCGCCAATTTCTTCACCGACGGCAACACGATTACGCACTTTGAGCCATTCAGCACGCTCTTTGGGATGCCCTTGTCGGGCATATCGAGGATCTGCTTCAACGTCTCGCCTGCCTCTTTCACGCGCTCCTTCTCGGTGCTTCCCTTGTCGTCTGCAGATGCGAATGGCGAGATAGTTGCGCAGAGTGCGATGACAACAAGAATCTTCAATCCTGACATCATGGTGTGCCTCCAAACATGGTGAGTACCACCGCTCTTTTGGCTGCATCCAAGCACTTGCGGCGCAGGCCAAGACGCTAGAAAGTGCTGGTAACGCAGTTGCCGCTTCGACGATGGGTCACCGTAATTCTTTGCCATAGAAATGTCGCATGTAGCTCAAGGCAGGGTCGACTGTCAAAAAACTCAGTCCTGACGAGAGTCCCTGTTACTCCTGCCAGTTACGATTTGGATTTGCATGGCTACTCTTGTGGTACGGACTGCGAACAGGCGCGACGCGGTGGTTTCGCTGGGCGCAGCCGACAGGCTCTGATGGAGGGTGGCATGTATAGACTCAAAGGACTGCTTTTCTGTGCAGTAGCAGTGTTCTTGGCGATCACTGCTTCGTATGGCCAAGAGGTCCGCTACAACTTCGATAAGCAGGCGGATTTCTCGAAATTTAAGACCTACAAGTGGGTAGTTTTGAAAGATGCGACGAAACCCAACGATCTCCTGGAAAAACAAATCAAAGCCGCAGTCGATACGGAGTTGGCGGCGAAGGGCCTCACGAAAGTTGAAGACGACAGCGCAAACCTGTACGTCGGGTATCAAGCGGGTATCGGGCAGGAGAAAGAGTTCACTTCCTATAATTCAGGTTGGGGATATGGTCCTGGGTGGTATGGCGGGGGATGGTATGGTGCGGGTGGAACCGGAATGACCACGGGTCAGACGAATACGATCTACGTTGGACAACTGGTGATTGACATGTACGATTCCGCTCAGCATGACCTGGTTTGGCGAGGCTTGGCCACAAAAACCATTGACACAGACGCTAAGCCTGAGAAGCAACAAAAGAACCTGACAAAAACCGTCAATAAGCTCATGAAGAACTTTCCCCCTAAGGTGAAGGAAAAATCGTGAATGGAGCTGCATGCCTCAGATTGGCATACGGCGCTGCGAGTGTCTGAAATAACAGAAGCCTGGTCTCACGATTTTGGGCTGATTGGTGTCTCCCCGGATATTCTGGATCCGCTGAGCATGGCACATCTCCTCGCCGGTTAGCGTCTGCCAACTGCAAGGCCATCTGCGGGCGGCGAGAGTAGAAGATCGTGAGTCCCTCGAGTACACCACTGGAAGATCTTCTTGCGCGAAACTCACGATGGTCGCCATTCTTGTACATTCTCCTCCTCGCGATCAGCCCGCAACCCTTTGCACACGGCCAGGGGAACCCCGAGAGCACGCCGCCCGCGAAATCCAGCTTCTCGCGGAGCATTAATCACTTGTTTAACTACTTGAACATGGCGGGCACCAAGACTGCGGGTGACTTTCGCCCCCTAACATTTCCCGAGCGCAGAAACATCTATTTGAAAACCATGGTGAATCCGATTGGTTTTCTGAAGGCCGGGTTTTCAGCAGGAATCGATCAATGGAATGACAAACCTCACGAATGGGGTCAGGGTGCGGCCGGCTACGGGAAGCGACTCTTGAACATTGAGGGGCAATACACGATCCAGCGAACGGTTACATTCGGGATTAGCAGCGTTTTGCATGAGGACAACCGATACTTCAATTCCGGCCGAACTGGTGTTTGGAGTCGAACTCGCTATGCGCTAGAAAGCGGCGTGCTCGCCCGGCATGACGACGGCCGTCGCGCGTTCTCCTGGTCGCAGGTGGGGGGCGTTGCAGCAGGCGCCTTCCTTTCGAGATTGTGGCAGCCTGCGAGTGAGAGTTCAGCGGCCAATGGCGCGATCAGTTTTGGACTCACCATGGCGAGCAATGCGGGGTTCGGCATCCTTAAGGAATATCTGCCAGATATAGGACGAGCGATCGCAGGGAAACACGAGAAATCCAAAGCAGGTTCGAAGCCAACTTGCGAACCGGTTGTCGGCCGTTAGAAGAAGCTGGCTGTCAACAGTGCCAGTTAATGACAGCTGGCCGATAGGTTTAACTGTTCCTACCTGGGTGAACCCGTGTGTCCTCGAACTGGAGTTTTCGCACCAATCGCTTTCCTGCTACTGAGCGCATTCTCCTTTACCTCCGTTTTTATCTTGGGGCAGGTGAATAATCCTGAATCTCTCCCTGATGCGCCAAGCTCACATGTCCAAACGCAAAACGCGAATCCCTCGGTAACCCCCGCCAAGAGTGAGGTTCCGCCGCCCACCGACACTTCCTGGCCACGAAAGATCCCCCACGGAAAAGAGACGATCTCGATTTACCAGCCGCAACTTGAGAGTTGGGGCGGGGACCAAATCCGAGCCTACGCAGCCCTCTCCGTGATTGTGGGTGAAAACCAGTCGCCAAGGTATGGCGTTGTCTGGTTCACCGCGCAGACAGAAGTTGACAAGGTCAATCGACAAGTCACTCTGGACAATTTTGAAATCACTGATCTCAAGTTGCCGGCCATGCAATCCAAAGATGCGGAGTATAGAGAATTCCTTCAAAGCAAGTTGCCCGGGAAGTCGAGGGTTATCGCCCTTGATCGCCTCGAAGCGGCTCTGGTCGCAAGCGAGTCGAAATTGGCGGACATCAAGGGGTTGGCCGTCAACAACGATCCCCCCAAGGTGATCTTCGCGACCAAGCCTTCCATCCTGATCCTGATTGATGGATCTCCGCGATTTAAAGACGTGGGAGGCACTGAGTTGCAACGGGTGCTAAACACCAAGAGCGTAATTTTCCTCGATACCAAGAAGGACAAGTATTACCTAAACGTCATGGATGGTTGGCTGGAGACTCCAGACTTGACCGCTGGACCTTGGTCTTACTCTTCGAAAGTTCCCGATGACATGAAGGAAATCACCAAAGCGATTCGCGAACAGCAAGAAAGAAATGCACCCCAGGGCGAGACTCCGCCTTCGCTCAAAAAAGCAAAGAAGGAGAACAAAATCCCGGAAGTTTACGTGAGCCTGACGCCAGCAGAATTGCTGAACACGGAGGGCCCGCCGAAGTTCGATTCCATCCCTGAGGCACATCTGGAATACGTCAAAAACACCAACGGCAATATCTTTCGTGATCCGGGGACTCAAACCTACTACGTTCTTCTGTCTGGGCGCTGGTTCAGTTCGATGTCGCTTGAAAATGGCACTTGGCGATTTGTAGACGGGAAGAGCCTGCCGGAAGGATTTGCCAAAATTCCTGAAGGTAGTCTCAAGGCAGGAGTGCTCGCGTCAGTGCACGGAACGCCTCCCGCGAAGGAAGCACTCATTGCTAATTCGATTCCCCAGACGGCTGCCATCACACGCACGGAGGCGCACATCAAAGTCGACTACGATGGAGAGCCGCAATTCAAGAATATTGAAGGTACGCAGTTGGAATATGCCGTAAACACCGCGACGCCAGTCATACGGGTTGCAGACAAGAATTACTACGCCGTTGAGAACGCCGTGTGGTTCGTTGGACCTTCCCCTACAGGGCCATGGGTGGTTGCAAGCAATGTTCCGGACGTGATCTATTCGATTCCGCCCAGCGCGCCCTTGCACTACGTTACTTATGTCAAGGTGTACCGCTCAACACCAGAAGCCGTGTACGTCGGCTACACCCCTGGCTACTACGGAACAGTAGTGTCATCTTCTACGACGACGGTCGTTTACGGCACCGGCTATTACTATCCTCCTTATATAGGAACCTACTGGTACGGCGCGCCGTATACATACGGCGTTGGCGTAGCCTCAACCTGGAGCATGGGAGGCGGATGGAGCCTGACGATCGGAGTTAGCTATGGCTACGGATATCCTTATTACGCGTATCCATGGTGGGGACCGTGGGGTTACTACGGCGCCTGCTGTTGGGGACCCGCATGGGGCTATGGGTGGGGCGGGTATGCAAGCACCAACGTTTATGGCCGATGGGGCAACACCGCCTATGCCGGGACTCGCGCGGCCTGGGCAAATCCTTATACCGGGAACTACGGCGCCGGATCTCGCGCAACATTTCAGAACGCTCAGCGCGGAACCGTAGGTGTCGCCGGTCGCGGCACAAATACGAACATCTACACGGGTAACACCGTCGCTGGACGTGGGGCGGCCGCCTACAATCCGACAACGGGTGTTGTGGCCGGCGCCGGTGCCGGCTATGCCGGAAATATCTACACCGGACAGGGCGTGGCTGGCCGCGGAGGCGTCGCTTACAACACGAATACCGGTGGGGCGATAGCTACTGGTGGAAACAATGTCTACGCCGGAAAAGATGGCAGTGTGTACCGCTACGACCGGCAAAACGGCAGTTGGTCGCAAAACAGCGGGAGTGGATGGCAAACCACAAGCAAACCGCAGGCGGACCTTCAGCAACAACAGCAGGCACGATCGATCGGTCAACAGCGATCCCAAAGCTTCAGCGGTTCCATGGGGGGAATGCGCGGGGGAGGACGCCGCAGGTAGTTTTCCCCATCCGCCTCACCAGGTTCGCAGCCCCTGTCGAAAGTATCAGTTCCTTCTTGGCGGGGAATAGAGCACCTTTTCTGTTGCAGGCTGCAACTTTCGAAAGCTGCTTGCTCGTGTTTCCGAGTGTAAGGAGTGAACGTGATGAAAACGGCCTTGGGGCTTGCGCTTCTTTGTGCTTTCACATTCCACATTGTGACAAGCCCATCCTACGCACAAAAGTCGACTGAAGCGCCAGCAACTCACCCTTCTCAAGAAGGTGCCGTTATCTCCGATCAACAAATAGACTTGATGCGGAAAGATCTGCGGGCCGAGAAAAAGAAGGTCATTGCCGCTAACATGAGCTTGACCAGTACAGAAGCGGAGAAGTTTTGGCCCATCTACGATGAATACACCACCGAAACAGTAAAACTTAACGATCGAAAATATGCGTTGATCAAGAAATATGCCCAAGACTACGGCCACATAACGGATCAACAGGCTGAGGACTATGTCAAGGGATTGGTAGGGTTGGATCAGTCCGGCTCGAACCTCAGACTCAGGTATTGGCCTAAGTTCCGTCAGGTGGTTTCTGGCGGGAAAACCGCACTGTTCTTCCAAATGGATCGACGAATCAACAACATGATCGATATCCAGCTCTCATCGCAAATTCCCCTCATCGAACCCTAGAGTCACAGGGATTCAGATCAACCATTCGCCTGGGGATCCGTCGCGGGCAAGAGGCGCCATTCTGGACACCCCTTGGGGATTTGCCTTAGCCGGAGTTGTCGCCGGTTTTTCAACAGGAATCTCGCTTTTTCCCCTATTCCCCGAGCCATTGACCAGTACGTCTACCAGTTCTACGGTATTGCGAATCTGGGGGTGATGGCTCAGACTCGGGCACAGATTTCCAGTTCGCTGCTGATGCACGATTCTTAGCCCAAAACTAAATGTGCTGGCGCGGGTTCCTATCGAGGGGGGATCGCAGTCGTGAAGGAATGTTTTTGTGTTCTCGTGGTGGATGATTTCGAAGAATGGCGAGAAATTGTATGCGAGTCTGTGAGGGACGAGTTGGGAATGGTAAGGGTAGCGGAAGCTGCGGACGGCTTAGAAGCCACTATTCAAGCCGAGAAACATCGACCAGACCTCGTATTTTTGGATATCGGCCTTCCTTTGTTGAACGGCATAGCGGCTGCTCGACGGATCAGAACCATCTCGCCGACGTCTAAAATTCTTTTCCTTTCCGAGAATCGGTCGCACGATATTGCAGAAGAAGCACTTACGACCGGAGACGGTTACGTCCTTAAGTCGGCTGCAGCTACCGACCTTCTTCCCGCCATGAGGGCCGTGCTTGAGGGCACCCATTTCATGAGCCAAAGCCTGGTTGGCGACTCCCTGCCTGCCTTCAAGGGTGAGCGTACGAGGAAGACTCCGAGCCGGGACTATTCAAACCGCGAGCTTATCGGCAAGCTGTTGTGATTTAACCGGCACACAAACGCGGATGATGGTTCCGCGCATAGGTTTGCTGTCGACCGACATGGTCCCATTCACCAGGCGAACGCGCTCTCGCATGCTGATGAGGCCAACCCCTGTAGACTGCTTCGCTGATTCAGCATCGAACCCGATCCCTGAGTCCTTAACCGCGAGACGGACTTCGCCTGATGCTTCGGTTAGAAGCACTTCAGCTCGCTTCACCCCGCTATGCTTAACGATGTTGTGGAGAGACTCCTGGACTACTCTGAGAAGACACAGTCCAACCTCCATCGCCAGAATGGTAGAAACCTGGCTTCGGAAGTCGATTTTGATGTTTTGCCGATCGCCGAATTCCCGGCACCAGCTTCTTATACCTGCAATGACTCCCAAGTAGTCCAGTTTCGAGGAATGCAAGTCGTGAGAAAGTGCCTGCACGTCACTGGCGATGTCCCCGGTTCGCTCTTGCAGTGCCTTCACACCGCTCCGTGCGTCGGGATATGCCGTTTGGAGGCGCTCCAGGTCCACCGCGAGCATTGCCAGTCGTTGACAGATGTCGTCGTGAAGTTCCCTGGCAATCCGCGCACGTTCCTGTTCTTGCGACTCGATTAGTTTTCGACTCATTCCTGAGAGGGCCTCTTCCATCTGTTTGCGGCGGGTAATATCCTCCGCAAAGATCACAATGCCGCCTATATCCCCGTTGGATGTCGTCCAAGGCCGAATTTCCCATCGAACCCACATCGTGGTGCCATCCGCGCGGTCCCAGCGATCTTCTTCCGCTCGCAAAATTTCTCCCTCAAGGGCTCGGCTATGCATTTCTTTCCACGTAGGAGAGACGTCTGGGAATACTTCGTAATGGGAACGCCCAATCAACTGCGACGCATCAAGCGAGTAATCTGAACACCAACGGTCGCTTGCTTGTATGTAGCGCATTTCCCGGTCGAGCATGGCCACCTGAGCCGGTACATTCTTGACGAAGATCTTCCATAGATCCTCAGCGTGCTTCCTCTCCGTGATGTCGGCAATCACCGAGAGAATGAAAGGTTCGTTCCCGAGATCAATCAATTCTGCCGAACCCAAACCGACTCTCTCTGAACCATCTTTTCGGCGGAAGCGAATCTCCAAATCACGAACCGAACCTTCGGTCAGAAGGCGCTCGGCAAATCGGATTCTCTCGTTCGGTTCAGCCCAGATGCCAACATCGAAGATCGTGCGGCCAATGATCTCATCTCGACGCCAACCCGTTGCACGCTCAAACGTCTCATTGACATCGAGATAGCGATAATCCCGTGCGCTGGTCAGAGCAAGGAGCATGGGACTAGAGCGGAAGGCTTTGGAGAACTTTTCCTCCGACTTCTTTAGTTCTTCTTCGGCGGCCTTGCGCTCCGCAATATCGATATTGACGCCAACCATCCGTAAAGGCTGGTTGGCTTCATCCATGAATACCTGCCAGCGTCCCCCAATCCAATGCACGCTTCCGTCGGGCCAAACCGTCCGCCACTCTCCTTTTGTGGGTTTCCCGCTCTTTAGAGCCTTTTCGACAAGGCCCTTTACGGCTGCGAGGTCGTCGGGATGGACGAGCTTTTCAAAAGCCGTCTGCGTTCCAGCAAAGCCACCGGGCGGTAGACCGTAAAGTGCCTCCAATTCCTGTTCCCAAGTGGTTACTCCCGATGGAATGTCTACTTCAAAAGCCCCCATGCGGGCGGCTTGTTGTGCCAATCGCAGTCGCTCCTCACTGTCACGCAATGCGTCTTCGGCTTTTTTCTTCTCAGTAATGTCCTCCACCATTGCTAGCACAAGGGGGGAGGGATGACCATTCAACAAAGAAATGCTCAAGCGTCCCCACACCAAGGATCCGTCCCGCCGAAAGTAACGCTTGTCGAGGTGGTAGTGATCGATTAATCCTGCTCGCAACTGCTGGAAGAGTGTCCAGTCCTTGGCCGCATCCTCCGCAGGAGAGAAATCGACGCAGTGCTTGTTGCGCAGCTCCTCCTCCGTGAACCCCAACATCGAACAAAAGGCGGGGTTCACGAAAAGCGGTTGCCCGTCAAGGTTCTCGATTACGATCCCGATCGGGCTTGCGGTGAAGGCGTCGTGAAAAATGCTGCCGACGGATTCCATGGCTCTGTTTGTCATTGAAAACTGTATTACAGCACTATTTCTCAAACGCAAAATAACTCTTTTTTTAAACGATTTCCATTCTGTCCAGTCTTGCCTCTCGGGTCCCATCAAGAAAATTTGCCATTGGCAGAGAGAAGTGCTTTCGCTCGATGAGGAGTCATTTTTCTACAACGCTATAATGCCGTGCCAATGTTCGCCCCCTGTCACTTTTGACAGCAGCGCTTTAGGCCAGGGTCAGAATATGAGAAATCCCGCTCAGACTGGCCGGCACCACCGCGATGAATGTGGTGATTTGACAGTACAGGCCGGGCACGACTCGCATTCGATTGCTCTGTAACAGTCAGGGAGAGTCTCAACTGATCTCCGATTGGCCATCCTATTCCTGCCGAACCAGAAATCGCCCGACAATTTCTCAAGCCCTTCACGGTAGAGTCAGCTCAAATTCCATCTCCCGAACTTTAATCCCGGCTGCACATAAAAGAGTTGGGGGGCGGCTCTGATAGCGGCAAACAGCCAACGTGCTGCCAGGCATCGTAGTCGACCAGCATGACGCACGATTTCCTCCAGATGAGTATCTCAGAACCTCTAAGGCGGTAAACGCTTGAAAAAATAGCCCATGGAAGTTGAAAATTCACGGGCGCTACAAATGAGAGATATGCAATGCGAGCTGGGAAGTTGTTCTCGAACGGGCAATCTGTTTTTCTTTTTTCCCCCCTCGGTAGAAATCAGCACGCCTCGTCCGTCACCTAAATAGAAGCAGTTTGAGATCATACCCGCCGAACTCTGCAGGGCAACAAAGACTGGTCGTCGAGGGAGTCGAATCCACGGGAGGAGCTCTGGCGATGTGCATCGGCCAGCTACAGAGAAATACTTGATGCAAATGGTCTCGGCCTGCTTCAGAAAATAAAGGAGAAATGACATGCCAACACGCAACGAGAGAGACACGCAGCACCTGAAAGGGCAAATCGCGATCAAAACGCCCTCGATGGTGTCGCAGCAGGACTGGGAGGAAGCGCGGCAGCGGCTGCTTTTGAAGGAGAAGGCATTCACGCGCTCCCGTGATGCCCTGGCCGCCGAGCGGCGACGGATGCCCTGGATACCAGTGGAGAAGACCTACGAATTCGACGGGCCCCGGGGCAAGGTTACCCTGCTCGACCTGTTCGAGGGCCGCAGGCAGTTGATCGTCTATCGCGCCTTTTTCGAGCCCGGGGTGTTTGGCTGGCCCGACCACGCCTGCCGGGGCTGCTCTCTTGGCGCCGATCAGGTCGGCCATCTGGCGCATCTGAACGCTCGTGACACCACCCTGGCCTACGCCTCACGCGCCCCGCAGGTGGATATCGCGCGCCTGAAGGAGCGGATGGGCTGGAAGATGCCTTGGTACACCATTCTCGACAGCTTCGACAAAGACTTTGGAGTCGATGAATGGCACGGGCACAACGTGTTCTTCCGCGACGGCCAGAAGGTGTTCCGCACATATTTCATTAACAATCGCGGAGACGAGGCCATGGGGACCATCTGGAGCTACCTCGATATTACCCCGCTTGGCCGTCAAGAAACTTGGGAGGATTCGCCAGAGGGTTACCCGCAGACGCCGCCATACAAGTGGTGGAACTGGCACGACAACTACGATGCCGAGGCCTCGCCCGATCCGAAGTGGGTCGAGGTGTCCGGCGCTGGAGAAGCCGCCTTCCGAACGCGCGATCGAGAGGAGAAAGTCAGTTAAAAAAGGCTGCCACTTCGCCATCATTTTTCAGGCGTCAGGCAGTCCAGAATGCGGAGGGGACTCCTTCTCGCTGCGCCGCTCGAGTCGGCGTCCCTCCCTTATGAGAATGGTCACGATGCCGTTGGCCAACCTTGTCAATTCCTCCGGGCAATCGCACACCTCAACCCGGGCGCAGAGTTCCATCCACTGTTGTTTGGTGGCTTCGTCCATCGTCTCAGGGTAGTCTGCAAGCGGTGCACCCGAAGCGCCAACAAGCGTCAAGGGGGGGAATGGCAGGGTCAGGGCAGTTCGCCTGTCGATAAGAATTCCGATCTGGCTCACTTACTCAGCCCCGCGGCACCGGGGCACTTGATAGATCCCCACTGTAACTATTGCCAGTTTTTCGAAACGGGCATCCGAAATCCAATATCGATCGTGGGCAACAGGCCGCGAAGCGTCGCGCGTCGGGCGCAGGCGTCCCAGCGCAACTCACCACTATGGCTGTGTGAGTCGCGAGGTTTCAGCAAACCTCGCGCTTAGGAGATTGTCAATGACTACGGCGTTCAAAGGAATCGTTAAGCTCGACGTCCGTGATTCTAAGCCCGATTGGGCGCCCTACACGCTCAAGCGTGCGCCCGCTGGTGCTCCCAATATCCTGATCGTACTGTATGACGATACGGGCCTTGCGGCGTGGTCCCCATTCGGTGGCCGCATCAACATGCCCACGCTGCAAAAATTGGCCGACAACGGTCTCATGTACTCGCAGTGGCACACCACTGCATTGTGCTCACCTTCACGGTCCTGCTTTCTCACCGGGCGCAATCACCACATGAACCGCTGCGCGTCCATCACAGAAGCGTCCGACGGATTTCCCGGTGCCGCTGGCCGCCTGCCAGCTGAGTGTGCAACTATCGGCCAGGTGCTTCAGGAGAATGGTTATAGCACTTTCTGGTTGGGAAAAAATCATAACGTTCCTACCGAAGACATTGCCAGCGGGGCGAGCAGGTCAGAGTGGCCGCTCCAAAAAGGATTTGACCGTTTCTATGGTTTCCTGGGCGGCGAAACCAACAATTGGTACCCCGACTTGGTCGAAGACAACACATTCATCGATCAGCCATCTAGGCCCGAGGAGGGTTATCACCTCTCAAAGGATCTTGCCGATCAGGCGCTCAAGATGTTGCTCGACCAGCAGTCAACCAATCCCTCCAAGCCTTGGTTCATGTGGTTTTGCCCAGGCGCGAATCACGCGCCTCATCATAGCCCCTTGGACTATGCCAACCGCTACAAAGGCAAGTTTGATGATGGTTACGAGGCGTATCGCGAGTGGGTGTTGCCGCGCATGATCGCTAAGGATTTACTCCCCCAGGGAACAGGGCTGACGCCCATCAATCCCATGCCCGGGGAAGTGGCCGAAACCGTCCTGGGCGATGCCGTTAAACCGTGGAACACGTTAAAAGCAGACGAGAAAAAACTCTTTTCGCGAATGGCAGAAGTTTATGCTGGCTTCTCCGAATACACAGACGCTCAGGTGGGCCGGATCGTTGAATACCTGGAGAGAAGCGGCCAACTCGACAATACGCTGATCTTCTACTGCGCCGATAACGGTGCATCCGGCGAAGGCAGCCCCAATGGCTCGGTAAACGAAAACAAGTACTTTAACGGGTATCCCGACGATCTATCCGAAAATCTCAAGCTGCTTGACGTATTAGGTAGTCCCGACACTTACAATCACTACCCCACCGGCTGGGCTGTGGCATTCAGCACGCCCTTCCAAATGTTCAAGCGCTACTCACAATATTCCGGTGGTACCTGCGATCCCCTTGTGATCCATTGGCCAAAAGGTATTCCGGCGAAGGGAGAGGTGCGGCACCAGTATCATCACGTAACCGACATCGTGCCCACGATTCTGGACGTCATTGATCTCGAGATGCCGAAGGTTTACCGAGGGGTCGAGCAGTATCCGCTTAGCGGAGTTTCGATGCGATACACATTCGCCAATGCGAGTGCTCCGACCCAAAAGAAGCGTCAGTACTACGCGATGCTTGGCACACGAGGCATCTGGGAAAGCGGATGGAAAGCAGCGGCAATGCACGCGCCTCTGAGCGGAGCGGGCAACTTCGACAAAGATAAATGGGAGTTGTACCACGTAGATGTTGACCGTTCCGAATCGAAGAACCTTGCCGCCCAGCATCCAGATAAGCTCAAAGCTCTGATCGCCGCATGGTTCGAAGAGGCGGACAGGAATTTTGTGTTGCCGCTTGATGATCGCACTCCGCTCGAACTCCTATCGATTCAGCATCCACTCGAGGAGCCTCGGCGCCACCGTTATGTGTATTATGCGGGTACCACGCCGGTGCCCGAGACCTCTGCGGTCAATATTCGAGGCCGATCTTACAAGATCATCGCCGATGTGGAGATAACCTCAGACACGCACGGCGTTATCTTCGCCCACGGCTCTCGCTTTGGTGGGCACGCACTCTTTATTAAGGATCGAAGCCTGTACTACGTGTACAACTTCCTGGGAATTAAGCCGGAACAGAGGTTTCCCTCTGGGGTGCTGGCGCCCGGTAAACATGCCCTTGGCGTTTCGTTTACGCGAGAGAAGACTGGAAGGTTTGGCGAGTCTCTCGGCACAACTCGGCTCTATGTTGATGGCAAGGTCGTGGCGGAAGGCCCGATGCGAGCACAAGTCGGGCACTTCACACTCTGTGGCGACGGGTTGTGCATCGGTTTCGATAGCGCCGACAAGGTTAGCGAGGAGTATGAGAGCCCTGGAACTTTTACGGATGGCACGATTTTTGGAGTGGTAGTGGATGTAAGTGCGGAAGCCTACATGGATCTGGAGCACGAAGCGGTTGCGGCCCTGGCGCGAGACTAGAAGCAGGGAAATGGGGTACTTAGTTTGAAGTAGGTCTCGACATCACGCTATGGCACAGAAAACGCGATGAGATGGAGCACGCCTTGTTACAACTGAGCAGTGTAGCTGGATTCGAACGGATGCGTGCGCCGGTGAGACGTGAGTAGAGGGTTGTGTGGCTGCGCAGGAGAAACCAGTGTCTCTGCCGCACTGTTCCAGGTAATCGTTTGCCGTTTGATCGTCTGCGCTCCTTGAACCGGAGCGCGTTGATGTGCTAAAAAGTATCCCTGAGTCGCTGTCAGAGGTCGTGGGGCAGCGGCAGCGCGAACGTAGCTCCTCAGTTCACGAATTGCGCATCAAAGGGCCATTTGCAATCCGGCGCCCCCGGAACTTCCTCGACGCAGTTCCGCCGGTGTAAGACTTCGAACCTCCTAGCCTTGTTGGAGTTCGGATGCTGTTTGTTTGTAGGCTCGATGTGATCGGGACCTCCTCCCTTTGTCTAGCCTTGTTCTGCGTCCCTGCAGATATCGCTTCGCGCCGAACATCCGTACCCCAACCCATGTCAACGCGGTGCCTGCAAGCCTGCGAATTGCGGTTATCTCCATCGCAGCGGGTTCTTGCATGAACTTACTTCTACAGACCAGCGCCGGAGGAAGAAATGGCGACAAATTTTGTCCAGATTGAAAATGACACTGAGATCAAGAAACGCTTAGAAGCGGAACGCGTTCGCCTGCGCAAGATCGCGGGGCTTGATCAACCCGAGCACTTTCATCGTCCAATAGAGCGGGCCTTCACCGCTGAGCAGCGCCCGCACACGACGATCCTCTTTGGTGGCTTTACCTGGAAGCATGAAGAACTGATTCGCGCCATTTTCCAGGGTTGCGGCTATCGCTGCGAGAGGCTCCCGGTCCCCGATGTTGCTGCCTTTCAGATCGGGAAAGAGTACGGGAACAACGGCCAGTGCAATCCGACCTACTTCACGGTCGGCAATCTGGTTCAGTACTTACAGTTCCTTGAGAAAGAAGGCATTCCGCGGCAGCAGATTTTGGACAACTACGTCTTTTTTACCGCCGGCTCTTGCGGCCCGTGCCGCTTTGGTATGTACGAGGCCGAATATCGTTTTGCGCTCAAGAACTCAGGTTTCGATGGCTTTCGCGTGTTGCTGTTCAAAGACAGTGATGGCATCAAAGCCGCGTCGGGCGAGCCAGGTCTGAAGTTCACCATTGATTTTGGATTCGGAATGCTGAATGCCCTGCATCTCGGTGATGTGATCAACGACCTCATCTATCAGATTCGCCCCTATGAGGTGAACAAAGGCGAAACGGATCGTGTGTTCCAGGAAATGGTTAATGGGCTCTGCACAGACCTGCGCAACCGCAAAGCGTTTGAGATCGAGCGGAGCGCACCGCAGTGGCTCAAGCCCAAGGTCAAAAACAATAAGGTCCTCCGTAACACATTCAACGTGTTTGGCAAATGGCATGAGCATATGGGGGGGGAGGACTATCTCCATGCCCTGCAGAGTGCGCGCGAGAAGATGAATTCCATTGAAGTGGACCGCACGCGGGTAAGACCGATGGTGAAGATCACCGGCGAGTTCTGGGCGCAAACCACAGAGGGTGATGGAAACTTCCACATGTTTGAGTTTCTGGAGCAGGAAGGCGCGCAGGTCTTGGTCGAGCCGATCGCAACCTGGGTTGCATATCTGATGTATCAGGCCAAAGCGCACGCCAAAGCGAAGTGGCCAGTGAATCGTCCGTACGGCAATCCAGAATGGTACGAATTCAAGAAACATTTTGCCAATTACATCGGCTTACGCAAGAAACTCTGGGGCATTGGCGCGGGACAGCGGATGTGGAATTTCTTCTACCATCGCACCGCCGAAAAGCTCGGAGGGATCACGCACCATCTCGCCCCGCAGGATGAACTCGCGCGAGTGGCGCACCCGTTTTACAACCAGTTCGCACGCGGAGGGGAGGGACACCTCGAAGTCGGCAAGAACGTCTACTACACGATCCACAAGCTCTGCCACATGGTGCTGGCGCTCAAGCCATTCGGTTGCATGCCGTCGTCGCAGTCTGACGGAGTGCAATCGGCAGTCATCAACAAGTTCAAGGACATGATCTTCCTGCCGATCGAAACCTCCGGCGAGGGTGAGGTCAATGCGCACAGCCGCGTCCAGATGGCACTTGGCGAGGCGAAGGTTAAAGCCAAAGCCGAGTTTGAGCAATGCCTGAAATCGACAGGCAAAACCATGGCGCAGATTCGCGAGTACATCGATGAACACCCGGAGCTCAAACGGCCGTTTTACCACGTACCGCATCAGGAAGGGGTTGCGGGGACAGCGGCGCAGTTTGTGCTGCATGTCAGCAGCCGTATCGACAAGGACACGCGTTTCTGGAAACGCTCGCGGGTTCGAGTGCAGCAAACCGTAGCCGCGACCTCGGGCGATTAAGACCGATTACTGCCAGAGACCGAATATTAGAACGTCGAGAAGACGATATCCCGTGTGCTGCGGCTTTATAGCCTTCAGTGCAAGTGAGGTTGAATGCACGATCATAAGGGTCCCACCTTGGTCCAGATTGCACCTTTGGAACCACCAGTCCCCAGCGTCCCGAAGGTCAAGGACACGCACAAGCCGCATGACCATGAAACCAAGTTCATGGTCGGCCTCGATGTAGGTTCGACGACGGTCAAAGCTGTTGTTGTCGAGGCCGCGAGTGATAGGGTGCTCTGGCAGGATTACCAGCGCCACGAAACCAAGCAGCCGGAGAAGACGCTCGAATTCCTGAAGCGCATGCACGCCGATGTCGGCCTCAACCGCCATAACACGCGCATGTTCCTGACCGGGTCAGGCGGCGGATCGATCGCCGACCAGATCGGCGCCAAGTTTGTACAGGAAGTGACGGCAGTTTCCCTCGCGGTTGAGAAGTTGCACCCCGAAGTGTATTCGGTCATCGAGTTGGGGGGCCAGGACGCGAAGATTATCGTCTTCAAGGACGACGAAGAGACCGGCCGCAAGAAAAAGATTCCCTCCATGAACGACAAGTGCGCCGGAGGGACGGGCGCGGTGATCGACAAGATCAATGCGAAACTGAAGATCCCTGCTGTGCAGCTTGGCAATCAGGGCTATCAGGGAATCAAACTCCACAAGGTTGCCGGAAAGTGCGGCGTCTTTGCGGAGACCGACATCAACAGCTTGCAGAAGGTGGGTACACCACCCGATGAGCTGATGGCGTCGTTATTCGAGGCGATTGTTCTACAGAATTTAAGCGTGCTCACGCGCGGCAATACCCTGCGCCCGCATGTGCTCTTGCTGGGCGGCCCCAACAGCTTTGTTCGCGGCATGCGAGAGGCGTGGCAAGCGAATATTCCGCGCATGTGGAAGGAGCGCAAGGTCCAAATCCCGGATGGTGCTAAACCGGAGGAGCTGATCAAGGTCCCCCAGAATGCACAATACTTTGCTGCTCTCGGGGCCATTGAGTTCGGCCGCGCCGAGGACGATTGCATTGGCTGCTACCGCGGCTACGACCAACTGGTGCACTACATCGAGTATGGGCGGCAGGAAGAAAAAGCAAAGTCCGGCGGCAAGGGTCTGGTCGAAAATCCTGTTGAGCTTGATACGTTCAGGGAAGCGTACAAACGCAAGAAATTTGCCCCCGCAGTCTTTGCGAGTGGAGGCACGGTTGGGGGATTCGTCGGAATTGACGGAGGTTCTACCTCCACCAAAGCAGTTCTGCTGAGCGAAGATGGCAAGATTCTGTGCAAATCCTATCAGCTCTCGAACGGAAACCCCATCCAGGACACGATCGATATGTTCGAGAACCTGCGCCACGAGGTGGAGGCGCAGGGCGCAAAGATGGAAGTCCTGGGAGTAGCGACCACCGGCTATGCAAAGGACATTCTGAAAGATGTTCTCAAGGCAGATGTCGCGCTGGTCGAGACGGTAGCGCACACCCAATCGGCGCTCAAATTCTACGACGACCCGCACGTGATCGTAGATGTCGGAGGGCAAGACATCAAGATCATCATCCTGCATAACGGGCGCGTGAAGGACTTTAAGCTCAACACCCAGTGCTCGGCAGGGAACGGGTATTTCCTGCAGTCCACGGCCGAGGGCTTTGGCATCGACGTGAACAAATACGCGGATCTGGCGTTCTCTGCGCAAGCGATGCCCGTGTTTGGCTATGGTTGCGCCGTCTTCATGCAGTCGGACATCGTCAACTTCCAGCGGCAAGGGTGGCAGGCGCAGGAGATCCTCGCCGGACTAGCGGCGGTGCTGCCCAAGAACGTATTTCTTTATGTGGCAAGCATTCCGAACCTGGCTGCGCTCGGCACGCGCTTTGTTCTGCAGGGCGGAACGCAGAACAATCTCGCTGTCGTAAAGGCGGAAGTCGACTTCATTCGCAACAGTTTCCGCGCCGCCGGTAAGCAGCCGGAAATCATTGTTCACGAGCACTGCGGTGAGTCGGGTGCGATTGGCGCCGCAGAGGAAGCGCTACGACTTTGGCGAAACGGTCAGCAGACCACGTTCATCGGTCTCGACGCGGTACGTCGAATCGAGTACCGCTCAACCCGCAACGAGTCCACGCGCTGCAATTTCTGCAAGAACAATTGCCTGCGCACTTTCATCGACGTGCGCACCGAGCCTGCGAAGGAATTCATTCCCATCCAGAAGATCACCAAAGTTCCGCTCATGAAGGGCGAGCAGCGCCTGATCATTGCAACCTGCGAAAAAGGGCTGGTCGAAGATGTCAACGAGATGAAGGATATCAAGGCGGGCCTTGACAAGATTCGCGATCAGTACCCCAACTTCGTCGACTACGCTTCCAAGGAGGTTTTCCGGCCGACGAACGCGAAGAACATTGCTGACCCGCTTCCGACCGCGGGATTCCTGGGTCACTGGAGCAAAGGGGCGAAAGAGCGGCGCGCACTCGTGGAAAACCGCGGCAAGATTCGCATCGGCATTCCGCGGGTGTTGAATATCTACACCTACGCGCCCTTATTTAACGCGTACTTCGAGAGCCTGGGCGTGCAGCCCGAAAACATCATTTATTCGGACTACACCAGTTCCGAGTTGTACCGCGCGGGGGCGAGCCGCGGGGCTATTGACCCGTGCTTCCCGGCGAAGATCGGAATCTCGCATGTCTACAACCTGATCCAGGAAAAGCATCGCAAGAAGCCCCTCAATGCCATCTTCTTCCCCATGTACGACGTGCTGCACTCTCCGCTGGTGAAGCTGCAAGGCGCGAATGCGTGCCCGACCGTGACCGCGACGCCGGAGACGGTGAAGGCGGCATTCACCAAAGAAAATGACGTTTTCGCAGAGAACGGCGTGAAATACATTGACCCGGTCCTCAACTTCGCGGACCGGAAGCTGTTCTCTTATCAAATGCTGCAGGCGTGGCAGGCGGTGCTGGGCCTGTCGGAAGCGGAACACGATCGCGCCGTGGAAGCTGGATTCAAGGCGCTTGGAGATTACGAGACCAGCATTCGCCGTCGCGCGCGTCAGGTGCTCGACCAACTGGAGCGTGAGGACCGCATCGGGATCGTCATGCTCGGGCGTCCCTACCACCACGATCCCGGGCTCAATCATGAGATTCTCGATGAGTTCCAAAAGCTCGGGTATCCCATCTTCTCTCAAAACACATTGCCGCTCGATGAAGACATGCTGGAGCGTCTTTTTGGCGAGGAAGTGCGTGGGGGCGTGATCAGCAGCCCGCTGGACATTAGTGATGCCTGGAAGAACTCCTATTCATGCAGCACAAACCACAAGATCTGGGCGGCCAAATTCACCGCACGTCATCCCAATCTGGTGGCGCTCGAGATCTCGAACTTCAAGTGCGGACATGACGCGCCGATTTATGGCGTGGTTGAGGGAATCATCGAGCAATCGGGCACGCCGTATTTTTGCTTCAAAGATCTTGATGAGAACAAGCCGACCGGTTCGATCAGAATCCGGGTCGAGACCATCGACTATTTCCTGCGGCGTTATCGTGAAGAGGTCATCCGTAAACGCAAGGCTACCGAGGACATTGAGGCACAATTGGCGGCACTGGAAGCGCAGTTACGCGACGAAGCGCGCGAAAACGAAGATGCAACGCCGCCTCTCGAAGCTGGCAGGCAATGCCAGATTCAGGAGATGGCAGCCGACTAGGGTTCGTCAATTCGTATGCCGCTCTCGACCGAGAGCACGCACCTGGCCTGCATTTGTCGGGCGCGACAAGCGGATTCAATATTTGCACGAGAATGTCGGCGCGCTGTCATTCTGGCCGGCTGCTGTAGAGTATGGGATTCAAGGGAGAAGCAATCACCTCCCCGATCTCTACACCGGGGCACCACCACTGAGTATCGTTGACCTGGTCCTTGTTCTTGGGCTTCACGAGCTTAATATCCATATCGATATAAATAACCGTTATGACCTCTCGCATGCGACTGGTTTTGTTGGCCCCCGCGCGATGAAAGGTCCAGCCGGAATGAAAGCTCACGTCCCCCAGATCAAAAGCTTCTTCGGCGAGGCCAAATCTCGCTAACTTCTCTTTCAAACTCAACTCCGATTCGTCACTGATTTCAAGCTCTCGACCTGATCGAAATCGATGGCTCTTAGGACAAAAGGCCAGCGGCCCCATCTCAAGGGGTGTATCTTGCAGCGGAATCCACGCGGTAATCGTGTTGTCATTTGAAACTGGCCAGTAATATTGGTCAGCGTGCCACGGAGTAAATCCGCCACCAGGCTCTTTATATAGAGCCTGATCATGATAGATCCGCACTCCCTCGCAACCCATCAACCCAGTCGCGATTCGAGCTAGGCGTTTCCCGAACACAAACTGTCGAATATGGTCGTTGATGGTCCAAAGATTCATGGCCTGCAAGAAGGCTCTATCGTAGGTAGATCGTTCCTCGATCGGAAGGCGACGCCCGGCCGTCACTTTGTCTACGGTTTCGCCGATGTGGGGGCGGAAGGCCTCCAACAAAACAGGTGGCAGGACATTATGAAGATGTACATAGCCGTTATCGCGGTAGAAGTTGATTTGGTCGGTCGTGAGGCTGTAGGGAGCATCTATTTGGGCTCTCTCCATAGTCAAAGTGTCCGTTCGAAAAGTATGGCTTTGGTCAACATCCGTAGATCCCGGTTTATTTTATCGCCTTCGAGTCTTGAGGCTCGCGATGAGATTTACCTACTTGCCTACTGCGCTGCCCGAACTTCGTAGTGGTTCGCAATAGGCTCAGATCTGGACAGAAGTTCCTTCGCCTCAGGTTCGAAAACAGGAACCTGGTAGTCCGGACCGGCAAAACGCGTCACCGCTTCCATCGAATCAAAGAAATTTACAGTGACGAACTCGACTTCCCGTGTTCCGTCGAGGCGCAATACATAGCCGCCCTTATAACCCTCGATCGCCCTTAGCTGCGGCAGCACATGGTTTTTAAGAAGGTTCTCGTAAGCCTCTGCATGTTCAACGGTTGTCCAGCCCCGCCAATGCCGCGCAATCATCGTTTCCACCCTGCCCACACTTTAACAATTTTCGAGGCCTGGCTGGTTCTCGATCAATGCGATTGTACGTCGAGCTTGGCCAGGTGCGCTGACCTAGGTCAGGCCATTTCGCAGTCGCGCCCCTTTTTCAGTCGCCTGAGACGATTGCTTGCTCGGCGACTCGTTGTCGTGCTGGCGATATCCAACGCGACTGTCGCTGCTGATTTTTGTCGGCGCTCGGGATATAATCCCCGCGGGTTCGATCCTCGACGGAAGGAAGACTGGTCTTGATCTGGCCCTTTAAGCGGCACTCCCATCCCCCGGGCTCTTTCGGAGCTATCACTGAGGCAGAACCATTTCTGCCAGACCGCTTCGCCTTCAAGCTTTTTCGTGAACTGGTTCGCGCAAACAATACCTCGAACGTGTTCTGCTCGCCCTTCAGCGTGATGTTGTCCCTGATGACGGTCTGGGAAGGAGCCACTGGGGAAACCCGCGAGGCCATGGCCAAGGTCCTCGAAATCGCGGAAGATCCGGAGGGTTGTCAACGGTTTCTCAAAGAGGCGCTTGCCATCTCCGGTCCCGGCCTCGAACTTGCCATAGCAAATTCCCTTTGGTGTGATGAACAGCTGCGAATGCTTCCCGCCTTCCTGACCATGGCACGGGAGAAGTATGCCGCCGAGGTCGTTTCCTTACCCTTGCAGGGGCCTGCAACAGTTCCCCGCATCAACGCCTGGGTCGCGGACAAGACGCGAGGCAAAATTGGCACAATCATCGACTCTCTCACTCCCTGGGATCGTCTGGTCGCACTCAATGCCATCTATTTCAAGGGCCTCTGGAGAGCGCCTTTTGAAAAATCTCTCACCCTCGAAGAACGATTCATCACCCCAGGAGATCGCGCTGTCAAAGTCCCGCTGATGCTGCAATTTGGGTTCTTTCGCTATTACGCGGAGTTGAATTTTCAGGCACTTCGCCTGCCATATCAGGGCAACCGCGTTGGCATGTACATCTTTCTTCCGTCGAGGGAGTCCGGCCTCTCTGCGTTCCTTCGCACCCTCACCCCGGTGCAGTGGGGCCGCTGGATTGGGGCTTTCAGTGAAACAGAAGGCGTGCTTGGCATGCCTCGCCTTAAGTTCGAGCACTGCATCAAGTTGGCCCCTATTCTCACGGACCTGGGCATGTCAGAAGCTTTTGATCCTGAGAGGGCGCAGTTTAATGGCGTGGCACTTCCTCCTCCAGCCATCTACATCGGTCAGGTGATCCATCGATCCGTGGTGGAAGTTAATGAGGAGGGGACCGAAGCGGCGGCGGTAACAGAGATGGCGATGCCCCTTTTATCGCGAAGCGCGACCGAGTCGCGCAGGTTTCGGATGATCTTGGATCGACCATTTTTCTTCGTCATCCGCGACGACGAGAGCAATATGATCCTATTCATGGGTGCGGTTAACGACCCAACATGACACGCGTCCGACGTGTTGCACTTCCTCGCGAGGCTCCAGAATCAGGCGTTCTCGGGCCTTTTGCGCTCTCCATTTGCCTTCTTTGTCTCAACGAAGCGAGATGAAGTTTATCGCCGATTAGCGAGTTGCCGTGGATCCACTCTTTACCTGGACGTGAATGGCGATCGTTTCCTCAGCGGCCGGCCGCCCACGCGGACCTTCCTTCTCGTTCATAGTGGCAAGACGAGTCTGCAGATCGGCGATGCACCCTTCGAGTCTGCGCTGTGCGAGTTCACGCGCTTCGGCGAAGACTTTTTCGTCTTGGATGCTCCGGGATCCGATTCTCTTGCGCGACTTGAAGTGGGGGAATCTCATGTCTCTGCCTCGTCCCCCTGGGGAGTGGCTGGGATTGACTGCTTATGTTGAACCGACCTGGCCTGTTCGTCCATTCCCCAAAAGATGTACCTGGAGGTGGGGCCGCCTTGAGCAATTCGACGGCTTATCAACAGTTGCTGAGCGAGTCCAAGCAATGAAAGAACCTAAGGGACAGTTATACGGCTTCACGTTGTTCCGAAACTTCGTTCTCCAGAATGCGCAAGAATCGCAGTGCGGACAACATGGCCGAGTACTCTTCGCTACTAAGGGCTAGCTCTTTGATCCGACTCTTAATAGCGGCGTGGGCGTCGGCTATTCGCCTCGAAAGTTTCGCCGGGTCGGCTTCTAGCAAGGCGGTTTGATAGTGCTGCTTCCAATCGGCTAGCAAGGCTCCACCAGCGGCCATCTTGACCTCGTTCAAAGGATGAAACTCAAAAAAAACCTGCGAAGGGCCTACTCTGAACGGATAAATGAAGAAAACAACCTTTGACACCTGTCAATTGTTACAGAGCCAGCGCCGCTGGCGGTTTCCAGGCCGCAGTGGGTCCTATGGCGATCTAGTCCCCAAAGGTCAGCTTTGCCGCCCTGACAAGCTTTGTAGCCCTGGGTTTGTAGCCCTGAGTTGACATAACCCTGAACCTGGTTCAAGCTTCCCGCCCGGGGCCATCCAGCTTCTTCTATCTGTCAGAGTTGTCAGTTCTCGCGAGATTCATGCGCTCGCATAGTCGTGTCACGTATGCGGGATGGGGTATTCGGTTTAATCAAGTCAGCCGCGCCAAGTGCAGCTGAAAATCGAGGGAGGATTGCATGCTGTACGGTTTATCTCGATCTTGCTGGAAAATGCTCCTTTCACTGGGTATCCTCACCGGCGTTTCGGTCTGCCAAACAGTGCCCCAGGCCTCTTGCAGCTATTCGTTCTTTCCGACGGTGTTCTTCACACCACCGCTTTCACGCTATAGCGTGTTCTTCCCATCTGGAATAAACGATTTCCGCACGGTGGTGGGAGGGGCGTTCCAAACAGGGTTCATTCGTTGGAAAAATGGGGGATTCACTTTCCCGAAAGGCACGAGTTCACTATCCGACCGCAACGACAAAGGAATCAGCATAGGTTATGACGGCAATAACAGTCCAATTATCTTAAGTGGTACGAGCGTCACTTCAGTAGCCGTGGCCATCGGTGCGAAGACCTTCACCGGCCCGGGGGTGGTAGTTTCCCGCATAAACGACTTCGGCAGTATCGTCGGCTGGTACGGCGACAACTCAGGCATTGCCCATGGCTACAAGCGGTGGACAAACGGCCACGGTTTCAGGCTCGACTTTCCCGCGCACTTCAAAGACATCAACTCAGGAACATTCCCCACGGGGATCAATGATCAGGGTGTCGTCGTTGGTTTCACTCAGATTCCGGATCACGCCTTCGTCTATTACAACGGGGTATGGACCACTCTTACCTACCCGAAGGCGATTGCCACAATGCTATGGGGGGTCAGCAACGCCGGCGTCATTGTTGGAAGTGCCGAGTTAGCCGATGGGAGCTCGATAGGATTCTTGTACAAGAATGGCAAGTTCGAAAATGTTATGCCGCCTGGCACCGTGGGACTTGGTGTTGGTTCAAATGTGACTGCGATCAGTCTCCGGAACGGATTGATTCTTGGCTTCGCTGATCTAGCCAATAGCCCTCGCCAGGGCTACATTGCAACTTGCAAGTAATCAGGGTGACAATCAGGCGTTCTCACTCACGGACCTGCAGCAGTCTGCAATTCCATTAGTCGGTATGAAACCGACGAAACCCAGACCCATGCCAGAACGAATATGAGGTTAAGAAAAAATTGAATGTTCATTGTACTTCGACTTGCATTCGCTGCACTGAAGAATGCAGCCAGAAAAAGAAGTCCAGTGAGCGCGCAGAATACAGCCCAAGGAGTCTTTCTCAAAGACGCAAACGTGCGCACAAATACGAAACAGGCGGCCATGAGAGCCGTGAAGCCTACGCCTCCAAAGACCAGGTGCATTGTGCCGTGAAAGGTCATGCTCGTCGGGGTGCGTGTTGGATCTGTAACAAATGCGCCGACACCTATCTGGCAAACTCCAAAAACTCCGAGCAACAACGAGCCCCAAAAACGACCCTTCCTTGTACGAAGCACTCTCCGCACCCCGGTTGCCGCAGCCACTATCAGTAGACCGCCGATCACAAAATTCGCGATCTGAACCCAACCCCAAGGCCCAAGGCTCAGCATGCTGGGTTCGGTATGCGAAAACTTAAATTCCGAACGAGCGAATCCTTGAATGGCAAAAATCAGAAGAAAAAAAGGACCTGCCACAACACCACAAGAAAGCAGAGTTCTTGTCACCCGTTCTTGAGAGCCCATAATGACTCCGATGTCGTAAGCGTCTTTACTTCTTGTTCGCGATCCGACCAAAACCCTTTTGTCAGGTCGAAAATTGATCTCATAATGCGCTCAGAGTGTATTGCTCTCCGCGGTTCTAATCAAACCCACGCGGCATAACTGCCGCTAACGGCGTTATCACGCATTGTCCCGCTATCTTTTAGTCGAGAAAGCACACCGAGGTACGCAAAGGCGCTAACAGATCTGGAAAGCGCCACACCCCAAAAGTGAGCCCCGGATGCAGCGCAAGGAGAATCCCAAGAACCAGAAATAATTAGATCAAAGGCGGGCCAAGATGAAAGATGCGTCAACCGGACGACTGAAGTCGCAGCCTGCGGGTCAAGGCGCAGACCCTAGCTGAACGAGCGCAAACGCCCACCTTCCACGAGCACAAAAGGGGGCCGCTGCGGCCCCCACTCGGCGCAATCAAAGGAGAACATTCTTAGAAGGGCAACGCCGGCAATTCCTGCGTCCCTTCTAGACGGACGCCATCGAGTTGGTTGGGGTCGAGGCCCAGCGCTCGCAGGATAGTCGGTGCGATTTGATTCGTTCCAACTTCACTGTAGACAGTACCAGGCTTCATGCCAGCGCCAGAAACCACAAGAACCACATTGACATCATCGTGCGCGAAGCCGCCGTGCTCTTCCTGTTTCTTCGAACTGCCGGTATAGATCACGCCAACATTGGGTGTCACGATGATGTCGGGCGTGCGCGGATCACGTCCATCGCCCAAGCCCGGCCGGTTGTAGTTCAAAGCGACACTCTGACCGTAGTAGATTTGTCCGATTCCAGCCTGAGCAGCATTGGCTTCAAGTGTTGCGACGGCCGACAACGTGTTTGACGAGTCCGCAAGCCAGAGCAACGAGATGTCATCCTCCGTTGGCCCTATGCCGTTGGGATTCGCAGGCGATTCAGACATCGGCAAGAGATTGGCAATCAAGGTTGCGGGCGATTGCCCGTTGGTCCCACTATGTCCGGGAATCGGGAAGAAGCGGTTGGGATCAATAGGAGATTGCCCGTGTTTGGCGGTAACGATCACGATCGTTGACTCCCAAAGTCCTTGATTCTTGAGTGCCTGCACCATCTCGGCCAGCGAAGCGTCGACAAATTGCAATTCTCCAAGCAGCAAATCGCTCGGTGTCGCCGCGGCATCGAGGTACCCGCCGGAGCCGACGTTCTTCTCGATCAGCTTCTGTCCGACGCTAACCGCCTGAAAATTCATCCCGAATATCATCGGAACTTTGCCGGGCCCGCCATTGTGATTCTTGCCGGCGATTTCGTTCAGGATGGCGTTCACTTTCAGCGTGTCATAGCACTGAATGTTCTGGAAGCTATCGGTCCAAGCTCCGGTCTGCGATGGGTCGGGAATGCTTGAGCAGTCCATGCCGAGCGGAGTGGACAGTCCCGGAAGTCCGATGACCGTTGAGTTGATCTCGGGCGAGAAGTAATCGTCGAGTATGCCGACGCCATCGCGGCCTGCAACGGAAGAGTAGGCGGGATGCTTGTCGGACCATGCAGTGTAGCCACCGGCATTGTGGATTACACCGTAAATGGTGTTTGTGCGAACAAACTGCCACGGGTATACGGGTGCACATCCCTTCGCTGGATCGCGATCCATCTTTTTGGGGTCAAGGGAAGCGACACCTCCATCGGTCAAGCTGGCGTTGGGCGCGCCCCCATTAAGTTGTGTTTGGTCGATGTCGAGGCCTTCTTCATACTCGGTTGTGTAGCCGGTTGGGGCCGCATATGGTTTGCACGGGCCTGCAGCATTGCCGTTGCCCGTCGTGATCGCAGGGCCATCGATCGAGCGATCATACGCCACATCGTAATAGACGCCCAGAGAGCGCGGTGTTGCACCCGAGACGATGGTCATCAGACCCGGAAAGGAGTCCGACGGTTTCGAAGCGCTCGCGGCGACGTAGTGAATGCCGGTGCGCCCGAGCGCGGCGAAAGTTGGGCAGTACGGTTCGCCGTTGTTGACGCCTGTCAAACCATGCGCGCAGTTCAGGAAATCGATGGCGTGCATGCCATCGACACTGATGAGGAGAACGTGTTTGATATTTGAGTTGTGGGGTTCAGCCTGGGCTGCAGTGGCACACAACAAAGCCGTAACCGCAATCAGGGGGAGCAGACGACGTTGTATCACTGGATGGATCCTCCTTTGAGTTCACCCCTGAGGTGATGAGACTAGCGGGAGACCGCTGAAAACGCGGTTAAGGGAAGATCAACGAATGATGAATTACCTGATCACTGGCTAGATCAAGATAATAAAGAAAGGTTCGCCCGGGGCTCAATTTGCGCAAAACAGGCCACTGGAAAGCGCAAGCTCATGAGATCGCCTGACTGCGGCAGTCGATTGGCTCCCGCTGCGGCGATAGGCAAGGCCTTTTGCAACCCTCGATGCGCTCCTTTCAGCTCTTCCGCGACACTCTAATCTCAAGGCCGATTCGTTCTTCAGCCCAATTCTGGCCGATTCAAGGACAAGCGCCTTATGGGTCGCACCTGGAGCAACGTCTGGCTTTACAATTCAGATCGACGGATGCTCCTCCTCAATCAATGCCTGTGGTTCTCTGGCGGGTTTCTTTGTGGCGTGTTGGTGCTCGTTGGTTTCTTGAACAAGCGTCTGAAAACATTTCCCATATTTTTTTGGCTGAACGGGTGTTACTTCCTTCAATTCTTAGTGCAATTCATCATTCAGGACTGTTCGGACATACTCTGGGCATGGTTGGCCATCCTTATGACCGGCATATCATTTCCTCTGGAGCTTGCAGTTTTGTATGAAGTGTTTAGGAAGCTAACCCCTCCCCAATCGGCCTTGGCAACTCGTCTAGCACCCATCTCTAAGAATGTTTTGGCCGTTCTCGTCATTTTTTCCACTGTATTGGCGGCTGTCACGCCTATGGGTTCGCAAGTTGCTGTCCGGAGGGTACTCATGAATCTGTGGTTTGCCCAGGATTTCCTTGAAGTAGGCTTACTCCTTTTCATGTTGGTGCTTAGTTTCACGGTGGGGATTTCCTGGAGACGCCTGCATGCTGGTGTTGTGCTTGGTTTCGGTATAACCACATCGATAAACATACTGGAGATGCAACTACTGAGCCGGCCGGGGCTCGTTGCAGCGACATTCTTCCGAGGGGTCGGATTTAACATATGCGCTCTGCTGTGGCTCTGGTACGTTCTTCGCCCTGAACCAGCTGAAAATCGTAGTGCAACGGGTCTTGCATTTCTTTTGAATGTGAATCAAGATGCCGAAACACTTCGAGCAATGCTAAGTGAATAGGGTTGTCGTGGCCTTCCATTTGCACAAAAGCATCAGCTTCAACCCACGCACGGTCTTTGCATTAGCAAACGACGTAGATTGAACTAAAATCATCCGCACTTATGGACGCTAAGCTACGGATCATCACGAATCCGGCGACTGCTGCATGAGGCTGCCTGTTAGGTCGTGACCACCAAACGGCGCCCCGGTTGGTCGCGCTGCCAAGCCTTCTCAATTTGTGCAAGCGGAACCTTTTCCGTGTCTATCTGAAGGTCCCCTTTTGCGGCGTATGCCATCACTTGCTGGAAGGCTTCGACCAGAACGTCGCGAGATGGAATCCCTGCAGTACCCAGAATTGTCAGGGCAGTACTGCGCAAGACGGCGGCTGGAAGCGAGATGCTCGGCGCAGCGCTCTCCCCAACCTGAACAAAGCGGGTTTCGGATTGGACAGTCACAAATTCTCTTCGGGTTATAGCCGTCAGAAACGCCTCTGCTGGTTGGCCCCACACGTAATCGATCACGACTTGGAATCCAGATTGACCAGCTTCCCGCGCAAAGGCCTCGCTCAGTTCAGCCGTGGGCAGAGCCAAGGAAATGGTCGCGTCGGCGCCCAGATTATGAAGTCGGTCCAGGGCTTGTGGATTGCGACCCGCCGCAACGACCCGAGCAGCCCCAAGAAGCTTCGCGATCTTTACCGCGAGGTTGCCAGTTACGCCCGTCGCCCCAAGAATGAGAACGTTTTCACCCGGTACCACCTTTGCTCGGTAGGTCAGGGAAAGCCAAGCCGAGATGCCAGGGTTGGGCATAGCCGCGGCAGTTTCGTCGTCCAGGTTCTCCGGAACTGGGAAAGTGAACGCGCGTGGCACAACCGTACGCTGCGCCATGGCACCGTGGGGCGGTCGAGGCCCACCGAAGAAGACCCGTTGCCCGTCATCAAGATGCCCGACCCCATCCGAGCCACAGACGCAGGGGAGCTTGCGCGGACTTGCGTAATGCGATCCACTGGCCAGTTGCTTGTCAATCGGCTTAAGCGATGCGGCGTGAACATAGACGATCGCTTCACCGTTTGTGTTCTCAATGACTGGCTCGGGGAATTCTTCGTATCGAGGGACTGTTCCAATGGTGTGCAGAACAGCAGCATACATGCGAGTTCCTCTTTCAACCCTTCAACCAAAGATTCTATGCGCAAGTATGCCACCAGCTTTGAGGTCTGATCGGTTATTCGGAAGTCAACTCTTGAGATTTACCAAGACGCTGTTTGCTCAGCGCGCGGCTGCTTGTACCCTGACGCCTGGCCGCGTGCGCAGGTATTCCTGAACCTGTAAAGCAATATCTCCAACCAGAAGCGCAAAGGCTACACACATCCATACGGTGGTTTCAATGGCGACTGGATTGTTGTCCCATCCGCTAAGCCCGGTAATGACCCGAACCTCAAGAAAGACGATGGCAACTGCAAAGCTCCGCGTCATCCACTGACGGTGTTGCTGAATCTTTCTCTGGCGGATGAAGACAAATGCTACGCCGGTCGTGATCATTAACAGCGCGGCATCAGCTACGGCTGCTAGCGTGAACGAGCGCGTGCCGCCAATGCGTTCGTCGAAGTATTGAAGATACACGCCCAGCGGCGAAACAATCAGCGCGCCCACGACATAAAACCTACCCAGAACACGATGGAGTTTGGTGAAGCGCTGGCGGAGGCGGTCAGAGAACTGCATCGGACCGAGCAAAATAGCGCACGCACCGGCCAGTCCATGCGGCAACAGATACCACTTGAAGCCTTCATAATGCTGCCAAACTGGAGCGTGAGGGTGCCAAAGGAAGCTCTCGTTGTGGTGGATGACATACGCGATCATCAGCCCGACGACGGTAAAGACGACATATTTAATTCGGAAATGAAACACACCTCGACGAACCTGGACGGCTGCAGTTGCCATGGATCCCCCCGCGAAGTTTTAGCCCCTGCCGAAAGGCGCATCTTCGGCAGCGGAAGTACAGTACCACAAAGAAGAGTGAAAGGATATTGCCCAGGCGGCCGCACAGTGGGGAAGGATTTTTCGAAAACCCACCACGGCCATCGGACTCAATAAGTGATGTTGTGATTTATCACAATTGACCCTCAGGTGCTCCCGCAGATTGCGGCATCGTAGTTGTTCCAAGCTGCCCTACACGAACCCGCCGCCCACGCCTATTGCAGCTTGGACGGCGGTTTCTTTCAGATATCATGAGAGATATTGGAATTATCCAACGGTCGAACCGCGACTATTTTTTGGCATGTAATGCGGGAGCTTTGGCTTGGCCAATCTCCCTCGTACCTCTTATGGCCGAGCTTCGTAAACTATATTGAACGGGGTTTCCGTAGCCCGGCGAAACCGGCTGAAACCTGCCGAGGTCACCACCGCACGAATTCGTTTCTCGCCTGCCTGAGCGCCTAGGCATAGTCCCACTTCTTGGGATCGCGAGCAAGGCGTGCACAGTAGGGTCGAAAAGGAGTAATAGACCCGACCCACTGGATTGAGATTGTCCTTCAACTCATCGTTGGCAAACGGTTCGACGATCATCCATGTGCCGTCCTTAGCCAGCGACTGGCGGACATGTTCAGCAGCCCCTTTGGGATCGCCCATGTCATGTAAGCAGTCAAAGAAGGTCACGAGATCGTAGCCCTGGCCAGGAAAATCTTTAGCCTTCGACACACCGAACTTGACGCGGTCGGCGATCCCATCGCTCATGGCCGCCTCGCGTGCCGCTGCAATAGATCTATAGTGATAGTCGAAACCAAAAAATTGAGACTTCGGGAACGCTTTCGCCAGCAATAAGGTCGAAGACCCTTTTCCACAGCCAACGTCTGCAACCCGTGCTCCCCACCGGAGTTTATCTTCGACATCTTGTAACGCGGGAATCCAGGAACTTACGAGGTTGGCGGCATAGCCGGGGCGGAAGAATTTTTCGCATCCATGAAACACGCTGTCCACGTGTTCATGCCAGCCCATTCCCTCCCCGGTGCGGAACGAGTCTACAATACGTGGAACCGAGGCGAGAGAACCCAGGGCCAGTTCGAACGCTCCGGGAAGGTATGCGGGACTGTCTTCTTGCGCCAGCGCAAACGCTTGTTCTTCAGTCAGGAAAAACTTGGCTACTTTTTCATCGTAGGTGATATAACCTCCCGCCGCTTGTGAAGCCAACCATTCGCGCAAATAGCGCTCGTCGGTCTGCGTCTTCGCGGCAAGCTGTGCAGAACTCATTGGGCTCTCAGCCAGTGCCTTATACAATCCCAACTTTTCTCCAATGACGACCATCCCGGCATGAACCGCGGCTCCGAGATCCGTCACAAATTGCCCGATAAAAGCATTGAGTTTGTTCATGTCGAGAGTAGGAATCTGTGCGGTAGCCATTACGCTTGTCTCCTTGTGTTTGATTTGGGGCACCTGCACGAGACGTGCATCGCAAGTGGCGTTCGCGATAATCCTCTTCTCGCCTCCAGCAATACTTGGCTGCACTCTGGAGGTGGCGGTCTACACTCTGATTCTCAAGAAGGAATGGAGTATATGAAGATCTCGTGCTAATCGGAAGTTAGCGGAAGCTGAGCGACCAAATGTCTGCTGGAAATCAGGAATTTGTCATTTGTGAGTCGTGAATTTGTAAACTGCCTTTTCCGTTTCGATGAGGATGGAGATTTCCCGCCAACCACAACCGAGGTCGAGCGAATTGTAAATTCGAAATGTATTTGCCGACTCAGGATCGCCCAGCCGCCTGTTGTTTTGCATGGGCCCATTTCTGGGCGATTCTTGCGACCTCTTCCGGCGAAAGGCCCTTGTCGTTCTTCCAGACCATGTAACGCATATAGGCATCTTCGAATTCGTGGGCTACATCGTTCTGGTTTACCGGCTTGATCGCGCTCGACCTTCGCTGACCGAGATGCTGACGATAAAGGCTGTCGGTTGGCGTCCCCTTCGGGGCCCGTGCAGTTCGCACAAACGGCGGCGCCTCAATTCCCTGGTCAGGCAGGGTCGTCAGAAAGTCGCTCCCGCCATCCGTGTAGCGAGTGGCAAGTTCAATCCAATTGCCCGCCTGAGGATGTTCCGTGATATGACCGGTTACGTAGGTGGAGGGCTGAAACAAAATGCGCACGAGCACGCCAGGCATCTTATCCACGCTGTACGTACCCTGATCGAGAAAGCCCGCTCGTACCAGTGGTGTTGCCTGTTGTTGTATGGCGGCAAAATCCTTCCATTGCGGGGCCGTCGCTGGTAAGAGTCGAATCTGATCGGGCACCTTCGCCAATGCGTCCTTCCCGATTGCCCCAAACATGGCGCGGAATATGTGCCGAATTAGAAGTCTCGGCGCTACCTTCAGGAGCAGAAATACGCCAACCAGCACTCCCAGGTAGATCAGTGTGTGTGAACTCACGTTAAGCTCCCCGCAATTACAATTCTTGCTATTGCAGCAATCGATCTCGCGGGAGGCAAGCTAACGGGGGTACCCGAACCTGACGAAGGTAACGCAAAGAACCGGAAAGGAACGATATCATTCTCAGATCCGCATTCGAAAAAGGTGGTAGGCCTTCCCGATCCCCCATATCCCGGCAATCGTTAAGCCGCGATGTTCAAGCACACGCCGCAGATTGAGATGAGGTTTGGCGAAAGTTACGCCCTGGACAACCCACTCAGTCCCTGACAATCCTCGCGGCCGCACACATCGGCCAGGAAGCAAGTGACAGCAGCTCTCGATGACCACATCGGTTCGATTTCATCTAGGCTTCCGGCTAGGCGGGCGCGGATTCCCGATGAATTGCAAATCCGATGGGCATATGGGGGCCCAGTTCCAACTTCCGGCTTCCCAATAGGTGTTTTGCATATGGAAGAGCCTGTACGCTCGTAACCTTGGGATAAGTACTTATCGCTGGTAACCTCGAAAGTAGCGAAGAAAGGCATTTATTCGTCGCCCCGCCACTCGAAAAATCCAAGCCGCAAGGCAAGAGGCAAAACAGCCATGCCAGGTTTGAACGGTTTGCCAGGGCCCGCGTTCTACCGAGTTCGAATCAAAGACGGACACAGCGCTTCGGGACTACTGGTGAGCGCAACGGGCAAGCGTTGTATCCCATCAACCCAGTATTGGCTTACGACGGATGCCTGCACTGCTTATCGCTTCCCACGTAGTGCCGCACTGCACGTTCAAGGTCGTCTCGGGGAAATGGGGTTCACGACAGCATTGGAAGAGATTCGTGACTAAATCCCTCTGTCGCGAAAAATTGAGCCATCGGATGGAGTCAAGATTGTGATAGCGGCTAAACCTGAAGAGCGCGTACCGGTCGATCTAGACATCCGTGTGTGGGGTATGGCCGCCGATGGGCGTGGCTTTTCCCAGCATGCTCGCGTCCAGAACATAAGTGCTTCGGGTGCCCGGCTCTGCCAGATTGAGCATGACCTCAAGATCGGTGACGTCATCGGGGTACAGGCCGGCGAGAAGAAGACGCGATGCAAGGTGGTGTGGGCAAAAGATACTCGATCGATTCAGAAGATTCAGGTGGGTGTGCAACTGCTGAGCAGACTGGAATGCCCATGGACCACTTTTCTCCTTAAGAATGATCGGGTTTCACCCAACCTGGCGCGGGGCCGCAGGAGGTGGGCCCGGCATAAGATTGCGTTTCCCATTACTCTCCAAGACGAGCGCACCGTGGTTCGCGTCACCGCAACCGACGTCAGTGGCAGCGGTTGTTATGTCGAGATGCTGTCGCCTTTCCCCATTGGAACCAGTCTGGGCGCGGAGTTTTGGATTGGGTCGGAAAGGGTCACGACGCGCGCCCTGGTGCGCACCTGCGATCCAAGGGTTGGCATGGGAATCGAATTCGTCGGTTTGAAAACCGAAGACCAGCGGCGTTTTCAGGACCATCTTCAGGCTGTGTACCCCTTCAGCTGCTCAATTGAATACCAAAACCCAACAAGAAACGCTTCCAGCTAGAGCAGGGACCCTCTTCTTCGTAGCGTCACGAGCAACTTGGAGATCAGCGCGAACAATCCGGAGAACCGTCGTAGGCACCCCCTTGCATTGTTCCAGTAGTTCGGGAGTAAGGCCAGCGACCTCGCTCAACTGCAAAAAATCTTAGTGGCGGTGCGTGAGCGGTTGGAACTCACGCGCTTGGCAGAGCGGCGATAGCGGCTTCCACGGCATTCATGGCGCCGGTGAGTGAATCGTCTTGACCTGACATTAGCACTTCTTCCGAATTGTCTTTTTGAATCACGAAGTGGAAAACGGAAGAGGGCCGTACGCGGTCGAAAATGACATCCCCAAAGACTCCATCGCGGCGGATGCGAATGGCGCGTTTGGAGTGTTCGGGGTGCAGGATTGCGATTCGGTGCGCTTTGAGCAGACGATCAATTTGTCCAGGGCTGAAAACCCGCATATCGTACATGCATATTCCAAGAGATCTCGTCCCCGGGTAATACCTGTCAAGCATGCTTTCGTATTCTGGCAGTTGAGCGCATACTCCGGTGTCCCGTGCTGCCCAACTTAGGTCTCCAGTCCCGCGAAATCCAGTGAACCCCAATCGGAGGGCTTCTTGCATACCATCATTGAGGAGTTTGACCATTGCATCCTGCTGAAATTTGCCGGCGGCTAGGTATGCTTCTTCGGGGGTAGCAAATTGAAGAGCGCCGCGGGACACTTCCTTCTGAGGGTCGATGCCGCTAGCCCTAAGCAACGAGCAAAGACGATCGCTTTGGGCCGTGGTCAGCACACAAAGGCAACGCTCTCCCCTTAGCAGGCCAACTTTAACGAAGGGAACGGTCAAGATCGTCTGTTCGTTAATGTCGTTGTAGAAAAGACAGATGTGATCCCCGTGGCGAAATGATATTTCGTCAGACACTTAGCAACGCCTCCAGGAGGTATGCTGATCCTAGCTTTGCCGCCTGAGGGAAGACATGATCATGACAATAGGTTTGATTCGCGCTTCCCGCACTGGCAAATTTCGATATCGTACCGCTCATCCTAAGAGCTTGTTCAACGGCGAGAGGGGCCTTCTAGGGCTCGCCAGAGCAATGGTCGATGTCCAGGCTGCGATTTATTCACCTGGCGGAGGATTCTGGCTGCCAATCCTTCAATATGATCCCCAAAAGCTCCAGCCCACGCTCGAATGAGGTTATCGAAAATGCACCTGAGTTGCCCATACAGCAAAATCCGTATTCACATTTCGCAGGGGGTGTGCCCTTTAGCGGGAACCGTGATCGCGAAGCATTGACGGAGAGAAAATTCAAAGGATCTGGGGGCTTTGTCGCAAACGGTTGAGAGGTGGATGCACAACGGGCATTGGCCAAAAATTCCTAAAAGTTTGGCTCGAAAACGAGCGCCAGGCCGTAGTGATGAGTGAATGGGTCGGCTTGGGGCACGATCATCGGCAGTAGGGCCGTGTGCCTGTGAGAAAGATGACTCATGTGCGTCTGATAAACGTACCGCCCGATATACCACCCCATCGCGCCACCAGCGAATACGTCGGAGGCGAAGTGTCTCTGCGCAGCGACTCGTGAAGCACTTACGATTGCGGCTAGGGTGTAAGCAGTGATACCAACTATCTTCTTGTGATGATACTCGTGCGCCAGTAATGAGGCTATGGACCACACTTGAATTGAATGCCCCGAGGGAAACGAGGTTCCCCCTCCCCAAAAGTCACCTGGGTTTTTTTCGTCGGGGCGATTACGACGAAACACTTCCTTTAGAACGCCAGCCACAATGAGGCTGTCCAGAAGTGACTCCGTTCCGAGAACGCCAATCTCTCGAGCCTTCGCATTATCTCTCCAAGCTCCATAGATGTAGGACCCGGCTACAATTGGAACCAGAGTATAGGCCGCACCGACGTTGGAGATCCGGACGCCCCAGCGAACTTGTCCGCGACTGTTCTCAAATGCATCAGCAATGTGGGTATCGGCAGCGATCAAACCGCCTGTTGCGGCGGTCGGCAATAGCCAGTCAAGGGCATTCTCGCGGTTGGCGTGAAACGGGCTAGTGAAAATTTCCTGCTGGTCGAACAAGATGTTCAGGAACAGTTTCTTGAGAAGAGGCTTTGGTCGCTCAGTATCACCGGGGTAGAAGACCCGGTCACGGCGGTCTAAGACTAGCGGGCCATGCCCCTGCTCTTGGCCGCCGGCATCGACTTGAGTAGTTAGGAATTCTGCAGTTTCGAGATCTCGCGCCGTCGCTTGTCCAGAATCGTCGCTTGCCCAAACTGAACCAACCAGGAGCCCTCCAACCAGGAACACTCCCAAGAACCTAGTCATAGTGAGTCTTGGATGCTGGTTTGACAGCGCGGTGTCTACCATTGAGATTTATCAACAACTACCTTGCCGGGTGTAAACTGCGCGGGATCATGAGCAAGAAACTGAGACATTTCCAGTTGGATGGGCACGCACCAGTTTCGGTTGTTCGTTTTTGTGGAAGGGCAATACATGGAAAATGGAGCAAGCACTCTCAAGGCGCCACCTGACCTTGCCATCCAATCGCGCGGCTTTGGGCCGGTAGGTCTCTTATCGATGGTGCTCGTGGCCACTGCCAGTTTCCTGCCGTTCCTTCGAGACATTGTGCCATTGCTTTGGGTATGGTGGTCGCGAACCCCGTGGTCTGACATTGGGTATGCGCGCCCAAAGAGTTGGCTGCGAACAATAGCCGGCGGAATCATCTTTGGGGTGATACTCAAACTGTTCACCAAAGCTGTCATCATGCCCCTAATTGGTGCTGACCCCATCAATAGGACATATCAGTTTCTCGTTGGGAATAAGGCCGCTGTGGCTGGTATGGCGTTGGTGGTGACGGTCAATGGGGGATTTGGCGAAGAGACATTTTTCCGTGGTTACGCGTTTGAACGGGGCAGCAAATTACTCGGATCAAGTCCTGCTGTCAAAGTTCTCCTTGTGCTCGTGACTTCGGCGCTGTTCGCATTAGCGCACTACCCCGATCAAGGACTTACGGGGGTTGAACAGGCAGCCATCACGGGGCTGGCCTTCGGGACAACTTTTGCAATCACAGGCAGGATCTTCGTTGTCATGATCGCCCATGCGGTTTACGATCTGACGGCTGTTGCAATTATCTATTACGGGCAGGAACAGAGGCTGGCCCACTTTCTGTTCAGGTAATTGCGATTGAGAACATCCGGTTCGAACCCGGAGTTAACTAACACCCTAGGCCGCTAACTCGATCAGAGACAAACCGGTTTCGGCGTCCTTCCGACGACGCAAATGTACCGGCAACTCTGTCAGCATGATCTCCAAGGTCGGCCAGACTTTGCCGCCGAGAAAGTGGCCACCGTGAGCGGTACCGTCGGCTTTACCTACGACTACATGCGCATGAAGCCTCGGTTTGCCGTCTTTCTGAACAATATTCCCTGCGAATGACAGGACTTCTACTTGCTCGTGGATGGGTATTTTCTGGTATTCCTTCTTTTGGGGATCAAAGAAGCCCAGCAGGACTTCACTGAATGCCCCAATGCCGCTTAGGTGCGCATCAGCAAAGCGATTCGTGTTGGCAAATTCAAGCAGGCCTTCTCGAACATTATCGCCTTTGTCGAACACGATCGCATACGTTCTCAAACCTTTTTCATCAAGAAGAAGTTTAGCTTTCATTTGTTTTGCTCCTGAATTTCCGTATCAGATCAACGAACGACTGCTGGCTTCCAGGCCGGACCCGCAGTTGATTAAATCCGGGCTGGATGTTTAGAACACCAAAATTGTCGATCTGAACTTGCGGCGGCCGACCGTGCGAGATTCCATGATCGTCGGATCTCCGCGATTCGGCTTTCAGCTTTATCTCCACTAATCTCCGGATCACGTAGCGATTGCTGCGGTGGCTTTCCAAACAGATGCGGATAGGTTATCGAACCCGCCATTGGCTTTCCCCGGTCGCAGTCCGAGATACTTTCTGCGCATTCCGCGCGCCTTCGTGAGAGCCGTCTCAAATTCGCGAGTCTTGTTGGTCTTTATCGTCCTGAGTAATTCACACTTTGAGCCGTGATCCAGCACCTTTTGAGCAATAGCAAAGAGTTCCTCCCAATCGTGCCATTCCCCAATGCTGTCCTTGACCGCGTTTAGAGCGTCAAGAAATTCCTGCCGGCGCGAATGCTCGCTTAGGCGAAGAACATTTTGCAGTTCCTTCACCTTGAGGCGGTATGAATGCAAGTTTTGCTTGCCCAAATGTTTTGGACGGGCTAGCTCGGATTCCAGGGTCAAAGCCGAGGCCGTGGCGTTTGAACGCGCAATCACAGGATCACAGTCTTTCTGTTTCCGTTCGCACAATACGGCTTCTAAGTGATGCTCAATTCGCTTAAGACCGGACCGGGCCCTCCCGCCGCTGCTGCGCACCATAGCGTGCAGCCTCCTCGCCTGCTTTCTTCGTAAATCGCCCAGCCGTTCGAGTAACGTGATCCTGCATTCCTGCTCGGTCTCGATAACCTCTGGGACCGAGCCGATGAGGACATCCATGTCGCGCACCTTGCCGGCCTTCTTGCGGAGGGCATTTACGTCTTTCAGCAACCGAGTTTCGCGACGACTCAAATCCAGCGAAAGTGAAGCGAGCGTCGCCTGCAGCTGGCGTGAGTTGGTCCGAAGCTGATGTACCTGCTCCGGAGTTGGGTCTTTAGGTATTTTTTTCAATAGCTTGCGAATCTTTCGGACCGGCTTATGGACCTGCTCGGCGTCGAGACCCATTGGCAATTCTCCGCTATTTCGATGGCAGCAAGGCTCGGGTCGTCTACGGTAAAGCTAAACCCGGGTGGATGCATTGATTTTGGTGGAATCATCAGGTGGGACCGGGAACACAGCGGACATTCCGCCGGACTCCGAACCAACACGCTGGTCGGGATGGGAGCTGCACTCTTCACTGACACCAGTGACCTTGCTACTCCTCGATCACAGCCCTGGTTCTGATTGTGCTCGAAGCCGTGCGGAAAATAGAAGCGTTCTCAGATGGCAAGGAAGAACCCGCAAGGGAAACATTAGCGGAACGCTATCCCGCTTGCAGAAGGGCAAGCTGAGAGTCATTAATTGACGCGTACTTATTCCTAGTAGCTTTTCTCCCGGCTCGACCTCCAAACTGTGGGTTGTCGTTGATCTGGCACTTACTCAGCAAGCCGGGGCGACACAAATTCTGCAATTTCTCAGATCTTTAACCCTCGTTCACCTCCTGTTAACACCCTCTCCTCGATCATTGATGGGCTTTGCAATCAGCTCACCCTGGAGGACAGATCGTGAAACAAGTCGTGCTGGTGTTATCGATTTTCGTGTTGGCGCACCTAAGCAGCGCGCAAGTTAACTTGATTGCCGTTGGTTCTCTTAACAGTTCGAGCGCTGGCCCTTGGGCAGATCTTTCAGGCTTGACCAATACGATCGAGAATGGAGCCCCTGCCAATCTGCTAGGCGGCTTCGGATCGGGCATCTGCTGGGCGGGTGGCAACACTTTCCTTGCCGTTCCCGATCGTGGTCCCAATGCGGTTGCCTGGGCATCCTCAATTGATGACACAACTTCTTACATCGAGCGTTTTCATACCATCACGATGCAACTGGAACCTTCCCCTGGACCGTTGCCGTTCACGTTAACTCCCACGCTCGAAACCACAACGTTGTTCTACAGCTCGTCGCCATTGGTCTATGGAGTCGGAGGCGAGATCGACAACCTCGGCAATGCCATTGGCTCGGGTGTCCCACTGCAAAATGGCCTTTCTCGCAATTACTTTACAGGGCGATCGGACAATTTCGATGCTAATCAGAACTCGGGCTATTCTAAAGACGCCAGGCTTGATTCCGAAGGCGTCCGCCTTTCGAACGACGGCCAGTTTGTTTACACATCCGATGAATATGGGCCGTATGTGAACGTGTTTCTTCGTGCCAACGGACAGCGTGTGCGTAGCTTTCACTTACCCGAGGATTTCTTTGTTACGAACTTGAGCCCCATGGGCGCCGCTGAGATTGCGGGAAATACCATTGGCCGCGTCGCCAACAAGGGCATGGAAGGTTTGGCGATAACCCCTGACGGCAAGACGCTAGTGGGAATAGTTCAAAATTCGCTGATTCAGGACGCTGCTGAAGGCGGTGCCGCGGCAAACTTGCTCCGGATCGTAACCATCGACATCAATACCGGGAAAACTACTCACGAATATGGCTACTTGCTGACGACAGGTAGCGGCGTGAGCGAGATTACGGCGATTAACAATCACGAATTCCTGGTCGATGAACGTGATGGCAAGGGGCGAGGAGCCGGGAACAAGGCCAAAATCAAACAACTTTTCAAGATCGATCTGGACGGGGCTGTTGACATAGCGGGTATGGACGGCCTAACCGCAGCTGCGAATGCAGTGAGCAAGACGTTGTTTCTTGACATCGTGAATGTGTTGACCGCCAATAACATTTCAGCCTCCAACATTCCTGCCAAAATCGAAGGGCTCGCTTTCGGATCCGATGTCATATTGAACGGCACAGTCATTCACACACTGTGGGTTGCAAACGATAACGACTTCCTGGCGGAAGTGGACGACGGCACCGGAAACATGATTCCCAATCCAAATCAGTTTTTCGTATTTGGGTTTACTAATGCCGACCTGAACGGATCCGAATTCGTTCCACAGCAACTTCACTAGACCCAAACGACACGCCGAACAAGACTGCCCCGCTGCATACCTGGGAAGGGCATGGCGGCGGGGCTTTTTCGGCCGGCTTTCACTCTTTAATACGATCTGCTCGCACATTTCGGATTGGGAAGGAAGGGCGTCATCGAATGGTCGGGGAATTTCTGCGGTCAGAGAGGGGAAAGGGAACGCTGCAGCTTGCTATCGAATTTGTTAGCAAGTGCAGCAAAGAGTGTTAGTTAGGATTCCACACGAAGCGACTTGTTTGGGCGCCTTCGGAAGCTGGATGATTAGATTATCTTTAACGCGCCCGATTCGGGTGCGATGAACACCGGTCGTTCGAAGGCAAGTTCTAGGAGGCACCGTGCGGAAGCGAGACGTTGCGCGATTGGGCCCTCGGACCCGTAGCCTTGTGCCCGGATGTTCAACACGGGAAGCGTGGTATTGACCTCAAGGTTTCTGATCTGCGCATTGTGCTCCGCGTCGCAGGCGCACGCCAGTCTTAACAGACCGCCTAAGAACTTGACGGTTTCGCGTTTTCGCTGCGACAGCTTCGAAAATCTCTTATGAGTTTCGCAAGGAAGCGCGCCACGATGATATCGGACCACGAGCGCCGCTTGTTCAATCTCGTCAGAAGACCATCCCAGCGGCACCCGCAGGTTGCGGATTACCCGCGCCGATTCTTTGTGATGGCCCTTGTTGCACTTCGCGAGGCCAACGTCGTGCATCAAGGCTGCCGCTTTCAAGAGGCTGCGGTACTTCTCGCGATGCTGGATGAAGGATGGTGCAGATATGCCATCAAAAAGCTGCAGCGCCAGATGCACCACGTGTCGGGAATGCCGAACGTCAGGGTCTAAAGAGCCGGCCCAACGCTCCAAGCGCAAGAGCCCTAGATTGTGCAGCTGCTCAGCTTTGGGCAGAGCAGCGCGCCAGGTCTTCCACAAGGAACTCCTGCCAATCATGAGGTTGCGATACAGATCGAGCCGTTCCATGCGAACCGAGTAAATGCCACGACGCCAAGCCTCTCGCGAAGACGCATCCGAAAAAGCGTTTAGGGCTGTCGCGGTGGTCCACAAAACGTCGAGATCATGTACGTCGCCCAGAGCGTCTTGCACTTCCTTCAGATCCGCTCCCCAGAACTCATGCAGAGCCGGAAGGAAGTTCTCAATTGTGTAACGAAATCGCTTGATGCCGATACGTAAGTCATGCAAGGCCACGTTTGTTCGATTCCGCAAAGCCCGATGATGGAGCTCGCGCGCTTCGAACCAGCGCTCGAGAGCGAGGTGGCCGAGGAGCGGACTGTCTGCGGGAAGCTGCGCGATCCGTGCTGGTAGTTCCGCAGACCACGTGTTCCATCGATCTCGATCGAACTCGCGCAAAACGACGAGAGCCCTTGCTTTCAGATCCTCTCCCTTACGCTGCAAAAAGGTTTGGAGAGTTTTTGAGGTCGAATCGCATTCGGGCGCAAGCTTTTCAATCCAATCGAGCAAAACATGCGTGTCCCGCAACTCGCCGAGGCTTTGAAAAACCTGCTTGCCAGCCTTCTTCATTTTCTTCCAGCGAGAATCCGCGTCGAAGGCGGTGACGCCGTCAGCGATGGAACGGCAGCGGCGAAGTGCGGTTCGCAGATCGTGAACCGCTTCGGGACTAAAGGTCGACGCGGCCCATTCTACGTGGTTCAGGGCCTGCTGCATCCAATAACCAAGGCCGATTTTCGTGGATTCTAACGCCGGAATTGCCATTGTTGGAAGCTTAACACTCCTTTAACCAGGGAGGGCGGGGCGAGCTAGCGAACCTAGAACTCTATGTATCCACCCGCGACACGACGTAAGGATCGTTCTGAAGGATCTAAGGCAACCAAGCGCTCCACTCCGCTAAGCTCTTCCCACGCTGCCTCATTCAGGGCCGGATCCGCACTTGCCACCTCGCGAATCATGCCCCAGGCGGCCAAGTTTAGCGCACCCTCAGGTGGCGGGCCCATGGCAAGAGAGACGGCGCATTGCGGACAAAAAGAAATGCGCTTCGCCGAAGATTTCTGCCGCGGCCGCACGCCAACTGTCTGCGCGAACATGTATACCGCGACTGACTTGCCGCCGGGCTCAAGTTCTCGATTGCAGCGGAGACAATATTGGGTTTCCAAACAGCGCTTCCTTTTTGGTTATTGAAGATGCTCTGCTGCAAATTGAAGGCTCGCAAGTATGTAGAGAGATACATTGCTCGCGCCAACACGATCCGCAACGTGCGCAACCGCGTGCACCCGAGAAGGTTAGAACCAAACTGTGCTCTGTTGTTTTGTGCGGTGTTGCTGCAACCTAGTGCAGGACGGTTTGCGCGAATGCGTAAAACCAAGAAGTATCCGGACATGCCCGACCCACGCCAGCTCGTTGCCGCAGTGTGCTTTCGGATTCTCAGCACTGGCGTCGAGTTCTTGTTGGTTCGCACACGTCGGGGCCGCTGGACTTTTCCAAAGGGCGGTGCCGAGTCTGGCGTCACGCTAGCGCAATCGGCCGCCATGGAAGCTTACGAAGAAGCCGGTGTCCACGGGCGCATAGAAGAGATCTCGTTTGGAACATACCGGTTGTGCAGGGGGTACGGTGCGACAGGTGGTCGGACGCACGCCTTGGTGCATGCATACCTGTGCGAAGTTCTGCGCCAAGAACCACCGGAGGAGCCATATCGCGATCCCACTTGGTTCTCCTCTGAGAAAACCAAGCTTAGGCTTGCACAGGGGCGATCAGCGGATAGTGCTGCCGAATTCGCACAGGTGATTAACCGCGCAGTGTCGCGAATTCGCCGACAGCCGGCACGAACCCTGATTGCGAATGATCCACTGTTAAAGATACGGTTTGAGGCCTCTGAGATAGGATTTGTCGGGGAGAACGAACGCGTTTTGGCCGTTGCAACACTAGAGCCTGCAAATGGCTTCCGACGCCGTCAGGCCTCCACAAATCGTGGCAAGATTCTGCAACTCCCTACGACCGAGCTGAAGCAGAAATGACAGAACGGCGGATGTTCCCGGTGGATCAATCTTTCTGCTTGCCTTGACATGCTACCCAAGTCTCCGCTGTGTTGAAAGTCTCCTAGGGCAGAATGACATATTCCGCTGATGACCAGTTTTTCCCCAGGCCAGCCCAGCCGTTTTACGACAATGTAATGCTGGTCTGAAGGGAGGGCAACGAAGTACCAACCGCCGATCCCGAAACTTGGTAGACCATCGCGTTGTCCAAATAAACTCCATGGTTTGCACTGGGCTGCTGCTTGGAGCTAAAGCCTGATCGGAACGGGGGGCGCAACGATTATGTTTGGACGCGAAGAGGAAATCGACCCGGAACCGGTACTAGTTCACGGTAAAGCCCCTTTGGTAGGTCGCGCCAGCTTCGTTCCCCGCCTGAACCACAATCGAGTGTGCCAATCAGCGGGTACAAAAGCATCTCGCTCTCGCAAGAAAGTGAGGGCGTATCGCAACCCAAGAGTTCGCGAGTGAAGCTTCCCTTTCGGTACACTATTGCTCGATGCAAGGGCAAGCCGAGGCATCTCTTCGTGGTTCCGCCGTCGGGCTATTTTTGTTCGATATTTGCGAGCAAATGGATCTCGACCGCGTTCGATTAATCCTGGGGGCTCGTCGCTTGGGAGAAGGTCTGAAGCATGCAGCTGCGGAGCAGCTGTTTTTCGAGCGGCCCCCCGTGCTTGAAGAAGCACAGCTTCCGGGTGAACCCCGTGCTCAAGTTCGCGTCAAATATTACGATTACGGAGTCATAAGTGTCCTCGTCGATTTTCCATTCGAAGGAGAGTGGAGTGATTTGGTGTCTCTCTCTTCCAGCTGGATTTCGGGAAGCGATTTGCCTAAGCGAGCAGAAGAAATCGCTCGCGACCGAGTTGCGCGGACCAAAACCGCTCTTCAGAAACCCTACGAAACGTGGCTCAACGAGGACTACTTCATCTTTTTTATACGGGAAATCAAGGGCTCTCCCTTAGCCGATCAACTTTTGGCCGCCTGTGGACAACAAATGGCCCAGGTCGTCCGTGGCGAGAACGCCCTACTCTCGAGCGATGAACTCCGCGAGATCCTGCAGTCCGCCATGTCATATTACCCGAACGATCTCGCCGTGCTCGGATGGAACGGAGCGTTTATCTACGACTCGGCAGCAGGTTCCGAAACCACTCTCCAATTGCTGGAATACGCCAACTCGCAGCTTCTGGAATTTCGTCATTACGACGACCTCATGACCAAGGAATTGGAGCGGGTTTACGGGGTGCTGGAGAGGAACTCGAACCTCCTCGGTCGGTGGCGGTTGCCCCGCGAGGCATCTCGGTTGCAGACGGTGCTGCTGGACGTGACCGAACTGACCGAGCGCGCCGACAATGCCATCAAGTTCCTGAGCGATATGTTCTCAGCTCGCTTATATCGCCTTGCCGCAGCCAAAGTTGGCGTGCCCGACTATAAGAGCCTGACGCAAGAGAAGATTCGAACCGCCGAAGATCTCTATCGATTTCTGATCGATGAATTTCACCAGTCGCGCACGTTCTGGCTTGAAGTCTTGGTGGTCCTGATATTGCTCTTTGAATTAGCCTACCTTTTCAAAGGAAAAATGTAGTGGTACCAGTTCGTGCAGGACGTCGACTTTTCCGGCGCATCGCGACACTTGTGGTAAGGGCTATCCGTGATTCGAGATGGAGGTATAATTTATTGGTTACTCAATCCAGCTCCTCATATGAGGTATTCCCGTGACAGCGACACCACGCCCTCTGACTGTCAGATTGCAGAATTTGGGTTTCAAGCAGGGAAGTCAACTAAAGCTCTATGGCCAGAACTTTGAAGTGGCTAGCGAACCCATGGTTGTCACTGACGATTTAGTCCTCGTAGACGCAATAGAAAAGAAAACGGGGAAGATGAAGCGCGTTCGAATCCCTCTGCCAATTTTGAAAATGGCGACTGATCAAGCTGCATAACAGCGGGAACGAAATCATATAGCGTTGAAACAAATACGCACGCCGAAGATAAGCGCCGCGTGGCTTCGCGAGGTGGTCTTTAAGCAAAGCGTTTGCGAAACCTCAGGTGTCGGCTGAATTCTGAACTGCAGCGTGCACGGCGCGGGCAGTGAAGCATCAAGGCCCCAATTGTCCTCCGGATCGCAGACCGATCAATATCGGAGAGTTATAAGAGAATCCCCACATAGGAGAACGCTCCACGATTTGGGCGCCCTTCTAGGGGTGAGCTGACCATGCGACGGGAAGTCAGACCAGCCTCCTTCGTCGGCTCTGCCCGACTTAGTTCCGAATCTAAATCCGTTTGATCGTGGCGAGCCAGCCCGGTGCACCGTTGTCGTGGTACCTCGTCTGAATCCGGGCCGGTCTGATGGCGGGGGCGTTCCATCCAACCCTGGGGTTGAACGCAGATCTCAGCTCTTCCTGGCTGACGGGGTGAGGGCCAGACTCGGGACCAATGTCACTGAAGCACAGCACATGCAGAGTTCCACCGTGCTCGGTCACCGACGCTAAAGTCGCCACGTATTGGGTTCGCTCTTTGCTGTCAAAGGTGTGGAAGAGTCCACAGTCCAGCACCGTCTGAAAGGTGCGCCCCAAATGCTTCAACTGGAACGCGTCCCCCGCGACGAACTCAACTTGGATCCTACGCTCGGCGGCCTTCTCTCGGGCGATAGCCAATGCCGTTTCAGCCACGTCAACGCCAAGAACCGAAAAGCCGAGTGAGGCGACGTGCAGAGCATTCTCGCCGGTACCACAGCCGACATCGAGCACCGCTGCAGCGAATTCGCCTTCTGACGCCAAACGCACTAGTGCTGGCTGTGGCCGGCCTATATCCCAAGGCGCAGGTCCGTGGTGGTACGACGCATCCCACGGTAGTCCCGAGTTCCGTTCGTGGCTGGTCGGGTGCCGACCCGCGAACGGGTCGTCAGCGGGAGTTCCTGATCTCTTCGGCATCTGTCTCCCATCTGCAAAGTAAAACTCCTCAGCGATAGCGCAACTTTACGCTTTCTCTCCGCCTTTTTCAGGACAATGAGCGATGCAAGGATGTATCACCAACTGCGGCTTCAATTCGACTTCTCCGTTAGTACCGGGGCGATCTATACGAGAATCTGCCACTAGTCTTCTTTTTTTGGAAGCGGCAGATGTAGGCGAATTGCTTCCTGTACTGCACGTAATTCTTTGCAGCTCTGGCAGTTTGGATCGGAGCAATACGGTGAAGCATTTCGCTTCGTTGGACTCGGACTCGGTTGAGACGCCATTTACGGCCCCCTGCACAAGAATTTCAATTGCACACGAGACCGTCGCCGGTTCGGGCGCGGCGGAAGGATGTGTAAAAGATAAAGGGATGTTACGACAGGCGGCTACTCTGGACTGTTTCGGACCTAACATAGCGATGCGCCAATAAATGCCACTCGAAGGATCGAGGATTTCCGTTCGCGCGGCCGTGCCTGGGATGAGTTCTATTAATAGATGAGTTCTATTAAAAGGATGGAACGGACCGTCAATCCATCTTTGCAGATCATGATTGCTGATAGCAGGCGATTACACAACGTGGCGCTTTTCTTCGCCGACAAATCCGGAGGCTGCTACGCGTCGCATGGTGTGGCAGGTGTACACTGAATGCCCTTCCTCAGAGTTGCAGGAGGTTCCATGGTGTTTCCGGGCTCACATGCCCTGTGTAAAGTGGATCGGCAGCTGGTCTGCTGGTTTTTGGCAGGCTTATTGATGAGCACTATGGCGAGCCGCCTTGCGTTGGCGGGGGATAAGCCAGCGTGGATTGAGCTACGTAGTCCTAATTTCATCGTCGTCACGAACGCAGGTGAGCGGCAGGCGCGTCGGACCGCATATCAGTTCGAAATGATTCGAGCGGTGTTTCGAGAGTATTTCGGTCAGAAACAAGAGTCAAACGAACAACCGGTGATGATTCTCGCTGCGAAGGATGAGAACACACTGAAGGGTCTAATACCGGAGTACTGGGCACAGAAAGGGGCCGCGCATCCGGCGGGCATGTACCTGGGAGGGTCGGATGCCGACTATATCGTACTTCGATTAGATGTAAGCCTCAATCAACAGGCATATGAGCCGTTCGAGCCTGTCTATCACGAATATGTGCACTACTTGACGCGGCAATTCATTGCGCGTCTGCCGCTCTGGATGGTGGAGGGGTTGGCAGAGTTTTACGGCAATACACGCATAACGGACAAAAGCGTATCTTTGGGGACGCCGAGCACGTCCAACCTGGAAATTTTGCATGATCAACGGGCATTGCCGGTCAGAGTGCTCTTCGAGATCGACGCATCATCACCCTACTACCATGAGCAGAACAAAACCTCGGTTTTCTATGCTGAGTCATGGGCGTTAACTCATTATCTTTTTTCGCGGGACTGGCATGAGCATACACACCGAGTTTCCGACTTTATCAAACTGTCGGCGGCGGGCGTGGACCCGAAGGATGCCGCATCGCGGACCATCGGAGATGCGAAGACTCTGGATGAGCCATTAAGGAACTACACCAGTAACTCCTCGTTCACGGCGGTGAAGTTGGATCCACCAAAGATCGAGGAAAGCGGGTTCCGGGTTCGGCCAGTAACAGACACTGAGGCGCTTGCTGTGCGGGCGGATTTTATGGCGCATGACCGCCATTATGCAGAAGCACAGCAAATGCTCCAACAGGCTTTGCTGGCCGATCCAAAGTTGGGTATCGTCTACGACAGTCTGAGCTTTCTCGCACTTCAAAAAGGCAACGCCGCGGATGCGGAAAAATGGTCGTCAGAAGGGCTGGCTCTCGATTCTCAGGATTACCGGGCGAATTACTACTACGCGTGGAGTTTGTTGAAGGGGAGAAGTATCGATGAGGCGGTTTTGGCTAAGGCGGAAGCGAGTTTGCGGGCAGTGGTGAAAGTCAATCCAGGGTTCGTGCCTGCATACGACGCCCTGGCGTACGTGCTCGCAATGGGGCGTGGAAAGGAGAAACTAGGCGAGGCTTACATGATGGCACTGCAAGCAGTGGACCGCGAGCCCGGGAATGTGCAGCATCGGCTTCGGGTGGTGGAGGTGCTGGAGCGGCAAGAGCGGGCGGAAGACGCTGTCCGGGTGGCAACTCTAGCTTTGTCGATGGCGAAGACACCGGAAGAAGCGCAGGCTGTGTCGGCCGCATTGGCCGGAGCACAGCAGTTACAAGCATCTTTGCAAAAGATTCGGGAGATACAGACGAGCGAGTCTGCCGCGGCTGACGGGGGCTCGGCAAGCGTCATTCCTGCCACTCAAAGGCTGACCAAACAGGTGAATGTGTCGGCCGGAGCTATGGTCCTCAGCAATACTCAGGGTGTGGATTTCAACTCCTATATCAGCCAGCAGGTGATGGCAAAGATCCAGCGGGAATGGTCGGTGCAAATTGAGAAGGTGGACATAACGGCCGTGGGGAAAAAAGGCAGAGTCATACTCGAATTCGCGATCGAGAGGGACGGCTCCGTTGGGCAAATAAAAGTGAAGCAGTCAACGCAAGAACAGGTTCTGGATGACGCTGTGCGAGAAGCAATTCGAGCAGCAAGTCCCTTTGCGCCATTGCCGGCGAAGTTTCGCGGTCAGGACGTTATGGTCCGATTTCAGTGCGACTACAATCAGGGAGCGACTGGGCCTAGTGACAGTGAAAAGGCGGCCGACGACATGAAAGACAATAGCGGGCAGTCCTCACAGAATTAGCACCTTCCTCGGGAACGTTGAGTGAAATGGTGATTTATGTTCGCCGGGAACCCCATCAAGCAGAGCAGGAAGAAGCCTGCAAACAAGGAGATCGATCTATTCCCGCCCATACGAGCAGGCTCCCCCACATCCTACTTCCTCATCGAGCGACGATCTATCGAGATCACCGCAAATCCTAAACCATAGCTGCTGACAACACCGATTGCGCGTATCCCAAACATGGTTGCTGCAAACCTCTGTAATAGCCATTCCCTCCTCGTTTCTTGTTTCCGGCACCCTTGCGACGCATGCCGCGCTGGGGTGGCACGGGGCGACGGTTCCTGCGCGAGAGGTACTCCGCCATGCCAGAGGCGAGCCCGAAAGGTATAACCCGAGGGATCACCGTGATATCCTTAGACACAACGGCTGCGTTTTCGTTTTAGGATATTCGAGATCCTGCCTGCTGTTCCCTTAGAACATCATGATTTCAGTCAGTAATGTGTCCATGCGCTACGGCGCCAAAGTTCTGTTTGACGAAGTCTCCACCGGCTTTACCCCGGGCAAGCGCTATGGCCTGACTGGACCGAATGGTGCCGGCAAGTCCACCTTCATGAAGCTTCTTTCCGGCGAACTCGAGCCCCAGAAGGGCACGGTCGTGCGTCCGGAGAAACTCGGGATCCTTAGCCAGGACCAGTTTGCCTTCGACCAGTACCGTGTCATTGACACCGTCATCATGGGCAACAAGTGGCTGTGGGCGGCCCTGGAAGAGCGCGATCAGCTTTACTCGAAAACCGAAATGACCGACGCCGATGGCATGCGGCTGGGCGAACTGGAGGGCATTGTCGGCGAAGAGGACGGCTACACCGCCGAGACCGACGCGGCGGTCCTGCTGCAGGGTCTTGATATTGCCGATGACTTGCACGAGCGCAAGATGGCCGAGTTGCCGGGTGGTCAGAAAGTTCGCGTGCTACTGGCGCAGGCGCTTTTTGGACATCCGTTGGCCCTGCTGCTCGACGAACCTACCAATCATTTGGACTTGGATTCGATCCATTGGCTACAGGGCTTTTTGAATCAATTTGAAGGAGTGTTGATCGTCATCTCGCACGACCGGCACTTCCTGAACCGGGTCTGCACCCACATTGCCGACATCGACTACGAGACCATCATCACTTACACCGGCACTTATGACGACATGGTCGTCGCTAAAACCCAGGTGCGGTCGCAGATCGAGAGCCAGAATGCGCAACGAGAAAAGAAGATTGCGCAGCTTAATGATTTCATCGCGCGCTTTTCGGCCGGCACACGTTCCAGCCAGGTGCAATCCCGCCGCAAGGAAGTGGAGCGGTTGCAGGTCACCGAGCTAGCAAAGTCGAACATCCAGCGCCCGTATCTCAAATTCGAACAGAAGCGTCCCTCGGGAAAGCACATCCTGGAAGTGGAAGGTGTGAGCAAGTCGTATGGCGCCGATCCGGTCATACGCAATTTCACCGCTAGCGTCACGCGAGGAGAGAAAGTCGTCCTGATGGGACGCAACGGCGCGGGCAAAACAACTCTAGTAAATGCTCTATTGGCGAGTTCTCCCACCGTTACGACCGCCGAGCTGCGCAAAACCAGCGGATATGATGGAGCATTCCTCGACGAAGGCAAAGTGAACTGGGGGCACGAGGCCGCAGTCGGCTTCTTTGCCCAGGACCATAAAACTCTAATCGAACCCGGGACCACAGTATTCGAGTGGCTCCACCAATGGGATCCTTCCGCCGCGCACGAAGAGATCCGCGGCGTGCTGGGACAAATGCTCTTCCCCCGTGATGACGCCGAAAAGCGTACCGACATCCTCTCTGGCGGAGAAGCCAGCCGGCTTCTCTTTTGCAAGCTAATGTTGCAGAAGCCGAACGTGCTCGTGCTCGATGAACCCACCAACCACCTGGATCTCGAGTCCATCAACGCGCTGAACATCGCTCTGCAGCGCTATCAGGGGACCGTTCTGCTGGTTACGCACGACGAAGACTTGATTGACGAAGTAGCCACAAGAATCTGGCACTTTGAGGGCGACCACCAGCTCACCGACTTCAAGGGCGCCTACGAAGAGTACCAGTCAGTGCTGGCCTAAATAAGGCATCCGAGCGGACTAACTCTGCTATGTATTGCCATCCTCTCAAGCCATTGCGGCACCTTGGTTATGTGCTATTCCCTCAGCAAGGATCCGCGGACGCCGACAGCTTTGTGTGTTACGTCACATAAAGATTTCTCGATAGCGACACAGTACACTTGTGCCGAAGGTGCCCATTTACCGAAATGCATCCGACCAACACCACCCTGGTCCATGCGTTCCCAGCGGCTCTCCTGTTGGCGGGGCTCGGTGAACCTCCAGCTGAGAGGTTGAGATCGAGGTGATTGCTGCAAATGTGCGTCTTTCGGCGCTGATGAGCGATATGTGGATTCTTCACCAACAGAGCTACCGAGTGGCTCCTAGCTCCCAAGCAGACTAATCTTGTTGGTCTTCCGCATCGGCGATACTCTTGAGTAATGCGACCTCTCCGGTATTCCATCAACATCACATTGGACGGGTGCTGCGATCATCGTGCAATGTTCTCGGACGAAGAATTGCATCGTCACGCGGCCGAGAGCCTCGATCAGGTCGATGCCCTCCTCTTTGGCCGAGTGACTTACGAAATGATGGAGGCAGCGTTTCGACCGCCGGTGCGGACGGGAGCGAGGACTGACTGGATGGAACCCTTCGCCCGGGCGATCGACGCGGCAAAGAAGTACGTGGTGTCGAGCACCTTGGATCGGGTCGATTGGAACGCGGAGCTCGTGCGCGGGGATCTACGGAACGCCGTCCAGCAGCTCAAGATGGAAGCGGGCAAGGGACTTTTAATGGGAGGCGTGAAGCTCCCGCTGAGCTTGGCAGAGATGGGGTTGATCGATGAGTACGAGTTCGTGGTGCAGCCAAGGCTGGTGGGTCACGGGCCGACATTGCTCGCAGGGCTATCGAAGAGTGTCGACTTGAGGCTCGTGAGCCGGCTGGAGTTCGGCTCGGGGGCAGTGGCGATGCGATATGAGCCGAGAAGGTAGCCATGGGGGTTTGTTGAGCCCGAGTCGAGCTGCATCATGAGAACTTGGAAGGCCTGGTCCGATGCTGACGCTTGCGTTGCGCCGCCTTTTCCCTGTAGATGAGCGATACGGCGATGTATCGCCAGCAATCACAAATGGGGAGCGCCTCTGCGATTGAAAAGGTACGTCAGGCCACCGCCGACCACTACAGCAATGGCATAGAATCCTGCTCTGGAATTGATCAGTGGGTTCGAGGGCATGAGATACATGGCGCCGAGAAGCACCCCCACCACGGACAATGCACTCAACAGCAACAGCGCGGTATCTCGCTTTGTGTGTGGCTGACCTTCTTCACGCCGTCTGCGCCGTGTGTTCTGGCACTACGCAGGAGCCTAAAAATAAAGTAAGCCCAAACGGGAATCACCATCCAGACCGGAAAGTGACGAGTGGCCGCCGCCATGTGCAGACCTCCCGCAGCATAGTAGCCCAATCTGAGCATTTTGAGCGATATTGGTGTCGGCTCCGCGGTTCCCGCTAGCCCGGCTCACAGAAGTGCAAGGTCAACGGTAAAAGTCGACGAGGCCGTAAGTGGCGACTCTTGTGCTCAATCCCGTTGATATGTGCAGAAACGTACCCTTTTCTGCTTCCAGATACTCGGCTCGTTGGCGTTCTTTCGCCCTAAATAACCGAATATCACCTACTATCACCCACCTAATTGCCGCTATCTCCGAGTTAGCCCGATTGGCAGTTGGCGTGCCCCAGGTGATGTGTTCGTTTTGAATCGGATTCTGTCTCAAGGGGGATTTGCTTGCGGGCTACCATTCTGAAGTTTTCAATTCTCGCCCTGGTTCTCATGGCTATGCTGGCCATGGCACCCATGGCTTCAGCGACTACCGTCACAACTTTGACTCAGGGCCCCTACTCAGCGCAATTGAGTGTAGGAGCGAGTTCCGCGACCCTGACCATCAGCGGTCCGGCCTCTGGGTTCTATGTGTATGAGGTCGGCGTGAACTTGGGTGGAAGTGCAACGTCTTCTGGGTCCGGAACAGCCTCACTCGGCTCGTGGACGTTTCTCAGTGCACAGAACCCGAACACTTGCTCAGTTGGTCAGCAAAACAATTGGCTTTGCGCCACGACCACGACTGCTCAAGCTGGGAACGGTTTGACACTTACCTGGAACTTCACCGGAACCACGTCAAACGTTTCCGGCGTGCACTTCATCATCTGTGGCACACAGAGCTTGTGCACCCAGGGAAAAGGTAGTTTCGTGACCATCTTCTCGCAATCGGGCACTGGTTCGACACCTCCACCTCCTGTTCCCGAGCCCGGAACTCTGGGGCTGCTTGGCACCGGTTTGGTCGGTCTGGCAGGTCTGGTTCGACGGCGTTTAGTCTCGTAAGCACCATATTCGGTGACCTTCTCACGAAGCCCCGGTCCTGCCGGGGCTTTTTTCACACTGAGTTCTATCAAAAGGGGTGTTATGAAAAGAACTCCGCCCACAGCGGTGGAGAGGTTTTTCTCGAGATCCAGCCCACTTTGACAGTCATCGCGACGCAGTTCTCACTTGCCAAAACTGTTCGTGAAGTGCCATCAGCGTTTCCCAGTCACTTTTATGTCTTCTAACCAGTAGGTATCGTCCGAAACCATAGTCGCTTGAATGACATCACCGGGTTTAAGTCCGGCCAGCACGCCTGCATCCGAGACACGATAATCCATGACCATCGAGGTCATCGTGCCAGGAATGTCAGCGTTTCGCATGGTTAGGCGGTTCATTTCAGGCGTCACCTCAAGCACGTACCCAGTGAGTGCATGCCGCGTCGTATGGGGTTGGACAGGGCGCAGCAATCGATAGCCGATCAGAACAGTCGCGACCAAGGCAACCATCACCGCAATGAACCGAAGTCTTCTGTAACGCATGAACTTCTCCCGAGGCAGTCTAGCGCCTATTGGGCATTTGTGAGTGATATTGAGATCTGTCGACAGTCAACGTGCAGCGACTCTCACGAAAACAACAAGCATTCCTAAGTAGCTCAATGTCTTGCTCCAGCAGCCTTCTTTCGATTCGGCGAGAAGCAAAATACATGAAGACCACAGTGCCGATGTATCCGCCACATCCCCCACCCACTACAAGCCACCGCCATAATGCAGGTGGTTTATCGACCACTAGAAGCAACAACGTCGCAGTTGCTGGGAGAAAAAGTAGAACGACGAAAACAAGAAACAATCGATCCCACCACGGCCTACGCTGTTTCACCCTCACCCTGCCCATTGCAACAACCAATACATCGGGTGGTTATTGAGCTTGGTTACGGAAAAGGCAAAGTCCCAATCAAGCAATGCCGGATTCTCAGCAACATCACTACGACGAGCAGCCTTCGCTAGGGCGCAAAGTCTTTCATAGGTCGTATCCCTCAGTCGGATGTGGGTAGAGAACATTGGGTCGTCATTACTGATCTCTGGCATCGAGGGAGTCGTTGGCAAATCGTTGAGCAGAAGCCGCTCGTCTTCGTCTAGCGGCTCTCCAGAGAGCATTGCTTGTGCCTCAACGCGACCGATAACAAATGTAAGGGCCGCGTCGAGGTCGCCAGGCCGGTCCATTTGAGACCCGATCCTTCCTCATGACAGGGTGACCCGGATGGGGGCGCCAATCACTGGCCGTACTTGGGTTCCGTCAGGCAATTCTGCATCTTCCTATTGAGATCACCCAGTTAAGCAGCCTGCCCGGTGGTGGTGCGCGGGAGTTCCCGCAGAAGGTCCTCGATATATTTTCCTAAGGCGCTTTCCATTTCGGATTTCGCATGTTCAAAACTGCCCGCCTGGACAGTGATTCGAGGCTGTTCACAGCTACCGTTCCAGCCATCATCGGTGAGCCAGAACTTGCATTCGAGGCGGACAAATGGCGCCACTTTAAGGGTTACGGCATGATTGCCCATAGGTCTGCTCCCCATACTAACTTTCGTTAGTCTGCCATAATAACCCAAGCTTTGGTGGCCATTCACGCGGATTGAATTTTTGGGGCCGGGGCAATGCGCGATCTTGAGATCTAATCGCCAACTGGCCCGCACATACGAGTCTTTCGTGACAACGACTACCGCAGATCTAGATCCACCCATGCGAATTCGGCCTCCAGATACATGGTCGAGGCACAAGGCACAAGGGAATTGACCCTCCAGGGCTCCTGACGCTATTATCCGCGTTACAAAACGTCTCCGCGCGGAGGTTAGCTATGAAGGCATCTTTCGCGGCAGTTGTTTTCCTCTTCTGTGCGTTTCTCGGAACGCGGGTTGCATCCGCGCAACAGAGCCCTTTCTGGTGCATCTACACGGTCAACGCAGGAACAGCGCACGCAGTGCATTACGTGAACGACAATCTGGTCCAGGCCGATGACGTGAGCTACCATCAAGTCGAAGGCGCGTGGATGTCTTACATTCGCTCGTCGTACGCCATTTCTTCCTTGCAGGATCGTGCGAACAATAGTACAGGGTGCAGCAAACTAAGCACCGATGCGCCGGGTGGTCCCGGCCGCTTCATCAGCCAAACAGAGCAGACGTGGAAGGCACGCGGCAACAACATCATTCACGTGAACTGGATTTATACGCCGTCTGCGGCGGTCACTACGACGGGGACGCCGCCAGCCAATTCGAGTGCGTCCACGTCTTGCGTTCCTGTGCAAACGATCGTGAATCACAAATTCGTGCTCGTTACCCCAGAACGATGTCCTGCTCAGTCCGCACAGCAACCCCCTCCTTCCAGTAGTCCCAGCCCGACGACACAGCACCGAATTTCGGCCCTTGCGAACGCGGCTTCCACGCCCACTCCGGCGGCTCCGACTGCGACGGTCACCCACACATCCACTGCGGCTCCCTACCGCGGAGGCCCAGCCGGTGGAGCAGCGAGGAAAGCATACCGCTGCATCTTCGATTTCCGCGAGAGTAGGCAGTGGATGCGCTACAGTGGCGGGCCGTTCGTGACTGCAGCGACCGGACCTGTTTTGAGTGCTGCGTGGAAGCAATTCATCGACGACACCTATCACCCCTCCGACCCCCAACGTCGCGGCGGGTGCGTCATGCTGGGCGGCGGCTCGGACTTAGAACGCGCGGTTAGCTCCTTCGAGGTAAACTCGAATCAGCACGGCGTGAAGACCACGCACGTCGACTGGCACACTTCTCCCTAAACAACGTCAACAAGCTGCACTGACCGGCTGCGAAAATTTGCATTTCTCTTCGCCCTTTCCGCCTCAATGAGCGATCCAGGTTTATCTTGCATCATCGAACTGGCAGGGAATTCCGCCAATCAGAGTGGCTCAAGCGGTATAGCACGTGTCGACATTGGGGGTGAGCTGTTGGGAGTTGGGGATGATCGAAATCGTCGACGGAGTTATGCTTCATCCCTAGTTTTTCCATTACTCGTCGAGACCTCACATTGGCGGGAACCGTGAATGCCACAACTTCCCGCAGGTTAAGTTGCTGAAAGCCGTATTCAGTTACGGCCCGTGCTCCTTCAGTGGCGAGGCCTTGCCCCCAATAGTGCGGATCCAAGCGCCAAGCTATCTCCACGCAAGGGGTGAATGGCGCCTCGAAGGTCGGAATATTTAATCCAATGAACCCTATAAACGTGTGGTCTCGCCTGAACTCGGCGGCATAAGGGCCGAACCCATGTACGCCGAAATGTGCTTGGATGTGGTCGATCATCGAAATACTTTCCTCGGGCGACAGAAGTGCGGGGAAGAACTCCATAACATGAGGGTTTGTATTCAGTCGAACAAACGGCTCGCGGTCAGCAAGGAGCCACTGCCGGAGTATTAGGCGGTCAGTGTCGAGAATTACTGGTCGGTTCACGCAAGGAGAATAACCCACACATTCGGATCCGGGTCATTGAGCGCCTGGGGATGTCACGGCAAAATCGGAAGGGGGAATTCTCCTTAACCTCGGGCCCAACGAATGAAATCATGCCCAGGAAAGTCATTCTGAGCAAGATCCGCGCAATGGAACTGCGAACCTTTCGTGGCATTAGGAGTCGACTTTCACCCCGGGTACCAAACAACGCGCGGATCGCTTGCGCTGCGGTTGTAGGACCAGGCTTCCTCGATCAGTCGTTTCAAGTCAAAGGCCGGTTGCCAGCCCAATAGGAATTTCGCTTTCGTGTTGTCCAACCAGGTTGAGGAGTAATGCGTTTTGATTTCGACCGCAGGCATTCCGCGTGTCTCATGCAGGTAGTCGGCCACTTTCCGGTAATCGATGGGTTCATTCATGCATATGTTGAAAGTCTGCTGGCGAGCTTTGGGATGATCGAGGGCCAATACCATGCTTTCAACCAAGTCACTCACGTGAACGAAATTGCGCTTCATCGGATCGCCCTGAGCATCCAGCATGAGCGGCACCGCATTTTTACGGGAATATTCATCTGCCTTTGCGGGCCCGACGAGGTCCCGCCAGCGGGGGCCACCGAAGACGTCTTCGCGAAAAGAAAGTGTGTATTTGAAATCGTCTTTCTCCATAATCCACGGTGCTCGGAGGCAACATCCTGAGAGGTCGTACTGAATGTAGTACTGCTCCAGCATGACCTCCTCGAGGACCTTGGAGAGCGGGTAGCAACCGGGATAGGCGCTGTGCTCCTGTTGTTCGTTGACAGGAATTGGGTGCGGGTAGAAGAAGTGTCCCAGTGCCGCGTCTCCTCCAATCAGAATGACTTGCTTGAAGGAACTGCTCGTCCGCGCCTCCTCCAGCAGCCAGAACAAACCTTTTACAGTGACATCAATTACCTGGTCCTGAGTTTCCTTGCACGTTGCGCAATGAATCACGTGCGTGATGCCCCTCATTGCGGTTCGCACACTCTCGCGGTCGGCGATGTTTCCTTTAACAATCTCCATCCGCTCATGTGGCCTCGGAACTCGGTTGTGGCAGAGGACCCGAATCATGACCTCTTCGTCAACGGAGGAGCCTAGGACGCGGTGAATAAAATGGGAACCCACCTTGCCGGTCGCGCCAGTTACTAGAATGTGTCTCATGTTTTCAATGACGGTGGTTGTCTGCTTTTGCGACTGTCTTAGCTTGGGGCGGTAATGAGCTTTGACTTCGCAAATTCGACCTTCCCCGAGGCAGCGCAAATTCTAACAGTTCATTGCCGAGAGACGATTACAATCCCGCTTTATTGTTGGCGCAAAAAGGAGGGTCTGGCTGCCGTTGGACCGTCTTGCCTTGTACAGCGCCTTTGACGCAAAAAGACGATAGCAACTGTTGAACGAGGGCTGCTGAGTGCGTCGATCCCGGGAAACTAGCGGGCTAGCGGCCAGGGGTAAACGAGCCTTCGAATCACTTGGAAGCCGCCTGCACGATGTCTGGCGGAAATGTAATTCGGAGCGCTTTCGCGACCTCCTGATTGAGCACCAGCTTTTTTACGGCAACTTCCTCGAACGGAATATCGCGTGGCTGTTCACCGCGCAGGACGCGGGCCAAAACCTTTGATGCCGCTTTGCCCGTTTCATACCAGCCGATGCCGACGGCGACCAGCGCTCCTCGCTGCACGAACTCGGGGTCGTTGATGATGAGCGGAAGCTTCGCGTCACGTGCTGCCTTCGCGATGGCGTCGAAGCCCTGGAGCGCCGTATTGTCTCCCGTTACCCACAAGGCCTGCACACCGCGCTGGGTAAGCACTTGGGCAGCCTGATAGATCTCGCTCGTTCCGGTGATAGGAATCTCCCGTAGCTGGATGTGCCGCTGCTCGAAGATGCCTCGGGCTACGCTCACCACCTTCACGGAGTTGGCCTCGGAGGTGTTGTAAAGTGTTCCCACCGACTGAATGCCGGGCACCAGCCGCTGGATCATGTCAACCGTGTCCTCGACCGGCGGAAACGAATAGACGCCCGTGATGTGCGGTAGATGATCCGTCCGGCTCTTGCCTGCGCCCGCCGCAATCGGGTCATATACATAGGTGAACACAACCGGCTTAGAGCGTGCCATGGCCGCCGCTGCACTGAGCACTGGTGTGGTCATGGCGACAATGACATCGACGTCAGAACCGTCGTAGTTCTGAATCAGCTGAGGGATGTTGGGGATCTCCGCCTGGGCATGCGCGCGGCGGACCTCCAGGTTGATGCCCTCCTCGATCCTCTGCTCTTTCAGGCCGTCGAAGAGGCCCTTCATGCACATGTCGGCGCCTTCCTCCGGCGCGAAATACACAAGGCCGATCTTGTGTTCCATGGCGGGGCCGCTCGAGGTACGTCTACACGCGGAGAGTGAGATGGCCATCAGCAAGGCGAGTGCAGCAGTCCATGTCGCGCGCATATAGCCAGATTTTACTGAAGGAATAGTTCCAGGCCGCAAGAAAATCACACGATCCCGAGAGCGCTTCCCTTGGTTTGCTGCAATGTTCACTCCGGTAAGGCTGACCCAAATGGACATAAAACGTTCATAGCCAGACTCCACCGCGTTGGCTGAATCGCTTTCAACCACGAACGCTTGAGTTCACGCAAGGGTATGGCTGAGGAACTCGTGAGGAAGGGGTGTCAAGATAAGGGGCAGGGGATCGCATTCCTTACCGGACCACAGATCCACGTTTAGTGCGGAAATAGGTGGATGTAAAGAGCGTAGACAAGGCATCCGGCCAGAGCAACCAGCCCACCGACGAATTTGGCAGCAAAATGTTGCCCCTGCGGAGGTGGATTCCACCTCGCTACTGCCGCCCTGAGTTCTTCAATCCGTTCTTCTTCATCAATGTTGCGATAGAGACCGGATTGAAATGCCGTTTGCAATGTGCGCTGATCGCTTTCCGGTAGCGCAACGAACCGGAAAGCTTGCTGTGTGCTGTTGACGGGCACAAGCATTTCTACTTTGCCCAAAACCTGCCCCCTGTGTGTGTGAAACATCAAGTCAACAACCGAACCCTGGTGGACAGGTGCAGGCAAGAACAGCAAGCCACCGTTGCGGGAAACAACGTGCAGTTCGCCAACCATACGGAGGCCATTCTGGAATTGAAGGACGGCCGGAGTTGTCTCGGTGAGCCGAAACCGTGGGATACGCCAATTCGTGTGCAGCTGGGGAGAAAAGCTCATTTGCCTTAGTATGTTACTCAATCGCGTCGCACTGGAGATTACGGAAGGACTTGTACCCTCAGCGGCTCATATAACGCCAGCAGGCGATGGCACAACTCTATCGCCTTTTTATTCACCCTGAGAGTCCCGCCTTGGACAGGCTCACCGTCGGGCCGAGGGGTGGAAATCAGTGCTCGATGAAACATCTCCACCGGTAGAACGCCCCAAGTCATTTGCTATAACAGACTAATGCGCCGATGTGATTACGTTGCCAAGCCAGCGCTACTGAAATGGCTGCTCAATTCTGATCCCGCGATTCGATGGCAGGTCATGCAAGACCTCACCGATGAACCTCCTAACGCTGTTGCTGTCGAGCGCTCTCGGGTTGCGGCTGAGGGCTGGGGGGCGCAACTTCTTGCTCGCCAATCTCGCGCGGGAAATTGGGGTGGATCGGATGAAGACCGAGGATTGCTCATTACCCTTTACAGTCTAGTCACGATGATGGACCTCGGCCTCGATCCTTCCAGCAAGCAGGCCAGCAAAATGATCGACCGGGTCGAGACACGGCTCGTGTTCAAGCCGCTCAACAATAGGCCGTTTCTTTCTGGCGAAACAGAACCCTGCATCAACGGAAGGATCCTTGCTCTGGGTGCGTACTTCAAGAAACCGAATGACTCGCTGGCCAGTAAGCTCCTCGAACAGCAGCTTGAAGACGGCGGATGGAACTGCGAGGCGGTTGAACCTTCCGCAAAACGTCCGAAAAGCCGACGCTCTTCGTTCCACACCACCATCTGCGTGCTCGAAGGACTGCTCGCATATGAACGCGCCGCGCCTAAGCGGAAAGCGGTTACTAAGGCCCGTATGAGAGCCGAGAACTATCTTCTCGAGCGCCGCATGTTCCGATCGTTGCGAACCGGCGAAGTTATTGACGAGCGTTGGCTGCGCTTCTCGTTTCCTACCTTTTGGCACTACGACGTTTTGCGCGGGCTAGACTATCTGCGGAATTCAGGAATCAAACCCGACCACCGCGTTCGGGAAGCCGTCAAGATCGTGATCAAGCGCCGTCATCAGAACGGGCGCTGGCCGCTCAACCTGGTTCACCGCGAGCGTATCCCATTGGAGATGGGGACTGCTGTGGGCAAGGCAAGCCACTGGAATACCCTGCGCGCCCTGCGAGTCTTGCGCTGGTACTACAATTCCATCTCCTAATTGTGGGCCCACAGTGGCCCCCGGCAAGCGGGGATCAGTCAGCTGCTTCCGTGGTCATGAACGAAGGGATATAATCCTCGCCGGCGGGTGGTATGGGAACGGGAACTCTGCAGACGGCATTTTATCGGGCATTGAGAGAACCTGCCGGTTTCTGGAGCGAAGCTGCGGAAGCTGTCTACTGGTACAAAAAGTGGGACAAAGTATTGGACGACAGCCGTCAGCCATTTTACCGGTGGTTCGTCGGCGGCGAGGTGAACACCTGTTACAACGCCCTTGACCTGCACGTGAATGAGGGCCGCGGGGAGCAGGCCGCGCTGATCTACGATAGCCCGGTTACGAATTCCATCAAGACATTCACTTACCGGCAGTTGCGCGACAAGGTAGCCACTTTCGCAGGAGCGCTCGCTCACTTGGGAGTGACTAAAGGCGATCGTGTGGTCCTCTATATGCCCATGATCCCCGAAGCAGTTGTGGCGATGCTAGCGTGTGCCCGTCTGGGTGCGGTCCACTCAGTGGTCTTCGGCGGCTTTGCAGCCAATGAACTAGCCGCACGGATCGACGACGCGAAACCGAAGGTGGTTGTTTCGGCCTCCTGCGGAGTGGAGACAAGCAGAATAATCTCCTACAAACCTCTGCTCGATGAAGCACTGCGAATCGCGAGCAGCAAGCCTCAGACTTGTGTAATTTTTCAGCGCGAGGTGCAGCCTGCAGAACTCGTGCCGAACCGTGACTGCGATTGGAATGAGAT
>DATNEX010000008.1:0-3154 GCA_035606605.1 Terriglobales bacterium
ATCGGCGTGTGCAGCAGTAACCGTTACGGTGTAGAGACCTGGAATACTTGTACTGATGGTCGCTACATTCCCCGGATTAGCAAATCCAGCGGGCCCGCTCCACGCGAATGTGTTCGTACCGCTGCCTGCGCCCACGTTAGCCGTCAAACTAATTGACGTTGTTTGCGGCGTCCCATCGGCGCTGCAGGCGACATCGTCGATCGTTACCACCGGATTCTGATTCAAGGTCAGCTTGACAGTGTCGGATGCTGGAAGACACCCAGTCCCAGTCGCCGGATTGCTCACTGACATCGTCAACGTGAATGAACCGAAAGCACTGACGGTGCCCACCGGATGCAGCACATGGGTATCATCGAAGCTGACCCCCGCAGGGCCTGACCAGGTGATCTGCGCACCCGCCGGCACAGTGGCCGTCGAGCCCGAGATCGTGAACTGATGCGATGGAGTATCCTCGCATGCACTCTGATCTGGTCCAGCGTTGGCGGCTGGATTCTGGTTTAGAGACAGCGTTATCTCATCGAACGCGTCCGGACATTGTGGATTTTGCGCGGCAGCACTCTTGACAGTTATGCGAAGAGTTGCCGAGCCAAACCCGTTCAGGGTGACATTCGGATGCAGGATACTGTCGTCAGAAATCGTGGCTGTTCCGCTGACCACCGTCCATTTTATGCTGCCTCCAGGTGGCACAGTTGCTGTAGAACCGGAAAGCGAGAACTGGTGCGGTGCGATGTCGCAGACACTTTGATCGTTTCCAGCAGTCGCAGCGGGGTTCACGAAGACGTGCGCCGTCGCAGTCGCGACCGCTGACTTCGTACTCCCCAGGAAATTACCAGTAGCCTGAGCAGTGTTTGTGTAGGTGCCGGCGAGCTTATTTCGGGTACAAATAAACGTCCGCTCCTGACCTGCGTTCAGGCTGAAGGAGGTCGGACTGCCTATTATTGGCAGACAGTTCGCATCACCTCCGACGTCCAAATCATCGCCACCGATTACTATGTTAAGCGGATCGTTATAAAACGGAGCCGTTTCATTGTCATCGGTTAACGTGAAGTTGGCGGTGACACCACCGGTGTTTTTGACCTTGTAAGTATAAGTAGTTGCGTTCCCCTCGCAGACGTCAGTTGCGGTCTTTGTGAGAGTCACATCAACGCAGGTGTTAAAGGTGCCGAGGGCGAAATCCTTGAGCACCGCATTCACAGACTGCGACGAGCGCGTCTCGACCAGAAAACTGGAGAAGCACTCCGCCGCCAGGCCCAGGTCCGTCAGGTTTATCCCTCCCTCGAAGGACGCGCCAACGGGAATGCAGTTTGGACCACAAGATTTTCCCTTGGGTGTGTACGGCCAGACTGCCGTGGTGTTCGCCTTGTTTACAAAAGCTTCGCCGGCCGTCCCTGGACCAGTGATATTGCAAAGCACATCACCGGCGGGATCGAGTGTGCCACCCAGAGCTGAACAGCGGGCTTGTCTATTTGCCAGAGTGTCCAGTTGTCCTGGGTTACTTGGAACACTTCCCACCCATTCAAAGATGCCGATGGTGGAAGTGCCACCACCTCCGGTGAAGGCGCTTAACAGCAGAAGGTCGCCATTCTTGTGGAAGCCAATGAAGTTTCCGGTTGTGGTGTCGACACCAACCGGCGATTGGAAAAACCAGAAGCCAATGTTGGAATCTCCATTCGTGGCGTGGCGCGTGGCTCCAAACACGAGGATGGAATCATTGGTAGCTGGATCGATGTACTTGGCTGCATAAGCCTGATCGATCTCATCCTTGTCCGGCACTGAGCCGATAGTGCTCTGCCACCCCGGTGTTGCTGAGGGAGTTGGCCCAGCCTGGGCTGCCGTGTTGATGTCAAGGAAATCCTTGGAGGCGCCGGTGGTGAAAATTCGATCGCTGGTTCCTTCGTCGTTGACAAAAGTCCTGATCACAGCGTTTCCGGCGGGACCGGAAATGGATTGCTGTGGGCCCGGCACCGTGCCAACGGTCGGCGGGTTAATGTTATTCCAGTCTTCTGCATTGGTTGGATCAGGGTTGCGGTTGTCTTCGACGTCACCATCTGCGGCCTCGAACACATTTTCGATCGAGAGAACCCCTTGCGGCGCCATACTGCGCGGGTGCGGGGCCGGCTGGGGCTTTGGCGCATAGGCGGTTGCATTGGCATCGGCTTTTGCAGCCTCAGTTCGTGGGGCGCGTGTGATGGCTAATGTTCCTATGAACAACAGGGCCAGCACGGCGATACCCATAATACATTTCCAAAAATTGGGTTTCTTAGTCACTTGAACCTCCTAGGTATTTGTAGGTCTCCCGAAAGTGAGGAATGTGGAGCTCCTTTTCGGGAAACCGGGTGGTCGGAAAGCAGCATTGAATCGCTTTTAACTGCGCGTTCTTTGCGATAAAGGGAGATGCTGTACACCCTCGCGGCCGCTCGACTTGAAATCTTGTATCGACCAGCGCTGATTATTCGGGCTGGCGAGATTCGCAGTTGAGGAATGCGAGTAGAGACACTTGTGGCTGTTACTTCCATAATGCCGATAAAAAAGAGCGGGAGAATTTCTGGGTCTCCGAGGGCGGCTGAGACTGAGGCTGGCTGGGGGTAGCCGTCCGCCGCACGGACGCGAAGGAATACTCCTGGTGTCAATCCCTTGACGCCGACAAAAAGCCGGAGTCAGTAGTAAAAAAGGACACCAGAATATTCAGGTTGACGATGGCCCACAAGGCGGTTGGCTGCCAATTTTCGTGGCAGGACAAACCCCTTTTTCGGTAGCGAGAATATGCCAGCATTGAATTGCCAGTGAGATGCCAATCTGTAACCTTTTGTGGACACTTTATTCAGGCATCTTTGCAAGTTTATTTGCAAAGGCGTAGACCACAAGCTCGAGTCGATCGGTGACGCCGAGCTTTGAATAAATTGAACTGAGATGATGCGTGACAGTCGTTGGACTAATGAAGAGTCGTTCTGCGATTTGTCGATTCTTAAGACCTTCCGTGATCAAGGCAATCACTTGTCGCTCTCGATCAGTAAGCGACGAGATTTTCTTACGCTGAGGATCGAGCGACTCTTTATCTCTACTCGAGAGTTGCCACAGAAGATTACCGAGAGTCAGACGATCGAGCCACACTTCACCCTTGTAAACTTTCTCGATCGCTTTGAGCAGCAGGTCA
>DATNEX010000012.1:0-15621 GCA_035606605.1 Terriglobales bacterium
CGGCGCCAGCAACTCCGGCGCAAGGCGAGAAGTTGGCACCACCCACCAGGTTACACAGGTAGGTTGAGCTTCCTGCCAAGGAGGTGGCGAAGGCCCCTGCTGCTCCAGTATTCAGATCGGTGATGAAACCGCCGTTGGTCATAAAGGCATTTACGCCTGTTCCGGCTGCGGCGGTCATAATGGGTAGTGGGACTTGGCCAGCCAGGTTGTTGTTGGCAAAGCTGGGGTTCGCGCTGCAAGTTTGGTCCGCCATGCAGATTGCCAGGTTTTGCTGGGCGTGCTTGAATTCAGCCAAGAACCCATTCTCGAAGATATTGACCTCGCTGGGGTTCGTAACGATCCATTGGTGCACGCTCCGGTTGCCGAGATACCTGACTTCGAGCACATTGCTCCGGCCCAATGCCCGCTGAATGCCGAAATTCCACGACATCACATAGGGTTGGCGGATGTGCTGATTCAAACCGTTCACCCCCGACCAATAGCCGAAGAATGTCTCTTGAGATTCGGGGATTACGTCCTGGTAAGTCGCGGGGCTTACGAAGAAGGGATTCGGTTGGGGGTTACCGAGAGCATAGCTGCCCGCGTCGAACTGGCCAGCTGTTCCAGGCGCTACCCCCGGAACCTGCGGCGACAAGCGGAAGCTCTGGTAGAACGCGTAACCTTCATTGGAGGCTGAGTTCCAGAAGAACTGGTAGGGTTCGGTCATGCGCCGCAAGCCAAAGCCGGCGCGCACCACCGTGGTATTTTCACCGAGCAGTTTACCCAGGACCCCGTCGCTCTTGCTCGGGTTCCAGGAGATACCCAACTGGGGCTGCGGAGTAACATACCAGCCGTCGTAGACACTTTTCCTGGTCCGATACATGGGATTGAGTCCGTTGGGATCAGACGTCAGCTTTCCGGGTTGGAAGATATTGCCAACTCCCGAGGGCCCCCACATGCCGACGTTGTCCGCGCTGTGATAACCGACGGTCAGGTCTTGGGATGGGCTGACGAAATCCCACCGCAGGCCGGCGTTAATCGTCAGGTGAGGTGTTACTTTCCAGGAGTCCTGGATAAACAGGCCAGCGCCATGCTGGAGTTCATCGAGGAAGTAGCCTCGCACGTCGGTAGCGTACTGTTTCGTCTTGGGATCAAGCGCGAAACCGGCACCGCCCGGGCTGACACCGTTAATTCTTCCCACCAATGTTGCGTACAAATTCTCGGCGTGAAGCAGGTCGGCGGCCGTGTGATTGGGGAAATTGTTGGTGAAGTAGTTCGAGAATACAGTCGCCGCTGGGTCGTTGCCGTCGATGCCCATAGTGATGAACGGGAACCCAGCCGGAGAATTGTAGTAGTGGTCCTGCTCGCGGAAGTACGAGAATCCGAAGCTGACCGTGTGCGCGGCCTTTTGCCAAGTGACGTTGTCGGAGGCGTTAAACAATGGGTAGTAAGTGCCGACGGGCAGGTTGTTCAATTCCACGCCCGAGGCGCCATAGGCAAAAGAAATGGAGGGCTGCGTCAGCCACGCCGGAGTCAGGTCATAGCCGTAGGTGGCACTGTTGTACAGGTAGCCAGCGCGGAAGGAGTTGAGCAGCGTGGGTGTGATCGTCCAGTCCACACCAACCGCCTGCGTGAAGTACTTGAACTTGTTGGTGCCGCCGTACTTCGAAAAGAAAGAACCCGGCAATGGTGGGACGTTGCCATTCGTCTGGCTCGTCTTGGTCATATTGAAGGACAGGAACAGGCGCAGGTTGTCGCGCATGTTGTAGTCGAGCCGAGCCGTCGGGAAATACTGGGTTAAAGGAGTTGGGTAGTTCCAGGCCACGTCGACCAGGTTCGGGTCTGAGTTGGCGGTGACGGCGCCGGCTCCCAGAGCGGAATTGATATTAGAAAAAATCCCGCCGACGTCCGAGTTGACAACCGTCGGCATCGAGCAGCATGGATTAACGCCCTGCCCGGCCGGGCTGCCGGCGATCTGGGTAAGAACATTTACCGTTTGGGGCGTGCAAACGGGAGGATTAGCGTTGTTACATGTAGTGAAGTTAAACTGACCGGTTTGCGCCGTGGGACTTAGAACCGTGTTGGTATTTAAGGCGCCACTGGGTTGTTTGGCCATAGCGAACGTGCCAAAAAAGAACAATTTGTTCTTAATAATGGCTCCGCCCAGGCTGCCGCCAAACTCGTTTCGGATGAGTTGGGGCTTAGGCGAATTGGTGGCATTGTTAAGCCAGGTGTTCGCGTTTAGAGCGGCGTTACGGAAGTCCTCGTAAATCCGTCCATGGAAGCTATTCGTACCGCGGCGAGTGACGAAGTTAACCTGCATGTCCGAGATGCCATAGCCAGTGTTCATATTCAGCTGGTCGGTCTGGACAGTCATTTCTTCCATGTTCTCGACGCGCGCCTGCACGAGAGGCGTGGCAGCGCCGGCAAACTTCATGCGCTGCGTGGTGCCTACGACGCCATCGACGTTGTTTCCGGTCGCCATGTAGGGCAGGCCGTTCCAGGTGCCACCGGCATATCCGGCAACCAACTGTGACAACGACGAGATGTCGCGACCGATCAGCGGCAGCTGTTCGACCTGCTTCATGTCGACAGTTCCGGTAATGGCGTTGGAACTAGTCTCGAGCACAGGGACGGCCTCTTCGCTGACCACTACTTGTTGGCTCACCGCGCCGACTTTCAGCGACGCTTTCAGGTCGGTCACGCGGGTTGCCGAGACCGTGACCGATTCAAACACTTGGGTCTCGAAGCCTTGTTTAGTCACCGTTAATCTGTAGGTTCCCGTAGGGAGACCTGCGAAGGTGTACGATCCCGCCGAACTGGTTGCGCCAGCTCTGGTTTCGTTGGTAGCAAGATCTTGGAGCGCCAACTCGGCCGATTGAAGCATGGCGCCGCTGGTGTCTGTAACGCTGATGGAAATACTTCCTTGGGTGATCTGTGCCCAGGTTATGGCGCCGCCAAACCCTATGAGGATGCACAGACTGAGCAACGCATGGGGAAGCTGATGACGAGAAAAGCTGTGAAACATAAATTCCCCCTCTCTCAAGATCCAACATTCACCTGCGAGCGCGTACGTCTAAGGTCGAACTTCATTCAACGGGAACCTACCCACGACGAAAGCGAAAAGCTATTTCGGAACAGGAGCACAACACGATGACGATCGCCGTCGCTTCTAAATACACACGCGGCTCAGCCCCTGTCCCGGGCGTTCTCATTAGTTCTAAACCTTGAGTTTCACCTGGCTCCGTCATTCGCGGGCGGTTCTCCCACACTTCGCACTCACCGATGGCGGGCTTTGTATACTTTATTCACAAGCCTTGTCAAGCAAAAGTTTTCCCACTTCTGCTTTGCTGGGCAGCTTTTCGGAAATGCCCAAATGCTGAAGAGTCTCGCAACTTACTAATAAATATGAGGTTTTGCAGGGGATATGGCAGGTTGAGCACTGATTTGTAAAATCGTAGAAATCGATTGACCTGATTTGAATAAAGTATATAAAATCCGGTCTGGTTTGGTAAACGCTTACCGACTAGGAAAGACTCGCGACCGGCAAACCCATTGGGGGATTCGGCGGTGACGGTTCGTAAGCTGGAATTCGTGCCTTCATCGTTCTACTCGCCATCACGTCTCCGAATGCGGACTTAACCAAGGGGGATACATATGGACCGACGTGACTTCTTGCAGGCAATGGCCGTGGCGGCCGCGAGCCTCGAAGTTTTAGGAGGCAGTTCCGTCGCTGCGGATTCGGGACTCACGGGAATTCGAAAGGCCTCGCAGCGCCCGTCCGGCGACCCAATATCGACCGACGGCTACACACTCGTGTGCGAGTTCAAACGGCGCTCCGTCGAATGGAAGGCCTATGAAGATTTGCGCACGCGCGATGGATCCATCGTCTTCGTGTCTTCTACTGGAGAACAACGCGAGCTCACGAAAAGCTCCGAAGCGTCCATGGCAGAAGGCACTCCTTATCTTGGCCTCACACTCAAAGAAGTTTCCTTAGCGCCGTCGGATTTGCTGGCCGATCATCTGCTAGGAGATCGCGCGCTGAAGGATGGAGATCCCGACCCTGAAGCGGTGAAGTCGGTGGCTCCTCCCATGGCATCCACCGATAAGAACCCTCGCAACTGGACGACTTTCGTCGGAACCAAAGAGGCATACGACGTCATGCCGGTGTACCGCGGCGGGAGCACGCGCACTTACCATCCGGTTCAGTATGCGCCCGAGCTTCGTCAGGCAGTAAAAGACGGCAATGTGTACGACGGCCTGGTGGGGGGCTGGATGCCCGCCGTTCGCAAAGTCATTGCTTCCTCCGATCGCATGTATTGGGAAGTAGTTGTGTTCGGTGACGTTGGGGCCAATACGACCAAGTACATCGTTCACACCTGGCATCGCACGGCGCGGATCGAAGATGGCAAAGTGACGAAAGTGGTCTATGGCAAGAATTATCCGGCGTTCCCCCCGGCTCGTACGGATCCGCATCCGGAGGAGTTCTACTCGTCGCTACTAGACTTTGCCGATTATTGGGACCGGCAGCTGAGTGAAATGGCGCCAGCGACGCTCCCTGACCGGTCCTGGATGAATTTGACCAAGCATGCCTTCGCAAAGGAGTTGATGACGCGGCCGGGAGGTGTCTTCCCCAAGTATGGTGCGGTTGATCGTGATTACGCGGGCTCGGAATACGACGCCTTTCAGGACATCTTCACCAGCGCAATCTACACCAACATGGAGTGGGGACGGATTGAAACAGCGAGACAGTATATCGATAACTACTTCACGGATTTCGTCGACTCAAAAGGGATGATCGATATGCGCGGTCCGGAAACCGCGCAGTTTGGGATGACGCTCTCGCTGCTGGCTCGATACTTCAACTATAGCGGCGACTCCTCGTTGTTGCTGAAGCACCGGGCGAAGATCGAAGCCACAGCCAAGCTATTGGCTGACATGCACGACGAAAGCTTAAGTCTGCCCGAGGACCATGCCGCATACGGTTTGATTCGCGGATGGAGCGAGTCCGACTCCTGCCTAATGGAGGACCCCTCGCTGTACTGGCAGGCATACTACGCCAACAGCGCTTTTGCGGCGCGAGGTTTCAAAGACCTTGCCAAAACCTGGACGGAACTGGCGGCGAAGCACCCAGGCATGGGGAAACTCGCCTCCAACTGGTCGAATCGCAGCCAGACTCTCAGTCGTCGTACCGTCAACAGCATTGAAAAGAACATCCAGCGTGACAAAACGCCGCCTTACATCGGATTGTTCCCCGGAACTACCCTCACCTTTCGCGAATCGCTGCAGACCGAGAAACCCAGCCCGCAGCAGTGGCCGCATCGTCCCTATGCCGAATTGTTGCAGGCCGACGTATTGCCCGCGAACCTGGCGAATCTTGTGATCGACTGCATGCGCGCTTACGGGGCTACGACGGTCGGAGTCGTGGCCAACGTGGGGGGCGTCCATGATGACGGGCGCGAGATTCTCGGGTTCATTTCTTATGGGTATGCGCAAATGTTACTGCGGCTGGATCGTATCGAAGAGTTTCTGCTGTTTCTCTATGGGCATCGCTACCATGGTCACACCCGAGGTAGCTGGACAGCTGGAGAGGTAACCGGCATCACGGGAGATTCCGCGCTCTACTGCATTCCCGCGCAGCAAACCATTCCACTCATCGCACGCTGGATGCTCGTGCTCGAGGATTCTGACGAAGACCGTCTGTACCTTGCCAAGGGCATCCCGCGTCAGTGGGTGGCGTCCGGGGAAAAAATCAGCATCGAGCAGGCTCCCACGCGCTGGGGCCGCGTCAACTTTACATTGCAGACGAAGCCTGAAACTGGAACGGTTACCGGGGAAGTTGAATTGGCCGCGACCAAGCCTCCGGCGGAAGTACATTTCAAATTGCGCCTTCCCCTAGAAAGCAAGTTGCGAAGCGTGAGCGTGAATGGCCGCCCCGCCAGACTGGGCGGTCGCCACGCGGACACGGTCATCATCGCAACTGGTGGAGAGAAGAAGTTTGAGATTGTCGGCCTTCGAGCTTGAGCGGTCGATGTAGATCAAGCTATTGATTAGACCAAGCGTGATTCTGTGATTGCTGACCGCTTGTCTCTGGAACCTTGGCAGGTAGCGAAGCACCTGCGGATTGTCATGAAATTGAGATTCGCCACTCGAGAAGCCCGAGCTCGCGCCATTGTGTATCTTTGTCCAGAAACATCGCGGCTGGCGGGCCGATTTGGCCAGCTTTGTAGAACTTGGTTGCAGGCTCTACTTCCAAACGCATGGCAATCGTTGTGACCGGTGAAAAACTAACGACGTTGAATTTGTCCTTGGCGACGACGTAGGGTTCGTTGTTTGCCACTGGCTTCCAGGCATCGCCATCCTTATACAGAAGGCGCCACGACTCGGGTAGGTGGCAAAATCGCCGGTCGTCGAACCAATAGACTTCAGCCGAAGACACCGTTGCCGGTGATTTGAGTTCGTATTCAATCCATCCCGAGGTTCGAGGTTGGGGACGCATCCTGAAATACAAATAGGACTCGTCGGCGGAACTGAGGGGATCTTTGCCGTCATAGAGAGCGCGGATGTCATCGTTCTGATCGTTATAGCCCGTCCAGGCTTTTTGAACTCCCCCCGAAGAGCGAACCGCATGTATGGGATCTGGAGGCAACGGCGCGACCCATGCTTTTTGCGCCTCGCGGGCCATCCAAACTGCCATCTCTCCCGGTCCGCGATTGGACCAAGCAAAGTACGGAATTCCTATCAGTGGATGGGGCTGCTCGTTCAGCCCGCTGGTCTGGTTCTCCCGCCGCAACGCTTTGACGTTACCGGTTACAACCTGGACGCCGTTCAGCAATTCGGGACGCCATTCGCTCTTGAACTTAGCATCTTCAGGAACGACCAAGTTCAAGGCGTGTCCGTCATTGTCCGGCCACTCTGCGCAATACACCAGCGGACCTCGCTGCAGGGCCACCATATCGCGATCTTCCTCGACCCGGGCGCTGGCCTTCACGCGACGCACGGGCATGGGTAGATGCAACTGAATCGTATCTCCCTTAGCCCATTTTCGTTCGATGCGGGCATAGCCGCGCTCCATTTTCAACTCGACAGGGTGGCCATTCAGGTTGAGCGTCGGCTTCTCTTCAACCGGGTCCGCGTATTCGTAGAGGTCGCTCGGAAGGACTCTGTTCTGCGCCCAACCTGGAATGCGCACCAGCATGCTAAAGGCTTCGTTTCGCTCGGGGTTGAGTCGTATGCTGACCTCTCCTTCCCACGGATATCGAGTCTGCTGTTGAATGGCAACGCTGTTTCCACTGGGGAGGCTCACCGTGGCTTTGCTTCCGACCAAGAGATTGACGTAAACCGAATCGGGAGACTGCGCATAGATGTAACTCCCGAGAGAAGCCATAAGGCGCACGACATTCGGGGGACAGCAGGGAACATCAATCCAATCGAAGCGTTCGTAGTTGCCGAACGAGCGCAGGGGATTCTGATAGAAGAACCGATCTCCTGGGAGTGAAACGCCACCTGCGAAGCCGTTGTAAAGAATCCGCTCAAGCACATCGATGTACTTGGCATCCTGATGCAACTGGAACATACGCTGATTCCACACAACATTTCCGTAGGCGGCGCAAGTCTCGTTCCAGGCACTGAGATTGGGAAGCTCATAAGCGCTGCCGAATTGCTCATGGAAACGGATGGACCCGATGCCCCCAGTCAAATAGAGCTTGTGATGGACAACATCTTCCCAGATCTTGTCCGCAGCCTCCTGATACTCCTGCCCTCTGGTCAGGGCCGCGAGATCGGTGAGCGGGATGTACAAGAACATGGCGCGAACGCAGTGGCCGACAGCTTCGTCCTGTTGCACCACGGGCTTCTGGTCCTGCGCGTAGGTGCGATCGATGGCATATTCGCCGGTACGCGGATAGCTGTCTTTACCGCGTCCATCCATGAAGAACTTGGCTAGCCTTAAATATTTTTCATCACCAGTCTGGCGGTAAAGCGCGAGCAGTCCGATTTTCTGGCCTTCGTGTTCGGAGATGTAGTCTCGTTTTCCGGGTCCGAAGTTCTCCTCAATCACTTTGGCGTCTTCAAGTGCAGCCTCCAGCATCTTCCGCTTGCCGGTTATGGCATAGTAGGCGACTGCACCCTCCAAAAAATGACCAGACACACGAACTGCCTTGTCAGGATCGGCAAGCCGCGGGGTCAATCGCGCCACCAGCTTGTCGATCACCTGATCGGCGTATTCCTCAAGCTTTGGGTCAGGACGTTTGGCCAACATGTAGGCAGCCGCTTCGATCAGTTTGGGGCTGCCAAAATCTTCGAACTCTTCCATCTTTCTGAAGCAGTGCCAAATGGAAACCTTGCGATTCACCTCCATTCGCGGCGCCCAGAAATCGTCGAGTATATCCACCTGAGTAAGAGGCACCGGCTTCACGGCGTAATCCCTTTGACCGATCGCCGGGGTGTCGAGCGCGTTTAAGAGACGAAAGGCTGGAACCAGACAGCAGGTCGACAGCAGCAGGGAACGGCGCGTAACTTTGTGGTCCGTGAAGATGCGCATTGCTCCTCCCGAAAAAGACGCCCTCGAAAGCGTGAGTGCGCCTTGAAGATAGAGAGAACCCGAAATTGTATACAACATCCACGATCTAAAAACAGCTCGGGCTGCAATCCATGAAAAAAAAGGGGCACATTAACCAGAGCCGCTAGCCGTCAGGGGCGCTGCGGGCCGAGGACCCGTGTGTTGTCGGGGATCATCTCCAACTGCATCAGGGGAATGGGAATCATGCCCTCGTTATTGAAGCGATCCATGAAGTCGCGTAACACAAACGGCTTGCCTGCTAGGTCCTGCTGGTGGGCGTAGTTCGTGATGAGTTCGTCGGTGAGCACCTTCCCGGTGATGTAGCAGGTACCGTAGCCGGGCTGACGAAGATAGAGCAACTGCTCAAATTCAGTGAGCGAGTCCTTTGCCTTGGCCCAGCCGCGCGGCGTCCATTCCGCGTGAAACGTTCCTGCCTGCTCCAAACTAAACTCATTGGCTTGCACATACAGGGAGGCTAGGCCACGGGCAGCGCGGTTTGCCAACGCAATCCATACCAGCTCTTTGGCGCGTGGATTGTCGTCGTATAGGCCGGCGTGCATGATCAGTTCTTCGAAGGCGGTCGCGAAACCCTCCGCGCGATTGTCCCAGATGTTTGAGAGCTGGATTTGGCGGCGGATTGGACTCGGGTTGGGTTCATCCCGCATGCGTGCCAAGTCGATCCAGTGGTAGTCGTGCGAGAAAAGCACCATCGGCTCACGGTGAGTAATGCGTGTAAAGAAGACCCTTTGATCCTCAGGAACGAAATGACCGACTTCCTCCTCGAGCGCTGCCCTAATGTAAGGCTTGTCCGGGATAATCTCCTGTTTCACCAGGAAGTCGATGAACTTATCCAGCCGCTCATGCGCCATTCTGTCGAACGCGGCGGCATCGGCGGCGGGCTCGAGCGGAGGGAGGTTGCGGTTGTTGTGTTGCTCAAGACGCAGAGATGATTGCGCACGCTCCAACTCGCGGCGCAGCAGCACAACCTCTGTGTCCCAGTTGTAGGGAATGAAATGCACATTTTGCTGATACCAAGTGTAATTTTCTTTGCCCACGCCCGAGGGGCCAGTCTTGGTGGGCGCCAGCTTCTCCAGCCAAGCGACGAATTCCTCGGTCGCTTTGCGAGCACTGGTCACGGATTCGCGCAAGGTCGAGCTGGCGCCGCTCAGGTCGGCCCGTTGATGTTCAGCCAAGGTGTGCACCACCAGCGTTCCCGCCTCGAGCGAAGCCAGAGTGCGGGACTGATTGCGCAGCTCCTCGGCGCCGTAGACCCAGAGGTCGCGCGCGTTGCTCGCTTTGAGATTTTCCCTTGCTTCGGCCAGGAAAGCAGGAATCATAGCGAGCTTCGCGGTTAACTCCTTCTCGGAATCAGCGTCGAGGGGAAAGCGATAGTTGTAGAGTTGGATCTGGGGATGGGAAACCGGACCTTCACGCGAGGGCACATCGCTGCGCGACGCCGATACGTTGGCATAGAACGCGGGATCGCGCGCCCAAGGGCGAAGCACCCTCAGGTTGAAGTCGAAGCCATTCATCTCAGCCTTCACCAGCTTGTAGTCGTTCTGCTGTTCTATGGGCCACGACTTAGGATCAATTGCGTCTAACTTTTTTTGCCACCCGATCAGCTCTCGGGCCTTGGCTGTCATGGCACTGGCGCTGTAATCGGGAACTTGATTCTTCATGAGCGGACGTTCAAACTCCCGCCATTGCTCAAAAAGCTTGACCAACGCGGGATAGCCCTCTCCCTCGCTTGCCGCATTCGCGAAACGACTACTCATGACTCCAAACACCAGGCCCGCGATGGCCATCGCATAGCAGAGTTGAAACCGCATGTTCGCCGAGCGACTGCGGTTAAGATAGCCCATCGCTGAGATACCCTCGTAGTTGAATTGAAAGCTTGAAAGGAGGTTAGCCTATCGTGCATATGACAGTTTTCGCAAGCTTGGCTGGCCGGTACTGAAGTTGGCGTCCGCTGGGCATAAACCTTGGAGTGACCACTCGGTCCCCCGTTTACGATACAGTCAACCAAGAATTTAAACCAAGGGGTCTTGCATATGAATCGATCGCGTAGGGTGATTGTCCTGATCATGCTGCTAGTACTAACGGTCACCCTGGCGGGAACTTTCATGACTCGCGGGGTAATGGCCTACCTTCCATTCTTGCAAGCCAGGAAAGGGAGCTGGACGGGCGCCTATGTTCCGCTTGGTGTTGTCGATCAACGGCCTTGGCAGACAGCGGCGGCTCTGGCCACCCTGGCGCAATCGGCGGAGGAGAGGAAACTGGCGCGGGACGCTGAGCGGCTCGCCGATCACGAAGTCGACCAAGCCTTCTCGCAGTCGCTCAGGCAAGCGAGCCTTGCCAAGCCAAATCTGAGCGGCAAGGCGTTGGTATTGCAGCAACGGGTCACCGACCTTCAAGAGACCATCAAGAATGATGAGGCTCGAGTCGCTTCACTGAGTGCTGGAGCGGCGGCTACGAAAGCCTCAAGAGCCACTCCCACCGGTAGCGACTTGGAGATTGCAAAGGCGCAACTTGCTCTGGACCAAGCCGAGCTGGCTGATTCGATGGAGGACCTCGCTCGTGAAAGCGGAGATCACAGACTCAAGCTGCAGCAGGAACTAGCCGCGCGCCAAGCTGCCATGAAGCGATACCGGGAAAGCGCCTCCAACGATGACGGGCAGACGGCTGTCACCTCAGCCGAACAGTACAGGACGTTAGCCCAGCAACTCTCAACCTGGCGATCTCTGCGCAATAGAAAGGTGTTGATTGCGCAGGCTCAGCAGCTAGCGAGTGCCGATGTGGCCGCGCTGACTGCCGATCAGGAAGGGTTGAAAGCGGATGCCGGCGCTGTGGAAGCAAGAGTCGCCGGAGAGTCGACATCAGAGCGAATCGAGCGGCTGCAAAGGATAAGCGCTCAGCAAAGCATTCTAAGCATCCTCAGTGATCGTCTGGGAGCGCAGCAACAGCTCGCAGCTCTCTACGGGAAGTGGGGAGACCAGGTGGAGTTACAGCAGAGGATTGTCATTCACCTGATATTACAATCGCTCGCCTTCATTGCGGCGATCAGCATTCTCGCTATCCTAGCCGGCTGGGGCCTCCAGGTGGCTTTGGAGAGGATCGTTCACGAGCCTCGTCAAAAGCAGACATTGAAAACGGTTCTGAATTTGGCCACGCAACTGATTGGCCTTTTGCTGGTCCTGCTGATCGTCTTTGGAGTACCGCGTCAGATGCCAACGATCCTGGGTCTAGTCACCGCTGGACTGACAGTAGTCTTTCAGGATTTCATCTTGGCATTCTGCGGCTGGTTTGTTTTGATGGGACCAAACGGGGTGAGAGTTCGGGACTGGGTAGAGATTGACGGAGTTGGAGGCGAGGTAGTGCAGCTTGGGCTGTTTCGTACCTGGCTGCTGGAGACGGGAAACTGGACGGCTCATGGCCATCCGACCGGAAGAAGGGTCTCGTTTTTGAATGGGTACGCAATTCGCGGAAAGTACTTCAACTTCTCAACCGTAGGGCAATGGATGTGGGACGAGATTAAGGTAAGCGTTCCCCCGGGTACCAGTATCCATCCCCTTCTCAAGGGGATTTACGAAGCTGCGATCAAGGCCACAGAAGCGGACGCGAAGATGGCAGAAGCGGAATGGAAGAGGGTTACCCGCGAAGAAGGCGTGCCACAGTTCAGTGCCATGCCATCGGTTAATCTCAGGCCGGCTGGAGCCGGTGTCGATATTGTCATTCGCTATATCACCCGTGCGGGAGTCAGAGTTGAGACTCGGAACCACCTGTTTGCGAGGATCGTTGATCTGATGCAAGGTGCGTCGAAAGAAGACAGCGATCTTGCTTCACTCGCGCGGACATCCGGAGTGAAAGGGTAACGCCAACCTAACGGCGCTCATGCTGATTGAGTTGCAACACCGCCTTTTTATATCGTGCGGAGTTTTCCAGATCGCCCAGGTCGGCAGCAATCGCCGCGGCATGTTGAAAAAGCTTAACGTCTCGCGTGCCGACCGCAAGTGCCATCTCCAGTTGTTTGCGGGCTTCCGGGTCCCTGCCGTTCACATGCAGCGCCCAAGCGTAGGCGTCAAGCGTGTACACATCGTGCCGCCACGCACGCTCTTGTTGCGCGACCTCGAGCGCTCTAGCAGGCTGGTTTGCGTGATCCGCATAATAGAAGACCAGCTCCCGGCTGGAGTTATCCTTCTTGACGGCTTCTTTAAGCGACTTCCTCTCAAATTCAGCGAATGCGGACTGGGCTTGCTCGAATCGTCCGGCTTTTTCGAATGCCTCCGCTAATAAGTAGAGATTCTCCGCATGTGGTGCTTCCGCGTACAGTTGCTGAAGCAAACTCACGGCCTCCGCGTACCGTGCTTGCATTTGGCGAATTTTCGCCAAATTGGATAACGCGTAGTGGTAGCCGGGGAAAAGATTCAGGGCATTTTTCAGTAAGGCCTCTGCGGATGGCATGTCACCTGCGACCATCCTGAGGTGGGCCATCTGGGTGATCACCCAAGCCCTGTCTTCGGTCTCGCCCGCAGGAGTTGCTTGATAGGCCATCTCCATGAGGTCGTACGCGCCGTCTATATCACCGAACAGCTCTCGAAGATACGCCGCACGTGTCAAGCCGGGCAGATTCCCGGGATGCAAATCGAGCATTCTCTGGGCTGCTTTCTCTGCCTCGTCGTAGTTACCCAATTCTGCATTGGCATCGGCCAGAAACCCGTAGACAAGGACGTCGTTGGGAGCGTCCTCAGTGAGAGCTTTAGCGGCCTCAAGAGCATTGGGGAACTCATGCCGACCAAGTAGAAGCCAAACATGAATTTTTTCCCCTTCCAGGTTGCCCGGCGAGAGTTCGAAAGACTTTTGCAACGCGTTTTCGGCAGCAGCGTAGAAGGTTGGATCCGAAGTCTCCCGCGCACGGCGGGAGAGAGCAATCGCAAGCTGGTTGTATCCGGTGCACTGTTTCGGCTTGGCAGCGATCATCCGGTTGGCGTTCAGAACGCTCCGTTCAGCAGGCGAGACGATAGAGTTCGCGCCGCGGCCTTCGGCGAGTGCCACGCTGGCAAGCGAGGCTACGAACAAGACTGCAATTCTATTCATAAGATCCTCGAGCTCTCTGAATGCTGTGGCCGCCACGAGCGTAGCGGCCACTCTCACAGTTATTGAACGGGACAGACACTGTTGGTTTGACCGGTACAGCCTTCTTGTCCCGGACCAACGTGATGGCTGTCTCGCCCGCTATTCGCGGGTAGAACGTAGGGAAAAGCGTGACCATACCCTTCGGTGTTCAGTTGCACTCCGTCACCGATGGGCGTGCCGAACTTCCCCGGATTGGCAAGAATTCCCGCTACCGCGCGCGATGAGATATCTACGACGTCGTCAATCGGTCGCCGGCCATTGGGATAGCCCGCCGTATCGCCAGCTAGAAAGCCTAGCCGCTTCTGTTTTTCGACAGGAGTTGGGGCAATGCCGGTGTTCAAACGCAGCAAGTCTGCAATCGGACCTGCATCCTTTGGCCCGCATCCCGGACAGATGGGAGCCATGTACTGAACCAAGGGTAGCAAGTCCGTGCGCGGCGCTGCGGGCACCGGAATTCCGATGGACGCGAAGATATGAGCGAGCAGCGGATCGAGGAAAAAGCTCGCAAACTGACCATCGTTCTTGGGATCATCCATGCTGAAGCGATCTTTTGATCCAGTCCCGATGATCAGCTCATTGATGAGTGAGTTACCTTCGCGATTCACTTGCTGGAACGCTCCTTCTGTGGCTAGCGGATTGGGAGAGCGCCGAATGGTGAGCTTCTGGCGTGAGGTGCTGCCGTACGTGCCAATGACTGCTTCCTTATCGCCAGCTCCGTGCAGCTTGCCATCGACACTCAGCATTGTCGTCGGCACCTCCAACACAATCGAGTTCACGTTGAATCCGGCAACCGCATCGGGAGCGTAGTTATGGGTGTCGTCGGCGTCTACGGCTGGAGACAAAACACCGCCAACCGCCATGCGGAAATTCAGGGAGTCGAATGCGGCTCCGAGGTCAATATAAAAAGGATCGTCGACCGTCCCCGCGAACACGTTCACTCCGTTTGCGAGATGGTAGATCCCCTGGTTGAACAGGGATTCGTAGTCGGGCATCGTACGAGGCCCAACATTAGAAGGAACTGCAATGAGCTTTCTTCCGTCGCTCAACACGGTGGCCACACCATTGCGGATCATGGTCACCGTGTAGGTCTGGCGTAGGCTCAGGCCTTCTGAACCCGGGCCGTTCAATGCCGTAATGGGAGGGATTCCCGCTAATCCGCCCACAAATCCCGTGAAAATCCCAGGTTGGCGGATCTCAGTCTTAAAACGAAATTGAAATGTAATGTCCTCGACTCCATCGCGGTTGTTGTCAACTTTCATTTCGTAAAGGACATTAGGGTCGAATGGAAAATAGTTGGGTCCATTGGACGGCTCGAGAAACGGGTCAACGTTCAAAATCATGGTGACCCGATCTGGATGGTCATAGCTGACAAAGGCGTACCAGTCGGTCACATCCGCGGTACGGTCCAATGCCGTAATCGGTGCCTCACGGTGGCTCGACGCAAATAGTCCCGGCGAAAAAAGCAAGGAGAATGCCAGAGCCACAATTGTGGTTAGTCTCTTCATGGCTGTGTCCCTCGAAGGGAGATTTGGGAGCGGGTCCGGTCGGCTCCGATATGACTCGACTTAGCCGATCTGACTATCCCCTGACCGAAGTACGAGCCCTGGGGCAAAACGGATTCAGGGTTTGCTGCCGATTCCGTGCTCGTTCACAGCAGAATGCGAATCGATTGACCTAGCGACCAACCATGCGCGGGATCGAGGATGGATGCAGAATTCCAGCGAACCCGAAACGATGCGATGGTTAGAGTCCAGGGAATTCAGGCAAAGGCCGTGTTTTCCACAAAAGCATTCACAGAAATCTTTCCTGGAATGTGAAAAGCGCATTGACAGGTGTGGAGTGACTCTTTAATGTTGCTTGCGTCGACGGCTGAAAGGGTTGGCTTAATAAAATTCGCCAGTCCGAAGTAAGCTGAGTGATCTGCTCGACAGGGTGACCTCGAGAGCAAC
>DATNEX010000021.1:0-4499 GCA_035606605.1 Terriglobales bacterium
CGATCTGCGCAACAACAGCGAACAAGGCCGCAAAACCGTGAGGGACCGGTTCACAAGGGCGCAGGACGCCCATGACCAGGCCCGCACGTCGTTGGACCGCTTGATTCGCAATTTCGAAGACATACGGACGGCCCTGCGCAACGATCGGACCACGCGAGGTGTGCAGGCCGTCGCACGAACTGATGTGGTGCCGACGACGGAAGAGACCGCCGACGAAGTCAAAGCCGCGTTGCGGCAGGTCCGGACTGATTCGACTGCGCTCGCCGAAGCGCTGTCTTCGTCTGCGCCCCCGCTGGCATCCTCGGAGAACACTCAGGACACGAACCAAAGCAGCGATACTTACAAGTAACAGACGCTCCTTCCCGGGCCGGCGCTTTATGAGCCGCCGGCCTGCGCCTTCTGCCATCTGCGTCCCTGTCAACAAGCAGCGATCGGAGCGGTAACGGGGAAATAAACCCGTCTTATCGCCTGGACCGGTTCATTCTGAGTCTCGGTCTGAGGGCATGGGGTACGTCTTACCGGGTAAATCCCAGCGGACGGCAAAAGGCAGGGAAATCACGAACCCAATGTCGGAGCGATGGGAACCGATGTCCGAGGCAAGCATAGAGCGGGATCGCCGAAGAAATTCGCTATTCCCTGCACCGTCCATATCTGGCTCCAACTTGTTGACGCATTTGCGCATAAGCGGGCTACCGAACATACAACTCAAGCACGAACTGCTAATTTACCCGTCAGGGCAGCGACCGTGAACGCTCGCGGAGGGATGCAAAGGACAACAACTTGGGAGGCCATTGTGTTGCACAACTTCCTGACAACAAATCGCAGTGAACTCATCGACCGCTGCAGACAAAAAGTAGCCAGGAGAACCCCCCCCCCCGGACGGTCATTCAGACCATCAGGCGGAGTTGGATCATGGGATTCCCCAATTTCTCGATCAGCTCACCGATACGCTCCTGGCGGACAAGAAAGCAAACCGGGCCAAGAGCCTGAAAATATCCGGCCCTCCCGAGGGTGGCCTCGCTTCGACTACTTCGGAGATTGCGGTTACGGCAGGAAAGCATGGTCACGAGTTACTGGAGCGAGGATTTAGCCTCGGTCAGGTCGTTCACGATTATGGCGATCTGTGTCAGGCGGTCACGGAACTCGCAGCTGAGAAACATACGTCGATCAGCCCGAAGGACTTCCGCACATTCAATCGTTGCCTCGACAACGCGATTGCCCAAGCGGTGACCGTTTATGTAGGCCAGTGGGGCACCCCGCATACGCGTGCTTCCGCAGATGCATCACCGGATAAACCATGGGAGTCGCTTGGCGACGAACTGCTCGCTCTGCTCAATTCGATCGAGGTTACCTTCGATATGATCAAGCGGGGTGCCGTGGGCCTTGGCGGACCTACCGCCGCTGCCCTGGAGAGCAATCTGACCGCAATGCGCCATCTCCTCGATCGTTCTCTTGTGGAGAAAGACCCGCAAGCCGCGCCTCCAACAGCGACGCATTGATTTGTTGCCTGAGCGAAAACAGAGACTGCTCTTTGAGTGGGTGGCAATGGCGCGCTGGCAGCCGAAAGGCTGAATCGGCGTACGGGACGCGGGAAAATTTGAGTTCGGAGATCGAGAAACTCACCATGGCCGGGTATCGAGACGCAAGAGGCGCTTCAGACTGGCCAGTTTTTTTCGCGCCTGACAACTGGGCCTCTCACAAAAGCTTCCGCGGGGAGACCTTTGTCCTGATTAGCTCCGGACCTGGTCCATCATTCCTGGATTTCGCTCGGACTGAGGAATATCGGTTCTACCATCAGCAGGCTCCATCGGTAATTACCGCTTTCGGAGGTGGACAAACTTTCCGACTCTGCCAATGTACATCTGGCGCGACAAAGAAACGCTGGCCTTTATCGCGACGTTTCCTTGGGTTAAGGCCGGGGTTTTGGACAGCGGTTAGCAGGACTCGCAATTGCTTAGTAGAAGAGATTTGGGCCCAACGATAAAAATCGCACCGGGCCATTGCAGCGCTTCTGTGCGCTGTGAGCTTGGCTTAATCCCTTTGCAAGTCCCCATTTCCACTTATAGGAGCCCCTAAATGGCTACCCGCCGTCACGCACCAAAATCTTCATCCAAGCCTTCGCCCGGTAAGTCCGGCGCCACAAAGACGTCCAGCCGTTCTACCAATAGCGGACCCGCTCACGCCGATAGCCCGCCTGAGGACCGCTCCATGGAGAAGATGCAGGGGACAGAGGAACTAGCCGCCTCCTTTCCTTTCAATGCAGCAAAAGCCTCTGAATTCGGCAAGGCTGCATACACGCCCTCGACAGGGCAAACAGTCGAGCCTCCTGCTGAGTCCGTCAGTGGTAGCACCCTGAGTGAAGTCAATGATTCACCCAAGGTGGGCGATGGTGTTCCTCCGACGGGAATCAACCGCACAAACGCTCCCCTGGATCGTGTGCGGGTTGATTCGGGAGGCCAGGCACTGACGACAAATCAAGGCGTGCCGATTTCCGACAACCAAAACTCCCTCAAGGCAGGATTTCGCGGACCCGCCCTCCTGGAAGACTTTGTTCTTCGCGAAAAAATCACACATTTCGACCATGAACGCATTCCAGAACGAATCGTGCATGCGAGGGGTTCGGCTGCACATGGCTACTTCGAATGCTATGCGCCTCTGACCAAGCTGACCTCAGCTTCAATATTCGCGGAAACGGGGAAGCGCACTCCCGTATTCGTACGATTTTCAACCGTCGCGGGCGAAAGGGGCTCGACGGATACGGCGCGAGATGTTCGAGGTTTCGCAGTGAAGTTTTACACTGACGAGGGGAACTGGGACTTGGTCGGCAACAACATTCCCGTGTTCTTCATACAAGATGCTATGAAGTTCCCGGACCTTGTGCACGCGCTTAAACCAGAACCCCATCACGCGATGCCACAGGCAGCGTCGGCGCATGACACGTTCTGGGATTTTGTCTCCCTGATGCCTGAAAGCACCCATATGCTGATGTGGGTGATGTCGGATCGGGCAATTCCACGCAGCTACCGAATGATGCAGGGGTTTGGCGTACATACGTTCAGGTTCGTCAACGAGCAAGGGAAATCAAGCTTTGTGAAATTTCACTGGAATCCTGCCGCGGGCACGCACTCATTGGTTTGGGATGAAGCAGTGAAGATCTCCGGGGCCGATCCGGATTATCACCGACGCGACCTGTGGGAAGCGATCGAGGCCGGCGCTTACCCGGAGTGGGAGTTGGGCGTGCAAGTATTTAGCGAGGAACAGGCCGAACAATTTAGTTTTGATGTTCTCGACGCTACCAAGATCATCCCTGAAGAGTTGGTGCCGGTAACTCCGATTGGGAAAATGGTGCTTAACCGGAATCCTGACAACTTCTTTGCCGAAACGGAGCAGGTTGCATTTTGCACGGCGCACATTGTCCCGGGCCTGGATTTCTCAAATGACCCGCTATTGGCTGGTCGCATCCACTCGTACGTAGATACGCAGATCTCGCGGCTGGGTGGTCCCAATTTTCACGAAATTCCCATCAATGGGTCGGTAGCACAAGTGCACAATAACCAACGCGACGGTATGCACCGACAAGCTATCCCGAGAGGTCGCGTTGCTTACGAGCCCAATTCGTTGGGTGGAGGTTGTCCGTTTCAGGCGGGGACGAAGGGGTTCATGTCATTTCCCCAGCCCGTTGAAGATGACAAGGTTCGTGGGAAGCCCGAGAAATTCGCTGAACACTACAACCAGGCGAGGCTCTTTTATGACAGCCAGTCAGAGGTCGAAAAAGCTCATATCGCAAAGGCTTTCCGCTTCGAACTGACCAAGGTTCAAACGCCGGCGATACGGCAGCGTGTCGTCTCACAACTTCGCAATGTTTCAGAAGATCTGGCGATGACGTTGGCCGCCGGGTTGGGAATGGATCTTCCTGATCCGATGCCCAAGGTGCTACCTAAATCCGTCAAACCGGAACTCAAGGAGTCCGCCGCCCTTTCTTTGCTTGCACGTCCAGGTCAAAACGGAATTGGTACTCGCCGCATAGCCATTCTTGTCGCGGATGGGATCGTGGGCGAATCAATCACCAGGATCCACGAAGCGCTTGCATCGCAAGGAGCTGTCCCACGCTACGTGGGAGGCAAACTCGGCGCATTGAAAACGCATACGGGCGACTCTATTGAAGTAGAGGTCACACTGGAAGCGGCACCCTCCGTGCTCTGGGATGCATCAGTGTTGCCTGACGGACAGGACGCGGTGGACGCACTGGGAGCCAATGGTCAGGCACTCGAATTCATCAAGGATCAGTATCGCCACTGCAAGCCAATTTTGGCGTTTGGTGTGGGCTCTTCGTTACTCGGTAAAGCGGCCATTCCGGCCACTTTACCGTCTGGTGAGGACGATCCTGGGCTGCTGCTGTCGTCGTCAAACGAAGCGAATGCGGTAAGGTCCTTCGTGGACGCGATTCTCAAGCACCGCCACTTTGAACGCGAGACGGATCCGCCGCGGGTGTAGGCAAT
>DATNEX010000050.1:0-11269 GCA_035606605.1 Terriglobales bacterium
AACGGCCTTCACCGCAGCGTTTCTCTGTTACGTGCTGACGGAATATTTTCTTGAAGTATGCGGGTGTGTTCAGCCAAGGCTGAGTCTCCAGAGTATTGAGCGCCAATTATGGAGACGATCGCGCCGCATTCAGAACACTTGCCGAATACAGGTGCTTGGCCGAAAATTACCAATTTGGGCTGCATGACGGTTGCTGCTTAAGTACTCCCTCCGTTTACCAGGAACTCCACTCCATTCTCCCGTATCGAAAGTCGTGACCGTAAGACAAGCCGTAATCTGCAATAGGCTGCAGGGAATCACAATGACTCCTCGCCTGCTATGAAGTACCGCTCAGGCGAGGGTCGGCTTTTTCAGTAGATCGATTCCTGCACTCCGCAGCAAGCTCGCGACCACGTGTTCCGACAGACGGGACGCATCGTATTCGACTCGCAGCGTGCGCTCCTTCGCGTCAAGATTCATACGCCAAATACCGTAAACATCACGCACGCGAGCCATGGCGCGCGTCTGGGCTTCGGTTGGTTGTGCGCCGTAGCGAAAGGCAACGTCCATTAAAGTCATCTCCAGACCGTCCTTTCGTGACTGTGCTGGAGCCGTCTTCTTCTCCAGCCGGAAGAAAAGTCAAATGCATCTCTCATCATCGGGCACATCTGTCCTACTTCAGCTTCGTCGCGCTTAGTTCATTTGTCAGCATGGTGACTGCTTTTTTCCACCTCAGGCCAAAGCCCCAATTCACTTTGCCATCCACTTTGAGGGGCGGCGGGTGCGGTCTGCGGACGCTGAGGTCGTATACCGTGAAGAACGGCGGGCGGGAATCTATCGTGCGATCTAGCTTGATACGAATTCTTTTGTCTTTGGTTTCCAGAATGCGGCAGTCGTGCTGATGGATAGAGGCCGGAGGCATAATGCTGTACCGCTCTTTTTCGACCAAACTAATAATCATTACACTACCTGAGCTCTGTACGCATAGGGGTATGTTTTCGGCGCGTGCCCTTCTCAAAAGTAGTGTCGCAGTACATGAACGAAAAAAATGAGCAATTTCGAACAGATTCACAGTGCTTTGCGGCGGTGAAGAGCGCCTGATCTCAATTCTGCATGCGGGAACGGAAACGTCGCCCGTCAAAATGCTAAGCCCGCATCATGGTTGACCTCGATTTCTTCGTCGGAAACACGCCGCAGCAAGATGACATCACTTGCTTGTTGGTTAAGGCGGTTTAGATTTCTCCTCCTTCCGGTGATGCAAACTTCTTAAAGACTCCACCGAAGTCGAGGCAGACAACAATTCTTAGTTGAGTCCCCAAAGGGCAACTTGCGCTCTGCCATTTCTGGAGTGGAGATGATCTCGCAGAGCAAACGAGGGCAGTTGCACGTGGATGATTTCGTTCCGCACCGCATACAGAACTAGCTCGACGGTGGAATGAAGCCTGAGCTTGCGCATGACATTGCTGCGATGCGTTTCTGCCGTTTTCAATGACATGCCGAGCATCGTGGCGATGTCCTTAGAAGTCTTACCCTCACCAACCAGCTGCACGACCTCTCGCTCCCGGAACGTCAATCTAGGTGGAAGGGCCAGCGCTGGAGCAACGCGATGGGGCTGCAGGTAACCGTCAAGAATGAGATCGGACACGCGCGAGCTGAATGTGGACCTGTTCCTTTGCAGTTCTTCCACCGCTGCGGTTAGCTCAGCGCTCCCGTCAGACTTAAAAATCCATCCCCGAACACCCGCTTCTAAACAGTCCCGAACCACCTGCTCGGATCCCACGTCGGTAACGACCAGGATTCGTTGCCTCGGATTGTCTCTCATGATCTGCCGGGCCGCGTCCACCCCATTTAGTCTTGGCATGCAAATGTCTAAAATAAGGAGATCTGGTTTCAGCTGCTTGCACTTCTCCACCGCTTCCCGTCCGTCAGTGGCCTCTCCACAGATCTCCCATCCTTCATGAGATCCGAGTAGTGAACACAGACCCAGACGAAAAACCGGGTGATCGTCAGCCAACAATATGTGAAAAACCCCCACAGTACCTCCCCATCAAACCCTAGGACCTTTCCATAGATTTGGCAGTTAAGACACGACCGCCTCTGCCATTTCAGAGTTGGTAAATTCTCCCATTCAGAGTTTCTGACGTCTGGTCAAGATTGAACATCGCAGTTGGCGAGACTTATTGAAGGCGCAGATACGAGTTTGCAGGAGTTACTAGCGGGGAAAGGTCAAAAAAGAAAAATGCGAGTCTTCACTCTGCACTACGCCATGCCTGCCAATTAGGCATTCGCTGGATCTGATCCGGCAAGCGGCGCGATCTTCGCCGCGACCAGCACTTCCAGCAGAGTTGCGGTGTTACGAACGCTTCCTGAGATGCTGAGAAGAGATTCTGAGACCAGGGGATGTTTCTCCGACAGCGAGTCGAGACGGTCACTCACGTGGTGTAATTGTTCAGCTTCGTACAGAATTGCGGTTGAAGGCATGGGTAGCCAGCTTTCCTGAGAGACCTAAGAAATAAGAATTTCAGATGGGCTGACTTAGTTCAGGGAACCTGAAAGAGGAGAAGGTGGTAACTACCTCAACGTCATTCTATCACTACAGCACCCAGAATGTTGCAGATCTCAGCCCTGTCTGAAACAGTGAGCCCTCTACTGCACCACTTTGCTTGAAGTGATTGTTTGAAGTGATAAGAAAAAAGCGCCCTGCTGGAGAGGAGAGCGCTTTTCTTGAGAGAGGTTTGAGAACCTCGCTTCGCAATTAAGCTGACAATAACGCCGACGGCAATTTCAGGATGTCCAATATTGCACACACCCAGATCCAAATCCAAAGTAGCTTGGTGCCTGCTGTAGGAGGTCCACCATGTCCGACGACACTTGGCGCGAGCTCGCCGAAAGAGCTAACAAAGAGCAAGACCCTGAAAGATTAATGGCTCTTGTTGAAGCCCTCAATGGAATCCTGTCGCAGCGCGAAGCAGCTACCCAGCAGTACAGAAAGTCGAAAGCCTGATTGGACTCCGGCAGGAACTCAATCGTGCAGAACTACATTGAGCAGGGAGCTGTGGACCTGTAGCCCGCCGTTGTAGTGAATGAAACCCAATTTCCTGAACCGATTCATGAAGAAGCTGACTCGCGAACGAGTCGTACCCACCATCTCGGCCAACGTCTCCTGGCTGATTTTCGGAACCACGGCCTCGGGCGCGCCTTCCTTGCCGAAACGAGCTAGCAACAGGAGGACGCGGGCCAGTCTTTTGTCGCTGGAATTAAATAATTGATCAACTAGGTCTTCTTCGTAACGAATGTTCCGCGCCAGCAAATACCCCACAAAGAGATCGGAAAATGCATGTTCGCGGTGAAGTGCCGACATCATCGCCTTCTTGTCGATGCGCAGAAGATCGCAATCGGTCATAGCGGCCGCGGATCCCATACGATGGACCTGACCCGCCAGTGCCCCTTCGCCAAAAAAATTCCCCTCGCTCACTATGCCGATGGTCGCTTCCTTGCCAGTCTTGGATACGACCGTGAGTCTCACCTTGCCTTTCTGAATATAAAAGACAGCGTCGGCCTCGTCGCCTTGTGCGAAGATCGTCTGTTTTTTGGGGACCGCCACCATCCTCCGACCCTCGCCAATGGTTGCGAGAAAAGTGTCAGGGTCGAACCCGCGACCCTTCTTATTTTTTTCGGCACGAGGACTCATTGATCATAATTTTAGTCCAAAAGTGGCTGATTAGCGCATTTGGCGATCGGCGGACCTTGGTTGACCGCGTCGGACCAGGGTTGGAAGTGAGCCATACTGCTCAGTATTTCGGCGCGAAGTACGCCATTCTATGAATGCTCAAGAAAAGCAGTTTATCCGCCAAAACAGACGGCCTATTTTCTTGAGGGAGCGGGCTTGCCAGACCAAGTGGTTCGCGGGCCATTGCCGCTGATGTTCATCAGCCGGAATCCGCAATCGGTCGCCCTCCACGGAGGGCACTTGGTCAGGGCATGCCCCGATTTCCAGGAGAAGTACGATGAACAATTTCGTCCTAGTTTTCGCGGCCGCGCAATTTTCCCGGATCGCATCGAGCTCAACCGAGAGAAACCGGCGGCACTGAAGAGCGGCTTGGGCGAACAGGAGTTGAAATGCATCGCGAAGATCTGCTGTGCCCTGATCTGCTTAGCGAAATCATACTGCTGGGCTTCGGCGAACTGATATTCGTATCCCTGATCCTGTTCTTAATGGCTGTGCTCACCCGCGCGTAAGCGCCAGCCAACTTCTTCTTCCGGGAGGATTCATGCCGCAAACCGTTCAAGTCGGTTCGATTCTGGTGAAAGAGTCGCCCAGAGCGCATTGATTTGATCAGGCAGCATATTATCGTCGCTGCCCAAAAAAGAGGTGGCTGAATCCGAATGCGGGGAATCATGGCTGGCATGCAACTCTCCCGGAACAGGAAGAATATCGAACTTTATGATATAGCAGTACAGATTGCCAATCGTCGCCTACCGCGCTAATTGTGGGTGGATGGCCGCATTTTGTACCGTAACGGTGCTCATGACGTTGGCCGTTCGACGGAAATAACGGATCACTCGTCTTTGTGCTGAGACGAGAGCCGACAGGGTTGAAAATGAACGACCGGGACTATCACGCGCGAGCCTTGTCGATCATCTCTTCCCAGATGCCTTTGGATTTGAGGATGAGCTCAACGGCTTCGCGGATCGCGCCGTGGCCAGCGAGGGCCTTAGTTGTGTAGTGCGCTGCCCTCTTAACTTCCGGAACCGCATTGCCCACTGCGATCGCGAGCCCAGCGCGGCGCATTACGGGAAGATCCGGAAGGTCATCGCCGATATATGCGACAGCAGAGTCGAGGACTCCCGTTTTCTGGACAATTTCTTCATAGGCCGGCATTTTCAACGGCTGTTTCATATAAATAAATTCCATATTCATTTCGTGCGCGCGCCGGAGTAGTGCAGAGCTCTGCCGGCCCGTGATGCAGCCAGTGCGAAGACCCGCTGTGTGCGCGAGTGTGAGGCCCTGACCATCGTGCGCGTCAAAGGTTTTGATTTCGAGGGCGATCTCTTCGGTCTGGGAGAGCAGAGTGACACCACCTTCTGTCATCGTGCCGTCCACATCCATGAGCAGCAGTTGAATTTGTGCCGCGCGCTTCTTTAGAGCCGGAGAGATTTTGGGAAAACTCGCCACGAAGCCTCCACAACAGAACTCATCCTTAGTCGACTCCGAAATCAATGGGGGATTAGACAACTGTACGTTAGCCTCGCCATTTTCGACTAATGTGAGCCGCTCTCTCGTACCACGCAAGTACTAGGAGTCGTTGCGGCTCAATCAAAGGGCATGGATGTCTGTGCCGGATGCAGAAGATCAGCCAGAAATCGGTCACACCACCCTTGTCTTTAAGGAGTACACTCTGTCCGTCCACCGAGGAGGCTTCAATGACACATAAAAGTCCGTCCGATATCGTGCGACACGCTTCGACCTGGTCAATCTTGTGCGGGGCTGCACTCATCGTGCTTGGTGTGCTGGCAATGGGATCGCCCGCTCTAGCTGCCGTCGCAGTCAACGCGGTCATTAGCTGGCTCATCGTTTTGGCCGGCGTGGTTCACCTCTCTCTCGCTTTTTACGCGCATAAAGCAGGCAGTGTGTTCTGGAAATTACTGGTTGGGCTCGCATATGTTTTCTTTGGTGTTTACCTGATTGCGCATCCCGCGTTGGGTGTCGTTTCGCTCACTCTGGTGCTGGCATCGCTATTCTTGGTTGAAGGCATTTTTGACATCGCGTTGTTTTTCCAAATGCGCGCTATTGGAGGGTCCGCTTGGATTCTAGCTGACGGGATCATTACGTTGGCGCTGGGCTTGATGATTTACTTGCAATGGCCGTCGAGTTCCAATTGGGCGATAGGCACATTGGTGGGAGTGAGCCTGATCGTCAGCGGCGTGACCCGACTGATGCTATCGTTGGCGGTACGCAAGGCGGCGGCTGACTTGGCATCGTTGTCGCCAGGTAAAGCAGCGTGATTCGGCAAAAGTGCGACGCGTCTGGCCAGCAATGAGGAGAACATGGGAGGTCTGATCCCATTAAGTGACGCGTCCCGGCGCCCCACACGGATCCCCGTCGTCACTGTCTTTATCATCCTCGTGAACGCCTTCGTTTTCGTTCTCGAGTTGATGAACGGTGAAGCGTTCGTGACCCAGTGGTCGGCGATCCCCGCGCAAATTACTTCCGGCCACCACTGGATCACGATCCTGACGGCCATGTTCATGCACGGCAGTTGGTCGCACATCATCGGCAACATGATTTTCTTGTGGGCCTTTGCTCCCGAAATCGAAGATGCAATGGGCCGAGGACGCTACCTTATCTTCTATTTGCTTGGCGGGTTGGCGGCCATGCTGGCCCAGGTCGCCGCCGACCCCCATTCGACAGTCCCGAACCTCGGTGCGAGCGGCGCGATTGCCGCGGTAATGGGCGCATTCATCGTCACCTATCCCCGCGATCAAATTAAGTCGGTCCTCTTTATCTTCGTATTCGCGAGGATCAAGTTCATTCCGGCGGCGCTCTTGATCGGCGTATGGTTCCTGAGCCAACTCTTTCACGCCGGAGCCGTCGCACACACGCAAACCGGCGGCGTGGCATATCTGGCGCACGTCGGCGGCTTCATCTTCGGAGCCGTAACGGCTCGATGGTTCGAAGGCAGGCGACCGATCGCTTCTCAACCCACGGATTGATGCCGCAATATGCAAGCCGGTGAGCGCGGATGCGCGCTCACCGTTTTTCCGGATTAGTGTTCCGCTATTGCCTACGACGCTCTAGCTCGGGTCTCCGCTGCTTTGTCCTTCAGCACCTGAACCTTGGCCTGCGCCTTCCGTTGCAACGCCTCGCGCCTGTCTTTTGCGCTTTGTAATTGAGCTTGGATCTTGGAGTCGAGCTGGTTGATCTTTTCCTGGAGTTTCGCTTTCCGGTCGGCCTGGGCCTTGGCGTGCTCCGCTTTCAGTTGGGCCAGGTCTGCCTTCATTGCAGCGACATTTTCGTCGTGAATTTGCTCCTTTACCTCGGAGAGAGCACGCCGGAAGACAGTACCGCCGAGAGCTTCCATCCTTGTATCCACAGGCGTGGTCCAGTCTTCATCAATTTCGGCGATGACCGCGACCCTGTTTGGCGACAGGACCTTTGAAACATCGTCGATGAAGTCGTACCCAATTCCAGCATTGTTTACGTCGGCCGCCGCGCCCGCCAAGAGACCTGCACTGGCGCCGACAGCCAGTCCTACCGGCCCTGCCAACACGCCGATGAGACTTCCCAACGATGTACCAACCAGCGAACCAATCGGCCCCACGTCATCTCCTTGCTTTACGCTTGCTGTGCCATCTGCGCTTTTTGCGAGTACGGCATACCCGTACACGCCGATGCTGCCCTCTCCGTCCAACTGGAGAAGCGCCTTCTTGCCTTCATAAGCTTTGTTCTCGTTGTCAAAAACCACCACTAGCATGCGATCCATAGGTCATCTCCTTTCCTTTCGAATATCGTTTGAGGGTTTAGTGAAAGTTGATTGATCGGCAAGTGTCGCGACCTCCCTTGCCGTAGACGTCAGTCGCGGGTGGGTTAGCTTTCTAGGCCGCGTTAGCCAGCAACCCGATTTCAGCCAGGCTCTGGGTCAAACGATTGTGGTATCGGTCGGGTTCGCTACGGGGTTTATGCAATGCCCAGGTCGGGCAATCGAGTGGCTCTAGTCAGCCCTCCCGGTTGTAGCAACGAAGGCCTTAATGGACGAGGCTCAATGTACTCCAAAGTGGTGTCAGTCGCAACTGCGTAATCTAGGCAGTTCGGCTATTGCGCCTCCAACATGTTCTTGATAGCAGCAAGAGACTTTTCCAGCGAGGAAGCAGTGCGGCCGACTGCCACCTTTCGGACCATCGAACCCTTAACACCCGTGAGACCCGCCTGCTCAGAACCCATCGCCTTAATAAGGAAAAAGCCCGGCTGCTTCGGATCATCGGTGCCGCGGATACAAAACGTGAGGTCCAGTGCGGTCTCGAAGTAGTGGCTCGAATACAGCTGTTTTTCGGCTATCGCATATGCGGCTTCGTTGGCCGAGTTGTCTCGTAGGGTCACCACCTGCACGATGCGCAGTGTTGGCTTCAATCCGAACTTTACCTTCGCCCAATAGAACATGTCGCTTATGTTTTCGGACTTCGCGTTGGGATAAGCAAGGAGGTAACGATGGAAATCCGGCAGATACTTTGGCAGGGCCTTCGCGTAGCTCAGCATGTATTCAAACTGCTTGGGCACATTCGTTGGATTTTCCTTGTCAACATAGACGCCTAACGCTTGGTTGCCATCGCGCTGGTAGGCCCGCAGTCCCTCAATTACGCGCTCATGAAGGTGTTGGCTCACCTGGCGATCAAGTTCAGCCGGAGGGGCCGACCAATTGATTGACTTGTGGATGTTTTCGATGGCCTCCGCAGGCATCTGGACATCACAGTCACCAGGCTTGCATTCTTTTAAGGACTTGATATCGTCACTGTCGAATTTGAATCCCTCAAGATCAGCGGCTCGGGGAGGATCGCTGAATTTTCCGATCGCCAGAAATTCAGGCAGCTTGCGCAGACGGTCGAAATCACCAGCGAGCTTGACGTAGTTATCAGGAGTGGCCTTGATGTAAACCGCACCGAAAACAAAAATCTCAGCTGGAGTTCGCGACTTCAAGACCTTCGCAACCGCTTTTCCGTTGCGGATATCAGCGATCTGCTCCTGACTCAGACCAATGGAATCCCTGAAGTAGTTCTGTAGCTCGGCGCTGGTTTGGGAAGCTGCAGGGAGGGAGAAGCCAGCCGCCAAAACCGCGAGTATGAAAACAATGGCAGGATTCCTCGTCATGAAACGCCTCGTGCCCTCAACTGGCGGAGTGACCGAGAATTGTTTCCCGCAACATCTGCAGTACCACTAGCGTGAATGAGAGTGCCACCGGGCCGATGAACAGTCCCAGAACGCCAAATGCCTTTACGCCACCGAGCAGAGCAAAGAATACAACTAGCGTGCTCAAGTTTGCTCGTTGGCTGATTACATAGGGCCGAATCACATTGTCAGACTGCGCCACCACCCCCGCGCCCCAACCCAGCAAAATCAGAGCTCTTATCCAATGTCCACTGACGGCCAAAATGATCGCAGCAGGCACCCAAACAGCCGACGAGCCAACTATCGGCACAAGTGAGAACAGCGCCGTCACCAATCCCCACAACACAGGCGAATGCAACCCTAGCACCCAGAAACCGAGGGCGGTAAGGGCGCCTTGTGCTGCGCCGACTGCCAGCACGCCGTACACGTTGGCAACAATTGAGTTGCTGACTCCCGTGAACAGCCGCTCCACCTGGCTGCGCGTTAGAGGAAGCATCTCGGCTACGCGTTCCTTCGTTGTTCCACCTTCACGGAAAAGGAAGAACAACGTGAAAAATGCAACCACGGCGGTAGCGATGAACGAAACGAAGTTTCCGACAAATTGTGCTCCCCAAGAAAACAAGTATCGGCTGACCTGCTGCAACCAGCGCAACGCCGTGCCTCGCAAATCTAGATTCGATAGATCTACGTACTGTCCTGCCCATTGGACCACGCGATCCATCGCATGCATCACGTATGGATTCCAGCCGCCCTGCTCCGTGCTCCGCTCGTTCAGCAGTTGGTACAGCGTGCGCGTTTCGCGGCTGATGACGATCCCTAATCCGATGGCCGGAGCGACGAATACAAGGATGACCAGAACGGTAGAAAGCAGTGCCGCAGCATTAGGCTTTCGAATGCGTGCCTGGATGCGTGTGTGAATGGGGTAGAAAACGATCGCGAGCATGACGGCCAGGAAAATGGGGCTGAGAAAGGGCCTGATGATCAAGAAACAGAAGTAGAGCGCGATCGCCGCCAGAAATAATAAGAAGAAAGCGGTCGCTACCTGCTTCCTTTCCATTGGCCTGCCTGCCCTCTGGTGAGAGTCTCAGCGTACCACGACCGCACGTATGACATAGAGGATGCGAGCATGCTTCACCCCACGAGCGCTGAAACAGCAGGCCGGCCCCATGTCCAGCCAACACAGGAGGTCACAAAGGCTGGGAGCTAGATCGTAGTTGGTGAAAAATCGCCGCCATCGGGCCAATCAGGAGGTGCTCTTCGCGCCCGCCGCCGATCGCGGTCGGATCACGGGCGATTCGGAAGTTATGGCACTGAACGACTATTCGGCCGTTAACCGGCCAAATCTGGGTAGCCAAGGCGAGGTATCCAAACTGCACCGGATTTTGCACCCCGACTGCCTGCGTGTCCGGCGTAAACGAAGCAATACAATGACATTGTATGTCTAAGACGTTTGTCTAAGAGGTACGTAACAGCGACGGATTGGCCGGATAAACAATGGCTGTTTCGCCTCTTGGCGTAACGGATTTATGGAACTGTGTATCGCGATACACAGCACCGATTCGGCTCTGGTATTTCAATGGCTTTTAGCGCCGTCGTCGTCCTCCAAGTCATTGGAAATACATATATTTGATGTTCTGTCACGGCAGAGGCCGCGGGTTCGAGTCCCGTCGTCCCCGCCATTCTTTTCAAGCACTTCCAGAGAAGGAATGGGAGTCTTGTCTGAATTTGTGTCGTAACCGACGCTTTTGACACCTCCAGCTAGCGCATCGAGCGCTTTCCGCTTGGCCTCGACTCGTACGTGATGCGATTTGTCGACAATTGAAGTTTCAACGCGGCAGAATCAGAAATTTATTGCTGCTCTATTGTCATGGTTGTTTTTTTGCATACTTACCTTTGTCTTCTGCGGTTGCCTGTTGCACTTGAGTTTGGGTGCTGTGCTGGTCTACTCCTTTAGTCGATACGCCTAAGAGAATGCTACCCACGGCCCCAACCAAGAACAGTGGAAATTGGAAATGGTTCCACCAAAGAGGGAGTGCGAGGCGTGAGGACGTAGCGAGGAGGGGGAGCGTACCAAGCCCCACCATTATTCCGGACATTGTGGTAAACGAATTTTTGAACATGAATCCTCCTAGGCGGAAATCTACGCCGGGAAGCTCTTTGGAATGTTTGAGGGGTCGCAAGATTCCCGGTGTTTTGCGTAAGGTCAGTGGCGTGAGTTTGCCACGCAATTCAGAAGCAGAACTACAATTTGCGTTTTGTTACGAAATCAGAACAAGCGCGACTCATACGCCGCCAGCGAACAGCACTGGGCCGCTTCATTTCGGACTACTTGGCCCATAAAGCTTCCGTGCGTCGCTGGCTATAAGAAACGTGTCAATGGACGTCAGCCTTTCCTGAGGGCGGGACAAT
>DATNEX010000054.1:0-17262 GCA_035606605.1 Terriglobales bacterium
TCTCCATGTACTCGATGTGAATCGGTGAGACGCTTCGAAGCACCGAGAAGCTGAGGTCAAGCGGAGCTCCGGTATCTGGTCGTAGCGCCGGAACGATCCGCGCGGGCTTCTGTCGAACATCAAAGATGAGCCTCAGCCAGTTCTTGAGGTACAAACGGCGCGCCTGCGCGGGAATGTCGGACGCCGGATAGCGCAAACCGAGATACGCTTCGACCCCCGCGTCCTTCGCCTCGGCGTCGACCGAGCCGCTGCCGTCTTCATGGAAGCGATAGAACATGACGCGCTCGAAACGGGTCGCTTGCCGTATCTCTTGGGTGATGACGTTCGCGAGATCGGACAGCGTGCTCGTCCGCTGCACTCGCAAGATCGCGGCGCGGAATGGGTGGTGGATCGAACGCTCCTCTGGCATCTCTGGGTTTGGCTCGAGTTCGAGGATCGCGGCACCCTCATGGCGGTGAACAATTCCGTCGAATGCCTTCCCCGATGCGTTGATACTCAGCGGGTTTGCATCGTGCCAGCGCTCTTGCTGCAGCACTTCGCGCACCTCGTCCGCGGCGATTGGGTCCACGAGATCGGAGAGGGGCCGCCCAAGGACATCCTGGGCACCCATCGAGAGATGGTCGCTCACGTTCTCGCTCACCTGCACGACCGTCATCTCGGGGTTCAGCGCGAGGAGCACACCAAAGGGCTGAATCGTTCCCGGAACGTGGATGGGCTCGCGATCACAGTCAGTTAAATCAACCATCGCTACGACCCGGTTCCGCCCATCGCGCAAATGCTTGGAACGTAGCGCGGGCAGCGGCGATGATCTTCGCAGTGGATACTCCCGCGCGCGGCAGTCCATCGAGCCAAGCAACGACGACGGTCCATCTGCCCATCGTCTGTTCCTCGTCACCCGCGAAGAACGAAGCTCCGCTGCCCTTCGTAAGGCCGAGGCGGCGGTGCAGCACTGGGGCGAGCATCTGTCCTCCGAGGCACGCGCCTTCGAGGACGTAAAGGCAGCCGGCAAGATCCTCGAAGGACGTAAGCGCCGGCACGTCGGCGCATCGCGGCAGCTCGGTGATCTCGGCCGGTACCACGCCAAGCGCGAGCAGATCGCGCTCGATGAGCCCCGAGCGGATGCGCAGCGAGAATCCGAGCGGCGGGGCCAAGGCTGCTATCCGCGTCACAGCGATCTCGAGAGGAACGTAGAAGCCGTAGAATGTTTCGAGCACGCGACGATATCGACGTATGTCGAGACCGGGATCTGTCAGGCCAAGCTGTGCCTCGAGGCGTCGATGGATGGCCCCAGTCCTGCGTTTCAAGCGATGGCGCAGCGTCGTCTCGCCGAGCACCCTTTCTGCCCCGAGCATGGGACTCCTAGAATAAAATCACGATACAACGCGGAGCGCCGCCTAGCAATAGTCCGGCGGAACGAACCTGGAGTATTTGGTTTTTGTCGAGATTCTGCTGAAACATGGCTGCCAAACACGCCAGACATAGTTCCCGAAAATAGCTGGGCATCAAGAACATTGTCCTTGCAAGCGAACTCTACGGAGTACTAGCAAAACATACAGCGGAGCGCATGCCCAGCCTTGTGCACGCGACAACTTCATTCATTGGAGAGGAAGATCAACACCGGAGCAAAGATGATTGCGCACAGCAGCGCCGCTTCACAGGTGCATGTGCCGTTCATGCTTTCACCATTGCGAGAATTTGACGGAATCAGGCACGCCCCATTGCTTGAGCACCTTGCTGATCTGTCGCATGCCCCTGGCTCACGTTCGAGCTAAACTGGATTCATGCTGTTCCCTCGCTTCCAGCCTCTAGGCCTAGAACGTGTTCCTGCTGCTTTCTCGCACCCTGATTGGGTGTTTGAAATTAAGTGGGATGGCTTTCGGGCGCTTCTTTATTCCGATAGCGAGGGATTGAGGCTCGTCTCCCGAAACGGGAATACGTTCGAGCTTTCTAGGTCTATCCGAGGGATTAGCCCGTGACCTCAAGGGCCGCCGTTGCGTTCTTGACGGCGAGATTATCTGCCTCAACCCTGAGGGCAAGCCACAGTTCCGAGACCTGCTGTTTCGACGAGCCGAGCCTTTCTTCTACGCCTTCGATTTGCTTTGGGATGAGCACGCCTTGTCAGATGACGAGGAGGAGATGCGTAGATTTCGCAGCGGCGAGGATGTTCGTTATCTCCCACTGACTGATCGCAAACTGAGGCTTCGTAGGGTCGTACCGAAACTAACCGAACGCCTCCTGTATTGTGATCACATCGAGGTTGACGGGCAAGGGTTGTTCCAGCTTGCTTGCCAACACGACCTTGAAGGAATTGTTGCGAAAGTCAACGACTGCGGTCGCGACGATTGGTCCTTTCCCCCCGGTCTCCTCGAGCTTTCGACGGCAGCACTGATGACTTCGATCAGCGCCTCCGGCCCCTCCACTCCGTAGACAAATGTATCCGCAAAATCTGGTTTGTCCATGTGTTCGTTAGTGATTGCTATTATTCGCGACTCTGGACAGAACCTCCTGAGCGCTTCCGAGAGCCTTTGCCTGATCGAGACATACAAACGGCTGTGTCCGGCCCTGAAAAGGCTGGCGTCGGCGGTTCAACTCCGTCCCTGGCCACCATTTTTTCAATAGCTTACATCGTTTTCTTCAGCACCTGCTTGATGGACCAGGGGCGTTCCATTGTGGGATTGTTTCCACGATCGCCTACTCCGAAGATGAGAATGCTCGACCGACGATTACGTATCCCAGTCTATCCGCGGCAGCACTCTACCCTGCTAGAATTCAAATAGCAATGGACAAACTCTGTGCCCTCGTCCTTGCCTGTGTGCTGCCTTTAGCTTGCCTCGCCCAGACTTCCGCTGAACCGGCGCCCCGGTTTGAAGACATCACAAAACAGGCAGGCATCACCGTTCGGCATCTTTCCAGTCCTGAAAAGCGGTACATCATCGAGTCAATGAGCGGGGGAGTCGGTTTCCTTGACTGTAATGGCGACGGCAAGCTCGAGGTCATCACCGTGACCGGCTCTTCGGTGGATCGGTATCGCCAGGGTGGCGACGCGATGCTCGCGCTTTACCGCCAGGAGCTTGGGCTGAAGTTTGCCGATATTACTAGCACGTCAGGTGTCACCAGAAAAGGATGGGGCATGGGCGTGGCCGTAGCTGACTACGACAACGACGGTGTGCAGGATATCTACGTGACCGGCTACGGCGGCAATGTGTTGTATCACGGCTTGGGGAATTGCAAGTTTGATGATGTCACGGAAAAGGCTGGCGTTCGCGTGGGCGGGTTCAGCACCGGTGCAGCCTGGACGGATTACGATCGCGATGGGCTCGTTGATCTCTTTGTGCCCCGCTACGTAGTGGTGGACATCAACAAGCTCCCCGAGTTTGGGAGCAGCGAGAAGACCTGCCGCTTCCGCGGGATCGCGGTACAGTGCGGCCCATGGGGCCTTCCCGGCGAATCCGATTTTCTGTTCCGCAATCGTGGTGACGGTACATTCGAGGACGTTTCCAAAAAGGCCGGCGTTGACGATCCTAATCATTATTACGGGATGCAAGGCATCTGGACCGACTACGACAATGACGGCTGGCAGGATCTATACGTGGCCAATGACGCAGGCCCCAATTATCTCTATCGCAACCGGCACGATGGCACATTTGAAGAAGTTGGATTGTTGTCGGGCGCGGCGCTCAGCGGTGATGGACAGGAACAGGGTTCGATGGGCGTAGACTTCGGCGACTTTGATCACGACGGGCGGCTCGACCTATTCGTGACGAATTTCACGGACCAGCCCTCTACCTTGTATTCGAATCAGGGGACACAAGGGTTCAGGGACGTGAGCTGGAACGCTCGTGTAGCAGAACTCACGTATCCGCTAGTGGGGTGGGGTACGGCGTTCGTGGACATGGATAAGGATGGCTGGGTGGATCTGTTTGTGGCAAACGGTCACGTGTACCCGCAGATAGATTCGGCGAAAGGGGAGGCGCCATATCGGCAGCCTCTTTTGCTATTCCAGAACAACCGCGACCGGACGTTTAGGGATGCGACCCCTGCTTCCGGGTTAAACACAGGTCCTGCAGAGTCGCGCCGCGGTGCAGCATTCGGCGACATAAATAATGACGGTAACGTCGATGTCTTGATTCTGAACGTAGGCGGACCGCCCACGTTACTCCTCAATCAGACGCAAACGGCGAATCACGCAGCACTGTTTCGCCTGATCGGAACCACGAGTAATAAGGCAGCGACTGGCGCGAGAGTTACTGTGACTGCGGAAGGTCTCGTGCAATTCCAAGAGGTGCGAAGCGGTGCCAGTTATCTTTCCCAGAACGATATGCGTTTGCACTTCGGCCTTGGCCCGCAAGCTATCATGAAAACCGTGGAGGTTTACTGGCCGAGCGGCAGGAAAGAGGTTTACCAGAACCTCGGTGCAGATCGTGTTTATACGATCGTCGAGGGCGAAGGAATCAAGCAGAACATGTCCTTTGACCTGCGCAGTAAAACTGAAGGTGCTGTGGCTGGGAAAACATCAAAATAGATTTAAGCGCCGCTCAAAAGTTCAGCGCGATTCCGAAACATTACGCCGTCGATGCCGGTTCTTGAGTTCCTGATAAATCTTGATCTCACGCTGGGCGTCGGCAGCTCGCGACTCCCGTTGGTAGGCCATCGCTAGCTGATAGTGAATGTGGTCGCCATCGGGATTGAGCTTAGTTCCCGTTTCCAGATTGGATATCGCAGCCTTCACCTCTCCCCGTTCCAGTTGCAGTTTGCCCAATTCGTAGTGTGCGTCGGCGTGGTTCGGATCGGCGCGAATGACTTCCTCCATAAGAGCTCGGGCTTCGTCCTTGCGCTGTAGCTGGATCAGCGCGTAGGCGAGATGATATTTGCTGGAGATGGCAGCGGGATCAAGCTTCAACGCCGTGCGCAGTTCCTGTTCGGCTTCGGCAGGAGTGCCTTGGCGGATCAATGCCAAGCCGGTCAGATAGTGAAGCTGTGCTCGGTTTGGATCGAATGCCAAAGCCTTGCGGTATTCCTCAAGCGCCGTGGAGTGTTCACCCTGGTCCGCGAACGTCTGGCCCAGCAGCATGTGAACGTCGGCTGAGTTGGGATTTTGTTGTTCTAGTATTTTCAGGCGGCGCACGCCTTCCGAATAGTCACCCGTTTTCACCAGTGAAACGGCATACGCGTACTGAAGTCCGGGATCGCTGTCCACGTCAGTTTCTATTCGCCGCAGAGTCTCGAGTGCTTCGGGGTAATTCTGGAGCGTGAACAGGCTAAGGCCAAGGGCGGCCCTGGCTCGTAGATCATCGGGGTGCGTCGCCAGCACTCGGCTGAGCGGCCCGACGGCCTGGTCGAATTGGGCGGCATAGAACGCCGCCATTCCCCAATTGCGCGGGAGAGTCTCGAGCGAGGGATTCCATTCCGCAGCTTTGCGGAAGTAATCCAGAGCGAGGGTGAATTCCTTGCGAGTAGCGACGATTACGCCCAGGTTGTTGTATGAGTCGCCGATTGCAGGTTTAAGCCGGGTCAGGAAGGGCTCCGCTCGCCTCTGTTCCTCCGGCGAGAGACGAGATCTTTGCGCATCAGCGTGGTCGGGAGAAAAGTGTGAGGCCTCTTCAAACAAGTTTTCGGCGGCAACGAAATCCCCCGTGCTGGCGCGGAATCTGGCAACGCTGAAGAGAGCACCGGCAAGAAATGCCCGGTACTCGTCGGCGGCGTGCTCCTGATTGCCTCTCTGCTGATAGGATCGCGCGGCATCGTAGTGCTGCTGCAGACGTTCCTGTGGGGAGGCCTTGTTCCCTTCCTGCGCCATTGGTGCATCTGTAGTCTGCGTCTGCGCGATGGAGTGAATCAAAAAGAGGCCAGCCAGGCCAAAGGGAACACACAACAACGCGAGAGATCGCAATACCCTCCTCGGCAGGAACTGGTGGGCGGACTGGCGGTGGATCAGAGTCTTTGTCACCAACATCACCAACACCGATAATCCAGCAAATGACAGCTGAGGCCTGATCCTCATCGGCCTCAGCCGGCGAAGCAGCGCGCTCAAAACGTGATCTTCAGACCGTATTGAATCTCACGCGGGCCTCGGGTCCGTGTAGATTGGCCAAACTCGGGGTCGAGCGTTCCGGCGATCGTGTTCACTGGCTGGCCGGGGCATGGGGACGTCACTGTACAAGCGTCGATGCTGTTCGACCAGATATTGTTGAGGAATGTCGCATCCCCGGAATTTCCTAGGAATTGCACCTTGTTAAAGAGATTGAAGAATTCCATGCGGAACTGCATGCTGACCCGCTCCGTCAATGCAAAGTTCTTGTATACGGAGAAATCGGTATTCGCGATTCCGGGGCCGAGGCAATCACCTTTGGGTGAATTGCCGAATCCCCCCAACGCGATGCCGTTCACCGTCCAGCGATTGGGATTCAGCCACTGGTGCGCCAATACCGGGTCACGGGCGCGACAGGGCTGACCCGGCACGACATTCGGCCGAACATTGTCCTGACTGGATCCAGTACCCGAGAAGCCACCGGGGGCGCCTTCCGCACTTCGACCGGTGTAAACAGTCAACGACGTACCCGTGGCGTAACTCAGGATGGTAGCCGCTTCCCAGTTACCGATTACGTTGCGAACAAACGCATTCTGCCCCGCTAACGTCGGTGTCTTGTACACGATGTTGGCGGTGAAATTGTGTGGCCGGTTGATGTTGGATGGACCGTAATTCAAACGCGGGTTGGTGGGATCAAGCAGCAGACTGGCTTGACTCACGCTACCGCTGTTCGTGATATCGGTGTCCGCAAGTGATTTCGAGTACGTGTATGCGAACTGAGCGTCGAGCACTCTCAGCGCCCGCGTGCGGAACAGAACGTCCAGGGCATGGTAGTTGGAGCTCCCACTCCAGTTCGCACCACCGATGAAGCCGAAATCCCCGGCGCCAAACGGCCGCAGGGCGTTATCTTCGGTCAGCGCGTAACCGAGGCGCAGCGATGCAGGGACCTGGTTCAGATCGAGGTACTGAAGCAGGTGAGTAGACCGGTTGCCGATGTACCCCAACTCCAATTTGCTATTGCGGAAAAGTTGCCGTTCTACAGTCAAATTCCACTGCCAGGTGTTGGGTAAGTTATCGTCGGTGCTGATGCCGTAACTGGGCGAGCCAGACGCAGCAAGCGATCCAGGTGGCGGAGTAATGTCCAAGGTGCGCGTACCTGACGCCGTCAACGAAAAAGGCGAGTTCGCAGCCATGGTGAGATAGTTATTCAAGCGCTCGCGCTGGAAGAACTGGCCAGCGCCGGCCCGAATCGACATCTTGCCGTCGCCGAACGGATCCCAAGCAATGCCCACTCGCGGGGCGATGGCATGATTATTCTGCTCCTTCAGTGAGCGGTTCATCCCGGGGGTTCCACCGCCAAAACCGGCCGCCTGGCAGAAATCTTCGCCCGGAGGTAGCACGATTCCATTGCAGGCGTCACTGCCGAGGGCAGGATTGTAGAAAGCAGGGACGAAACTGGCGATTCTGTCATTGGCATCGTACGGTTGTCGCAAGAAAGACCAACGGAAACCGTATTCGACCGTTACATTGCGCCTTACCTTCCAGTTGTCGCCGAGATAGAACTCGATGTCATGCCAGCGAGTCAGCGCCCGGGGGTTGGTCTGCAACTCGCTGAAGCTCCACACTCTGCCCGCCCATAGTGTGTTGAATACGCCGTTGCCCGTGTCGCCCCCGACGACGCCCGAGAACTGCGCGTTTTCACCTGAGGACTGATTAACCAGCTCATTCTTTCGGTTGTTGCTCGCCAGGAAACCAGCCTTGAAGGTGTGATTGCCGATCACCTTTGAGAAGTCATCCCGCAGAATGTACAACTCCTGATTGTTCTGCCATGGGGCGATGGTCTGCAGATCATCGGAGTCGGCGCCGGGGCCCAGACCCCCGGAAAAAATGGGGTAGCCAATCTGTGTTCCTGAAAATTTTTGTGAGTACGGGAAGAAGGGGGTAAAGTTTGCGGCAACCACATCGTTCAACGCGGGATCCTCGCCTGATCGAGTGATATTGATACGGTTGGCGGCATAGGCGACCTGGAAATCATTGACTGCCGTGCTCCCAAACAGCTTGGTCAACTTAATGGTTGCCTGATATCCGGGCTGTTTCCAACTGCTCTCGACCGATGGATACAGGTCGTCGCCCCAGAATCCCAGCGTGCTTGGATACGGCTGTTCCCAATGGTCCTGCGTGTAGCGGCCCATCAGGCTCCAAGTGGGTGAAATCTTGTAATCCGCGCGTATGTTTTCCTGTCGCCAGTAAATAGGTGAAGCGATCGATTGCGCCCAGTTTTGGCAGTTCACCGGGTTTTGCTGGTTCGGCAGCGGGAGCAAGTTGACGACTGCCTGACCCGCGGGCGAAATCTGTGGGACGTTCATCAGACGTGCACCAGTCGTAGGATCTGTCGGCGTGGGATCGCAGGCACCACCGGTCGAAGTCAAGTCCGGCCGGAGACTCGTGAAATTGCCGGTGCGTTCGGCCGCGGTAGGCACGGTTGCGGAGCGGACCAAGCCACGTATCTCCCGGTTCCACTCCTGCGACCAGAAGAAGAACAGCTTGTCCTTAAGAATGGGGCCTCCGAGGTTGTAGCCGAAGTCATTGCGGCGCAGCTTATCCTTTGGAAGCTGGTTCAAGTTGTTGAAGTAGTTGCTAGCGTTCAGATAGTCGTTGCGTCCGAAATAAAATACGCCTCCATGCCAGTCGTTAGTGCCGCCGCGCGTAACAATGTTTACTATCGCGCCAGCTGCCTGGCCATATTCCGGCCCGTAACTATTGCGCAAGATTTTGAACTCGTCGATGGCATCGATGGATGGGTAGACCAAAATAGTGCGATTGGACCCAACATCGTTGTTACTGACGCCATCAACCAGAAAGAGGTTGTGGGTCGTACTATTGCCATTAACCGAAAAGTCAACGCCGGCCTCGAGGCCCTTATTTTTGGAGTTGAAGTTCGCGGCCGGGGAAACCCCAGGCATTAACTGCGTCAATTGAACAAAGCTGCGCCCGTTGAGGGGAAGCTCACGAACCTGTGTACCCTCGACCAGGTTGCCGACAGAGCCGGAAGAGGTGTCCACCTGCACCGCATTGGCCTCCACCTCAACGCGCTCTTCAGCCCGGCCCACCTGCAGGGTCGCGTTCACAACTGCTGTACTGGCCACATGAAGTTCGACGTCCTTGCCGACAAACTCCTTAAAGTTCACCTTCTTGGCTCGCACTTCGTAGACTCCGGCTTCCAATTCCGGTGCGACGAACTCGCCCTGTTCGTTGGTTGTTACCGTCCGGACATCACCTGTAGCGTTATTGGTTACAACTACGGTCGCGCCGATAACAGCGGCGCCGCTGCTATCGGTGACCAGCCCACGAATGGTACCGGTAGTTTTCTGCGCGAAGGCAGAGGCATCCAACAGTAGGCACAGCAGGAACATCAGGCCGCAAAACGATCCAAGTCGCCACTCACCACTCATGTCGATTGATTGCAAAACTAGAGGATCACTGGGTCTTCCCCCCCCACCGGTCAGGGGAGGAAAACCCATGGAGAGTAAACATCTTTTCTTCATGGGAACTACTCCTGATTGGAACCGATCAGTTTGGAAATGAAGAGCGAGTCCGAACACACTTGCTCTCAACATTAAGCAGAAGGTATGTCGGTTGCCTAGCAGAGGCGGACGCAGTTCAAGGCCAGCATGTCAGGAGTCGCATCACTGAGGAGACACGCAGTAAAAACTCTTAAGGCCGAGGAGGGTACCGGATTCGAAGGAAGGCAGCTCACCAGAATGGCAAGCAGATGTGCGCGATGCTTCGCAGTGGTCGAATGCAGACCATCTACATAGGGGTGAATCAAAATAAAAAGAAGGACCCCTACGATCACCAGCGCTAATACGACGGTGACTTCCCGTCTCATTGAAGCAAATAGTGGCACTAATCCTCGGCACATTCAACCCACGATTTCCACTCTCGATTCGAACGTCTCTCACAACTTCTCAAGTACTTAGGCGGCCACCCGAAGTCAATTAGGTTGTTTAGACTACAGTATGATCCAGCCCTGAAAAGGCTGGCGGCGGCGGTTCAACTCCGTCTCTGGCCACCATTCTTTAAAGCACTTAACCCACTTTCTCGAAAACGGCTCAGTCCGCAGTTAGTCCGCACTTATCGGCACCATTGCTGAGAATTGCATTCAGCATGGCTCCTTGTGCTCCGTCCGATCCGATCTTCGCTCACGCTGTGCGATAGCGCTGCAGCGTGGTCTTAACATCGGAGCGTCGAAGCAAGGCTTGCACGGTTTTCACGTCGGTCTTGCTCCGCACAAGAAAGGACGCCAGCGAGTGCCGGAAGTTGTGAAACCCGAATCGGCCTCTTACGCAAGACCTAAGCGGATGACCTCTATGGCCGATGGGTGGGGGTGAAATCGGCCTTATGGCATCCACGAACTCTCGAGGCCTGATTCCTCTGGCTTCTATTGAGGGGCCTTGACTGAAGCACTGGGAGCATCAGTGTATGGAATGTTCCCAGAGCACATCAGTCCTGTGGGCAGATCTTTGATCAACACCCGTACGAGGCTGATTCCGGGCGTTGGCACAAGGGAAGCTCCGAGCGCTCCAAAAATTTACAGCTCCGATCATCCGACCACGGCAATCCCGGTCAGCCAGATCGCAAGTGAATTCTCAGTCCGTAAATGGAATGGCGGAAGGGTTGATCTCTTTCGTCATCTTGATCATCTTCGTCGGGATTGCAATTGTTGTGGCATCGACCCGGAAAAAGGACGCCTAATACCGCATGACGCATGACTGAGAGAAACCCAACGTTTGCCAAAAGTTGAATTGGCGCATTCTGGGAATCAACGGTTGTTCTTGCTGCCATCCATAGACTCGGAGTGAACCTAGGATGGCTCATTTGCCTTTTACAACAAACGCTACGGAGACCCGACAACCCGGGTGTGCCTAATGCCCACGTCATGGTTGATTCTGGCGACGAGAAGACGAAGCAGCACGAAGGATACAGTCCGCTTCATATGTTCGTGATCTATCTTCCGGCGTGGATCGTGCTGGGGGAATGGGTCGTGCTGCAATTTTTCGCGGGAGCGGCGTCGCGGTCTGGGCCACGTCGGAGGATTTGTCGCGGGCCTGATCATGATCAAGCTGTTCCCCGAGCGAAAGCAGCGGTACTCGTACGCGACGACGCGAACTCAATATTGAGGCGGCAATTTACTCGCCTGAATGCGAAAACCCCATGCTTGCCGGGAACAAGCACGGGGTAGACACATCTTTGCGCTTCTCGGCTCTTACTTCTTCGGGCGCGATTCCGGCGGCACCAGACCGACCAGGCGGTAGTACACAACCAGTTGCCCGTAGTGCTCTCCGCTGTGCTCGAGCAAGCCATAGGCTATATCGAGAACGCGTGTTTCCTGATGCGCATAGGGGACTGTAGAGTTCAGTCCCCTCTCGCCTTTCGACTGAATGGCTGCTGCGCCATCGGAGACGGATTTCTTCACGAACGCAACAATGTCGGTTTTCGTCTTGTAGTTCTCGCGCTTCGGATCTTCTCCGGCCGGAGGCTCCTTCCCCATCACCGGATTGGTGAAGAAATAGTTTGCTCCAGCTGCATGCAGCAACTGCTCGGCGAAGCTGCGCTGTGCGGGGGTGGGCTTGAAGTCGTATTTGTCCTCGGGGAAATCTTCGGCCATGGCGACGAGTTTGCGGCCGACCTCGTTCCAGGAGTCGAGCACGACCTTTAATTCCGGATCGGCAGGTTTGACCGCAGTGTCTTTCTTCATGGCATCCTGCGCATGAGCGGGAAATGCGAATGCGGCCGAGAGCAGGGCGATGGCGAGAAACGGAAGTCTCTTCATTATTTTCTCCACGATTGAGTTTCGCGAACGTTGAGCGGGAGACATTCTATTCGATGGGGATTGGGAAGGCGGCGGCGGGTTCAACTCCGTCCCGGCCACCACATTCCAAAGGCTTTAACTCCCCCTTCCCGAAAACGGATCAGTCCGCAGTAGCCCTGACTTGCAGCTCCATTGCCGAGAAGTGCATTTCAACATGGCTCCCTATGCTGCCATCCGGTCTTCGCTCACGCCGTGCAACTACCAAACTCGGAGAGGACCTCATGTTATGCTTCGCAGGTGCTGCCTGGATGGGCCAGAAGAACGCTTTTTTTGATCTTGCTCTTCTTTGTTGTGCCAATCCACGCAAGAGTGCTTCGAGTCGAAATCTCCTCACGAACCAATGTGCTGAACGGGAAATCGTTTGGCAACATCGGACCTTACGAGCGTATCTCCGGGCGAGTTTACTTCTCCGTTTCTTCGGAGAATCCACACAACCGTCGTATCGTTGACCTCGATAACGCAGTAAACATTAAGAATGGTGACGTCGAGTTCTCATCAGACTTCGTTGCTATTCTGCCGAAAGATCCCACCAGAGGGAATGGCTCGTTGATTCTGGAGGTCCCCAACCGCGGCCACGGTCGAATCACCGCCTTGGTTGAAGGCGGTGACTGGGACGTGGCGACCGACGCCGGAGACGAATGGCTGTTGCGGAATGGCTTTACCGTCGTGACCCTTGGATGGCAATGGGACTCCCCAGACGAAGACGCCCTGCGCTTGTTTGCGCCGATCGCGAGAGAGAACGGTAAAACCATAACCGGTCTGTTGCGTGGCGACTACATGCCATGGAAGGTAGTGCCGGAAATTCCTTTAGGTCATTTTTTTACTCGCAACACAATTGGCGGAAATGAATACCCGGTTGCCGCACTAGACGACCCGCGAAATGTTTTAACTGTAAGGGACTCGCGAGACGCGCAGCGGATCCTGATTCCCAAGTCGGAGTGGCAATTCGCGCACATGGTGGACGCCAATCTCCTGCCGAGCGACCGGTACATTCATCTCAAGGGTGGCTTTCAGCCAGGAAAAATCTACGAATACGTGTATGTTGTCGCCGACCCGATCGTTGCTGGGTTGGGTTTTGCGGCTGTACGCGATTATGCAGCCTACAGCAAGCATTCTCCCGAAGCGCTCACTCCTGCCGCACGTGTCTACGGTGAGGGTATTTCGCAGAATGGGAGATTTCTCCGCGATTTCGTCTACCAGGGCTTCAATGCAGACGAACAGGGGAAAATAGCCTTGGACGGAGTGCTCGCCCATGTTGCCGGAGCAGGCCGAGGCAGCTTCAACTACCGCTTCGCACAGCCCTCGCGCGACGCCCAGCCCACGTCATCGGTGTTTTTCCCCACCGACATCTTCCCTTTTACTGACTCGCCCGAGACCGACCCCCGTACCGGTGCAAAGGGCGGCCTGCTGGATCAGGCTGTCGCCGATAAAGTGGTACCTAAAATCTTCTTTTCAAACACCTCGTACGAGTACTGGGGCCGCGTTGCTGCCCTGATTCACACCAGCCCAGACGGAACAAGGGACATCTCCCCATCGGAGAACGTTCGCATTTACCTATTTACCGGATTGCAGCATTTCTCCGGCCCCTTTCCACCGGAGAAAGGCAAGGACGATCTGCTGGGACGGGAGCCCCAATCGCCGCTGCCGGTCAAGTATTTCTGGCGCGCCATGATCTCCAACATGGATGCGTGGGTGCGTAATAACATGCTCCCGCCGGAGAGTAGGTATCCCAAGGTTAGAGATGGCACACTGGTCTCGCTGGAAAAGTATGTCTTCCCGGCGATTCCCGGCGTGAACAAGCCGCATGAAGCGAATCAGGCTAATCGTCTTGATTACGGTCAGGATTGGCAAAAAGGAATTCTTAGTGTTCAGCCCCCGAGCGTCGGCACGGCATTTCCGGTGCTGGTTCCGCGAGTAGATGCCGACGGCAACGAACTCGCGGGCATCCGCCTGCCGGAACTCACAGTGCCTCTGGCCACCTACACTGGCTGGAATTTCAGAGATGCTTCGATCGGCGCACCAGAGCAGCGGATTCCGTTTGAAGGTTCCTATCTCCCATTTCCTAAGACGGCTAGGGAGCAGAAGAAAGCTGGCGATCCACGCACGTCCATTGCGGAGCGATATGCGAGCCGCGACGACTTCATGAAACGGTACGCCAGAGCAGTAGACGAACTGGTCAGAGAGCGCTGGATTCTTCCGGACGATCGCGAGACGATACTGCGGCTGGGGGAGAATGAGTGGTCACAGGCAACTGCCAAGTAGCACTCATTTTGCAGTGAACGAATAATGGGCAACTCGGGAACCATGGCATCTCCGGCCCTCACCGCTGCACAGCGGACATATCACTTGCCACTTCGATCGGGCACTTGATGTGCTAACGACACTCGTGCACTCGCAAGTTGTTGATGGTTCTGAATATTGATAACCCTGAAAAAGCCGACGCCCTCCGTGCAACTCCGTCCCTCGCCCCACATTCAAAGGCTTTCGCCGTAGCATGCTTAGGGAAGCAAATGGCACTCGTAAGGACCCTCTTTGATCGCGACCAGGATTACCTTGAACCTGCACTTCCGCCGCGTTTGAGAGAACTTTACGATGGCGATCTGCAGTTTCGTACATCACCATCCGAGCGGCCTTTTGTTATTGCGAATTTTGTTTCTACTCTTGACGGTGTCACCAGCTACGAAATTAAAGGCCAGGCTGGCGGCTCGACAGTCAGTGGTTCTGACCCAGCAGACCGTTTCATCATGGGCCTCCTGCGAGCTTCTACCGACGCAATTATCGTCGGCGCTCGCACTGTCCATGACGTAAACCCGGAAGGCCTTTGGATACCTGAATACACCTATCCCGATGCGAGGCTCTTGTACACGGAATACCGGGTAAACGTACTGCATAAACCCGAATACCCCCTCCTCATCATCGTTAGCGGCAGTGGCAAACTGGAGCTGGAGAGAGCAATTTTTCGAACCTCAGCGGTATGCACGGTAGTGATCACAACCCCGGCCGGGAGGGATGCCCTCGAGAGGGCAGGCGCAACGAAATTGCCCTCAGTTCAGATCCATGCTCTGGATGCGAGATGTGGAACCATCTCACCGCTGGAGATTCTGCGATTGCTGTATACGCAGCTCGGGGTAAGAAAGCTACTTCACGAAGGCGGGCCAACGCTTTTCGGACAATTCTTGGCAGCCGAAGCTTTAGACGAATTTTTCCTGACGCTATCGCCGCAAGTCGCGGGCCGCAGCGCAAACACAATTCGACCCGGCGTTGTGCAGGGATTCGAGTTTACGCCGGAGCGTGCACCGTGGTTTCGACTGCTCAGCGTCAAGCAAAGCGCTGAGCATCTGTACCTGCGCTACCAACGTAGCGGAGGCCGCGACGGAAGCAATGCACCGTGAAACAACTCGAATTATGACAGGACAGAATTGGCCGCAGAGCATTGGTGCGATGGGGAATACGTCAACCCACGAAACATCGAAAGGAGAACCAATGACGAACGAAAAAGTAATCATGCTGATTGAAGCAAAGATTCAGGCTCAGCGTCGGGCGGAACTTGTCGAGGCCGCTCGCCAATACCTGCCGCTCGTGCGGGCCGAGCCGGGAGTGGAGGCGTTCTACCTGACGGTGCGAAAGGATGACCCCAATATCTTCGTTTTTTACGAGATCTACAAGTCGCAAGCCGCACAGGATTTTCATCTGCAACAGGACTTTACCAAGAAATTCTTGGCGATTCTTAAGAGCGCGCAGGTTGGAGACCGAGTGCGAACAAATCTGGTCGAATTAGTCGCAGAAGCGCAGGAACACTCCAATTCGGCATGAAACCCAGAGAACCCGAGAGGGTCTAGTACGGCGATTTGCAATCGCCCAGCATTCGCTGTAAAACTTTCAGAACTCCATCCCCGCAGGTAGCGTAGATGAGCTCGGACAAAGCCACGGGAGGAGGATGGAATGAGCTTTCAAAGGCGCCGATTAATTCAAATCTTGTCATACGCTGTCGGGTCCAGCTTCATTCTGCCCCAGAATGAATTAGCCATGGCGGCACAAAACTCCGCACAGCCGGCTAACCCTGCTCCGCCTGCGAAGACAGCTGCTAAACATGAATCGGGAGGAACGGAAATGGAAAAAGTAGTCGGAATCGGAGGGTTGTTCTTCCGAGCACATGATCCCAAAGCGTTGGGGAGCTGGTACGAGCAACACTTGGGGATCGCGCTCACACCAACGAGCGAGGGAGCAACCGTTTGGCAGCAAGAGGCCGGACCGACCGTCTTCAGTCCCTTTCCCGAGACGACCAAATATTTCGGGGACCCTAACAAGGTTTGGATGGTGAACTTTCGAGTGCGTGACCTCGACAAAATGGTAGCCCAGCTACGAAAGGCGGGAATTGAGGTCAAAGACCCGGAATCCTATCCCAACGTTGGGCGCTTCGCTCGTCTGCATGACCCTGAGGGAAATCCCATCGAATTGTGGCAACCTTCCTAATTCGGCGCTTCACATTAAGGGCTTTTCCAATGCAGGGCTCTTGGTGGATAACCATCCGAGGGCAAGTTGATTACCAGATTAGAAACACACGACGAAGGGGAATCGAGCCGCTACAAGCGGCGCTGGAACTAGACGTTTCCTGGCACCCGTATCTCCACACGTTATCTGTTGAAACTGGCTCGTCAGGGTGATGAATCAATATTCCTGATCGTTCGTTTATCTCGGTTACCTTCGTTTCTGCCGAAGCGTTTTTCCAGGCGCTATTCCTCGCATTGTTGTGCCATTCTTCCGGCACAGCAAGCTCTTGACAATGAATTGCCCTTCGCCCACTTTCCATCGAGCCAAAAGCCTGACGAGACAGGAGGAAAGCGTCTTCGTCGAAGCCAGTGAACTCCCCTAGCTGCGACCTGAGCAATTCATAGCCGATCTGCAGATTTGCTTCCAACTATGAATTCGACACGGCATGGCCCTCGCACCGCCGCGTTTTAGGCTAGCGTTATCGATAGGTTCTGAGCACAATATAAGAGGATCTCCGCTTTTGGAGTAGGGATGCGATTTCTCAGCGTTAGATTGATAGCCTCTCTGATTCTGGCAGTCACACTGGTCTCACTTCTCTCCTCGTACTACGAGGTGAACGGCGAAAAACGTAATCTTCGCAAAGACCTCGAGCGCAGGGCGGTCGTGCTTTCGGAGAGTTTGGCTGGAACTGTAGAAGCCGGGCTCGAGAAGCAGTCTGTCAAAAACCTGCAAGACATTCTTGAAAACTTCAGCAAGCAAGACCATTTGGCAGGAGTCGCCGTGTTCGCCCAGGACCTCCAGCCGATTGCGCAGTCCTCCGGGCTTGCGGAGCGCTTACAGATGCCGCCTGCCACTCTCGCTCATGCGATGA
>DATNEX010000072.1:0-40620 GCA_035606605.1 Terriglobales bacterium
ATGCCCAAACCAATTCTGCTAAGCGTGGATGATGATTCCGATGTCCTGCGGGCCATCGAACGCGACCTTCGTTCTCAATACGGGGCTGCATACCGTGTGATTGGAAGCGACTCTCCAGAAAAAGCCCTCGACATCCTGAAACAGCTGAAGGTCCGCAACGACAGTGTGGCCCTGATGCTTGCGGATCAGCGAATGCCGCAGATGAACGGAGTCGAGTTTCTTCAGGAGGGGATGCAAATCTTTCCCGAAGCCAAGCGGGCCTTACTGACTGCGTACGCCGACACCAACGCCGCCATTAGCGCCATCAATGAAGCTAACATCAACTACTTTTTCATGAAGCCTTGGGATCCTCCCGAGGATCATCTTTACCCGCAACTTGATGATTTGCTCGACGATTGGCGAGCTTCGTATAAGCCCGGGTTTGAGGGAATACGAATGCTCGGTACCCGTTGGTCGCCTCGCAGTTACGAACTGCGCGATTTTCTTGCGCGGAACCACGTGCCCTATCAGTGGATCGACGTCGAACTCAGCGCAAATGATCCCGAAACCAAACGGCTTCTCGATGTCCTGGGACCAGAATCGTCGCACCTGCCCGTGGTTTTGTTTCCTGATGGCACGAAGCTCCTTGAAAGTGTGCCGGCGGAGATCGCGCAGAAGGTTGGGCTGCGCACCCGAGCGCAAACCAACTTCTACGATCTGGCAATCATAGGAGGCGGTCCCGCGGGTCTTGCGGCAGCTGTTTATGGTGCTTCGGAGGGCTTGCACACGGTCATCGTCGAGAGGGAAGCACCCGGCGGACAGGCGGGAATGAGTTCGCGAATCGAAAATTATCTTGGATTTCCAACCGGCCTGAGCGGGGGCGATCTGGCGCGGCGTGCGGTGGTGCAGGCCCAGCGTTTCGGAGTTGAGATTTTATCGCCTCAGGAAGCAATGACTGCCCGAACCGAAGGCTCCTACAGAATCGTCAAGCTTGCCGATGGAAGCGAAATCTCGTGCCACGCGCTGTTGGTCGCAACCGGCGTGCAGTGGCGCCGGTTGGACGCGCCTGGAATCGATAAGTTGCAGGGTGCCGGAGTCTACTACGGCGGCGGAGCAACCGAGGCTTTCGCTTGTAAAGGCGAAGTGATCTACGTAGTCGGCGGTGCGAATTCGGCGGGCCAGGCGGCGATGAACTTTGCAAGATATGCGGATAAGGTAGTGGTGCTAGTGCGCGGCGAAGGGCTCGCCGCCACCATGTCGCAATATTTGATCGATCAAATTCAGAAAACAGCGAATATTCAGATCTGGAATCATGCAAGCGTAGCCGAGGTCCACGGCGACAAGCGGCTGGAAGAAATATCCGTGTTGTGTTCGGATACGAACAAGATTGAGCGGGCTCCGGCGAGCTCGATGTTCATTTTTATTGGAGCGCTCCCCGGTACGGACTGGCTTGCGGGTTTGGTTGAGCGAGACGAACGCGGTTTTATCCTGACTGGTCCCGACCTGATGCGGAATGGCGAGCGTCCGAAGGGTTGGACGCTCGACCGTGATCCCTTTCTACTCGAGACAAATGTCCCGGGAATTTTTGCGGTCGGTGATGTGCGGCATGGATCGGTGAAGCGTGTTGCATCCGGCGTGGGTGAAGGTTCGGTGGCAGTGCAGTTCATTCATCAGTATTTGAGCAAAGTCTAAAATGGCGACTTCATCAGAACTGTTGCGCTTTGCGGCATTTCGAGAACTGCCGACAGATCAAATCGACTGGTTTCTCAGCCAATCCAAAGAAGTACAGCTGAAGGCTGGAGAGGTCTACGTACGCCAGGGCGATCCGCCGGAAGCGATGTTTGTTCTCCTGGAAGGGGAATTCGAGTGGCGGGGCGACTTCAATGGCGAGATCGTCGTGATGCAGGGGAAAACCGGCGAGGTTACCGGCGCCTTGCCCTTTTCCCGCATGACGCAATTCATGGTGACAGGAAGGGCAATCAGCGCGGGCCGCATTCTGTTGTTTCCCTCATCGCTGTTTCCAGAGCTCATCCAGAAGATGCCGGAGCTGGTTAAGCGTCTGGTTGGGATAATGACCGATCGAGTGCGCGAGGTCACTCGTCTGGAACAACAGCGCGACCGGCTGGCTAGCTTGGGGAAACTTTCAGCAGGCCTTGCTCACGAGCTCAACAATCCGGCCGCAGCCGCGAAACGTGCCGCCGCACAGTTGCGCGATACGCTTCACCGAATTAAAGAAGCCAGCCTCCAACTCGGCCGGAGGGAGCTGACTTCCACCCAAAAAGCAGAAATCGAGAAGCTCGAATCGTCCTTTACGCAGAATGAGGCACCTCCGCCCGATACCCTTACCATGAGTGATCTCGAAGATCAGATTGATTCTTTGTTACGAAGTCATGGGCAGAACGATTTGTGGCTGTTGTCTGCCGAGTTGGCACAAAGAGGCGTCAAGCCTGCTGCGCTGGAGTCATTATTCGAGAACCTCGACGCCGGCACGGCGCGCGCGGCTCTTGTGCGGATCGCGGCATCGGTGGAAATTGCGAGCCTGTTGAAAGAGATCGAGAACAGCACTTCGCGGATCTCGGAGCTGGTCCGTGCAATCAAGGAATACACCTACATGGATCAGTCTCCGGTTCAAAACGTCGATATCGTGAAGAGTCTGGAAACGACGTTGACAATCCTGAACCACAAGCTCAAACGCGGGGTGTCGGTCGAGCGAGATTACCAACCTGTCCCATTTCTTGTGGATTCGTTTGGCAGCGAACTTAATCAGGTCTGGACGAATCTGATCGACAATGCCATCGATGCAATGAGCGGGAAAGGCGAATTGCGGGTGCGCACCTATCGCGACAATGGCTGCGTTGTGGTCGAGATCGGCGACAACGGCCCGGGAATCTCGCCAGAAATACGGGCACATATCTTTGAACCGTTTTTTACGACTAAGGGAGTAGGCGAGGGCACCGGACTTGGACTCGATACCGTGCAACGAATTGTGCGAAAGCACAAAGGAAATATTCAGGTAAATTCGAAGCCGGGGGATACTCGATTTCAAGTATCGCTTCCGCTAGCTGACCCCAGGGCTTGATTGTGTTCGTGAACCGCTCTTAGCTGTGTAGGCGATTGTGCATCAGACCCCTAAGCACTCAGGAGAGATCGGTGGCCGATGCGGTCAAAGTTTTCCTGCTCACAATAAGCGCCCTGTTTCCCATCGTCGATCCCCTCGCGGGAAGCCCGATCTTTCTCGCCATGACCCAGGAGTACTCAACCGCCACACGAAAGGCGCTGGCGTGGCGGGTGGCCGTAAATAGCCTGCTGCTCATGGTCGGTTCATATTTTGTCGGGTCGCATGTGCTCAACTTCTTCGGAGTGTCCCTTCCGGTAGTGCAGGTCAGTGGGGGCCTGGTGGTGGCATCGATGGGCTGGAGTATGTTGCTGGAGAAAGAGGAAACCTATGAGACTGCGCGCAAGAATGTGCAGTGCTCGGACGTCCTACACAGTGCATTCTATCCCTTGACTCTTCCACTGACGGTTGGGCCGGGATCGATTTCGGTCGCCATCACATTGGGAGCAAAATTCAACGCGGCGCTACGGATTCCACCTGCCGATAGTCCTTGCCGCGCTCATCGCCATGGCAATCGTCGCCCTGAGCGTCTTGCTCTGCTACGGCTTGGCCGACCGACTGGCCCGCGCAGTTGGCAAAACAGGAATGATAGTAATCGTGAGACTCTCGTCTTTTCTCCTAGTTTGCATTGGCGTTCAGATCATGTGGAACGGGATCAGCGCGCTCGTCTCCTCCCTGCACTTGTAGATCGCAATGACGGATGATGAATGACGAATGATGAATGATCAATGAACGATGATCAATGAACGATGAAGGGCGGGAGTCGATTCAACCGCCCCCTCATGGTTTGCGGTTCCTCAAGGCGCGGATAGTACCGCCGTCGCAATCTTTCCCCGGCACGGTAAGGCTTCGCTGCCCCTCGCAATCGATCGGGAAGCGGAGAGCTTTCCCTGTCGCCCTCTATTTCACGTCTCCACACGACGGCCCCAGCCATTTCGCGGAAAAGCTTGTATCCACGGTCATCGAATGCCCGCCGCCGTTAGAGGTCATTTGTCCGGAGCCTTTGACATTCTCGGGACTCAGCACATCAATACGCATGATTCCGCTTGTTTTCACATCGCCGAATTCGCAGATCATCTTCACTTCCGCCTTTGTACTGGTGGAAGCCGTGATCGTCTGCTTGCATTCTTTCGCGCTATTGAAAGGTTGCTCAGCTAGCTTTTCTTTGGTCTCGCAATCCCTGTTGGTGTAGGTTCTGGTTTTTGGCGTGGAGTTCTGTTTCATGCGTGCTTCAAACTTCGCCCGTTGCTCGGGGCTCAGTTTTGCCAGCATCTCTGCGGGAATCGGCATTTGTCCGCTGGTTGTGGATGTGATTGTGCTTTCCCACAATCCGGTTTTGACGTTTAGCGGCTGGAATTTGGCTTGGGCCCACGCCGCGGATGACAACATTACCGCAATCACGATTCTCTTCACTGGATCCTCCGGTTTTCCTGTTTTTGATTTCAACTTAATAGCTGCTTACTGCTGTTTCTGGTCTTCTCGTGTCCGGTCCACACCGACTGGTTCGGTCCCAATCGGTCCCATCACCCAGACCTTCACCCCATATTCCGAAGCGGCAATGCTGAAACGAAACATTGGCGGGATAAATGAAGAGCAAGTGCGGCTTGCCCAATTCACTGTAAGGCCGCGATCCTCGACCCGCAGGTTCGAGTCGCCAGCCTGTTCGGTGTGCGTCACGTCACCGGGACATGCGACATCGTAATTCTGGATTTGTATGCTCTCGACCACCCACCCCGGGTTGAGTGCAGAAAACTCGTACTTGTCGGTGCCCCCATCAAAAGTCTCGGAATCGGATCGAATCACGAGGGCTGACAGGTTCGCGGCGTCAGGTGGAATGTCTTCCCCACCCGTTGGCGGCGAGACATACTCGACCTGTCGAAGCAGGCGAGGCTGGGTGCCTGTAGGGGATAGTTTCACCCACGAGGCGCTGATCATTTTCAAAGCTACCGGTGCGCCGCGAACTGCGACAAAACGACAGCCGTGAAGTTCGAGACGGCGTCCATCCGCCAGGCGCACCACCAGAGTTGCGATTGAGTCGGGATTTCCTGCAAGGTGCGAATCCAGGCGTACATCGATCTGGTTGTCTGACCAGGATCCAGCACGTTCAAGTTGCAAGGTTGTCGGCTGCATTGCGATAGCGGGCAAGGGAACACTGGACTCCGGCTCCAGTCGAACCTCTCCCGGCCTAGAGCCGAAGCCGCACCCCTCGATGCGAAAATGGTTGTCGCCTAGGCGCGGCGTGAACACCGGTTCAACCGCACGTCCATTTACGGCTAGGATCAGCGGGTTGAAGCATGAAGGCACGGGCAATGCCGTGCGGAGCAGGCCGGCCATTGCGGTGAGCCGCCGGGGCCAGGCCCGTCCCGGTTCGGCAGAGTTCTGAAGGTATCGCCGCTGCTCGTCCAAAACCGCAAGAATGGCGGGTTCGATGCCGTCGCTTGAAAGTCGAGGGTTCCTGATTCGTGGACCGGGCTGTCCATTGGCCTTCGAGAGCGCCTCCGCTTTGAGTCTGGCGTACTCGGCGACGGGAAACTCCTGCGCTTCGCTCACCCATTGAGCATTCATTCGACGGCTTTTCAATCTCCCCTCGGCTGCCGCGAATTGAGGAATTGCGTGAGTCCTTTCCCCCGCAAAGATGGCGAGCAAGATCAAAAGCGCTGCGCCTAGTTGTGGATGTCCCTTCAACTTGCACTCTCTTCTTTCATGCTCCCGGCTGCGCTACCAGTTCGGAATATACCCATCCGCTTGCGGGGTCAAAGGAACTTGGCATGATTCATTTGTGACCAGCTAAGTTGATCATTCCAGAACTCCTTAGGGTGACTTGCTGACGCGTCCGAATCGCCGTGCTATGATTCAGCCACATTCGTGTACCCGCCATGGAGCGAGCGGTAGCGTCGCCAAATATCTTCCGTTTTGGATTGTTCGAGGCAGATGCGGCAAATGGCACGCTGATGCGCAACGGTGTGCGCGTCAGGATCCAGGATCAACCCTTCCGAGTCCTCATTTTTCTTCTGGAACAGCCAGGCGAAATCGTTACCCGGGAACAGTTGCGCCAGAGACTCTGGCCCGAGGGCACCTACGTAGACTTCGACGGGAGCCTCAACGTCATCCTCAAGAAGCTTCGCGCGGCGATTGACGACGATTCGGACAATCCGCGTTTTATTGAGACCGTGCCTCGCCGGGGATACCGCTTTATCGCGCCTGTTTCCTCGAATCGGAAGGCTGAAGCCGCTGTTACGACCGCTCAAATTGCGCCTCCAGCTCCCAAAGAAGTCGAACCTGCTCCAGTTGCTACATCCCAGCCCCCCGGGATTCGCCGCCCGGTCCTTTTTTATGCGTCATCGGCAATGGTTATTGTGTTGCTGATCTCCGGGGCATTGCTGGCGTGGCATCACCAGCGCCCTTCCGTGGCGAGCGTTTCTTCCGTTCAAGTTCGCAAGTCCATTGCTGTTCTGGGCTTTCACAGCCTTTCGGGGCGGGCCGAAGACGCGTGGCTGGCCACCGCGCTGTCGGAAATGTTGAGCACTGAACTGTCGGGTGGGGAAAGATTGCGATTGGTTTCCGGAGAGGAAGTCGCCAACTTGCGTATCGCTTCGCCTTGGTCGCAGACCGACAGCCTCGATCAAAGCACCACCGCTCGCATTGGAAATGCACTGAGCAGCGACATGCTGGTTTTAGGTTCCTACACCATCCTTTCCAATCCTGATCATGCCCAAATACGAATCGATGTGCGGATGCAGGATGCACGTACGGGCGAAATCCTCACCGAGATCGCTGAAATCGGTGGCTCTCAGGACCTTTTCCGGCTAGTTTCTCGCGTCGGTGCGAAGCTTCGTGACCGTCTTGGAGTGCCGCCGCTCGAAGACACCGAGGAGGCTGGCATTCTCGCTTCGCTTCCGCTCGACGCTGATGCCGCTCGTTTTTATGCATTGGGTTTATCCAAGCTACGCAAGTTCGATGCTCTTGCTGCAAAGGATCTTTTGCTTCAGGCAACCGCGGCCGACCCAAAGTTTTCCTTGGGACACGCCATGCTCGCGCGTGCCTGGTCCCAGCTTGGTTACGAACAAAAGCATCGCGAAGAAGCCAAGAAGGCCCTCGATCTCGGCGGAGACCTGCCTCGCTCGGAGCACATGTTGGTGGAGGGCGAATATTTCGAGAGCATCGGCAACCCGGAGCAAGCCGCCTCGGTTTACCATGCCCTCTACGAGCTCTTTCCCGACAATGTTGAGTATGGGCTGCACTTCGCAAATGTCGAAATTCATGCCGGACACGCCGCGCAAGCATTGGATGTGGTCCACCGTTTGCGCGCTCTGCCGTCGCCTTCGTCCGACGATCCGAGAATCGATCTGACAGAAGCGGCCGCGATCAAGACCAGCATGCCGGCCTCGCTTGCGCTTATCCGAAGCGCCATCAAAAAAGCTTCAGCCCAAGGCAAGAAGATGGTCTACGCGTTGGCGAGGCGGGATGAATGCGTGAACTTGTTGTACAGCGCTCATCCTGAACAAGCGTTTCCGGTGTGCCAAGATGCTTATGAAATCTTTGTCTCATCGGGCAACCGGTTGGGGGCCGCCGACGCCATTCGCTTGATGGGCGACTATCAAGGGTCCGTCGGCCAGATTGATGCGGCTATCGCGAGCTACCAACGTGCCTTAGGTTTGCTGCAGGAGCTCGGCGAGCACGAGAAAACTGGCGCCATCCTTAACAATATGGCGGTCGACTATGCCAACCAGGGCAATCTCGATCGGGCTGAGCAGCTGTATCGGCAGGCAAAAGTGCACTTCGAGCAATCCGGGGACAAACAGAATGTCGCGACTGCACTCTCCAACATTGCCGACATCCTTTATCTACGTGGTCAGTTGGCCTCGGCCGCGAAGACGTATCAGGAAACGATCGATCTGATCGCGACGATCGATCACGGAGAAGCATGGTATCCAACCTACCGGCTGGCTGATCTCACCTTGACCCGGGGAAATGTGCGCGAGGCGAAAAAGCTGGCGCAGCAGGCGGTCGAAGCAATTGGTCCCACCGAGGGCAGCTATTCTGCTTTGGGCCAGGCGACCATCGAACTCGGCGAGGCCTTGAAGGCCGAGGGTGATCTCATCGGCGCTCGCCAACAATTTCTGGCTGCGCAGGAACTGCAAAAAAAAGTGGGCGACCAAGGGCTCATTCAGGAGAGCCAGGCTGAACTGGCAGATCTCGCTCTTGAAGAGAAGCACCCAGACCAGGCCGAATCTCTGATACGTCCAGCGATTGCCGAGTTTGAACAAGAAAAAAGCGACCCGGCGCTAGCCAGCGGCTACACCATCCTCAGCCACGCTTTATTAATGCAAGACAAAGTCGCCGACGCTAAAACCTCAATTGATGCCGCGATCAAGTATAGCCAGACTAGTGCCGATCCCTCTTTGAAGTTCTCGGCAATGATCCAGCGGGCTCGAGTGGAAGCGGCCGTCGTACATCGCGAGGCGATCCCGCCATCAGCGTTCGAGGACCTGCGTTCGACGATTTCTGCCGTCAAAAAGCTGGGCTATTACAACCTTGAAACCGAAGCTCGCCTGGCACTCGGAGAATTGCAATTGAAGAGCAACCCGAGCGCCGGCCGCTTCACCCTGACCGAACTCGCCACTGAAGCCCGCGGCCATGGATTTGGATTGATCGCTCGCCGCGCGCAGGAGGCGCTCGCTACCCCCAACGTCCTCGCCGAGAACCAACCGGCACGGTAGCTTGGAGCGCTTGACCTCGTGTCTGCCTTGCTGACTCCCCCGCCGAGCCGACCGCAACGAGTCAGTTAACAGAAGAACTCATACCGTTTCAGCCACTTACCTAGTCACTTCCATTTCAGTTCCAGTTCCTTTGACCCGCCGTTCCGGGCGCGGTATTTCACTCGCATGACACCGCGAGCAGCCTTCGCGAGGGAGCGAGGACGATGAACGGAACTATGGTAAGGCCCACCCCGGCACATCGCCTGCCTGTTATGGCGGCGATGTTCTGCTTCGTTATTGTGGCTCATTTGTCTGGGCAGGCAACCCAGAACAACCGGATTCTACTGAAGCCGCAATCGAGGACCTTGCTTGCCGGAAACGCATGTACGGTCAGCCAACTGCGGTTCACGTTTCGCACCGGAAATGACGATCTCCGGGGCAACGGCAATGACCTGAACTTAGAGATTCACTTGGCCAATGGCAGCGTCCAATTTGCGAAAAATGTGAACCAAGGTGCGAATTGGCCCAACAACAGCGTCCATACAGCTTCCATTCCCCTCGAGCACCCCACCCCTCCTGACCAGATCAAGAGTATTCGTCTGATCCACCTGGCACAGGGTGGCTTCAGCCCAGCGGTCCTTCCAGGAAGAAATGGTCCGATCGATCCCGCGGTCTCAGCGGTGAGCGGCATTAAGACCGAAGACAACTGGGACATGCTGGACGTCCAAATTGCTGGCCTCGGCCAGGCGGTCAATCTCCCGATCGCCGCGGGCGGCTTCCACCGCTTCACCGGCAGCGATCCATCTTTCGATGTCAATGCCTGGCCGAACATAGCCTGTCCTTCGCCCGATCAGGTGCGGCAACTGGAATTCTTGTTCAAAACTGGCAACGACGACCTGCGTGGGGGAAAAGACAACGTCGGCATCACGATCTATGGGGATGGGCTTGTTCAAAGCAAGCCCAATGTGAACCAAGGTCAGCGATGGGCGGATGGTAGCACGCACGAGGTCACGGTCTATCTCGACCGTCCCGCCACCATCCAGCAAATACACAAAATCATGTTAGAGACGAGCTTCACGGGAGGCTCGGGTGGCGACAACTGGAACATGGACTCGGTCCAAGTGGTTGCGGTTGTAAACGGCGTTAATCACCCTCTTGCGACCTATGGTTTTCATCGATTCAGCTCGAACTGGAGTGGGCCTGACGCGAAAACGCTAACGATTGCGACGCACTAATACGGTCGTCAAGCGCGACCGCTTGGAGGAGCGTGGTATGAGCTACAAGAAAATATTCGTCATTGCCTTTGGAATCGCGGCTCTGCTCCCTGACGGTGCCATCGCGCAGTCCGTCTCGCAGACCGCGCCTGCGCCCACCGGCAGCCTCACCGCACCCGGCCCGCAAAAACATCAGCCGCAGCAGCAACGACAACCGCTACCTCCAGGCAGGACAGCGCCGCAACCGGTTCTCGAAGCACCCGGCAAGGGAAACGTGGAGGGCTTTGTGTATTGGGACGCGCTCAAGATCGTCCACAAGCCAGCCGGCAGTTGCAGTGGCCTTGCGATCACCGTGAGCGTAGGAACCAATTCGGGGGGGCCGTTGACCGCTTACACCGCAATCGGCACGCTCAATAACAACTTCAAATATGTGGGGCAGGTGAAGCAATTCCTCGCTGGCGGGAAGGTGAATGTTTATGACGTCTGCACCTATGCATTTGATCATGTGCCTGTAGGTCCGTCGCTTCAGGTCAAACTCGACGTCACCGATCCGTTCGCGTTCTCGCCTTATGCTCTCCCACAAAGCGCCGCACTCGGTCCAATTCAGATCATCAGCGGTCAGTGCAATATGCTCCCGCGGATCGTGAATCCCACTGCGTCTGACTTGCTCGGACACTGGGGCACATGCCAGAGCATGGCTTATGGGGTGAATTTTCCAATGACAATTCCCGCACGGGCTTCGCTCAGCGGGGGTGGGATCACACCGGTCAATTCAGGCGGGCAGAGGGGACTGCTCTCTGGCGCTCCGCAGCAGGGAATGCTCTCATCTGGCGCAACTCAAAGCGCCCAAGGACAAGGGAATTCCGGCACCTTGCTGGGTAATCGCGGGTCAACCGCTGGTCAAAGCAGCGGCATCGAGAGCCCAGCCAGCAAAGTTGAATTGAACCCCCAGCCGCTTCCACCACGCCAGATTTCCCCGGGGTCTTCTGGGCTACCGGGCGCCGCCAACCTCGGTGCTGGTGCCGGAGTTCCGGGCAACTTCGTGCCGAAGATGCCTGCAATGACGAGCAATCCCAAAAGAGACGCATCTCCGCCCGCAGATGAAGCCACGAAAGCGCAAATCAGGTCGAAGCTCCAGGCGCAGCTTACGGCTTTGCTCCCGCGCACCGCCAAGCAGTCGAACCTAGCGGCTAAGCCTCGGTCGAGCACGGTTGCTGAGATCCAAGCGCTGCAGGCGCAAACGCTGTTTGTCCAATCGCAACGAACCCAGCCGACGCAAACGAAAGGTCGGGTGGCTCCGGCGCCGACCCAAAACCTCATCGCTCAAGCTTCAAATCCGATGCTGCATGCACCGCAACCGCTCAAGATTTGTCTCGCACCAACCATCCAAGCCGTCAATGGCAAGGCAAGCGGAGTCGTCTTCTCGCAGGATCCAGCCTACAACGACTACATCATCAGCGGTTGCGGCTTTGGAAGCCAGGCGGGCCAACTATATCTTTCCGGGGCAATTACCGGCGGACGTATCAACCTGGTGGTAAAGCAATGGAGCGACACCCAGATTGAGGCTGCGGTTCAGCCTGGATTGAGCGGAGTACTGGATGGCTGGCCAGATCTGATCGTCGCCCCCGTCGGCAACTCCCTGGCCAAGCTCCCCAACTGCCGCTTCTATGCCCAACGTCAGAGTGTTCTGTTGCCCTTCCTACCCCAGCAGCACGCCAATCTTGCCAACGTCACGGTCGGAGATGCCACACATGGCTTCGGCACAAAGTATTGCCCAGGTCCTGACCTCAGTCACTTATTCCCTTGCATCGCCTACAATGCCGGCACGCCGCTCGACGGTATCACGAACGGACACGATTACCGCAACTCTCCGAGCGAACTTGTCTCCAATGCCGTTGATCGCGACGGCGGACAGATCGACTTTAACTCCGGCGAGGATGTCTACGATCTCAGCAGTATGGCTCCCGGGTTCGAGGTCGATTATGCCACCGTGCGTTGGTACGCCTGGACCAGCGATGTCTGTGAAGGTTGGGCATCAGACGCATTTCCCAAAAAACCCGGGGATAGCGTTTGGTATGAGACCGAAGGTCACTACGAATGGTATCTCAAGAGCAAAACCAAAGTCGTGGTTGATTGGGGTGTGGATCACTGTGCCTGGCGTTGGTTAGGAATCTTCAAGGTCGACGACTGGTACAACTCCGGTTACAGCCTGGAAGTTTTCGTCAAGGGTCCGATTGGGGTCGATCCATGGACCGGGCACACTGTCAGCACTGGCAGAAACTTTGGCGTGACCAGGCCGCAAGGGATCGCGCAGATCCACTAGCTTGCGTTCGGAACGACTGTGCTGCCCTAGATGAAATGAAAACAGGAGAAATCATGGCGATGCGAGGGATGAATTTGATATTGGCACTGTTGGCCCTGCTGTCTCTGCACGGTTCCTCGGCGGCACAGCATTCTCAAAAGCCGCTCACCAACGACGACGTGATTTCGATGGTTCACAAGAAGCTGCCGGAATCAGTCGTCGTTTCGGCAATTCAAACCGGACCGAGCAAGTTCAACACTTCAACCAGCGAACTGATCCGCCTGAACGCCGCCGGCGTTTCGGAGAAGGAGTTGAATGCGATTCTCGCGGCGTCCGGCAACGCCAGCGCGGGCGTTCCTTCTGCTCCCGCTAAGGAAAGCTCAATGCAGCCGGACGAGGCAATGCCTCCTTCAAAGTCCCGCATGCCGCGCGTGGTTGTCAGCCAGGGCGGATCGTCGCAGGAGCTGAAACTAGAGAAAACGCAACTTGCGGAAACCAAGACGAAGCCTTCGTCCATGAAGGCGCTCGCTGGGGACTCGGCGGTCACACAGGCGATGCAAGCCGGGGTTAATACTGCCTCCTACGCCGCAGCTACTCACATGAACTCCGGTATCGGAGGATCTACGGTGCAAGAGGCGGGAAGCATTTTCTCCGGAATCATGTCGCATCGATCGCCAACCGTCACTTATGTCTGGGGCGTGCCAAGCCCGAACTCGACGAACCTGCTCGCGAGCACCAAGCCTGCTTTCGCAGTCGATTTCTCCCGCGCGATCGGGGTGCACGCCGACGAATTTGAACCAGCCATCGTGAAACTGACACCTGCGCAGAATACTTGCCGGATTGTCGGTGCGACGCAAGGGAAACAAGACGTCCGTTCCAGTCCCGCTGCCGATTGGCAAATGTATTCGCACTTCCTCGAAGAGCGGGTTGCGAGCACTCCGCAAAAGCTTGCACCGGGGAAGTACAAGATTGTTGCCAACTCGGAGTTGGTGCCCGGCGAGTATGGGATCGTCCTCCGCCCAGTTTCAAAAGACAAGAGGTTTGCCGGCGGCGACGTGGCTCGTGCGCAAGGTGAAGGTCTGATGTTTGACGCGATTTGGACCTTCCAGATCTCGGAAGATGCGGAGTAGAGATGGAAACAGGTGCAAGAAATGCCATGCGCGACAAAATGAGGGACACGACGTTCTGGGGACTCTTTCTGATCCTCGTGCTCCTGGCGGGATGCTCGAAGACGCAGGTGCCACCTGCAACTTCCGCCATTCCGCGTGCCCGCGGATTCCGCGACCTCCGCGAGATTCCTGGAACCGTCGCCGATTTCACTCTGTCCGGCAACACTGTGCGCATCGACGAGGCCACTACCCGCCGGATTCTTAGAAGTGTCGGTTCTGACGGGAACGTATTCGTTTTCGACGGTTCCGACCAGCTTATCCAAAATCTTCGCGAGGGCCAGGTTCTCTTCTTGGAAAACATTGCCGTCAGGAAGGTCCTGGGGATCTCGAGAAAAGACAACTTGGTCATTGTCGGTACGGACTACGCTTCGCTTCCCGACCTTATTCACCAGGGGCATTTGAAATGGGACGCGCCCATCCAATTTGGTTCTCTGTTTGCCGGCTCACGCGAGCCTCTTCCGGGTCGACCTCTGAACTACCCGAGGTGGTGGATACCAACCAGCACTGTGTTTGCCTCGGGACCCCAACTTTCCTTTTCAGGAAAAGTTGATGGTTGGGACACGAACATCAATGTTGAGCCTGGTTCCAATCGCTTGGATATCTCGTTCAAAGTCTCGCGGAGTTATCAAGGCATGAGCGTGATGGTGTCTTCGAAGGGCTATGTGAAGGATTTTGTAAGTTCTGCAGAGGTTCAGATTTCGCAAGGTAATCTTGACAATTTTTCCTACAGTGCCAAGAACCTGAATGGAGAAATGGATGTTAACTATGCGGCAACGCGGGGCGAAGGCGAAGCCGCTGGAATCGACCAACCAAATATCAAGCTTCCGGCGCTCGCCAAGATCCCCATGCCCATCGCCGGCATTCCCTTCATGCTCTCGATCAATGCCAATCTGATCTTGAAGCCTGGTTTCGGAGCTAAGAAGGAAGCCGCCAGCGGTTCGTTCCACATCAGCTACCGCGGCGACGAAGGTTTTCAGGTGAGGGGGGGTAGCCCTGAGGCCAGCGGATCCATCGACGGCGCCGGAGGTTTCGGGCACATCACCACGGCATCGCTGGCGCCACACGCCATTCTGATAGGAATGGCCGCGCCCAAAATCACACTGAGCCTGGGGGCCCAGTCCGCCATAGACGTCTTACAAGAGGCCTTTCCTTCGAAAATGGCCGATACCTTTGCCGACTATCTGGCAAAGTCAGCCGCCGGGAAGTGGGCAAAAAAACAGATCGATCCCAGCTTCAAGTCAGAGGCGGCGGCTTCGGTCCAAACCGTTGCTGTCGGAACAATGACTGCGGCCGGATCGTTGGCAATGGTTCCCTGCAAACTCACCCGATTGTTGCTCGAGTTCAAGGGGGGCGCAGACACGTATCTCTTGGGCATCAAGGGCTTCGATAAAGAGGTTGTATTTGCCAAGAAAGAATTTGTTACGCGAGAGCCCGATATCAACGCCTGCGGCGATAAATAGTTTTGAAGTTCTAAAAGGAGAAACTCACATGGCATTCTGTGCAAGTTGTGGATCAGCGGTAATCGATGGAACAGCGTTCTGCGCGGGCTGTGGCAAACCCGTAGGAGCGTCGCCCGCGCCGGTTGCTGTTTCGCAAACGTCGAGTGGCGCGGTTGCGCTACACCCAGTGAACGTTCAGCCTGCGGCGACCGGCCTTAGTTCCAACGTAGCGGCAGCCCTCGCATACATCCTGGGATTCATTACAGGGATTCTATTTCTCGTTCTTGAACCCCACAAGCACGACCGCTTCGTGCGGTTCCACGCGATGCAATCCATCTTGTACAGCGCCGCTGGAATTGTGTTCCGGATCGGCTGGAGCATCCTGGTGAGCGCCTTAATGGACGTGACAGCGTGGGCGGCAATGTTGCTGGTCCCAGTGGGACTGGTGATCTCGTTAGGTCTTTTTGTGTTTTGGATTTTTCTGATGTATCAGGCATACAACAATCGCGAATTCCGCATTCCCATCATCGGGGCAATTGCGGCAAAGCAGGTTGGTTAAACACCAAAGGAGAACGACGATGAAGGTGAACACTCAACCGCTGATCGCCGCGTTGGTCGTGCTGAGTCTCACGGCGCTAACGGCATGCACGTCGAGCCCTACCGCACCTGCTTCCAAAACTCGGGTTCGATCCGCTGCCCAGTCTCCGAAAGACGACGACCTTCAAGCCGCCATGGACAAGTTGGAGGAGTCGATCCACAAGCCTTCCGCTCCGTTTCATGCTTCCTTTAAGAAAAGTGGATCGGACGGGTTTTCCTACGAGTGCGAGGCTGACATTTCCCTTAGCGGAATTACCGGCCAACAAATAGACAACAACCCTGCCACCAAAATCGGAACAGATGTCTTCCCAGCCAACACGCGTACGCGCCAGCTAAATGGCACGCCGTATGGCAGTCCGGCGTGGCAAACCGTCTACGGAAGCATCAGCATGGCCTATCTAAACGGGCACATCCGCGATGCCCAGCCGGGAGTGAAATATGTTGGCGACGAGCAAAGCGGAGGCTACGATTCGCGACACTACGACTTTGATTTGACCGGCGTAGACGCGGACATTAAGAAGGCCATGGAAATTGGAAACTCGCTCGGGATGCGCCAGACCAAGGACTACAACGTCAAAGGTTCCGCCTGGATCTCAAAAGACGAAGCTCGCATGGTGAAGTTCTCCTTCGACAACATCTACACCTTCAGCGATGGCAAGCTGGAGAGTACGCACTACGAAGGGACCATCACGAAAAAGTAAGGAGGAGCAATCATGCGTTTCGGTTCAAAATACTTTCGATTCCAGGCCACGACAAGAGTTGTTGTGGGGGCGGCTCTGATCTTACTTGCCTTTTCAGCTTGCAACTCAAAACCAAGGTTGCCTGTCTCATCGAATGGCACGCCCGTTTCCCAGGCTGCAGCAAACTCATCTCCTTCCGCGAACCAGTTCGATGGAGGCACATACTGCGTGCAGACTTTTCTAGAGCGCCCTCGACCTGCACAGTCGCTGCACTTTTCGATTCAGATTGCCGAAAGCGACCCTTCTCGGAAAAGCAAAGACTTCGAGGCCGACTACGCCGGTGACGTTGTTGACCTCGTGCATCGCGACCGATGGCTTGCAACCGACCAGGACAAACAATTCTTTGAAGACAGTCAGAAGTTCACCGATCCGAAGATCATCACGCGGACAATTCACGACGGAGTCGCCGAAGAGACCGTCACGAATCACGCCAACCGTTCTGACGAAGTCAGTTGGAGAGGCGTCATCACCAGCATCGCCCAAGGCGGGACACCCTGGAATCTGTTTGTCGACAGACCGAAAGTCAGTCTGGTGGGCCCGGAGAACGTGAATGGCTTCGAGACGATCAAGTATGCCGTGGACACAACTCATGAGAATCAGAGCGAGAAAGCTGCTCGCATCGCCTTCAGTCGATTGCAGAACTACGAGATTGCGGGAACCGCCTGGGTTCTAAAAGATGCCCATTGCGTTCTGCAATACAACATCGACTACCAAGAGACCGGCAAGGACGGCAAGGTTAGCAAGACGCACTATGAAGGAACTACCGCGCAGAAATAGTCGGATAGGAATGGTTCTTGTCCCAGGTCAATGGCTCGGCTTTCCCGCACGATCGACCGCTCGACAACCACGCTGGCTCGAGTTGCTCAGGTGCATAAGGCTGCGCCGCCTGCGATTCCGGAGTCTGCTCCATAGTGCGCCGATAGAAGCGGAACCTCGGCGGCGCGCGGATTAACCGCCAACTGTGAGGTACGTTCGTGCAGCTGGTCGTAGAAGGGCTGGTAGAGCATCGCTGCGCCGCCGCCAATCACGATTACCTCGGGATCGAGCAGATCGATCATGTTGGCCAGCCAGAGGGCGAGCATTTCAATGGTTTCCATGATTAAGTCCTTGGCAAACCGATCGCCTGCCAAGAGCGCCTTTCCTACAGTCTCGCCTCGAATGGCCCCCACGTTGCCGGCGATTGAGATCATCGCCGAAGTTGCGCCGGCGGCAAGTTTTTCGCGCGCGCGCCGAGCAATGGCGCTGCCGGAGGCGAGGACCTCAATGCAACCTGGCTTGCCGCATCCGCAAACTGGTCCCCGGTAGTCGATGCTGACGTGTCCGCCTTCTGCTGCAGCACCCGTGCGGCCATGAAACATCTTGCCGTCCAGGACGATGCCGGTGCCAATTCCCGTACCGATGGTGGCGTAAAAGACATTCTTGTAGCCGCGAGCCGCGCCCCAACGCGTTTCCGCCAGCGCCGCAGCATTCGCGTCGTTATCCACTTTCACTTTGACGGGATAAACCTTCTGCACATGTTCTGCCAGCGGGAAATTTCGCCAGCAGGGAAGGTTGGGCGGGTTCAGGACAACCCCGGCGAAGGGATCAAGCGGACCGGGAGAACAGATGCCGATTCCGGCAAGCCCACTCGATCCGGTGGTGGCCTGATCGAGGGCATGAAGAACAGCTTGCAGCCCCGATTGGGCGGATGAGTGCGAAATCATGGGTACCCGAACCTGGGACAAGATCCGCCCACTCGAGTCCACCAATCCGGCGGCGACTTTGGTGCCACCAACATCGACCCCGGCGTAGAGAAGATCTCCCACGCTAAGAGTGCACTCCCGCGGCGAGATTGCGCTCGCTGTTCGTCTTGGATCCGCTGACGGCATAGAACAAGATGTACAGGTAGCAAACCGCGGCAATGAGCAGGGCCCAGTGAATGCCCTGTCCCCAACTCATTTCCCCTTGAGTCATGGAAGGATAGTAGGTGCGGTTGATCCTCAAAGCGACTTGTCCGACGAAGTAGGGAATCACGGCGCCACCCACAATCGCCATGTTGAGAACGCCCGAGGCATCGCCCGTCAATGGTCCCAGTTCAGCAATGCCGCTGGTGAAAATGCAGGGGAACATGATTGAGTTGAACAAGCCGATGGAGAGCACCGACCACATAGCCACGTGTCCGCTACTGAACACTGAGACCAGAACCAGAAGAGCTGCCACCGCGGAACAGAAAGCCAGAACCTTGGATGTCTTTACCTTTTGAAGGACAGCCGATCCGATAAACCGTCCCACCATCGCACCCAGCCAATAAAGTGAAATGTATCGAGCAGCCACAGCCAAAGCGGAGTGGTAGCGCGCTGCGGGATCAACAATTTGCGATGAAAAGCGGCCGATGTTGGGCAATGCCAGATAATTCGCGATATCGCTGCCAATCGCAACTTCTGCGCCGACGTAAACGAAGATTCCGATTGCTCCGTAGACAAGATTGGGATGTCTCCAGACAGAGTCTCCGACCTTCTGTCCAAGGTGGTGTTCAGCGGATTCCATTTTGGGAAGCTTGAATACCGCAAAAAGAATGGCCAGGAGCACCAAGACGATGGCGAAGAAATAGTCATAAAGTTTGATGACTGCGTCTTGCGAAGCCGTCTGGGCGGCCGCGCCGGCGGTCTCATGCAAAATCAGGCGCGCTCCGACCCACGGAAATACTGCTGTTCCAAGGGAATTGAATGCCTGCGTCAGGTTCAAACGGCTGGACGCGGTTTCGGGGCGGCCGAGCACAGCCACGTAAGGATTTGCCGCCACTTGCAGGACGGTGATCCCGGCGGCCAGGATGAAGAAACCGGTGAGAAAAAATGGGAAAGATGGAATCTTCGCCGCCGGATAAAACAGCAAACAGGCGGCGATCATCGTGCCCAGGCCAACAATAATGGCCCATTTGTACCCGATCCAATCAATGATCTTCGCCGACGGGATCGAGAAGATGAAATATGCCAGGAAGAATGCCGTTTGGATCAGCATGCTTTCGGCGATATTGACTTTGAAGGTGTTCTGCGCGAAAGGAATGATGACGTCGTTCAATGATGTAAGCGACCCCCAGATAAAAAACAGGGTCGTTAGCACCGCGAGCGCAGGGCCGTAATTGGTTCCTGTGCCTGCAGGTGCGGCATGGGCGGAAGTATTGCTGACATTCGTCATGGCCATAGGTTGGTCACCAACCTCGCAAGGGAAATAAAAGGACTTACAGTTTTATCACGAATTCTTCGCGCTCCGGGAAAATGGCGGCAACTGCAGGCAGGTGGTTCGACACTTTTGACTTGCAGAAAAAAAGGCCAGCCTCGCGGCTGGCCTGAAAGGTAAGAGAGAGGCTATTTGGAAACGACCGTAATCGTGCCGAAGAGGCCGTGGGACTCGTCGTCCGGCCCGGCCGTAAACAGAAGCGTATTTGTGGGACCTGATGCTCCACCGGTCCCGAACGCGAGGCCCCACAGTCCGTTGATCTCGAGAGTTCTGCCATTTGGCCGGAGCATGTGACCGCGAGCGCCCCCGGTGTTGATGTTGAATGCATTGATGTGTCCGTTGCCGAAATTCCCTACGAGGAGTGTTTCACTGAACTTGCCGAAATTCGACGGCGCGAGGGCGAGACCCCAGGGGGAATTCAACTCACCGTGTGAAATCAGCCGCTTCAGCTTGTTCCCGTTGAGATCGAAAACATCGACGAATCCATGTCCCGGGCCCGCAACGTCATCTTCCTTGTCTTCGTCCTGAAGTGCAAAAGTGACGTACAGTTTTCCGTTGATCGTCCGAATACCGAAAGGCGCATAGCCACGGGGCAGATCCCAGTCGGTAAAGTTCTTCACCCATTCGAAGTTGGAGTCGTAAATTTCGACCCAACCGCTCCGGAAATTTGTCGCGTAGATAAATGTGCCTTTATCAGTTGTCCCGATTGCGAGGCCCTTGTACACCGCCTCCATACCAGAGTTGTCTACCATCCGGATGGCATTGTGGAGGTCGACTCCAGGATTCCATCCGCTGATCGTGCCGTCTTCCGTGACGAAGATGAATACCGACGGACCCGACGTACCATTGCCGGTGACAGTGAAACCGCCATTTCCGTTGAAAACAATTCCTGTTGGTGCCGAGTGATCCGTGGATCCCTGCGGTCCTGGGATGGTTACGACTAATGGAACAATGGACCCACTTCCCGTGTACAGCGTGGAGACACCAGTGCCGTTGTCGGCCACCCACACTGGGCTGGTTGCACTAAAAGCCATGCCCCAGGCATTGACTAAGTTCGAATCAGGCGTTGCTGCCCGCCCGGGCACATCGGATACTAGATTTTTCTGCGAGTATTTTTGTGCGCTGGCCAAAGTTGGGAAACCAGCCCCGGCGAGTGCGAGGGCCAAAAGCGCCGTTTGTGCGCTCTTCATACACCAATGCATATAGATTCTCCTGGGAATCGATGTCGTGAAAGCGGAACTTCCCTGGTGCTTCGGTCTGGCGGCTTACAGGTTCAATTGGAAGGTCCCGGGACCTTTGCCACCAGGAACGAGCCGAAGCAAGACCCGTTCACGATGAAAACAGGCTAGGAGCGCGGACTTTGGCAGTTGTCAAGAATCAGACAGAGAAATGTAAATTTCTCGTCAGGCAGATTTCAGGGGTTGCTATAGCCGGGCGCATTGGGAGCCGGGGGTTCGTAGTCCATACCGTATTTGTTCTTATGGGCGCTGGCTGCACGTTCGGCGGTCACCTGCAGAACACCTAACGTTGAAGTGGATTCGGTTACATTGATTTCGCGGGTGAGCGCCTTCAGAGTCTCCGGGAGTGCGGTTTCGTACCACAGATGCATCGAATATCGCCCGACCGGTACATCGGGGATTACGATCTCCCCTTTGGAACTTGAAACTGAGTAGAAAGGGGTGTCGAGCGCGATAACAACCGCACTCATTTCTGAATGAATGTTGCAGAAGATATAGGAGACGCCCGGACGATCGAAACTCACGTTTCTGCTGCTGCCCGCTTCGTACAAGCCAAGGTCGAAGCGTTTCCCTTCGAAGAGTGAAAACACATTGTGGAAGAATGGATCATGATTTGGAAACTGAACCACTGCGCCGACGGGAACGATCAGCAGGTGCGGCTCGAAGCTTTTGTTGTGCTGCACGAGCTTCAGTGATCCAGCGGGAAACGGTTTCAAGGGCGTGTGCGAATCGAGCGGAGTTAGCCATACGACTACTCCCACGGCGCGTGAAGACTCAGCTTGTTTTTCGGACGAGACAAGCTTGACGCGACCAGACAAGGTCACCTGCTGCGCCGAGAGTTGAATGCAAATTAAAAGCAGCGCAGTGCAAGTGAGCGTATGTAGGACTTTACCCATCAGAACAGGACTCCCATCATCACATTGACCTGGTCGGCGGTGTTGTATCCGACAAGTTGTGAGGTGCGTAGGTGCCTATACTCGCCGGAGAACAATAGGTCCGACCGTGGCCGAAAGATCACATTTGCCATCCCGCTGCGGTTTGCGGCCAGCACGTATCCGTAGGGGCCGACGGGAACGCTGAAGGCATGCACATCCGCGCTAAAGGGATTATCCATGCCGAACACCCCATTGAATTCCAGCCGGGAAGAGGCAGAAAATTTCAGTTGCGACCATCCGCCCACCGAGTTTAAAGGCCGGAAGTAGGAGGAGGGATCAGAGGGGTTGATGCTGAAAACCAGAGACTGGCCGATCCCACCACCCAAGCCCCCTACGGCCTTTCCGCGGTAAAACTCGCCGGAAAGCTCCAGTTGGCGCGCAAGTGGGATCTTCCAGTCGGATGCGACCGCCCAGCCTTTGACGTCCCAACCAGAACCCCAATCTTGAGGAGAATAGTACCCACTGACCCCAACGCCCAACGGCCTCTGGTGCAGGGACGTATTCCAGGCCGTCCGCAACGCGTACGCCGGGTGCCCCGAGGCTTCTCCAGCCTGCGGTTGACGGTGCGAACCATATGAGGGTTCGCCAGTCAAATTATCGAGAATGCCGGCCTGAATAGTAAAATTCTGGTGCGCGCTCCAGGCGAGCTTGTGCTCAATGCGCAGCTGTGGAGTCCAAGCCCAGAGATTTCCAGAGTAGCCAAAGCTTGGGGTCAAAAGGGACGCAAACGATGTAGGCGAGTTGGGTGAAATGAACAACTCGTCCTGCCCAATAACGACCGAAGTGTCTTGCCAATCCAGTCGCGCACTGGCCGTACGCAATCTCACGATACCTGTGCTGACGCCGTCGAGCGCGCCGGCGGGGAATCCGCCCCCAAAATCGAACTGAACCCGGCCGCTGGTTTTGGCTCCATGAATGGTTGGCCCAAAGACTTCCAGTCCGAGTTGCGATTGTCGCAAGGTAGCGCCAAAGGTTGAGGTGGCACCGTAGCTGCTGCTGGGAGCAGCGTAGGTTGGGACGTCCAGGTTGTCGGTGGAGCCCGAATTCCCGAACATATTGAAGAGCACTAAACCAGAGAGGCGGACGCGATATTTGGATGCGCTTTCGACTTTGGTTTGATACTGGGTCTTCAATTCGTTGTGCAGAAGTTCTGTGGTTTCCTCCAGGGAAGCCAATCGCTGGTCTACCGGAGCTGTGGTGCTGGTTGCTTGTTCGGAACCCGCCGACGGCACTGTGGTGGATGGCGCAGCTCGCATATCCTGTAATTCTTTGCGCAGTTGGTCGCTTTCTGCCCGGTATTGCGACGCCTCGGAACGGATTTCTGCGACCGCAGCTCGCAAATCTTCGACCTGCTTGCGCAGCTCTTGAACCGATCGCGCGAGCGTCTGATCAGCAGAACTAGGAGGCGTACCCTGGGCGGCGGCACAAGGCGGCCCAACCACCAGGAGCAGTAAAATCCGAAGCAAATCAGAGCGGAAGTAGAAGCTTCGCGGTTTCAAGTCTTCCTCCCGAGCGAAGAATTTTGCGAGCTTAGGGCCCGGTTCGCCTCAAGCGAGTTTTGCCGAGCCTGCATGGTCTTTTGCAGAAGAGGTCTCCTGCAGATCAGAGCCCTTACTGAGAGTTGCAGGGTGAGGAAGAATAATGCGGAACACCGTTCCCTCGGTTGAAGTACGCTCAAGAGAGATATCGCCGCCGTGGTCCTGAATAATTTTTTGCACTACCGTCAGGCCCAACCCGGTGCCGTTTTCCTTACCCTGGCTCACGAAGGGCTCAAACAGTGTATTCCGGATGGAGGGCGGAATACCACGGCCGTTGTCTCCCACCCGGATCTCGATTCTGGTGCCGTCGTCATCAAGTTCGACCGCAATCCGTCCGCGGCGGTCCGGCATCGCCTCGCAGGCATTCAGCAGCAAATTGAAGAAAATGCGCTCCAACTTGCGATGATCGAACCATCCTTCCCCGCTGCCGCGCTGGCGGATCTCGATGTGCGCATTGTGAAATTCAGGGTTGCTGCGCACTGCCTGCGCCGCATTCTCGACCGCCGTCCGCAGGTTCCCATAGGTTGGTCGCAAGGAGGCGCGGGTACGAGAAAACTCAAGCAGGGAATCGATCAGTTCGGTCATGCGATGCACTCCCAACTGCACTTCCTGATAGAGTTCTTCGCGCTGATCCTGTGGCAGATCTCGCTCACTCAAGAACTCCGCGTTGGCAACGATCGCAGCGAGAGAATGGCGCAGATCGTGAGAGATGGAGTTTGCCATCCGGCCGATGGTGGCCAGCCGCTCGGACTCAAGAAGGCTCTGCTGCGTTCTCATGAGGCTCTCGCGCATGGCATCAAACGCGCGCGAGAGCTCGGCAGCTTCATCTTTCCCTTTGGTTTTAAGCGGATAACGAAAGTCGCCTTTTTCCAGAGCAGCGACACCTGCGAGCAGGCTCGAAAGAGGCCGCGTAAACGTGTCGGAAATCAGAAACACTAACACGCTACCCAGCACCACGGCCAGAATACCCAAACCGAGCAGCAACCGATTGAGCTTCTGAAGAAACGCTGTTGCCTGGTCATAGGACTTCAGCACGGTTAATCGCACGTCGGGTTGGCCATCGGGCGTAAGCTCAACCGTGGTTTGCAGAAAGCGCTCGTTGCCGAGCTCCAAGGCCCGAGCTTTTCCCGATTCCGCGGAAAAATCCTGGGCGGCAAACTGGGGGTTGAGGTCCGGAGGCAGAGTGGTGGTCACGACCGCCCCGTTGTAGGAAAAGGCCACCTTGCTGTTCGCGATGCGTCCGATTTGCGACGCTACGCGGGAGTCAATTTCATAACCCACGACCAGAAACCCAAGCAGGCGGTTATCCGCTGCCGGGCCGAAATAAACTGGCTTCAGAAAGACTTCGTACAAGTGATTGGCCCCGAACCACCAACGTTCCCTTCTTTGCAAAAGGGCCGAGAGCGAACTCTGGGCCATGGGCCGCGTAAAGCCCTGACCGTTCGTATGAAGGGCTACAATTTTTCCGGTCGGATCTGCCAGTACGAACAGGTCGCTTCCCGCCAGTCGCCAGATCGCCTCTGATCCGTCCTGAATCGTGGTCTCGTCGTGCGTAGTCATCAGCGCACGGGTGTTCGATAAATCGGCTAGTAAGTCGGCAAAACGGCTAAGGGTGATCTCCTGCTCGTGCTGGAAGCTTTGAAAGTTGGTAACCGAGTTCTGCAGGTCGGAGTAAATCTCGTTCACAACCTTGGACTGAATGGTATGACGGACGAGTAGCAGGCTGATCGATGTTAGTCCTGCCGAGACCAGAACCATCGAGAGCAGGAACTTGGTTCGGAGGCGGACTCTAACCATGACTGCTCCCCTTGTGTCAGCTGACGAACTTATAGCCTACACCGTGAACAGTCCGAAAATGCACAGGATTTGCCGGATCCTTCTCCAGTTTCTGGCGCAGCTTGAGGATGTGGTTATCCACGGTTCGGGTCGAAGGATAGTTGTGGTATCCCCAGACTTCATTCAAAAGTTCGTCGCGAGTAATAACGCGCTCGGGATTTTGCAACATGAACTTGAGGGTTTTGAATTCCTGAGCGGTGAGCGTAATGCTCCTACCCTCGCGAATGACTTCCATTTTGCTGACATCAACTTGGATTTCATCAAAGGCGAACTTCTCGCCCAGAGAGGGTTTGATGGTGCGTCGAAGGGCCGCTCGAACACGCGCCAGGAGTTCGCGCGGGCTGAATGGCTTGGTGACGTAGTCGTCTGCCCCAAGCTCGAGGAGCAGCACTTTGTCGGAAACGTCACTGGCCGCACTGAGAACAATGATGGGAATCGCGGCTGCAGCTTGTTTCAGCGCGCTGCAAACATCCCGTCCTGACATTCCCGGCAGCCGGAGGTCCAGCACGACCGCGGTAGGCGAGTAGCTGCGGAACAACTCAACTGCGCTGGCACCGTCGTCCGCGGTTTGAACGCCATAACCTTCCGCTTCAAAGAGGCGACGCAAAGCCCGCTGCACAGCGCGATCGTCTTCGACCACCAAGATGCGGTCAATTGATGGAGTCACCGACCGCGACGGCGACTTTTGGGGCACGTTCTGGAACGTCATTGCGGGCAGGTTCTCGGCTGCTCTTAACATTGTCCTCCCCCTGGGCGAGTGTCTCAACTGCTCCGGATAGTTTCCGGTGGGTTATAGAAAGATTACTATCCCGAGCCGCAGGATCGCTCGACTCCGGGCGAGGCTTGACAATTTTTTTACAGCGGAACGACCAAAATTCGGCAATTGTGGGGGTGGGGGGCGAGGATCAGACCATAAGGCGAAGTTTCAGCCCGAATCCATTCGAAGATGTCAGGCTGAGGTTTTGGTATCTCGCGAGAATCCAGTCGGCTCCCGCAGATTTCAGTTCCGTTTCCGATTCGGTCGTGGGCAGGGCTATCACGCGAGCCCCCGCCGACTTACCGGCGCGTATTCCGGCAGGAGCGTCTTCAAAGACAAGGCATTCAGAAGCTGGAACCCCAAGCAGTGCCGCACCTTTCACATATGGCTCGGGATCGGGCTTGCCTCGCTGCACGTCGTCGGCAGTGATCATCTTTTCGGGGATCGGAATGCCCGCGGCGGTGAGTCTCACGTCGGCGAGCGGTCTGGCGCACGACGTGACCAGAGCCCAGAGGTCTTTGGGTATTGACTTCAGAAAATCACAGACACCGGGCAGGGCTACGACCCCTTCGGTGTCCTCGATCTCGCCCCGAAGGATGATTTCATTTTCCGCTACCGGGTCCCTTGCGTTCGGCAAAAGATCCTTTATCGTCGACAGGCTGGGCCGACCATGGGCATTGCGTACGGTTTCCTCGGGATCGAATCCGTGTGCCAGCGCCCACTTCGACCAGACGCGAGCCACCGCGGGAGTCGAGTCTACCAACACTCCATCCAAATCAAAGAGCAGCCCGCGGCACGAAATTTCGAGCATAATTAAACATAACAGATGGGGATCAAGAAGAACCGGTCCCCCGAGCGTCATGGTTGTAGGCTCCCAGTATCGACGCGCTCGAAGCCTAAGGAATAAGGGAGACCGGGATGCAGCAAGAGTGCGGCGTGTTCACAGCCCAATCCGGCGCGCCTGGAATTCGCCCTCGAGTAGCCAGCTTTTGCCATCCGTGCGCAATCCTTCACCAATCCAGTGAAACGAATCAGAGGTAATTTCTGTGAAGCGCCAGCGTGTGGAGGTGCCGTTCGCGCGTGCGCCAATTTGCACGATCTCCTCGCCTACTCGGCGACCGATCTGCCGTTCTTCATGTCCGCTCACAGGATTTATCCACCGGATCTGCCATGCCTGAATTTGTGGATCCCAAACTCGCAACGTGGTTCCGTACATATTGTTGCTCCGGTCTGACTGGGGCGTTCGATCGGAAGGCCTGGGCATAATCCAGACGTCCTGAATAGCCCGACCCTCGAGCACCCAGCCGAAGTGTGCCTCGCCTTTTAGCTTTTTGAACGAGACATCCTGCGCCTTGTAATGCAGCACATCCAGCTCCCAACTGCCTACCAGCCAACCATAGATGTCTTCTGCTTCCGGAATCTCAACCGAGCGTCCGGCGGTTCGTAGTAAGCCCAGGAAGTCTTGTTCGAGTATCGGTTGATTGATCACCTACTACCTCCTATCCAAATGTGCAGTCTTGCCTGGTTGGCGATCTATCCTCGCGAGGTTGGCGGCACAATCCCCTGCAAACGCGCATACACAGCCAATTGCCCATAGTGTTCGCAGTTATGCTCGATGAAGGAGATCACCATTTCCGAGGCATCGGTGTTGAATGGTGAATTTGCCTTCAACGCAGCTGCTGCCGTGGAGGCGCTTCGCTTGAGGGCTGAGAGAATCTCGCTCTTGGTCGAGAATTTCTCTTTCGGTAGTTCATTTGCACTGTCATTCGCCCCTTCCCCGCGCGCCTTGGCAGCTACGTAATTGTTCCAAAACGCAACGTGTCGCAGCAATTCCGCAACACTGCGCACGCCGTCTACTGGTTTATCGTCAAACTTCTGGGCGGGGAACTCCCGTGCCAAGGCTTGCAGCTTTTGGCAAACCTGTTCCCAATGTCCGATAAGCTGGGTCGACATGTCTTCCTGAGCAAGCGCTCTCGCATTCACAGTGACTCCTCCTGAAAGCGTAAAAGTGAGCCGGTCTCAGCGCCTCGCGCATCTTTCACGAATAGGGCGCGGGCTCTTCTACTGTTGTATTGTTCTGGGTGGGGGAAGGTCTTGGCGAAAATTGCGGTCACAAATGAACCTGGCTCAGGGTGGGCGACAGATGGCAAGGGTGCACCGCCCAAGCAGTTTCTGGTTCGCGGGGAAGGGTGGAGTGTCGCTGACGTAGTCTGCAATGCCGGTCCGCGGGACCGCTCATTTGAAGAGCAGCACAAAGACATCGGAATCGCGATCGTGGTGCAGGGAAGTTTTCAGTACCGTTCCAGCATTGGGCGCGAACTTATGACTCCGGGCTCGTTGCTGCTCGGAAACGCTGACCAGCATTTCGAATGTGGACATGATCACGCGGTCGGTGACCGTTGCATCTCGTTCACCTACTCTCCAGAGTATTTTGCTACGCTTGCCGCTCAAGCCAACGCTGGAGCGCGATCTGGGTGTTTTGCGAGACTCCGCATATCACCCGTGCGAGAGCTCTCCGTGCTCATCTCAAGGGCTTGTGCCACCCTGGCTCGAGCAACACCGCACGGCGCAAATTTCCTTGATTCCAATGCCTGGGAGGAGATTGCTATCGAACTTGCCGCCCGAGCGCTCGAGCTCGCAAGCAGTGCGAGATCGAAGCAGCCAAGCTTACCGTCGGCCGAGGCGCGGGTCACGCGTGCTATTCGCAGCATTGATGCCCATCCCGAGTGGGGCCACAACCTTATTTCGCTTGCCACTGAGGCGAAGCTCAGTCGTTATCACTTTTTGCGTGTCTTTCAGGAACTGACAGGACTTACCCCGCACCAGTTCGTATTGCGCACGCGACTGCGCAATGCGGCGACTCGGCTCATTGTTGAAGCCATGCCGGTGCTGAATATCGCGTTGGATTCAGGTTTCGGCGACGTTTCGAATTTCAATCACGCCTTCCATGCCGAATTTGGGATGAGTCCGCGCGAGTACCGGACGATGCACGCTCACCTTGGCGTCTAATCCATCCCCGCAAACAGAGGCTTCAATGCGGGATAGAGCAATCGATAATTAGCATATTGTTTGCGCATAACGGTCTTCGCCTGAGGATCCGGCTTGACCCGCTTCTGTACTTCAACCACTGAGTCGCAAGCTTCCTCAACCGAGTTCCACCATTTTGCACCCACCCCGGCGAGTAGGGCTCCGCCGTAGGCCGCTCCTTCTTCAGCGGCGAGGATCTCGACTTCGTGGCCGTACGCGTCAGCTTGAATCTGGCGCCAGAGATCAGACTTGGCTCCCCCTCCTCCAAGGCGCACGCTGTTTACTGGGACTTTCATTTCAGCGAACAAGGAGAAGGTATCTTTCAGGCTGAAGGCGACCCCTTCGAGCACGGCGCGAGCAACGTGTCCGCGGGTATGACTGGCGGCTAGGCCAGTGAGAGTTCCACGGGCATTGGGATCCAGGTGCGGTGTGCGCTCGCCCATGAGGTATGGGGCCCAGAGTACGCCATCCGAACCAGGCGGTACTGCCGCTGCCTCCAGCGTGAGTTGGTCGTAGTCAAGCTTACCTCCATTCTTGAGGAGTTCTCGCATCCAGCGGAGAGACTGGCCCGCGGCTTGAGTGACCCCCATAACGTGCCAACGCCCCGGAACCGCATGGCAGAAAGTGTGCACCCGGCCTTTGGGATCCATGGCCGGATTGTCGGTCGCGGCAAATACGACGCCGGACGTGCCGATCGTAGCGCTCACAGCTCCTGCGCGCACGATCCCCATTCCCACTGCGCCGCCGGCTTGATCCCCTGCACCGCCGACAACCGGCGTGCCCGGATTCAGCCCGGTGTGCCCAGCGCCCTGGTCCGAGATCCGGGCGCAGACTTCAGGGGACTCGCACAGCTTGGGCAGACTGCTCATGGGAATATCTACCGCCGCCATCATTTCTTCCGACCAACGGCGATGTGCCACGTCCAGCATGAGCGTGCCGGATGCCTCGGCAACATCCATCGCGCGCTCGCCCGTCAAGCGGAAGCGGACGTAGTCCTTGGGTAAAAGGACGTGGCGAAAGTTCTTCCAGACTTCGGGCTCGTTGTCGCGCACCCACAGAAGCTTGGTCAGGGTGAAATTTGTCAGGGCCGGATTGCAGGTGAGCTCAATGAGTTTGCTTTCACCGAGTTTGGAATTGAGCCAGTCGCACTGTGCCTGGGTGCGTACGTCACACCAGATGAGGGAAGGTCTGAGAATTTCGCCCGCGCCATCGAGCAATACCGCACCATGCATCTGACCGGCGAGTCCGGCACATAGGACGTTGGCGCCGGGCACCTCTTTTAATGCCGCTCGGACGGCTTCGCCGGTCGCCTTCCACCAGTCGTGCGGGTCCTGTTCGGCCCAACCGGTTTTTGGGGAGGCGAAGGGCAGGTGTTCGCTGGTAGCTGAGCTGATGATCTTTCCCCCGCGATCCACCAGGACTGCACGGGTGCCCCCGGTCCCGACATCAATTCCAAGTACACAATCCATAGAATGACTAGATTCCTGAATGGAATAACTGCTGCGAGCGAGTCAGTGTAGCAGATTAAGAGGGGTGTACTAAATCGATGTAGCTCGAAACAAAGGTGTGCAACTTCCGGTGGTTGGCGCTGATTCTCCGGACGACCTTTTACCAACACCTGAAAGTCTGAGCAACCCTCTTCCCAGCCCCCGCGTCTGACACTTCCGTTCTCAATTCTCGGAGGAGGAAGTATGCGCACGAAAATCATTACACTTGCAAGCACGCTGGCGGTACTGATCGGATTAAGTGTTTACTCGCTCGGCCGGCCGGCACAAACGCACCAGATGTCTGCACACGAGCCCCACATGAGCGCCGCAATGGGACATCTGGAACAGGCAAAGTCGGAACTGGAGAGGGCCACTCCCAACAAAGGCGGGCATCGGGAGAAGGCAATCCAGTTGGTGAATGAGGCGATGCAACAGGTACAAGAGGGTGAGGCATATTTCGAGCAGCACAAAGGCCACTAATAGAATCCTCCTAGCGGGACTGTTCAGGGGCGGTTCCGCCTAGGTGACGCTCACTTCTGTGTAGGTTCCGTACACCTCGCGCAGAGCATCGCAAATCTCACCGATGGTGGCATAGGCGCGCACCGCTTCTATGATGTAGGGCATGGTGTTGGCGGACGAGATCGTGCCGTTCGACTTCGGTTCCTGCGCAGCAGCCTTCTTCAAGGCGTCCAATCGGCGCCGGACTTCCTCATGGGATCGACGCGCACGCAAAGCCGTTAGTTTTGCCGACTGTTGTTTCGCGACCGTCTCGTCGATGTAGAGGATCTTTGGTGGTTCCTCTTCGATGACGAAGTCGTTTACGCCCACGATGATCTTTTCTTTGGCTTCCACCGCGCGCTGATAGTTGTAAGAAGCTTCGGCAATTTCTTTTTGCGGGTACCCTCGCTCGATCGCCTTGACCATCCCACCCATGGCATCGAGTTTGTCAAAGTAGTCGAACGCGCCTTTTTCCATTTGAAGGGTGAAGTTTTCCAGGAAATAAGAGCCTCCGAGGGGATCAACCGTCTGCGTCACGCCAGATTCGAAGGCGATGATTTGCTGTGTCCGTAAGGCAATGCGTGCGGCTTCTTCGGTGGGCAGCGCGAGTGCTTCGTCGTAAGCGTCGGTGTGCAACGACTGCGTTCCGCCCAGCACGGCAGCGAGCGCCTGCAACGCCACTCGGGCGATGTTGTTCATGGGTTGCTGTGCGGGAAGGGAAACGCCGGCGGTTTGGGTGTGAAACCGCATCAGCCAGGTACGCTGGTTTTTGGCACCGAAGCGCTCCTTCATCACCCGATACCAGATCTTGCGCGCCGCTCGATATTTGGCGATTTCCTCGAAGAAGTCGTTGTGCGCGTTGAAGAAGAAGCTCAGCCGAGGGCCAAACTCGTCGACGTCGAGGCCGCGTCGACGCGCCCATTCGACATACTCCACTCCGTCGTAGAGTGTGAAAGCGAGTTCCTGCAGCGCGGTCGAACCGGCTTCGCGGATGTGATAGCCGCTGATCGAGATCGTGTTGAACCGCGGTGTGAACTTCGACCCGAACTCAAACGTATCGACCACCAGCCGCATCGATGGGTTGGGCGGGAAAATGTATTCCTTTTGCGCGATGTATTCCTTGAGAATGTCGTTCTGGATTGTGCCGGAAATCTTATTCCAGTCAGCGCCTTGTTTTTCGGCCACCACCAGGTACATCGCCCACAGTACCGAGGCGGGCGAGTTGATGGTCATGGACGCGGTGGTTTTCTCAAGATCGATTCCGCTAAACAGAATCTCCATGTCTTCGAGGGAATCAATTGCCACGCCGCATTTCCCGACTTCTCCTTCGCTGGCCGGATGATCGGAGTCGTAGCCCATCAGCGTGGGGAGGTCAAAGGCAACCGATAGTCCACTGCCGCCGTGTTCCAGCAGATATTTGTAGCGCAGGTTCGTTTCCTCGGGAGAAGCAAAGCCCGAGAACTGCCGCATGGTGAACAGCTTTCCGCGATATCCGGTAGCGTGAATGCCACGCGTGAAGGGAGGTTCGCCGGGATGGCCCAGGTATCGGTCGGGACCCCAATCCTCGGGCAAATCGGCGGGAGTGTACAGTCGCCGGACCGGGACCCCGGAGATGGTAGAAAATCGGGCCCGGCCGTGTTCGTCAACGTTGACGCCGCTTGGCGCTCCCAACGGTTTCTCGGGAGCCTTCTCGAGCGTGGGTAGGAGCGCCCGTTCCGCCCATCTCTTTTCTGATTCAGAGGGTTCTCGGCCTAGAGATACCTCGGCTATCGGGCTTGGAACCGGCACGCTCACGCTTTTCTTGTCGGTCATATCCACTGCTGATGATAGGAGAGGCCGCAAACGATGGGCAAGGGAAACGAGCGACCGCTTGGTCGGTGGAGGTTTATCGAAGTTTGGGTGCTCTGAGGATCGGTGATGTCTCTCATGTGGCACAAAGGATAAAGATAAAGATGATAATGATGCGGAGTCCCCGCCAGAATTCATTTGCCCGGATGCTCGGTTGAGCCCGCAGCCCGATCCCCCGCTGGCGCTGTCGGCGTCCTCCCCATTTCCCACGCCTTCGCGTATTTCCAGGAAACGTATCCGGCGTGGTACATGTGGAGCAGAAGTCCTTCCCGACCATCGAGGAATCCCAAGCGAATGAAGTAGTTATAAATAAACGTGGCGAGCGGGCGGAGGACGATGGCATGAATGCTGAATGGACGAGGTTTGGCCCCGGGTACTCGGTTCCAGACGCTCGAGTAGCGGTTCATGTGCTCTAAATAAAGGATGAGCGTTGGGTAGGTGTGATGAATCATCGCACTGTGCACCCGACCTACACGTTTGCTTTCTTTCATCTCAAAGCGGTCGTGGGGATCGCGACCCGTGGAAAAAGCAAGACCACGACGGAAGAGTCGAAGCTTAGGATCGGGATAAAAACCGCCATGCTTCATCCAGCGGCCGAGAAAAAGGTTCTTTCGAGGTATCGCGTAACCATCCAGCGGGCCCGAACTTTCCAGCAGCTTCCGAATTTCTTCGGCTAATTCCGGACTGACTTCCTCGTCGGCGTCGAGTGAAAGAATCCAGTTTTTTGTGCACAACTCGAGCGCATAGTTTTTCTGTCCCGTGTAACCGCGCCAGGGTTCGTGGACTACCCGGGCTTGATGCTCGCGCGCGATATCACAAGTGCGGTCCGTCGAGCCGGAATCAACGACGACGATCTCATCCGCCCAGCGGACGCTTTCGAGCACGCGACCGATGTTGGCCTCTTCATTGAGCGCGACGATGGCGATGGAAAGGGTGTCACCCATTCGGAAGCTTTTGCGCGACGAAGGTATTCTCGCACAGACGTCTGGTCCGCCTTCTGAGCGGCAGTTCACGGGCCCGAACGACGGTGATGAAGTTTTGCAAGTGCCCGAGGGAAAGCTGTTCTGGGGGATTCACCTCGAGCCAATCGCGAGCAAGAGAAAGCCCTGGCTTTCGCCAGGGCTGATGACGAATCGAGGACCGCTTATTGTTGCGCCGGGGTCTGTTGCGGCATGACCGACTGTACATCGGTACGGGGTGCCACGTATGGAATTTTCGGCATGTGGGTGACCTCACCCTTTTCGGCGTCCGACATGTTGATTCCTGCATGTTCGAGCAGAAGCCCAGTCGCCCGATCAAGTTCAATCTGAGCCTTCTCGTAGGCCGCCATTGCCGAAACCAGGTTCGACTCCGCGGTGGCGAGTGCTGACTGGTTCTGCAACACCAAGGTCGATGTCGATGCGCCGAGCGCATATTTTTTCTGCTCGGCATCCAATGACTGTTTCGCCAATTCCACCGCAGCCTGTGCCGACTGCACCGCCGCCCGATTTTGCGTCACCGCAAATTGGGCGTTGCGCACCTCGATTCGCACCTGGTTCTCAAGCTGCTGTAACCGCATCTGGGCCTGGCGGTATTCCAGCTCCGACCGGATCTGGACTGATTGTGCCTGCCGATTCCGGAGAGGAATGTTGAGCGTAATTCCCATGCCTTTATCGGGGGCCGTCGAGTTCACCAATTGATTTAAGGTTGAACTGTAAGACACTGGCGCAATGGGACTGAAGCCGGTACAAAAGGGGGAATTAGCTTGGCTGGGGTCCAGGCAAACATAGCTCGGATTCTGCGATCCGCCCACCCCCGACCCGCCGTAATAGGCGAATAGATCGAGGCTCGGCAAAAGCGCATTCTTCAGCGCCTTGGTGCTGATATCGCGATTCTTCAGGTCCATGCGCGTTTCCACAACTTCTGCGCGATGTTGTAGCGCTTCATTGATGAGATCCTGCGTAGGAGTCACCGGTTCTTGCTGGGGCAGCGCCATCGTTGTGGTCGGAATGACCTCGGCGCTTACCAAAGCTGGATCCTGCAGGGTTCGGCTCAACGCGTTCTTCACGAGTAACTGCTGCAAATCCAGATTCGTCTGTGCCTGGATGAGGCTTTGCTGATCTGCTGCAACCGTGTTCTGGGCACGAACCGTCTCGATCGGAGCCAAACTGCCGATCTCAACCTGCTTCTGCGTGTCAGAGAGCGTCTTTTGGGCGAATGCGAGAGACTCTTGCGCGACCCGCACATTCTCGTACGCGTATACGAGGTTCCAGTAGAGGTTTTCAATCTGATCGACGGTAGTGATGACTTGCAGACGAAAGGCGACGTCGGTGATTTCGCGATTGTTCTTGGTAATTTGGATCAGGCGATTGTTGGGTGTGAAGCCAAATCCCTGGAGGAGATGTTGCGAAAGCCGGAACTGAAAGTTGGAATTGATGGCCGGGCTCACGGTCTGGAAGAAGCTGTTGGTCGTCGAGCGGGTGTTGTTAAACCCCACCAGCAGGTTCGTACCCGAGTGGAACCCTTGTTGATAACTGAAATCCCCGGTCGTGGTATTCGAGGCACTGCCGGCGAACGGGCTTGTGGTCACGAAGCGCGCATGGTCGAACTGCAGCGTCCCGGTCAGGATAGGGTCAAAGCTGGTGATGAGTGGCCCCAAGCCTTCGGTGCTGGTAATACCGAGCGAACCCGCACCGGCACCGCCCGCCCCCGCGCTGGTTCCACCGGGCCCGGAACCGACCGATCCACTCAATCCACCGACGCCACCGCCGGGGGTGTTTTGAACCACGCCGAATTGAACACCGAAAAATTGGTTCGCGCCTGACTTTGCGCGCATGACTTCGGTGTCGGCAATGCCTGCGTTATACCGCTGAATCGCGATGTCGAGATTGTTTTCCAGGGCGAGCGCCACCGCATCATCCATCGACAAATAGATCTTGCCTTCCCGCATGAGTTGATCGAGCTTTGGCGAATTGGTCAGATCCGGCGGGGATACCTCGTGTGGCACGTAGGGAGCGATCGGGTTGGGGAAATGACTCTTTGGCTTCGCATAGTTGAACATCTCGTTCCGCTGGTGAGTTGGCGCCGCAGGTAAACTTGCCGGGGGCGTACTCGTTTGGGGCGGAGCCGAGCTCTGTGCATCCTGGGACATGAGCGAAAGCGGGAAGGCCCCGATCAATAGGGCTGCTATGGCCTTGCGAAGCAGAGACTGCAAGAAAGATAAAGACATTCCATCCTCTCCATCTATGACAACCTAAAGTCTGGCAAAGCTTGGAAACTGACCGCTTAGTGCGGCGAAGCGGGCCCTCAGCAAACCTTTATTACGCAAAAAGGGACTGCCGGGTTCCACGGTGGTACCCAAAACTGTGGATGCGTCCCGCTTCCAGAGACGGTTCAATGGGAACGCAACAGTATATCCGAGCAGCAGTTGCCCTCACGTAAATGACTGTAAACAATGTATTGTTGGATGCACGGGCACTCTGCAGGATTCGTTTTCTTCCATGCGAAACTTCAAAATTATCCTTGCCTACGACGGCACCGAGTTCAGCGGCTGGCAAGTCCAGCCCGACGCACCCAGCATTCAAGCGACGCTGGCCTCAGCTATTGGACGCGTGACGGGAGAAAAAGTCCTGCCGCAAGGCTCGGGCCGCACCGATGCCGGAGTGCATGCGCTGGGGCAGGTGGCGAGTCTTTCGCTCGCGTCTGCGATTCCGACGGCGAATCTCGTGATTGCGCTCAACGATGTCCTTCCGCCGTCGATTCGGGTGCTTGAGTGCACCGAGGCTGCTGAAGGATTTCACGCACGTAAGTCAGCGAAAGCCAAAACCTACCGCTATCGCATGTATCGGGGAGGGATTTGTCCGCCCCTTCTGGCTCGCTATGTGTGGCACTATCCCTATCCGTTGGATTTTGAGGCGATGCAAGAGGCGGCGGTCTTGGTCGAAGGCGAGCACGACTTCACATCGTTTGCGGCGGTCGATCCAGAGCGGGGTAAAGAAGAAAAGATTTCAAACCTTCGCACCGTCTTTTCTTCTCGAATGAGTGCCGCGGAAGGAGAGTTTGTATACGAGATCCGCGGCAACGGGTTCCTTCACCACATGGTGCGAAACCTGATGGGGACGTTCTTGCTAGTCGGAAAGAAGACCATCGGGCCGGAAGGTGTGTCGAGGATTCTCCAGGATCGCAAACGCTCCGCCGCGGGCGCTACTGCGCCGGCCTGCGGGCTCTACCTGGTGAGTGTTGAGTATTGAAGATCTCTAAACGGCCCCGGCCGCTGCAGACCGCACCCCGCTGCTCCCGCTCTGCTGCTCCATTAACTGCATCTCTTTTTGAAGGGATGAGAACCGGTGCATGATTTCATTCATGCGCATTCCCATATTGCGGATGGTTTCGACCTGCGACCGGAGAGAAGCAGGTAGCTGGTCGGAATCGAGCAGAATCAGATCGGAATTTCCCAGCACTGACGTCAAGGCATTATTGAGATTGTGCCGCACTTCCAGCATGTAGCGTCCGAGCGACGCCTCTCGTTCCAGTTCCGAGTTCAATTCTTGCATGCGTTCAAAGTTTGCTTTGATGCGCTGATGGTAGAGAACTTGTTGGGCCAGCACGACCACTAGCGCCGGCCACTCCTCGACCTCCGGCAAACAGATCAGATTACGCCCTTGAGACGAGTTCGCATTCACCGAGGAGAGCAAAATCACCGGTCTGCCAAGCATCTTCAACGTCTCGACCGTCGAGGCCAGCTTGTCAGGATGGATTCTGACCACGACCGCGAGATCGTAGTCCAAAGCGCTCCCGAAGTCGGAGTCACTTTGCATGAGTACAAAGGCGGGTATTTCACGCTCAGTAAGCCATCGCCGGGTAAGGGCATTGGCGAAGGCTGCATCATCGGTAAAGATTGCGACTGTTGGACGTTCCACGTTCTACTCCAAAACAAACTGCCTATCTGCCGCGAGCCGCACTGCTGGAGGCAGGTGCTGCCATCCGGTGAAATGCTGACGCCCGAGGTTTGCTGTGTTGTGCCAGAGCTAACTCCACCGCGGTCTTCAGATCCACAAGGAGGCAAAGCGGCTGGCCGGAGGAATATTCGGCTTGAAACATGACCCGCCACGACTGGCAGATCATACGAATGCGCGCAATCGGTTCTTCGGCACTGAACTGGGCCTTACGGCAATCGATCGTCGTTACGCCGAGCGACTCCAGTTGGCGGAGGCCGTCGAGAATCGCATTAAGATCCTGCTGCATCAGCTGGAAGAAACGACGCCGAATCAGATACCCGAAACGTGCAAATGCTGCCAGGAATTGCGGCTGAAAGAATTCTGTACCGCACGAGCTCTTGATTTCGCGGCTGCGCTCGATAATGCGGGATGTGAACAGCGCATTAAGATTCTTCGCGCTGTCGGCCTCGGCAATCATCTCATCGAGATTTTTCGTGAACTTTGCTGGCTGGCCATCGGGTCGACCAAACAAAAGTTCGAGCACCTTCATGACTGAGTCCAAACTGATATCCGATCCGGTTGCCCTGGGAGGAAGACGCATCGCGAGCAGCTGAACCACGAGGAAATCGACTTTGTCCCGATCGCTGTCGGTTTCCGATTTGGTATTTAGTGCATGAAACAACATGTCCGAGATGGCTGGCTCGATCATGAGCGGGGAAGTTTGCGCGAAATGTCTCAGGTGATGGATGTGAATGCGCGAATCCATCTTGGAGAACCATGAGGAGGCCTCGTTGACGGCTTCAGGTCCAGGGACTGCAACGCCGGTCTCCAGGTCCGGACAGGGAGGGACGTCGAGCACAAACTCGTGCGCCAAAGCGCAGTACAGGGGGTAAAGACGCCGCCAAGTCTTCCACAGGACTGCGGTGTTGGGCGTCGTACTTGCCATCGGTCTCGCTCTCTCCTTCGAAACTACGGACGAGGGCCTCACTCCGACTATGCACGATCGAAGCCAAAACGAAGCCGGCCAAGTGATTGAAAAACCGACCTGAAGTGTCTCAGGGAGGAGAGATCCGGATGGACGACGTCTCACAATGACACAGTTTGTATGCCCGCCTATTGGAGGCGGTGACTCTCGGTCGCGATATCAGGCTGAGGACCGATGTTGTATCGCTTCAGTTTGCGATACAAGGTCGCACGGCTGATCCCGAGCATCTTTCCCGCCATTACCTTGTCACCGTTCACTTGTTCGAAAACGCGCTGGATGGTGGCGCGCTCGATGGCTTCCAGGTCGGTCGAAGGAGCGGAGTTGACGCTTGCGATAGAGGCTAGCTCGGTCGGCACGTGCGAAAGCACGCTGGGTGCCAGGTCCGCAACGTCGATGGTTTTTCCGTCGCCCAGGGCCATGGCCCGTTGCACGCAATTCTCGAGTTCTCGGACATTGCCCGGCCAATCGTATTGCAACAGGCACTTCATGGCGGCACTGGTTACTTGGACGGGATTCCCAGCGCTGTGGCGATCCAGGAACCAGTGCACGAGCATGGGGATATCTGAGCGCCGCTCCCGGAGGGCAGGCAGTCGGATCGTAACCACGTCCAGGCGGAAGTAGAGGTCTTTGCGAAAACGACCGGCACGATATTCCACTTCCAGGTCGCGATTGGTGGCGGCGATGACGCGGACGTCGACTTTAACCCTCTGGTTGCTTCCGACCGGACGCACCTCTTTTTCCTGAAGCACGCGGAGAAGTTTTGCCTGCATCTCGAGCGGAAGTTCGCCGATTTCGTCGAGGAAAATGGTCCCCCCGTTGGCTGACTGAAAAAGTCCTGGTTTGGAGCGCATGGCTCCGGTGAAGGCACCCTTTTCGTATCCGAACAGCTCGCTTTCAATGAGAGTCGGAACGAGCGAACCGCAATCCACAGCCACGAAGGGCCGGTTCGCGAACGATCCGCGGAAGTGGATGGCGCGAGCTACGAGTTCCTTCCCGGTGCCGCTTTCGCCAACGATTAGGACGGGTGTGCGAGTGTCTTTCAATCGCGCCACCATGCGTAATACGTCTTGGATCTTGGGTGTGGACCCGACAATTCCATGCAGTCCGGTTTCTGTATCGACACGCTCGCGTAAGAACTGATTCTCCTCGACGAGTTCGACTTTGTCGGCCATGCGACGGAGGAAAAGCCGTAGTTCCTCCAAAGGCGTAAACGGCTTTGTGATGTAGTCGTAAGCACCCAGCTTCATGGCCTGGACAGCGGTTTCAACCGAGCCGTGCCCGGTCATTACCGCGACCTCGACACGCGGTAGAAAATTGCGGACGCGTTCCAAGAACTCTAGGCCTGACATTCTTGGCATGACCAGATCGGTCAAGATGATGTGCGCCGGTTGCTCCTCCAGCAAAGCTAGAGCATCCTCGCCGTTGGCCGCTTCCATGCAAGTAAACCCCATGCTCGCGGCCACAGTTACACACAGCTTACGAATGCTTTCTTCGTCGTCGACTACCAGGAATCGAATTGCGAAACGTTGGCTCAAATCGGTTTCCCCATGGTCTCTTCAACAACTGAAATAAACTGCTGAACTCGAAACGGTTTCTCTACGCATGGCACTCCGGTGCGCTCGAGAGTGGAGGCGGTGTCTTCGTTGGCAATGTCGCCGGTAATGAATACAAGGCGGGAAGCAAGTTCTGGGCGGTTGGCGACAATCCAGTCGTACACGTCAGCCCCATTCACTCCGCCGGGAGTACGCATATCGGAAACGACCCCCTGAAACTCCCCGGTCTCCAACTGGCAGAGACCTTCGGCACCCGATTCGCAACCCAGGACAGAGTAGCCGGAGCGTTCAAGGACTGCGCGGACGTAGCTCATGACCGCGGGCTCATCCTCGATCAACAGAACCGGTAATCTTGATGGTCTTCGAGCAGGCGTGCTCATGGTTTGACGACTCCTGCCACTGCCGATAAAGAGGCAAATTCCGTAACTGCTGGCAGGCGAACGGTAAACGTTGCTCCCGGTTCGCCGGCATTGTTCGAACAAAAAATCTCACCGCCGTGCTCTTTGACAATCCCATAGCAAATGCTCAAGCC
>DATNEX010000080.1:0-5464 GCA_035606605.1 Terriglobales bacterium
GGACCTCAGGTTCGAATTTCAAATCAGAAGGAGGTTTTATGCATGGGTTTAAATTGGGAAAGATCGAACAAACAAAGCAGAATGTGGAGGAATGGCTTCGAAATCGTAAGACCATCGACTCCACGATCTAAGCCAAAGAAGCAGGTAAAAACGATAGGCGATGCAGTACTCGAACTACAGCACCTCAGGGGTAAGCGGCGCACTAAAGCCGTCAAAGAGATTCTACGCAAAAGCGCTTTCGAGATCTGATCCACACAGAAAAAAGAAAAAGAAGGCGATCTCCGGTGTACAACGACAAAAATCGCGATAACCTTGTTGGCCCCCGCTCGTACCGTTGCAATCCTGGGTGCTGGAGCTTCTCTCATGTGGAGTTCTGTCGTAGAGGATTTGGTTGATCGCTTAGTCCCAGACGGCGGCAAAGGCCTGCTGGGGAAAGAAAAACTTTGCGCGCGAATGTCAAGGGAGGGGGTACACCCGAAAAAATCAGGGTGTTTGGCGGGCTTGCCCGAACTGCTATGCGGGACGCTGCTGGATTTCCGTTGGGACAATCGCCCCGATGGACGGCGGGCCGCTTCCCCTGAGCGAATAAACTCCATTCGCTAACCGCGTAAGCGCGCAGCTCATCCTTCACTGCAGCGACCTTCAACGCTCTAAGCATGATGTCGTTGTAAGGCGCAGCGGCCCATTCCCCAGGATGTCGCGAGTGTGCTCCACCGTCCACTGCGGCGGAAAGCGGCGAGTGTTTTATTCAAGCATGGTAGAACGCTGTTGTTTAAGTTGTTTTGCCCGGAGAGGAGACTATTTCGGCGCTGGACCGTTTTTTAATAGTTAGATTGGAGGCACGCCAGATGAGTTACCGTGATGCTGCAACGTCTGGCACAAACATCGCCGCTTCGTATGGGCGTGCTGCGGAATGTAAGGAGCGCGCGCCGAGTGCAACTCACCCAGAGACTAAGGCAGAATACATCCGATTAGCACGAGGCTGGGTGAATTTAGCTCGAAGCTATGAGTTCGTGGAAAGCCTCGAACGCTTCCTCCTCGATGCCACGAGGAAACGTCATTCTTTGAGGCCGAGAACCTTCCAGAAGTTCCCGACCCTTTACGCTGACGAAAATCGAAGAGAACAAAAAACAAGAAGCCCGGAAAAATCCGGGCTTCTCTACTAGAGTCACCTCTAGGAGCACAGCGAGGTAAAGCTCTGCTGCGCTTATCCAACAAAGCTGCAATCAATGCGATCGGTTCCGACACCCGGTTCGACAGGCTCCGAGAGCCCACGGTGGCTGGAACCGGTTAGTCATACCTCTATCGCCTCAGCCGGTTCATCACGGCGAGGATGATCCACCACCTTCACCTTCAAGGTTTCATTCCGGGTCACCTTGATCGTCTTGATTGCGCCGATCTTGGGAGGGATGCTGGTTAAGCCGAGAAGCAGCTTCGAGGTGCCGTCTCTCCGATGGATACGCAACGTTCGGTAAAATGGCTTTATATCTGATTCGCTACAAGATGGATGCGGAACGGATCACAGCACGCCATTGCTGGTGTCGCGACTGTCAATTTATCGATGCGGGTTCAGGCACGGTGAATGTGTTCTTCCCGAGCTTGGCGGGCATCACAGATGACCATCTGGACTTCGAGCGCACCGAGCTGGGCCGTGATCGATCCGAACATCCAGCGATGAGAAACAGTCGCCGCCACCGCAGTAAAGCTCAGGACGCTGAATTAGGTGCTACGAAGCTGATCGCGTCCCTTCAATCCTTCAGTATCGGTCGGGCCAATCAACGGCCCTTCGAGCGAGGATTGGACTTTTCTCTGGCGGCTTCAGTTCGACTCATCGCCACCTGATCAAGGTGACGCTTCACCTGTTCTTTGGTGCAGCCGAGCTTCCGCAAGCGGCGCTCGATCTCCTGAATAGTCGGCCAGCTCTCTACTTTAGTCGGCCAACTCTCTCCTTTCTCGAAGGTGTTTAACTCGTCGTACTCTTCCATGGCATGTATGTAGGCGAAATTTACTGATCACCGATTATGTGGGCAGTCAGGATGCGAATTAAAAGTCCTAAGCATTTGAATTAAATAAGCAACTGAACGACGCCGCCCCCAGTAATGCGCAAGAGGAGCCCGGTGGAGAGGGGGGTTTCTGAAGAAGAGCTGGAGGACATGGCCCAAGGTTGGGGAGCTACTTGCTAAGGCACGCTTCCCAGCATCTCCGAAAGGGCTGGGGCGAGCCGTCAAAATCACCCTAACCCTGACACATGGTCGCGTAGCCGCGTCCAGTACTGCGTAAGAGGAGCCGGTGCAGAGCTGGGCTTCTCCTAATCAAGCACGTTCCCACCCATCCAACCTCTAGCCAGCACGAAGAAGAATGAAGCTGCCGCCTCGGATTGCTCGCCCAGCCTAAGAGCTTAAGCAAGATTGACATGGATAGTCTGGCTCATGCGCGCGGTCGAATCGGCCGAAACTAGCCACGAATGCCTGCGTTAAAGCAGGACAATGGGACTTCCTCGATGAAGAGCTTTTTCCTTATTTTGGTGCTTCTCGCGGTTCTTGCCGCAACCCTCTGGTGGGCGATTTATGCCTGGACCTCAGTCGACGTGGAAATGAGCATTCACGGGTACATTGCCATCATACTTGGCATCGTTTTCTCGCTCATGATCGGCTGCGGACTGATGGCCCTCATGTTTTACAGCAGCCGCCATGGGTACGACGAGCCACCCGACTGCCGTTGAAGCCAATCAGTGCGTGTCGCTATGCAGCAAAAGACAGATGGACGAGTGGTGCGCTTGTTCACCAAGTATGTCAGTGCCGAGGGGCGTTCGATAGAACAGTGGTTCTTAGTCGCTATCGGTGAGGACGATAAAGCCACTGACGCGGTGGCGAAGTCAGCGAATGCGGCGGATGCAGTTTTTGAGGTCGTCGGGCACATCCCCGCAGCAACTCTCGCCAATTGGGGCATGACGGAAGGCGAGGTTCGGCTTGTTCTTCCTGGCGAGCCAATTAGCGGCTGAGAGCCTGTGGTGAGTGCAAGTCTCGGAGACTGATGATGCACAAAGGTGGATGTTTCTGTGGGGCAGTTCAGATTGAGGTCTCGGGCGAACCCGAAAGCATGGGTTACTGCCATTGCCAATCCTGTCGCTCGTGGTCAGGTGGACCAGTCAACGCCTTTACATTGTGGAGACCTGAGGCCGTGCACGTGAAGGCTGGTGCCAAACATATCGGCATGTTCCAGAAGACGGCCGCAAGCCAGCAGCAGTACTGCACCAAATGCGGAGGACATTTGATGACCAATCACCCTCCTCTGGAGTTGATCGACGTATTTGCAAGCACGGTGCCATCCCTCAGCTTCCGACCCGCCCTGCACGTCAACTATGCAGAGACAGTACTTCCCATGCGAGACGGACTGCCGAAGTTCAAGGATTTTCCCGCAGAGATCGGCGGATCAGGCGAGCAGATGCCTGAATAGGACAGCAGCTAAACTAGGTCCTCGCCTACTCACGGGCACTTTTGCAGGAGGTAAATCAATGTTTCCGCTCACGCCACCAAAACAACTGACCTTCCTTATCTCTGTGGCATTGGCAATCGCCGCCGTTGTAGTTCGCTACTTGGTCTATACGGGCGTGCAGATGCCGCCGGCATTCCCGACTGGAGGGTTCCTGCTCCTACTGGTTGCCTATCTGGTTCTCGTCGTCGGTAACCTGATTGAAGGAGCGTAGGTGGACACATGCCCGGGGCTATTCATATCTTGCCTAGGGAAGTTGCCGACAAAAGATCGCCGCTTTGATTGCGTATGCTAGGCATTAGGACGGGGGGTACTTCTAACGGAGTATCCTCGATGTGTGATTACAGCCTAGAGCTGATCAGGTCTCGGCCTGCGAAGGCCGGTGACAAGTTGGCATCAACGAGCTTTCCGAACACGCCTACACGTGGTTTCGCTGCGGCTGACGATCGTAGCGTGGCCGTGTGCTTGCTTCCGGGCACGGAGCTTTCCTTTGAAAAGGAAATCCGATGCGAGGGAGTGATCTTCTCCTGGAGCCCCGGACACAAGGTGGCGAAGTTCCAACAGGTCAACAAGGGCAAACGGCACGCTCATCGTGACGCTTTGGAATTTCCCGATGGGAAGATCGTCCTGCTAACGCAGTTGCGCGAGGGTCAATACGCGACCGTGTTGCAATTGCCGGCGCTTTCGTCTGTCGCAATGCACGACACAGGGTGGAAGGGTGCGCTCGTAGAGTAGTAAGGCTCTGCTTTTCCGCTTTGCTTTGCTCTCGAGAGAGCATTTCGCCACGGACTTGAGGCTGGTCACCAAGCCGGCCTGGGCGCGCAACTAAAGCCTGCGCTTTCTCTGACAATGCGTGGTCTGCTAGCTATTACTGTAGTTCTAACGTTCTCCGCTACCACTCCTGCTTTCGCGAATTGGTGGGTTGTCCGCTCGTCCGATGAGACGTGCCTTGTCGTTGATATTGAGCCAACCGGTAAGGAGGAAGGCATTACAAAAATTGGTAAGGACTCTTATCCGACTGCGGAGCAGGCCGAAGCCGACGTCAAGCGGCTTTGCAAATCACAAGCTAAGCCGAAGCGGAATCCCTAGCTTCGGGGAAGCCGAGGCACTCTCGAAAATCCAAGTTTGATTAGCCAACGAAGTCGCTTTTCGCGCGTTGTCCTCAGGATTGAGGAAATTGGAGCAAAGAGCGATGACGACGAGGAAACGAGACTCGCACGACAAAGCTCGGCGTGCTGGCTCTCAGCCGAACCTGGGCCAGAAGGCAGCTGAGCGAGAAAAGAAGAGCAAGGCGCAGCTCAGTCATATGGAAGGAAGGCGGCCAACGTCGGCACCTGGTCGTTTCGTCGCGTGGTGCAAGCAGGAGCAAGCGAGCATACAGCAGCAACTTGAGTTGATACAGAGCGGCAAGGTGTTGACAGGAGAGAACCGGGGATCAGGTTGGGTCGATACCACCGGCGAATCGGTGAAGCGCGCCAAGCAGACTCGCGGAGCTAGAATCCCTATCTGACCGAAAAAGGCTCGGCCACGATCTCGAAACCATAACTTTGCCTTCAACTCCAGCCATGGCGCTGACGCGTCCACGGCGGCGTAGCGACCCCCCGGCGCCCAGAAGTGCCAACAGCGGGCATCTCGGGTTCTGGAATGCCCAGAAGTCCCTCCGCTCGCGCGACCAGAATGGAGTTTCTGTTCTCCGGCCAACAGTCAGGTTTATAAAGTTCTTCTTGATGGTGGTCACTTGTGCTTGGGTGACCGAATTGCCATCTGTGACATACGCGCGCCATTGTTGACTAATGCCAATACATGCAGCGCGCCGTGGGGCGGACCACGTAGCATGTGATGCCCATTGAACCAGCGTCCGCCCCATTCTCTAAATAGCCGTGCGCCCTGAGTGCGCCGCGACGCGACAACACCCAGGCACAACAGAACACCAGGCTCGCACGCAAGGTTGGGTCGATGCCGCTGAGCGCTC
>DATNEX010000144.1:0-6137 GCA_035606605.1 Terriglobales bacterium
GGGCCGTAAAACCGACGCAGCAAAAGCCCGCGCGGAATTCTTGCGGTTAGACAAGGAAGCTTCGACCCCGGGTTCGAACGTGTATGGCGAGCGCCCCCCTGGCATCTCCGAGGGGGAGCTGCGAAACCAAAGGGGAGGGAACCCGCACCAATGAAGCAACCAGCAGTCGTGCCCGCTTCACTGGCCCGAAGCAATGGCGTGACTGGTTTCACACGTCGACGACTCCTACAAACGATCAGCGCTGGCCTGTGTGCCTTGCGTGCTGACTTCTTATTTCGTGATTGGGCTTTCCCTCAATTGAACGAAACAAATCTCCCCGTTGAGGAGCAAGCTCGGGTGCTTTTTGAGGAAGTCTCCGGGTCGCAATCAGGAATTTCATGGCGCCATGTAAACGGGCGATCGCCAGAATACTATCTGCCCGAGACCACAGGCGCCGGTTGCGCCTTTCTCGATTATGACAATGATGGCTGGATGGATATTTATCTCGTCAACAGTGGAAACTGCGACTTCTATACCCCTAGTCCTCCGCTCCGGAATGCGCTCTACCACAATAACCGGGATGGGACCTTCACCGACGTAACGGAGGCAGCGGGTGTAACAGGCGGTGGGTACGGCATGGGCGTGGCAGTCGGCGACTACGATGGCGATGGTCTTCCTGATCTATATGTAACGCAGTATGGACGCAGCATTCTTTACCACAACAACGGGAACGGCACGTTCAGCGACGTAACGGAGAAAGCCGGCGTATCTGCACCGGGATGGGCGTCGAGTGCGGTCTGGTTCGACTATGACAACGATGGTCGCCTCGACCTATTCGTCTGCCGCTTTGTGGAGTTTGAGAAGTCAAAAAACCAGTTCTGCGGCGACAGTACGAATGGGCAACGTTACTACTGCATTCCGAAGGTGTATCCACCCGCGCGAAGTTGGTTGTTTCACAACAATGGGGACGGAACGTTTCGCGATGTCTCGCAAGAAACTGGGGTCGGAAAAGCGTTGGGCAAGGCGTGGGGAGTGGTTGCGACTGATATTAACAACGATGGTTGGATGGACTTGTTCGTGGCCAATGACACGATGCCAAATTTTCTATTTCTCAATCGTAATGGCAAATTCGGAGATGTCGCGCTTGAGGCCAGTGTGGCTTACAGTCAAGATGGACGCGCTCGTTCTGGCATGGGAGTGGATTCTGCAGATTTCGACCAGGATGGTTGGCAGGACCTTTTCGTTTCTAATGTTGATCAGGAGATGTATTCCCTCTATCGCAATGAGCACGACTTAACCTTTACAGATATTGCTGGAACGCAGGGTATCGGAAAGGCGACTCGCCTCATGAGCGGCTGGGGTGTGAAGCTCTTCGACTATGACAATGACGGAAACTTAGATCTATTTCTCGCCAATGGGCATCCCGACGATAAGATCGAGATTCATTCCAGCCACGTGAGTTACGAGGAGCCGTTCCTACTGTTTCACAACAGCGGGAAAGGATGGCAGAACGTGAGCCGCGTAGCAGGCCCTGCATTCTCCTTCAGTCACGCCGCTCGTGGAATGGCAATCGGAGACTTTAATAATGATGGGGCGGTTGACGTCCTGGTCGCGGTCAACAACGGTGCTCCGATTCTATTGAAGAACACTGCCGCCGCGGGAAATCACTGGCTAGGGGTGCGGCTGATCGGAAAGAAAGCAAACCCAGATGCCATCGGCGCGCGGATCACATGGGTATCTGGAGATCTAAAGCGAAGTCGTTTAAAGGTAGGAGGGGGTAGCTACCTTTCATCGCACGACCCACGCGAAGTCCTGGGCATAGGACCACGAACCAAGATTGATCGCCTCGAGATTCATTGGCCCCAGCCCAGCGGGAAACTTGAGGTCTTCACTGATGTTCCGGTTGACCGCTACGTCATTATTGTGGAGGGAGCGGGGATCAAACACGAAAAATCTTAGGATGCATCTTTGCCGAGGGGTTCCTGGCCGTTTGCGCGCAGGCTTAAGAGAAGCAAAAAAGCAGATCAAAACGTCAGGAAGCGGTCCCGCTATCGCAGAGCTGATGCGCGATGACACACGTGCCTAGCCTCCGCTCCGATCGCGACGCCCTCATCGCAGCGACGGCGCTCGTGCAATCGCCTGACTGTTGCCGCCGGGCCGTGTCTCGTTCTCGTTCGTAAAGGAGCCCGTTCTAAGGGCGCGAGTCGTCGCGCCCCTTGAAGTTGACCAAGGACCTGGGTTGTCGTCGCGGGGACCGCAATCAAGGGTGGCAGCCTAGGCACGCAAGAGAAGGGCAGACGTTCGGTCTGTTTTTTCTTGCTGTTTCTAACCCTGTACAGGCCACGGCTACTCCCCTTCGCAGCTCACTCGGTTGTTCCAGTCCACAAATGCACCGTTGGGATTTTCGCGCCACGCCCAAACATGCAATTCGAATATCGCAGGAATGCCGTAGCGGTTCGGGCTACCCACGAACTGGAAGGCTTGGCCTTCGAGTGATGGAGGAACGCCGTTGTGGTTGGTCAACCAGGTTGCCGCGTCCACGATGTACTCAACGCCGACTAACCGACGCTTGTCCCCTACGGGTTCATAGATCAGGGCCTCCGGATGAGCGGCGTCAATCTGCCCGTCCCCCACAAGCGGGCCGTTGATATAGTGAATGCCCATTGCCCCGTGGTCCGGGCCACTGACGCAACCAAAGGCTGGGCCATAGCCGGCAGACTCGGCAGCATTGACGTCAATGTACTGCTGGGTCGCTTGTCGAACAATTTGAACTAGCCTAGCCGGAGCGGCATGATCGTGAGCTGCCTGGCCGGTGGCGAGAAGCGGCCAGGCGATTACCGCGCTATTCAGGAAAGTAAAGCGAAGGACCCAGATCATTGAGGTCCTAACCATGGCTTTAGTCGGTGCTGTCATCGTTTCCTCCCGGTAATGTGGTCGTGGGGCCCAAATCGAGGCTCCCGGTATCGCGGGTCTCAACTGCCAAGTTGAGAGGTGGACGGCCAGAAATCGGTATTCAGGTTTAACGGCCGGGTGTACAATTTGGCCGCAATCCTTGGTTCCCGTTCCCCCGCGGGAAGGAAACTACCTTTCAGGCTGGGCAAATGTCCTCAAACCAGCGCTCAATCTTTCTCAAAGATTCTCAAAACGGTGCTATTTTCAGCCTGAGCAGCAGCTTGTATATGTTCGGCGAGTTCCATGTGGACCCACAGAATCGTCTGCTACGTAAGGGCGAAAAGCCGATAGGGCTCACACCCAAGGCATTCGAAGTGCTGCTCTTGCTCGTTCAACACAGCGGTGAAGTAGTCTCTAAAGATGAGCTGATTCAGGCTGTTTGGCCTGACAGTTTTGTGGAAGACTCAAATCTCACGCAGACCGTATTCATGCTGCGAAAGGCTCTGGGTGAGACTTCCAGTCAGCGCTACATTCTGACGGTTCAGGGCAGAGGGTATCGGTTTGCACCGGAAGTGAAGATAATCCCTGCGAGTGATCAGGATCAGGGCACGATCTCCCATCCGGATATTCAAGGAAATGCGTCCGCTGAAACAGCTGTTAAACCCCTCGCTCCAAACCAACGAATAGGAAAACGAGCCGTTCTGGTCTGCGCGGCCTTGGTTTTGCCGGTTATCGGCACAATCCTGTGGCTATATCCGTCAGTCTCGCGTCGGGCAAGCGCATCCCGACCGGTGCGTTCAATCGCCGTGCTCCCGCTCGAGAATTTGTCCGGGGACCCATCGCAGGACTACTTTGCCGATGCCATGACCGACGAGTTGATCACCAACCTCGCTAAAGTCGGGTCCCTGCGCGTGACATCTCGAACTACCGTCGTACTTTATAAGCATACGGCCAAGACGCTCCCCGAGATTGCTCGGGAATTAAACGTGGATGGCATCGTGGAAGGATCGGTCGCACGCTCCGGCCAGCGTGTTCGCGTGACAGCACAGCTGATTCGTGCTCCGGCTGATCAGCATCTTTGGGCGGAGAGTTATGAGCGAGACTTTGGGGATGCCCTGCAACTGCAAAGTGACGTGGCGCGGGCGATCACCGAACAAGTGCGCGCTCAGTTGACCCCCGAGCTTAAAGCGCAATTGACCGCGTCGCGTGCTGTCAATCCCGATGCTTACGACTCCTATCTCCGAGGTCGTTACTACATCTATAACGTATCCTTTACCGACCGCGAGACGCTGAATCGAGCGAAGGATGCTTTCGAAGATGCGATCAGAAGAGATCCAAGTTTTTCTCTCGCGTATTCGGGCCTGGCCCAGACTTACGTTAGCATCTCGCTATTTGGGGGAGCAGTTTCACCCCCCGAAGCATTCAACTTAGCAAGGGCAGCAATTCGCAAAGCTATTGAGTTGGATCCAAACAATGGAGAAGCCTACGATGCTCTCGGTGCGGTGAAATGGCGCGCCGATTTTGACTGGAAGGCCGCCGACGAGGCATTCAGTAGAGGAATTGCTTTGTCCCCAAGTTACAGTTGTGCCCATGAAGACCGGGCAATTTTTCTTGCATTGATGGGTCGGCGCGCAGAATCGCTCGCTGAACTTGAAAAAAGCAAGCAGATAGACCCCGGCCCGGTTTCCGCCGGCACCGAGTTGGGCGTGTTCATTCAGCTGAGGGATTGGGCGCGATTACTTGAATCGAGTCGCCAGCAGCTAGCCGCGAATGAGAACGACTGGCTCATGCACGCCAATCTCGGCCTCGGGTATGAAGGCACAGGCAAAGTTCTTGAAGCGATCGCTGAATATCAGAGAGCAGTTGAGCTCTCGAATGGTGGCGACCTGAATGCTGTCGCCTCGCTCGGCCACGCCTACGCGGTCGCTGGCCGCCGATACGATGCGGAGAAAATTCTCCATGATCTGGAGCAGAAATCGAGAGAGGGCAAAGCGTCGCCGTATCTTCCCGCAACTATTTACGCTGGACTCGATGAAAAGGACAAGGCATTAGCGCTGATCGAAAAGGCCTACCGAGAGAAGTCATTAGATATTGGCTGGATCTTCAAGACTGATCTGCGAACGGATCATCTTCGTTCTGAGCCACGTTTTCAAGCGGTGCTCAAACGCACAGGGCTAGGCGAGTAGAAGGGCGATTCCCGGCACCAAAGCCAGCTGGCCATTACCGGAGAACCAATTGGGCCAATCGTGTTACCTATGCCTCCGGAACGTACAATAAAAAGGATAGGGCGACAATTTGACTGAACCGATAACTCGCCGAATACGAATTCGCGGCCGCGAGTGACTCCAGGTTAATCCCGTTTGTTTTCAATACCAAAGGCAAGGTGAGTGGCGCCGCAAGGCTCTATTCTGCAGAATTGGTGCCGAAAATGGACAACAGTTGAGGCAGATGTGTCCGGTGATCGATGCCCTTCCAGCAGCTCTGCAATGCAGGATTGCCCATTCCTGCTCCCCGCGAAATCTTCGTAAAATTGGGTTTGAGGAGCTTATCTCATTGTCACTCAAAGCTCATTTTTGATGGCGGGTTCGACGCTCAAGCAGAAACGAAGGCCGGAGTACGCCGTGACCGCCTTCCTCAACCACGGCGCCGCACGATGGCGTCCTTCCGTCGTTTTCAGAAGTGAGCTACACTCTGTTTCCTGGTGAATCCCGTGAATGCGCCGGACGTTACCCTGCTGCTGCATGACTGGAAAAACGGCGATGAGCATGCCATCGAGCGTTTGACGACGATTGTCTATGACGAGCTTCGCCGGCTGGCCGTTCATTATCTAAGAGATGAACATGCAGCGGACACCCTGCAGCCCACCGCCTTAGTACACGAGGCTTATATCCGGCTTGTCTCTCAGAAAACTCCTGACTGGGAAGGCCGCGCACACTTTTTCGGTGTTGCCGCCCACCTGATGCGGCAGATTCTGGTCGACCATGCGCGCAGAACCAACAGCGCGAAACGAGGAGCCGGTGCACCTGTGGTTCAACTGAATGAGGCGCTGAGCTTCGCACCAGAGAAGAGCCAAGAATTGCTGGGGTTGAATAATGCCCTCGAGGGTCTTGCGAAAATCGACCGGCGCAAGGCACAAATCATGGAACTTCGCTATTTTGGCGGTTTCAGCGTTGAAGAGACCGCCAGAGCCCTTAATATCTCTGTTGCAACCGTCGGCCGCGAGACCCGTCTTGCCGAGGCGTGGCTGCGCCGAGAGATGTCCCGCG
>DATNEX010000153.1:0-133500 GCA_035606605.1 Terriglobales bacterium
TACCGCTTGGAGGGGCCTGGGAGCGCCATGGCGGCTGAGCATCAGCCAGACCTTGCATCAAAACTGATCCCCCATCATTTCCTCAGCACCCCGGGCCTTTGGACAGGATTAGCTTTCGCGGCGGTATTTCTCTACGCGACCGTTCACTTGCGACGCTCCCGCGGACCCATCTGACGCGGTTTCTAGGCTAGCAAGAAACCAAAGAAAGCCAGGTAGAAGGGGAGGAGAACCGTGTCTCCAATATTGGCTGCTCACATTTGCGGCGGAACCCTGGGGTTGGCTTCGGGTGCTGCAGCATTGTCGCTCCCCAAGGGTTCCCGTTGGCATGCCCTGGCTGGAAAAGTGTTTGTGGTATCCATGCTGACGATGGCCACAGGCGCGGCGTATCTGGCAATCGTGAGGCATCAACCCGGTAATTTTTGGGGTGGGGTTCTAACCATCTATCTAGTCGGAACGGCTTGGCTGACCGCTCGGCGCCGAGACGGGAAAACGAGCAAGCTCGATTGGGCTGCGGTTCTGATCCCTTTGGTGGTCGGTATCCTGTCTTGGATCGCTGGTCTTGCAAAGATGCGCAGCCCAACACCGCCAGCAGACGGCGTCCCCGCCGGAATGCAGCTTTTCATGGGTACTGTGATGCTATTGGCGGGAGCGGGGGACATTCGCATGCTCTTGCGGGGCGGCCTTTCCGACACGCAGCGAATCGCGCGCCATCTTTGGCGGATGTGCTTCGGGCTCTTCATCGCCGCAGGGTCTTTTTTCCTGGGAGGCGCAAACCGCCCACTGAGATTGCTTTCGGCAGTGGGGATCGGGCAACACCTATCCCCAGCTGTGTTTAATACACCTCTGTACTTGATTCTGAGTGTACTTCCACTGATTTTCCTGATTTTCTGGACGATCCGGGTTCGCTATACCAGTTCATGGAAGAGAATGTCGACACCGCCCTTGGCAAGTAAAACAAGCGCTCTCGATTGAATAGGACGCTGGTTGCTACAGGATCGGGTCCTCGCGCAGCTCGTCCATGTGGTTGTTTCTCCTGGTGGCGAAGAGTAGTAGAACGATCGCAACACGCTCGACTGGTACTCCAGAATCGCCTGCTCGGGCGATCACCGCGAACTCACTTGGCAATTGCAATATGCCGCCGTTTGTTGCGGAGGTAGCGCTTCAACGAGAGCGCATCCTCGCTATGGCTGGACAGAAAACTTAGGAAGCAGAGAGCGAGCACAGAGTGATCCAGCGAGGCTCCGAAGTTCTGCCAAACCAGAGCGTGAGCACCAGGATAGTTTGAGGAAAACAGCAGGGACATCATGTACACGAAACCAAACGCACTCGCAGTTCTGACCAGTATCCCGAGCACAAGAGACAGCCCGATTGCCAGCTCGCCATAGGCCACAAGGAACGCGATAGCCGTCGCGTGCGGCAGGACGATTCGCTGGAGCACCGGAACCATGAAAGGGTAGGAGCTCCCGTCTCGCAAGAATCGGTTGATCCACCATTCAAAACCACCACCCCTCGTGAACTGCGTACCGAACACCTTGTACTCAGCAAAGATCAGGAACAGACATCCCACGGCAATCCGCAGACCTGCCAAAACAATAGTGTTTCTATCTTGGGCGATGGTATCGCTCATGAACGGGCCGCTGCGATTGTATGCGAAATTTCGGAGAAGGTCGGAATGACCGGTAAAAGCTGGCGCCTCGGCGAAGAAACAAAAAACGCAAGCTTAAGCAACGGACAAGCAACAAAGGCCGCTTCCCATTCGCGCCCTCTCCCCCTCGGTGATTACTTTAGTTCACCGTCTTTCGTGTGTTTCTAACTCCCCGTTGTCGAATCTAATTGATTTGAAATCAGTCAGGTAGGTTCCCCAATGGCCAAACACTTCGTCGCGGTTTACACCGATAGCGGTTGTTGTCTCATCAGTTGCGGTCACAAACACCAGAACATCACAACGGCTGCCGCGTGCGTTTCAGAACCGGGTGGCTACGTTGTTGCGGTTCGTCGCCGTAAGTTCGTATCGCTCAACGACGGGGAAGAAGCCGAGTTCCAGCGGGTGATGTATGGGCGACAATTGGAGAAAAAGAGAAACCGTTCCCCGAACGGAAGCCCGGCTCCCGCGACTCTCTCGCCACGCGGTGTTTAATTTGGCGAGAGGCGAAGTGAATCTCTTGCAGCCAAGCGCGATTCTTCGGCAGGACTCCTGAAGACAACAATTGGAGACGCCTCTAAATCCCTGATCACAATTCGGTGTTAGACTGGCTGCACTTGAGGCGAACCCCCGTGGAAGAAGCTGTTCACTCCCCGCGGTTAATCCGGTTCGGAACCTTTGAAGTTGACCTTGCAGCGGGAGAAGTGCGCAAGGGCGGAGTGAAGCTGAAACTCACCGGCCAGCCTTTTCAGGTTCTCGCCATCCTGCTGGAACGCCCCGGCGAAGTGGTGACGCGGGAGGAGTTGCAGAGGCGGCTTTGGCCCGACACGTTCGTCGACGTCGACCGCAATCTGAACACCACCATCAATAAGATTCGCGAGGTGCTGGGCGATTCGGCAGACAATCCACGCTATGTTGAGACTTTGCCGCGGAGGGGTTATCGGTTTATCGGTGAGTTGGAACGACTGGTACAGCCTGTAGTTGCCGTCAAACCCGATGGCAGCTCGCACTCGCATCAAGCGTGGCTAAAAATCACCGCAGCGGTTCTCGCGATCGCGGTCTTTGCTCTTGGAGCTCTGGCTGTCTATCGATGGTATCGGCAGGAGCATCCCGAGGAGCAGACGGCCATGAATGTCCTGCCGTTCACGGCGTTGCCCGGGGAGGAGACGTCTCCTGCCTTCTCCCCTGATGGCTCTAGAATCGCCTTCGCCTGGAATGGTAATCCAAAGCGTGGGGCCAAGGGCTTCGATCTGTATGTGAAGGCCATCGGGAGCGAAACTCTTCTGCGCCTCACGCAGCATCCTTCGGTATGGATTAGTCCGGCATGGTCTCCCGACGGCACGCAGATCGCGTTTCACCGCCTGGCCGGCGCCGACACGGGAATCTATGTTGTGCCCGCGCTTGGCGGACCTGAACGAAAATTACTTTCCACCCGAGTGCCTAGGGTCTGGGAAATCTCTCTTATAAGCTGGTCGCCGGACGGCAAGTGGATCGCCTTTAACAATGTGCCCGGAGACGAACATGCGGTGATGTCTCTCCTCTCTACGGAAACATTGGAGACCAAGCGAATTCCGAACGGTGGCGATTGTCTTGCACCAGGTCAGCCCGCCTTCTCCCACAGCGGCGACCACCTCGCATACTGGTGTTATCGAACCGAATACCAGGGCGACGCCGGGCTCTATTCCTTACGGCTTCCGGACGGAAAGCCGAAGATGATTGGGCCATTCTTGGCTTATCCCCACGGGTTGACATGGTCGGCTGACGACCAGAAACTCATCTTTTCCCTTTGGAATACGCGCTCATTCCAACTCGGCGAAGTCGCCGTCGCGAATGGTTCGGTGAAGCGACTAGCACTCGAAGACGCAGAGCTGCCGACTGCTTCTCCCAAAGGCGACAAACTTGCCTATAGCTCTATTTCGGTGCGCTTCGACCTCTGGCGCAGGGACCTGTCTCAAACGGATGCTCCGCCGGCAGAACTCATCCCTTCTTCGCGGGCACAGTTCGACGCCCAATACTCTCCGGACGGAAAGCGCATTGCCTTCGCGTCCACACGATCGGGCCGTCACGGTGTATGGATCAGCAGCGACGATGGGAGCAACCTGGTCCAGATTTCAAACCCGCATGATGAGAGTGGTAGTCCGCAGTGGTCGCCGGATGGAAAGAAGCTAGCCTTTGACTCGCGCCCCGGGGAAAGCTGGGAAATTTACGTAGCCGACGTGACCGAAGGGAAGCCCAGAAAACTGGTCACAAATATCTCCAGCGTAATTCAACCTTACTGGTCACGCGATGGAAAGTGGATCTATTTTAGATCTGATGAACCTGGCAGGATGGGAATCTATCGTTGTCCCGCCTCCGGCGGCGACGCCATTGCACTCTCGAAAGATATCAATGGAATCAGTCCGCAGGAGTCCTTTGATGGAACGACAGTGTATTTTGCAAGCCACGGAGACAATTCGACGCTGAAAAAAACCGCCCTGTCGGGGCAGCCCGGGATGGAATCAGAAGTCGATGGATTGCCTCCATTGCGCAATTCCAAGGTCTGGACCCTTTCTTCGGGTGGCATCTATTTTGTTCCAGCGGAGGCACCCAGATCTGTCCGCTATTTCGATTTCGCCAGCAAGCAGATACGCCCAATCTTTGAAGTGGACAGGGATTTTGGTGACGGCCTGTCCGTCTCTCCAGATGGCCGCTGGATCATCTATTCACAAGTTGGCGATGTGAACAGCGACATCATGCTCGTCGATCACTCGGGTGAAAACTGAAGAATGGTCGGGGCGATTGGATTTGACCCCTGCGCCCAAGGCAGAAAAACCTACCCAGACAAACACAGCGCAGAATCAAAGGGTTACGCGGGATTCACTCAGGCCACGAATTGTAAGGCGAGTTACCATGCTCGAGCAACGTTGCTCATCAACGGATAGTTGGGTCGATCCTAGAGTCCTAATGAACTAACGTACCTTTCGCGCCCGAATGTCGTTTCGCATACATTACAAGAGCAGTAAAGCCTGGTTTGCCATGCAATGCGTTGAGGTCGGGATCTTCTCCGATGGCTTCCGCATAGCGTGGAAGGAGGCCGTGGTCGATTGATTGGCGCAAAAGCGAGAGGGCCTCGTCTGACTTCCCTTTTTTCGCCACTTCGCTTGCCAAGTTGTACAGTGTTACTGCCGTTTCCGGTTGATCGGTCCCGAGAACTCGTCGTTCAAGGTCAAGCAGCTGGCGCAGAGAAAGCTCGCTCTCCTGGTCTCTGCCCATCTGGCCTTGGATCGCGGCCTCGTTCATCATGTAGTGAATTGTGTTCAGGTTCTCATCGCCATAAACGCGTCGTTCAGTAGCGAGCGCCTGGCTTTCAAGTCTTTCTGCCTCGGTCAAGCGATTTTCGCTAACGAGGATGCCGGCCAGAGTATCCATGGAGGATAGGGTGCCGGCATCCTCTGGCCCCAGTGAGCGGCTTCGCCGCTCGAGGACCTCGCGTTCCATTTTCTCGGCTTGTGCGTGATTCCCTTGTACGTCGAGCGTGTTCGCCAGATCGCTTGTGATGGAAAGGGTGTCATCATTATCAGGCCCAAGCACACGCCGCCGGGTCTCGAGAGTTCTCTCTTGTAGGCGCTCCGCATCGGCAAAACGTCCCTCCTGAAATAATGTCCAGGCCAGCCGCTGCATCGTCCTCAGTGTTTCTGGATGAGCGGGCCCAAGGGCCGCGCTCTCGATATTCACACTTCCTTCCAGTAGTGACTGGGCCCGCGAATACAGGCCCAGATTTAAGTAAGCCACGCCCATTACATGCATCATTCGCGCTTGCAGCTCTGGGTCTTTCGAGAGGCCGGAAGTAATGTCTTTCGAGGCCTTGTCAAGAACCTCGCGCGCGGTCACCGCGCTACCAACTCTCTCTCCGGGATCGGAGACCTTGAACACTCCTGCCATGAACTCCGCGATGCGACTCGAGCGGTCGCGCTCGCGAAGAGCTGCATCGCGTTGTTGCCGTGCTGTGCGAGCCTGTATCAGGGTGCCAGCAATCCCGGCAATTAAGGCCAGCGATGCAAAGGTCGTAAGCCCCACCGCAAGAGGATTCCGGCGAACGAATTTTTTTGCGCGGTAGGCAACCGTGTCCGGTCGGGCGCTGATCGGCTCGTGCCGAAGATACCGCTGAAGATCGTCGGCAAAAGCAACTACGGAGATGTAACGTTCCGCAGGATTTTTCTTCAGTGCCTTTATCAGTATTGTGTCCAGGTCACCCCTCAGCTCGCGGGAGAGCTTTTCGGCAGCACTGCTGTTTTCCGTGCCAGTTGAGGCCGCGTTCCTCAATCGAACGGCTTCGCTTGGTCGTCGGGGTTCGGCTTCAACAATCGCCTTCACCAGATCCGCAGGAGAATGCAGCCCGGGCCCGGAAGGATGCTGACCGGTCAAGAGCAGATATAACAAAACTCCAAGCCCATACACGTCTGTTGCGGTCGTCACTGCGCCGCCGCATATTTGTTCTGGCGCCGCATACTGCGGGGTCAGAGCTGTGCCAGCTTCGGCCGTCAGCAATGTCGCTGTCGCTGGGCTGCTCTCGTCTGAAAGTAGCTTTGCGATTCCGAAGTCGAGCAGCTTTACTTGGCCATCGTTCCGCACCAACACGTTGGAGGGCTTAATGTCGCGATGAACGATCAGACTGGCATGGGCCAGAGCGACAGCGCTAAGGACGTCAAGAAAGAGCTTGATCCGAGTCTCCACATCCAGCCTGTGTTTGTCGCAGTAATTGTCAATCTGCTGTCCTTCGATGTGTTCAAGAACGAGATACGGCGCGAGGCCCGGCGCGAGGCCAGCATCGATCAGCTCAGCAATGTGCGGGTGTGAGAGCTGCCCAAGAATTCTACCTTCACGCTTGAATCGCTCAGCACCGCCTGTCGCGGCAACTGCAAAATGCAAAAACTTGATCGCGACGCGCCGCTCGAAGCGCCCGTCGCTGCGCTCTGCCAGCCACACGCTTCCCATGCCGCCCTCGCCAATTGGCGAAATAAGCCGATATGCGCCAATCGACTGCCCTGCTGAGAATGATTCATTGGGGAGTGCCTCGGTACTCGTTTCGAGGAACTGCTCGCGCTCCGCAACCCGGTGCTCTTCGAGAAGTTTCTGGACTAGTTCAGCCAACTCAGGTTTCTCTGTCCGAAACGATTCCAGCCAGTTCGCCCTGTCCTCTTCCGGGAGAGAGAGCGCCTGGTCCAAGTAGGGGCTTATCTCTTGCCATCGCTCTGGGCTAAGGGCAGGCATATGCGTCAAGCCTCCAGATCGGTCAAGAGAGAATGGTAGCTCAGAACTGACAAAGGCGAAGTTGTCGGTGGGGGACAGGGAATTGGTCGGAAAGAGTCGCAACAGAATAGGACAGTGACGCGTAAGGAGTTAGCGTATTCGGGATCAATGACTTAGCCGGGGCTGCGATAGATCATGCTGGCTGGAAAGCTTTCTGATCGGTAAACACGACTGCCCCCTCAAGACGACTCATCCAGCCACCCTTACAACTGTCGCCAACGCACCTTACGACGAACTTGGGGGCCACGCCAGTGCTTTAGAATTTCGCGACGGAAGGACTCCGTCGTAAACATGTGATTTGAGATTGGTCGGGGCGATTGGATTTGAACCAACGACCCCCTGCGCCCAAGGCAGGTGCGCTACCAGGCTGCGCTACGCCCCGACAAAGAAAATTCCTCCATCATTTTACCTCAGGGCTTGAGGACCACCCAAAGCTCCAGGATCTCACGCCCGTGCAAAGTCGATGTATCCACGCTGAATGTCTGTACGGGTAAGTCTCACGCGGAGCTTGTCGCCAACATCCAGTCCCTGACGTCCTTGCTCCAGCAGCCCTTCCAGACGAGGCTTCAATACGCGCACAAACGTTCCCTGGGTCGTGACTCCGGTGACAATGGCGTCGAAGACCTCGCCAATGCGGTCGCTCATCACCACCGCGGCCAGACGCTTCGTCATCTCCCGCTCAACCTTACGTGCATCGTTTTCTTTCTGGGTGCAGTTCCGAGCAATTGATTGAAGTTCGCCGTCTGAATAAGGATTCGGAGCGCCTGCGATCTGGGCCTTTAATAACCGCTGCGTGACCACATCGGCAAAGCGCCGGTTGGGTGCGGTGGAATGAGTGTAATCCTGGACAGCCAGTCCAAAGTGGCCCATTTCCGGATCACCGGGGCGCTCGAGCACATACTCGCCGGGGCCAATCAACTTGATAACCGCGAGCGAGAGATCAGCAAAGTGATCTGGATCCGCCTGCTTCTGCAGCAACAGGAAATCGTTCAAGGCCTTTGAGTCCGGCGCAGGTGGAAGGCGATCGCCATGGGCCGCCGCAAGTTGGACGATACGGTCCCAGCGCTCAGGAGTCTTCACCACGCGACGCAGTGATGACACGTTGAGTAGGAGTCGAGCAACCACGCCGTTCGCTGCCACCATGAAATCTTCAATCAATTCCGTGGCAAGGTTCTTCTCCTGCTTTGCGACATCCACGACTTTATCGTTCAACAAAATGGGATGAACTTCGTTGGTATCGATATTCAAGGCTCCGTGCGAATAACGCTCTTTTTTGAGCGCCTGTGCGACCTGGCTTTGGATTTTGAGCTGAGCCATCAGGTCGCTAGACGCCGCTACCTTCGCCGGAGGCGGAGCCAAACCCTCGAGCCACGGGCCAATACCGCCATAGGTAAGCTGTGCTTTGTTTTGCACCAGCGCCCGGTACACGGTTCCGGAGTTCACCGTTCCGTCTGCGGCAGCAACGAACTCTATCACCATTGCCAAACGGTCCTGACTCTCGAGCAACGAAGACACGCCGGTGGAGAGTGCCTCTGGCAGCATCGGGAAGTTACGAACGCCGGTATAGACGGTCGTGGTCTCCTTCGCTGCATGATCATCAATTGGGCATGCCTTGGGCACGAAAGCATCCACATCAGCTATGCCGATCATGACCTTCACGGCACCATTCGAGAGTTGCTCGACAATCTCAATCTGATCGAGATCGCGTGATGTGTCGTTATCGATGGAGGACCACAATAATCCTCGGAGGTCGCGCGCTCCCTTGGAGGCGGCCTCCGAACGCTGGGGCTGAATCGAGGCCATTTGCTTCTCGACGGCATCGGAAAAATCCGGTTCAAAACCATGTTCCAGCATGATTTGCTTCGCCATCGCTTGAAGATCAACGCGCGCCGCCGACAAATTGCTCATGCAAGCTCCCAGTGAGTAAGAGAGAGCAGGGTAACATTTTCGTCTAATTCGCTCTGAGGACCGCGACGAGGACCACACTCTTTGCGAGGTGCTCACCACGAAGTGAATTTAGAATATGCTTGCAAGTTTTATGAAAGCCGCGGTGCTCACGAGTCCAGCTTCGGTTTCGAATTCTCCGCTCAGAGTCGAAGACGTCCCCGTTCCCGAGCCGGTGCCAGGGCACGTGCTGTTGCGAGTGCGTGCCTGCGGGGTGTGTCGTACCGATCTGCACATCGTCGAGGGTGAACTCACACCGTTGCATCCCCGCATCATTCCCGGCCACCAAATTGTGGGGGAGGTGTGCGCAGGCGATGGCATGAAGGCCGGCACGAGGGTTGGTGTCTCCTGGCTGGGCGGCACCGATGGTACCTGCGCTTACTGCCGTCGTGGAGTGGAAAACTTGTGCGACTCGCCAACCTTCACCGGCTACTCCGTAGATGGTGGATATGCCGAATACGCCTTGGCGCGCACAGATTTTTGCTTCCCGGTTCCGGCGCAACTCGATGACCTGCATGCCGCACCTTTACTTTGCGCCGGTATTATCGGATTTCGCGCTCTGCATGTGGCCGAGGTTGCGAAAGGCGAGCGTGTCGGGCTGTTCGGTTTCGGCGCATCGGCACACCTCGCCATTCATGTACTCCATGCCTGGAATTGTGAGGTGTACGTTTCCACGCGTGGGGAGGCACATCGTAAGCTCGCCGAGTCGCTCGGAGCCAGGTGGGTAGGAAATGAAAAAGACAAACCCCCGGTAGAACTGGACCGCGCGATCACATTCGCCCCCAGTGGCGATGTCGTTCTCGCGGCGCTCGCCAGCCTGCGTAAAGGCGGTGTAGTTGCGATCAACGCAATTCATCTCGATCGCATGCCCCAGTTCGACTACGACCGCCTGCTTTGGGGCGAGCGCCAAATCCGCAGCGTTGCTAATATGACCCGCGATGATGCGCGCGATTTCCTCGCACTCGCAGCAGAGATGAACCTAAGGCCGCTCCTAACGTCGTTCCCTCTGAGCCGGGCAAACCAGGCACTTCAGGCCGTGAAGTCTGACTCCGTCAATGGAGCAGCGGTGATCGTTCCCTAATCGTTAGCGAAGGGGAATGCCGTACCAGGTCAGGACTTCCGTTAGCCGTCGCCGGTAGAGTCTCGCCAGTGTGTAGAGCCGGTAGATGCTGGGCGTGACCTTGTGAGTCTCGTAGGAATGAAGCCGGCTGCTGGGCACGACGAAGCTGCGGTTTCCGAGTTCACGGGCCACTTGGTTACTCGCACGATGCACGTCGCGCAGACTCATGCCGAGTTCCTCGCGCCTGATGCGAAGGTGGTCACCGGCCCGCGTATGCTGTGCCATGGAGCACATTTTTCGGCAAATCTGGCGCAAACACCACTGATATTAGAGTTCCGCGGTAACAGCTGTAATGCCTTGCCGTTACTAATGGTCGGCTGCTCTTGGCAGGAAGGGAGTTACTCGAAATGGCCTCGGAGCTGAAACCACGCTTCTCGCTCGGGGTTGCGAAACGGGACGACAAGGCAGTTGCTCTTCTGAGACATGGCGTCTTTGCTGCCGCTGCTATATTTTATGAATTCACCCAAGTGGAGGAACATGCCTCGCAAGCTTGACGAAAGCCGGCGCTTGCGCGAACGCGCAGAGAAGCTCATTCCCGGAGGCGTCAATTCTCCGGTGCGGGCCTTCAAGGCTGTGGAGTGCGATACGCCGTTCATCGTGCGTGGTCAGGGTTCCCACACCTGGGACGCCGACGGGAACCAGTATCTCGACTATGTCGGTTCATGGGGCCCCCTGATTCTCGGCCATGCCGAGCCCGATGTTATCGAAGCCATCCTCTCGGCTGCGGTAAACGGTACGAGCTTCGGTGCGTCAACGCCTTCCGAAGCTGAGCTGGCAGAGTTGTTGTCCGAGGCGTTCCCGCATATTCAGAAAATTCGCTTCGTCAGCTCCGGCACGGAAGCGACCATGTCGGCAATCCGACTGGCCCGTGCGTACACCAAGCGCAAATACGTGATCAAGTTCGAAGGCTGCTATCACGGACACGCGGACTCGCTTCTGGTCAAGGCCGGCTCCGGGATCGCAACCTTAGGCATTCCCGGGTCCGCAGGAGTGCTCGAGGAGGTAAGCCAATTCACGATAGCGCTCCCCTTCAACGACACGGAAGTTTTGGAGCAGGCATTCAGCAAGTATCGCCATCAGATTGCATGTGTGATTGTCGAGCCCGTGGTTGGGAACATGGGTTGCGTGCCTGCGAGCGGGGAATATCTGGCGAATCTCCGCACGGTCACGCAGCGGGAGAAAACCCTCCTGATTTTCGACGAAGTGATGACCGGGTTTCGAGTCGCCTATGGTGGAGCGCAGGAGTTGTACGGCATCACGCCGGACCTGACGACGCTCGGCAAGATCATCGGCGGCGGGCTTCCTGTAGGGGCATACGGCGGCCCAGAGGAGATCATGAATATGGTCGCGCCGCTGGGGCCGATGTACCAGGCGGGGACGTTATCGGGTAATCCCCTCGCCATGGCTGCAGGCATTGCTACGGTGAGGCAGCTTAGGAAAAGCAAGGCCGAAATTTACCCGAAGTTGGATTTGCTCAGCACGAAGCTGGTCGAGGGCGTGGCCCAGGCGGGGAAAGGTGTGGGTGTGTCGCTGACGGCCAATCGCGTCGGCTCGATGTTCACATGGTTCTTCAATGAGGGTCCGGTCACCGATTGGGCGTCCGCGTCAAAGAGTGATACCAATGCTTTCGGGTCTTTTTTTCGGGCCATGCTGGAGGCAGGCATTTACCTGCCCCCTTCACAATACGAGGCCGCCTTTCTGAGCGCGGCCCACACCGAACAGGATGTCGAGAAGACAATCGATGCCGCCAAAGCTGCCTTCAGTGTGGGAGCCAGAGGTTCACGAGGCTAAGGTTTTGAATAATCTATGAACAACGAAGCCCCGTTGTTTTAGCATCGTACTAGATTGACCTTCTTCATGAGGACAGAGGAACACCAGCGGTTCGCTAAGTGGGCGTATGCCGCCGTAGCCTTGGTCTGCATAGCTCTGGTTGTCTTCACCGGATTCCTGGCTGCGATTCACGTTCATGCCGGCCATTCCCGAATCTCCAACCATCCTTGTTCGGTTTGCGCGCTTGCCCATTCGGGAATCGCTCCAGCCGCACTGGGCAGCGATCTTCCGGTGCTTGTTCACTCTCGCCTCACACCGACGTCTTCGCAAACACTGCATTCTCTCCTGGTAATCTCGGCCCAGTTTATCCGTCCTCCGCCCCTCGGCTGAACGAGTCTGGCGGACAAATCGATCGAAAAATTGCGGGAATTTATGCTGGCTTGCGATCGTAAGCCGCGGCTTTTGACTTTTCTAAGCGTTCCTGTCCGGGTAAATGAGACGAGGTTTGGCGGCGATGCAAACAAGCACCTTGCTTCTGACTTTTTTGCATCGGTCCACGTAGTGCACAATTCAACCAAGGCAGCAGTTCGGAGGGAGTCAGAATGAAGAAGACGATCCTTGCAGCCGGCGCGATGTTAGTGTTCTCGATCCCGATATCGGCCCAACAAGCGAGCTCTCCCGATGCTAACGCGCAAAATACCGCGGCACTCGAACAAAAAATTCGGGATCTGGAAGATCGCGTCATTGCGCTCGAGGGGAAGCTGCGCACCATCGAGAGCCAGCAAAGCGCAGCTACTCCTGCGCAAACTCCGGAGACCAAAGGGCAGACTCCTCCCGCTGCGGAGGCTCAGGCGGGGACCCAGCCTACTGCGCCAACTGTTCCTGCCCAACCCCCATCCACAGCGACGCAGGCCGGGATTGCCGGAAATGGAGGCGCTGAACAGGTTCCGGGGCTTGGTGGCGCGTCAGCATCGGCTGCCAAGGCGCTGAACCCGGACATCTCGGTGATCGGCGACTTCATTGGTTCAGCCGGCGGAAACACGCCTCCACCGCTCGCGACTCTGCAACCATTTCCTTCCCTGGCAATGCACGAGTCGGAGATTGGCCTGCAGGCCATCATTGATCCTTACGCGCGCGGGGATTTTTTCATTTCATTCGGCGAGGAAGGCGTTGAACTCGAGGAGGGATATATCACCTTCACTGCGCTCCCGGCGGGTTTCGTTGCAAAGGTTGGAAAGATGCGCTCCGCCTTCGGCAAGGTCAACTTGATGCACAATCACGTCCTGCCCTGGGTGGACCGGCCGCTCATGACCACGAATTTGGTCGGAGGGGAGGATGGAATTGATGATGCGGGGCTCTCCATCCAGCGTATTCTGCCGGCCCCAAAGGGAATCTTCCTCGAGGCCACTGGACAGCTTTTCCGTGGCGATTCGTCCGACGTTTTCCAGGCGCAGCAACACAGCGATGTGAGCACCGTCGCGCATCTGCGTGGATATCGGGACATTACCGAATCAACCAATCTGGACCTTGGTTTTTCCTACGCTCGAGGGCACAATAACGGTACTGCGGCTCAGCCGGGCAACTTCATCACTCAGCTCTATGGCATCGACGCCACTCTACGCTGGAAACCTCTGCGTCGTTCTATTTACCATTCCTTCGTGGGGCGAAGCGAGTTGGTCTGGAGCCAGCGCGAGCAGTTCCCGAGCGAGCAGAAGGCGTTCGGATTTTATACTTCCGGGGATTATCAGCTTGGCCGGCGCTGGTTCACAGGTGTGCGCTACGACTGGTCGGATCGCAGCCGTTACGCAAATCTGACCGACAAAGGCGTTGCCGCCACATTGACGTATTGGCCAAGCGAGTTCAGTCAGATTCGCGGCCAGTATCGCTTTACCCACTACGCCGAGAACCGTGACGCCAACGAATTGCTTATGCAGCTTATTTTCTCGTTGGGCGCACACGGCGCGCACCCGTTTTAGGAGACGACATGGTGATCCAATCAACCTCCTCTTTTCTCTGGAAAATCGCGGCCGCCGTGGTTTCGCTGGCTTTATTTGCAGGAGCGGCCGAAGCCAAGAAGCTCAACGTCATCACGGCCACTACCGACATGGCTGCGCTGGCGGCAGAAGTTGGCGGCGACCACATTAGCGTGGAATCTCTAGCCAAGGGCTATCAAGACCCGCATTTCGTCGAGCCAAAGCCCAGCTTCCTGCTCAAGTTGCGCCAGGCAGACTTGCTGATCACGGTCGGGTTGCAACTCGAGATTGGGTGGTTGCCGCCGCTGATCACCCAAAGCGGGAACGCAAGGATTCAGGTCGGAGCACAGGGATATCTCGACGCCTCCCAATTTGCCGAGATCCTCGACATCCCCACCGGTCCGGTGACGCGCGCGATGGGCGACGTGCACCCTCTAGGAAACCCGCACTACTGGCTGGACCCCGACAATGGCCGCCGCATTGCCCGTGGCTTTGCCCAGAAGTTTGGCGAACTTGATCCAACCGACGTCGCTTACTTCCAACAGCGGTTGCAAGATTTCGACAAGCGGCTCAGCGCCGCCGAGCAGAAATGGGACGCGGCCATGGCGCCCTTTAAAGGGCGCAAGCTCGTCACCTACCACAACTCCTTCCCCAATTTTGCGAAACACTATCACCTGAACGTCATCGGATACGTCGAGCCGCGGCCGGGCATTCCGCCAACTCCGAGCCATACAATCGAATTAATCGGGTTGATGAAACGCGAAGCTTGCAAGCTGGTGTTGGTGGAGCCATACTTCGACCTGAAGACACCCAAAAGCATTGGCTCGGCAACCGGCGCGCAGGTTGTGGTCTATTTACCGTCGGTAGGCGGCGAGAAACAGGTGACAAACTATTTTGAGTTGTTCGATTACGATATCAATTTGATTACTAAGGCGTTCCAGTCGGCGCAATAGGTCCCCGAAAAATATGGAGATGCTCCAATTTCTAATCCTGCCGTTCCTAGCCAGCCTGATTCTGACCGGCATCCACGCATACCTGGGAGTTCACGTAGTGGAGCGCGGGGTCATCTTCGTTGACCTCGCCTTGGCCCAAATTGCCGCCCTGGGGGCGACGATCGCGATCCTTGTAGGCATGGATCCCCACGGGGGTGGCGCTTACTGGCTCAGTCTGAGCTTCACCTTTGTGGGCGCCGCCATATTCGCTTTCGCACGCACCCGTCGCGGCCATATTCCTCAAGAAGCATTTATCGGCATCGCGTACGCAGTGGCATCGGCGGCAGCGATTCTCGCCATGAGCAAAGCCACGGGCGAAACCGAGCACCTGAAGGACATGCTGGTTGGCAATATCCTTGCCGTGTCGAAACACGATGTGATCAAGACGGCGATGCTCTATGGCGTGATTGGCCTGTTTCATTACATCTTTCGCCGCAGGTTTCTGCTGATCTCCACTAACCCCGAGCAAGCAGAAGAGCAAGGACTGAGTGTGCGCTTCTGGGACTTCCTGTTCTACGCGTCTTTCGGTTTCGTGGTGACATCGTCGGTGGCGATAGCGGGAGTGTTGCTGGTCTTCTGCTACCTGATCGTGCCCTCCGTGGGAGCAATGTTGTTCGCAGACAAAGTCGGCCGCCGATTGGCGATTGGCTGGACCATGGGTACGATTGTCTCCGCGTGCGGGGTTTACTTCTCGGTCTTCTTTGATACCCCGACCGGCGCCACCATCGTCTGCACCTTCGGCGCCGTGCTGGTCTTAATGTTCTTCACGCACCTGTTGTTCTTTCATGGGCACAAGGCCCGACCGCTCGAGGGAGCCGCATCGGTAGAGAATCCGAGGGAGAACGTGGTTCAGAGCCGGTAGGTCGCGTGAAGTGGGCAGGCGTCGCGAAGCTAAGCGGCTTGCGATCCCTTGATGGTCTCAGAACCATTGGTTCGCGCCCAGGTGTACTGGATGCGGTGAATCACCGTGATCGTTGACAACACCGCAATCACCCAGAGCGCGGGCGCCATCCGATTGAAGAGCGCTCCGAGGATCACAAGCACTAACCTTTCCGGGCGTTCCATGAATCCCACCCGGCACGAACCGATCAAGGATTCGGCGCGGGCGCGACTATAGCTCACCATGATCGCGCTGACGATGACGTATGCGGTGAGTACCACGTAGAAAAAGCGATCCCCGCGCGCGTAAAAGACCAGCAGACCAAAGAATTGAGAGGCATCGCTGTAACGATCCACTACAGAGTCGAAGAAGGCTCCGAACCGGGTCACGCGGTTTTGAGCACGCGCCACTTCGCCATCCACCAGATCGAAGAATCCCGACCCAATGATGATGAGTCCCGCGTAGAAGAACATGCGGCGCTGGTTTTCCGCCGTGGCATAACCAAAGAAGAACGCGGCCCAGGCATTGACCACCAGACCCATGAAGGTCAGAACATTGGGGTTAATTTTGGTAAGCGCCAGCCAGCGCACGATTGCGCGCAGCAGAACCGCGCATGTCCGTCCAAAGGCACTAGTCCAAGTCATAAGATCGGAAACATGGAACTATGGAGCGATTGAATCATTGGACCTCAACCATCGGAGCCACCCCGCAACGCGAGTTCCACACCGATTCGATGACTCAATCCTTACGCTTCGTCGTGAATTGTCGTCAGTTTCAGAATTTCCAACTCACGCTTGCCGGTAGGCGTCACCACCGTGGTCGTATCGCCAACCTTCTTGTTCAGTAGGGCGCGTCCTATCGGGGACGTGGTCGAGATCTTCCCTGCCGCGACATCCGACTCTTCACTGGTAACGAGGTTGTACTCCATCTCCTCGTTTTTATCGTTATCAAAGACCTTGACGGTCGATCCCAAGCCAACCTTGTCCTTGGGAATGTTGTTCATGTTGACCATGGAGAGCTGCGCCAGCCTCTGTCCCAACTGACGCACCCTGGCCTTCACGAACTCCTGGCGCTGTTTGGCCATGTGGTATTCGGCATTCTCGCTCAGATCGCCGAGCGCCGCCGCTTTCTTGATCTCCTTGGGGAGTTCATGGACGAGTTCATGCTCCAAGGCATTGATTTCGTCCTGCAGTTTCTTCCTAATCTGCTCAGTCATGCTCGGAAAATTATAACCCGTGGGATGCGCCGAGGTGACTCGACGGGACATAGGAATTTTGCGCAAAACACAGGCTCTCCGCGCTACTCTCCCTGCCCGACGTAGAAGAATTTGAGGTTTTGCTCAGCAAATTCGCCGAGGTAAGCGATGTGGCGCCCCTCTAATTTGTTTTCTACTAGTTGCCGCGATCCCATCTGCATGATCAGGAGGTGTTCCCCGGCTGGAGGCGGATCGAGTTCATAGCGCGGGATCGTCTGATTGCGATAAAACTGCAATCCAAATTCGAGTTCCCGAGGAACTTTTGCCACCGCTATGGGCAGTGGTTTGTTCGCTAAACGCGCAAGCTCTACGGAAACCGAGCGCGCGGAAAGCGTTTGGTCAAGCACCGGGGCGCTGAAACGAAGGGCCAGCGTGAAGACTACGATTGCGGGCGCAACTGCCGCTAGGTGCAGACCCGACCATCCGGTCTTGATCAGCGTAAGCGCCGCTAAGGCTCCGGCAAACAGGGCAACCACAAACGGCACAACCGCAGCATGGGTCCAAACTAGCCTGTGCCCATGCAAAATCGATGGAAGCATCAGTGCAGAAAATAGCAGGGCAGCGAGCGCGATCCCGTGCAGCCCGATGACAGCGGGGTGAACCTTGCTGAAACGCATTTCGCGAAGAAAATTTGCCAGCAACAAGGCACCAGGCGGAATGGCAGGCAGAATGTATCCGGGTAGCTTGGATTGAGAAATGGAAAAGAAAACTACGAATACCCCAATCCAGATGCTCAGGAACGTGTTCAGCGAGTCGGAACCGGGATTACGCAGCTTTCGTGCGGCCAGTACGAGAGCAAACACAATGAAGATCACCCAAGGCACCCACGCCAGCAACGTGACCGGAATGTAGTACCAGAAGGGTTCGGGGTGATGAAACAGGTTGCTGCCGAATCGGGCAAGGTTGTGCTCCAGCAAGAACACGCGGAAGAACTGCGGGTTTCTAATCTGCACAAGCGTGTACCAGGGAAGCACCACGAGAAAGAAGGCTGCGATCCCTGGCAGAGAAAGAGTTTTAAGCGCAACCTTCCAACTTCGCTGGCTCGCGGCAAACAGGAGAATGACGATCCCTCCAAGCAACGGCGCCACCGGTCCTTTGGCTAACACGCCAAGCCCGAGCGCGAGGTAAAAGGTCACAATCAGCTGGCGTTCGCCGGTTTCCAGCCAAGCAAACCATGCCAGCATCGCAATCCCAAAAGTCGCGGCAAGGGGCATGTCCGTGGAAGCGGCGCGCGCAAACCCCACAATTCCCGCACAGGTAGCAAGGATCAGAGCTCCGTCGAGCGCACATTCTCTGCGGAACCTCCGCAGGAACCAATAGGCCGCAATTACAAGAATGGTTGAATCGATTGCGCCGGGCAGGCGCGCTGCCCAATCGCTTACTCCAAAAATCCGGAATGCAAGCATCGCCTGCCAGTAGTAAAGCGGGGGTTTCTCGAGCCAGGGAATGCCGCTGAGAGTCGGCGTGACCCAGTCGTGGCGGGCCAGCATTTCACGCGCAACTTGTGCGTATCGGGGCTCATCGGCGCCTAGCAATCCGAAAGCAGCAATGCGCCAAAAAAAGAAGAAGCCGCAGAAAGCGAAAATGAGAATTGGATCGGGGACGCGGAGTCGCATGATAGCGATCGTGGCTTCTGACGAGTGGATAGTATTCGAACTCTTCCCGTACACCCAACCCATGAGAGTTCGACCTAGGTCAGCTATCACTCATCTTCTATTTTCTATTCAGGAACTCAACCTTCTTCTTACTTTTCCCAAAACTTTTTCTACTGCCGCATGCAGCGGTCCTTCCACCGAGAGGCCACTGGCGCAGGCGTGTCCGCCGCCCCCGAACTCTTCGGCAATCTGGGAGACATCCATCCCTCCCTTGCTTCGCAGGCTTACCCGGAAGCGGCCATCGGGCAGTTCGCGGAAGAAGACCGCAACCTCAGCGCCGCCTATCGAGAGCGCGTAGTTGACGATCCCCTCGCAGTCTTCTTCAATCGCCCCGGTCCGTTCCATCTGCTGCTGCGTAACCCAAATCCAGACGAGCGGCCCCTCTCGTTGCAACGCGGAAAGCGCGGCACCCAGTAGACGAAGCTTTGCCGTGGAATGCCCGAAATAGATCGGACGGGCGCATTTTGCGGGTTCCGCCCCGGCCAGCACCAGTTCGCGAGCAAGCTCAAATGTGTGTGCGTTAGTGCCTTCAAACATGAAGGAACCGGTATCGGTGATCACCGCGGTATAGAGGCAGGTAGCCAGTTCAGGAGTAATCTTTACGCCGGCAGCCCGCGCAAGCTTGTACACCAGTTCCCCGGTAGCCACTGCCTTCGGGTCGATCCAGTTGACGTGAGCAAACTCCTGGCCGCTCCTGTGATGGTCTATGTTGACCAGGAACTGGTTCTCCAGGCCGTCAAGCCGCGTACGTTGAATGCTGTCGCACTCAAGAAGAATGGCGGCATCGTAGTTCCCGTTGATGTGGCCCGACTTGGTGACCCTTTCGGTAAAGGGTAGATGCTGATAAACCCGGGGAACGCCATCGTGCAGGACAATGTCTGTTGTCTTGCCCAATTGCCGAAGGATCTCGCTGCAGGCAAGGGTCGAGCTGACCGCGTCGCCGTCCGGACGCGCGTGAGAGGTGAGCACGAACCGCTCACGCTTTTGGATCTCATGGAGTACCTTATCCAGCATGTTTGTTAAATCAGGCTGCAACTGCCGCAGCGGCATTCCTTCACTTCTTCCTGGTCCTTTTCAGCAGCTCATCCACTCGCGCCTGATACGTTTCCGCGCGGTCGAGTTGAAACACCAGCTCCGGCGCGCGGCGTAGATGAAGCCGTTCGGCAATCTCCCGGCGGATATATCCGACCGCTGCCAGTAATCCTTGCATCGTGCGTTCGGCCTCGGCGTCGTCCCCTTCGACTATGACCATGATTCTTGCTGAACGAGAATCCTCGGCCAGTTCCACGCGGCTCACGTTCACCAGGCCGATGCGAGGGTCTCCCAGCTCACCCTCGACGATGGTTTCGATCTCCTCGCGCAGAGCTTCCCCCAGCCTCTCCCGATGGTATTTTGCTCCGCGCTTCTCCACCTCTCACCTCAGAGGAAAACGGATGAGAATATCAGAAATTGGGAGCAGCGGAGTACGAAAGGAATGATGCTGAAAATCGGGATTCCCTATGGGCGAGCTGGAACGGCTTCGTTAGGGCTAGAGGAAGTCGGTCCACGAATCTGTAATTTCGGCTCCCGCGTTGTTCGCCAATCTCATGGCCTCCCGCTCCACATTTCTCATTAGGCCGTCGAGATAGTCCCGCGAGTCTGACACGCTGACAACACCAATGGTCGCAGAGTTCCAAATGTTAGAAGGATTAAGTTCTGCGGTTGCAACGTTGAAGTGCACACGCAAGCGGTCTTTCAGGCTGCGAACCACCTGGCGCTTGTCCTTTAGGGATTGGGCGTATTCGATCCGCAACTCAAGTGTGAGAAGGGCAACCATAAACGCGTCGTGGGTTGTGGGTCCTCAGCTGTTACCTCAACCAAGCATTCACCGACTGAGAGCAGCCTAGTGTCGCGGCTGAATCACTTCCACCAGGTCGCTATCCGCTCCGGACCAAGCTGCCGGCCCTTCATGGGAAAGCTGCTTCGCTCTGTCATCCCAGTGAAGTTTCGTCACCTTGAAGTCGCCCTTTTCGTAGGCGTAGGTTGTGCCGTCGTCGGAATAGAGCGAAAAGTCGGCATCTCTGCCGGGATAAATGCGCACCTTTGCGACCTTCTGTTCCTGGGATGTGCTCTCGATCGCGCTGCCCAAAACAACGATCGAACCGGCGCGGACGAAAAGCGGAATCGTATCGATGGGCGCGTCCACTTTAACCACTTGCCCACCCGGGACGCGCTCATTGGTCCAATAGTTGTACCAGTCAAAGCCTGTGGGAAGATAGACTTCGCGGCTCGTCGCGCCCTGCTCGGTGATGGGCGCAACCAGGAAGGCGGGGCCAAACATGTACTCGTCGGTTAAATCCCCGACCTTGGGGTCACTCGAAAAATCCATAAATAGCCCGCGCATGAAGGGAGCTCCGGTCGCGTACGTCTGATAGCCGAGCGAGTAGATGTAAGGCAACAGTTCGTACCGGAGCTTCAAATACTTCTCAAGAATGGGCTCCGCCTGTTTCCCGTAGGACCATACCTCGTTGTACTTGCGGCTGCCATGGGTGCGAAAGATCGGCAGGAAGCTGCCATATTCGAACCAGCGGGTGAACAACTCGGGGTAGTCATCGTACCCGCCCACATTTTCGCGCGCGTCGGACGGATCGAGCAGAGGTGCACGGAGCGGCTTGTGTTCGGTTGGAAGATACTGCCAGCCACCAACATCGTTGGTCCAGTACGCCATGCCGGAGGCGGTGAAGTTGAGACCGGTTGAGATTTGACGGCGGTACGCGTCCCAAGTCGGATAAATATCCGACGACCAAACCATCGTTCCGTTACGCTGCGATCCGAGATATGCGTCACGCGCGAGAATTAGGGCACGGCGCTTTACATCTCTGCGGAATCCATCGTAAATCGCAGAGGTGTGAACCAGGGGATAGATGTTGAAATAGCGGGTCCCAGGTCCGGCATGGAAGTAGCTGCCATTCGGCGGAAGGTCAGGCTCGGTCTCATCCATCCAGAGTGAGTCGAACCCCTTGCTCAGAATGTTCTCGCGGATGGTATCCCAGTACCAGCGGGCGGCCTCGGGATTGCTGGTATCGATGTCCGAGCCAGCTCGGTCGTAGGGCAAACCATTGGTGGGCGTCGCATCAGCGAGCTGCTCCAACCAGCCTTTCTTCAGCACAAAATCGTAGAAGCGCGTGCCGGGCTCGAACCGCGGCCACACACTGATCATGGTCTGAATGCCCATGTCATGCAGTCGTCTATTCATCGCGGCGGGGTCAGGAAAGCGCTCAGGCACGAAGTCGAACTGGCCCATTTTCGAGAAATAGAACCAGTCGAGCACGAGAACGTCGAGCGGCAGATGGCGCTCGCGATAACCGTTTGCCACATCCAGCATTTCTTGCTGGGTGATGTAGCGTTGCTTGCACTGTACGAAACCGTAAGCAGCTTTCGGGAGCATGGGAGTGGGTCCGGTGAGGAGTCGGTACCCGGAGTAGATCTCGTCGTAGTCTTTTCCGGCAATCAAGAAAAATGACACGCGGTCACCCACCTCAGACGTCCAGCGAGTCTGCTCGTTAAAACCTGGCTCGATCACCGTTTTCGAGGGATTGTCCCACACAATGCCGTAACCACTGTTCGTGACCATGAACGGCACACAGACACTTGGCGCCGCAGTCGCGGTGTAGTTGTGCCAGCACTCGACTCGACGTCCGCGATGGTCGAGATAACCCTCTTGGTTTTGTCCGAGTCCGTAGTAGCGCTCATCGTCCGGCGAAGAGAAGATCGCTCCCACCTGATAGAAGTCTTCATCGGAAGGGCGCTGGTCATGTCGAAGGCCGGCGTTTCCGTCCTTATAGTTGGGAACAGACATCGACCAGCCGATGAGCTCGAGCAACTTCTTTCCCCCAGCAGCAGAGATCGTAATGTGTGCGGGAGGAGCAGACCCGCTGAAGTAGCGTGCAATATCACGCTCGGTTTGGGTTGGATTACCAACCCGGTTGGCATCGACTGTGATCGTGAGTCGAGATGAGCGAAACGTGTCGGCCTCGCTCGAGTGCGTCATACTCCATCCCTGGCGAGATGGTGAAGCGATGAATCCAAACCCCGGCACCGCCGTTGCCCTATCACGCAACAAGCTCAGATTCACCCGAATAATGTTGGGAGCGTAGGGCTCGAGGACAATCGTGCTGTTGTCGCGGGTAAGGACGATTTGGTTCTCGGCATGGGCGTTCGGGACGGCAACCCAACAAGGAGCAACCAGGAGTGCGAGGACAGAACTAAGTAGGCCGCGAGAAGCATTCACTGGAACATCCCTCCGGGACTCGCCATGATAACAACACGGACGCTCGCGGAGGCAGCTGAAAACCCAACCGCGCTGAGCCATGCGGGTCCTGAACGGAAACAGGTACTTGGTGATGGAGCCTTATGCCACGATAGCAGTTGGTTTGCTGGCAGGCTTAGCGATCTCCCGCGCGGCAGCTCGTTCTTCGAGCGCGAGTTGCACGATTCGCAGCATGTCCTCGCGGGGAGCAGGCTTGCCAGTCCATATCTCAAACTGCCGTGCAGCCTGGTGCACGAACATCTCCCGACCGGGAATCACTTGCGCTCCGTGAAGCCTCGCTAGCTGCAAGAGCTTGGTATCGAGCGGGTCGTAGACCATATCGAATACGTACTGCGCCTTGATCTCATCGGCGTTCAGCGGGGTCTCGCGACTGTTCCCCATCCCGATGGGCGTGGCATTGATGATGACGTCGAAATCCAGCCGCTTGAGGTCGGCTCGCTTGACGGTGCGGGCTTTCGCTTGCCGGGCGAGTTTCTGAGCTGCTGGCAGGCTGCGATTCAGAATGAACACTTGCGCGCCACGCTCTCTCAGGCCGAAGACCGCCGCCCGCGCTGCCCCTCCCGCTCCGAGCACCAGAATGCGAGCATCATTGAGCGTCATGCGTTGCTCGAGCGGGCGCACCACTCCGGATGTGTCGGTGTTGAATCCGTAAAGCTTGCCATCTTGAGAGCGCACCACCGTGTTGCATGCCCCAATCTTTGCCGTAAACGGGTCCGTGTTATCCAAGAACGGAAGGATCTCTTCCTTGTAGGGCATGGTTACGGCCAGCCCATGAATCGGGATCTCGCGGACGCAGGCCATGACGTCCTTAATGGATTTCGCGTGCAGCGGAAGAAAGACACCATTCACATTCTCGCGGCGCAAGGCTGCGTTCATGATGGCGGGCGAGAGGGAGTGCGAAACCGGGTCACCTACCACGCCATAGACTTTCGTAGCCGGGTCGACCTGCTCGATGCGATAGATACTGCGAAGTTCTTTTGCAGTCACTTGGCCGGGGGCAGTTTTTTCCCCGGCGGTCACGGCCGCAAACGTGAACCTGCTGCCCGCGCGCACTCCAAGTACACGACTGATGATCCCCTGCTCACCCATGCAGAGGCCAACCAGAGCGTGGTCGTCACGATGCTTCTCGAGAAAACGCATCATGGTCACGTTGTCGTAGAGCGACCGGGCGGATCCGACTACCTTGTAAAAATCGGCAGGATAGCCGGTCATCTTCTCAAGCGTCTCCTCCAGCTTGCCGGTGGCGTGAAAGTCATGGAAGGACAAGATGATAGTGGCCTTCGATCCGAGCTTTTCCAATTGCGCCGGCTTCAGGCGAACGGCGGTCTGAAGCTCCACGTCCACCAGCTGGCACCCTGCCATCCCGGCTTTTGCCAAGATTTCCATCTGAGCTGCCATTGAGCCTTGAAATCTGCCTCCGGCGGCGGCTCGCCGGCAGGTAGCAATTACCGTGATGTGAGGATGGGTTTCGCTGAACTGGCGAACCTTCCCCAGCGCCAACGCCGGTCGCGGAATATAGTCCAACCTAAACTCTAGAAAGGAGTTATCCCGTGCCAAGTGCTCCGCTTTCTCCACCAATTCGTTGGCGTCCGAGGCAATCACGGCCACGCACACCCGCGACAACCGCAGGTGCAACAACCGCGAAGCATAGTGGTTATTTTCCGCCATTAACGGCGCGATATTACAGGGACATAGCCGCAGATGCAACTATTTCAGGGCAATAAACTTTGAATCATATTCAATATGAGACCTGCGTAACCTTGACCCCCCTTGGGGGGCTTGTTACTTTCAGGACTGGAAGTTTGTTTGTTTTTAGCAACTTAGAGATTCCGTCAGCGAAAGAGGTCCGAGGGAGGAGCCATGAAAAGAGCTGTCCTAATTGGGTTGATGATCCTGCCGCTGTGCGTATCGTCAGCGCAGCAGAGCAATGCGGGAGATCCGACTCCGTCGGGCACGATCGCAACTTCCGTTACATTTCCGTCCGAGCATGTGAAGAAGCCCACCCATGCCGATCTTTATTGTGCCGGCTTTGTGGGGAAGGAGGTTTCTCACTCCAATTTTGTTGCCGGCGGACTGGACTCACCGTTTACGACGCAGTTCGCAAGCGGGGAAGTGCTTTACCTCAAGGGAAGCGGCTACGAGCTCGGCCAGGAATTCACCATCGTACGCGAATTGACCGATCCCAACCGCTATGAGCTTTACCCCGGCCAATGGGCCGCGGTGAGAGCAGCCGGCCAGCCCTACGAGGAACTCGCCACCGTAAAGATTGTGGACACGCGTAACAAGATGGCGATCGCTCACATAGAATTCAGCTGTGACACGGTTCTGCCCGGGGACTACGCCATTCCGTTCGTTGAGAAGAGTCAGATCGATTTCCACGCGCCCATGCGTTTTGATCGCTTCGCCCCGGCAAACGGACAGGTCAGCGGCCGTATCATCCTGGCCAAGGACTTCGACTCCGAGCTTGGCACTGGCGGCAAGGTGTATTTGAACATTGGAGCAAATCAGGGACTCAAGGTGGGAGATTACGTCAAGGCGGTGCGCAGCTATAGCGCAACGGCACAGGATTCGGTTGACTCACTTTCCTTCTCCGCCCCTGCAATGGAGCCAACACAGAAGCAGCAGCCTGCCATGAACCCCAGTTTGTTTAACAAGACGACTGGCCCGCAGATTCAGATCGCCGAAATGCCGCGCCGGGCGGTAGGCGAAATTGTCATTCTTGGAACCACCCCGGGTACGGCAACCGGAATGATCGTGTACTCACTAGAGCCCGTACACCTAGGCGATAGAGTGGAGCTCGATCAGCAATAACTCAGACGAAAGCCCCTCTTGAATGGCACGGTTCTGTTCACCGTGCCATTGCATTTTACGGATCCGCGAAATCTCTTGAGACTAGCGGCGGTGAGTGTTAACATCCCGCAAATTCCGCGTGGAGGCTGCGATGGTCACAGTTCTGCGCCCGCTCTCGACGAGCGAGTTGTTGGATAGTACTTTCCATCTCTACCGTAATAATTTTTGGCTATTCGTAGGAATAACAGCCATTCCGCAGTTCTTGGTGTTGATACTCCAGCTGGGAAACGTCGCGATGTTGGCGTCGCGCTTCTTTCTTGCGGCCGGCGTGACCACTGTTTCCATTTGGCTAGCCAGTCTGATCGCGGTAGAAATATCCCACGCTGGGATCGTCGTCGCGGTCTCCGATCTTCACCTGGACCGCCTTACTAACATTAGTTCAGCTTACAAGACGGCTCGTCCTAGTTTGCTTCGTGTGATCCTTATTTCGTTCGTGGTGATCTTGCTTCCGGCTCTGATCGCATTTCTGGCGGTTGTTCTCGTGGCTGCCATCGCCATTCCGCTCACCATTGCCACCCATGCGGTGGGCGGATTGGAAAACGTCACATTCATCCGGATCGCGAGCGGAATCGCAGCTTTGGTCGCGTTTATATTGGTTCCGGTAATTGCCTTACGTTGGTGGCTGTCTTGGGCCGTAGCCATACCGGTAACCGTGCTCGAGGGTGGTGGTCTGCGCACCAGCCTTCGCAGAAGTAAGTCGCTCACCAAAGGCAGCCGCGGCAGGATCTTCCTAATTTGTTTGTTGATGATTGTGCTCACCTGGGTTGTGAGCGCGTTGATTCAGGCTCCGATCCTCATTTTCGCGGGCCTGCGCTCACTGCAGCAACCCGCAAACATTGGCCCGGTTGGTCAGGCGATTGCCTCTGCCGGAGGCTTTCTGAGCGCGAGCCTGGTTGGTCCGCTGCTCACCATTGCTCTCACTCTTATCTACTATGACCAGCGTGTGCGCAAAGAGGGCTTCGACTTGCAACTGATGATGGCCTCGCTGCAGCCGTCCTCACAAGCGCCTGCCGCTGCCGCCACGGCAACAACAACCTAGATCGACGCGGGCTGGAGGGCGGATTTTCTCGAGGTTCTCATGATCACGGGGCTGCGTCCACTTTCCACCAGTGAACTGCTGGACCGGGCGTTCCATCTTTACCGCAACCATTTCTTCACGTTCGTCGGCATTGCCGGGATCCCGCAGCTATTTATCGTTCCTTTGACGCTGGGTGGCGCTGCTCTGACCATGCGCCAGAACTACTTCTGGTCACCTCTGCTCACCATGGGGGGGTACTTCCTGTACTACGTTGTAGCCTTTCTCGGTCAAGCGCCCATCGTGATCGCGGTGTCGAACCTGCAGGCGCAGAAGCCCGTTGGAATCGTCTCCTCTTTCCTTGGTGCGGGGAAAAGCTTCCTGAGGGTATTTTGGATCGTTTTCCTACTATTCATTATCTCCGGAGCGATATTCGGCGCAGGTGGGACACTCATCACATTGATCATCGGGATGATTGCTGCCGTCTCACCTACGGCGGTTACCGTGTCGGCGGCGCTCGTCCTCACGTTGCCCGCCTTGTATCTAATGCTTCGCTGGATGCTTGCCTGGGCGTTTATCATTCCGGCAACCGTCCTTGAAGGAGGCTGGTTTCTGAGATCGATGCGACGCAGCCTCTATTTGTCAAAAGGAAGCAGATGGCGGATCTTTGTCATTTACTTTCTTATGGGTATCTTCGGATGCGGGGTGGCGCTTTTAGTCGAATTTCTGCTGATGTTCGGCGTTGCGTTTTTGCACATCCGCGATCCGCGCATGATGGCGGGAATCTTACAAGCAATATCGGCTGTGTGTGTGTTCATCAGCACCAGCCTGGTGGGAGGGTTGGCGACAATCGCGCTCAGTTTGTTGTATTACGATCAGCGGATTCGCAAAGAGGGATTTGATTTGCAGTTAATGATGGCGAGCTTGGAGACGAGAGCCGACGTCAAGGCGTGAAACCCGTTGCGGTCGTAACAGCGCCAAAATGGAGAGATGATGCTGACCATACTGCGTCCACTTTCGACAAGCGAGTTACTCGACCGGACATTCCATCTATATAAGAACGACTTCCTGATATTTTTCACAATTGTTGCCATTCCTCAGTTGGCGCTTTTGGGCGTGAAATTGCTTTATGCCGAGTCTGTACATGGAATGACCCGGGGAAGGATCGGCCTGCTCGCGATTCCCGTCTCGCTGTTGACTGTTGTTTGTCTTGGAATCTCTCAGGCGGCCACGGTTCACGCGGTGTCTAATCTTCAGTTGGGCCGTCCCGCTCGTGTTGGGGAGGCATTTGCCGCGATCAGGCCCTCCATTTTTCGATACTTATGGATTGCATTTGCCCTTACCTACATCATTGCATTCGGATTCTTGTTACTGCTCATCCCGGGCGTGTATTGGACGCTCAAGTACGCCGTCGCCATGCCTTCCGCAGTTGTAGAGGGCACGGGGTTGAGCGAGAGTATGAGCCGGAGTTCGGAGCTCACGGAGCAGGACCTCCAGCGGGTTCTTGCCCTATATGCCCTTTTCACGCTACTGACCTGGACCGTCGGCGGCCTCTTACAGTTTGGCCTAGGGCTCCGATTCCCATTCTTACGGGTGCATGGACCGGTGATCTTTCATGCGACTCGGTACGTGCTGCTTACGGTCGCAGCCTTTGTCACGCAAAGCCTGGTCGGCCCTCTGCTCACGATTGCTCTCACCCTTCTCTACTATGACGAGCGGGTGCGGAAAGAAGGATTTGACCTGCAATTGATGATGTCCAATCTCGAAGGTGCGGCGCCGGCTGCCGCCGCGGTGGCTGCTCCTTGACCAGTCCGATGCGAACCACCAGCATCCTGCCGATCGTAGTTTTCTTCTGTCTTTCCGCGCAGGCGTCAGTCTTTGGGCGAACATTTTCGCTTCCCGAATACCAGACCGAATTGGACCGTCTTTCGACCCTCGCCAATCGGGCCATCGTCGACAAAGCTGCAGCCGATACCGCTCTTAGCGAACTACGCGGCGACTGGACCGTCGCGGCAGAGGGACAATCCTTCAACATCAAAACCAGCTGGCTGACGGATCAGTTTGAAAAGCTCAAGAACAACCCCAATGGGACCGTTGACGATGAGATCCTCGAGCGCTTGCATGCCATGAAAGCGAATGCCGCCGGCTTTCAGAACGCACCTTCGGAGACGGCGACGGCTCGTCAGAAATTGACCGCCATCCTTTCCCGCGGCGAATTTCACCAGGTCCACGGGGCCACCTGGTGGGATCGATTGAAGTATCGCGTGGGAATGTGGGTCTACCGGATGTTATCGAAGATGTTTGGCGCCTCTTCGGCACCAACCGTTGGCCGGGTGTTCGTTTGGATGCTTGTTGGCATCGCGGTCCTTGCGTTGACCTACGTCATCTTTCGCACCATCCGGCAGAACGCGCGCCTCGAAACCATTATGCCCGAGGTGCTACCAGTCTCAGCCAAGCAATGGCATGTTTGGCTGCACGAGGCACGCCAGGCTGCCGCCAGGGGGCAATGGCGAGATGCAGTCCATTTAGGGTATTGGGCCGGGATTTCGTTCCTTGAGGAAAGCGGCATGTGGCGGCCCGACCAAGCGCGCACTCCGCGCGAATACTTGAGACTTCTGGCTGCCGATAGCCAGCATCGCGGCACGCTTACCAGGTTAACGCGTCGCCTCGAGGTGACCTGGTATGGCCGGGAAATCGCCGGCCCCGAGACATTCGCGGAAACGGTGGCAAATCTGGAGGAACTTGGATGCCGCGATTGAGCTCCCCGGATCGCAAGATATTAGCCATCGCCGGCATAGCCTTTGTCCTTTTGGTCGGCTTGGGCATCCTGCTCGCTCCCGCGAACACAGACAGCGAATCCGCCACCACCTACTCTGCCTCGTCTCGGGGGGCCAAAGCTGCCTTTCTCCTTTTGCGCGAGCTCGGCTATCGGGTCGAGCGTTGGGAAAACCCGCACACTGCGCTCAACCCGGACGCTCACACCGTGCTGATCATCGCCGATTCATTCACGGTTCCCGACGCGCAAGAAAAGGCCGCCGTCGCGAAGTTTATTGAAGGCGGCGGAAGGGTGATTACCACTGGGATGGTTGGAGCCATGTTCCTGCCCCAGGATGACACCGAAGACAATCCCGGGCCGGATGGATTGAGCAAAGAATACCGCGCGCTCTCTCCCTCGGCGATAACGCGAGCCGCTCCAAAAATTACGCTATTCCCGTCTGCCTCATGGTCGAAGGGCAGTGCTATCGGTCTCTATGGCGATCAAGATCACACCTATGCCGCCCAGATCCCCCTCGGTCAGGGTGACGCAATCTGGCTTTCCTCCGCAACTCCGTTTACCAACGCCGGCATTCGATCCTCGGGAAACTTGGAGTTCGTGCTGGCGGCTGTCGGAGACAAGGAGCATACGCGCGTACTCTTCGACGAATATGTGCACGGATATGGCGATCACAACTCGCGGAAACAAACCAGCCATCCGCTTACCAGCGCCTTGCTGGTGCAGTCGGCCCTGCTGGCGCTCGCAGCCTTGCTCACCTTCTCGCGTCGAAGCGGTCCTTTGCGGCCGGTATCTCCGCCGTCGCGACTTGCTCCATTGGAATTCGTGGAGACTTTGGGCGGGCTTTATCAGCAGGCACACGCCTCTGCGGTTGCGGTGGATGTGTACTACCAACGGTTTCACTACTGGATCACGCGCCGCCTGGGCCTGAACAAGAGCGCCACTCCCGAAGATATCGCCCGTGCCGTAACCGATCGCTGGAACATCAATGATGGCGCCTTTCTAGGCGTACTCTTAGCCGCTGCGGCCGCCCGTTACCAACCTGATCTTCCTCATAAGCAGGCGCTCGAAATCGTGCAGAAGCTGCATAACTATGCGGTACAGTTCAAGCTGTTCCCGAAGGAGAAACTCTGAATGCAAGCCGTTCCGCAATTACTGGAACATTTACGCCAGGAATCGAGCAAAGTCATCGTCGGGCAAGAAGAGTTTCGCGACCAGTGTCTTGCCACGTTGCTGTGCCGTGGGCATGCCCTTCTCGAAGGCGTGCCCGGCGTGGCGAAGACGCTGCTGGTAAAGACCCTTTCACGAATTCTCGGCTTGGATTTTCAACGGGTGCAGTGCACCTCCGACCTGATGCCTGCCGACATCATCGGAACCAATGTTCTCAATCTGTCGACGAGCGCCTTCAACCTTCACAAGGGGCCTGTGTTCACCGATCTGCTGTTGGTGGATGAGGTCAATCGCATGCCCCCGCGCACCCAGGCGGCGCTGCTCGAGTGCATGGAGGAGTACCAAGTCACAATCGACGGTGTCCGCCATCAACTGCCGGGGTCATTCAGCGTGTTCGCCACCCAAAATCCAGTGGAGTTCGAGGGAACCTATCCCTTGCCGGAAGCACAACTGGATCGTTTTCTCCTGAAAATTCGCGTGCCCTATCCCGCCGCCAATGACGAGGTGCAAATCCTTTCGAATGTGCAGAACGGATTCGAGGCCCGCGAGATCGACAGCATGGGGTTGACGCCCTTGCCAACCGGCCTTCTTGCTCAAGCGCAGCAAGAAGTGAAGTCGGTGAAGGTCGAACCGGCGTTGTTCACATACATCGTTCAGATTGCTCGCCGTACGCGTGATTGGCCATCGCTTTCCTTGGGCGCAAGCCCACGCGCTGCCATCAGCCTGATGGTCGTTGCCCGCGCGGTGGCTGCAATCGATGCTCGCAACTACATCATTCCGGATGATGTGAAACACGCGGCACCGCCGGTGCTTCGTCATCGTGTGGTGTTGAAGCCCGAGGCAGACCTGGAGGGGCTGACGGCGGACTTGATCATTACCGACCTGCTGAAAGCGGTTGAGGTGCCCAAGTAGCTCATCCACGGCGCAAGGACCAAATTGATCGCCACGCCACAATCCGCAACTCTCATCCCGCCTCCGGGAACGGCAAGAGCGGAGCCCCGCAGAAGGCTGGCGGGCGCGTTTGGTCCAAGATTTTTTCTTCTGCTGGTTGTCGGCCTGGTGTGGCTGGGCGCAGCGTTTCACGACTCCCGTTTCTACTATGCACTCGCGGCATGGGACGGCATTGTGATAGTCGCTTGGATCCTTGATTTGGTCAGGCTTCCGAAACCGAAGCAGCTCACAATAACGCGCCGCTGGAACTCGGCTGCCGCGCTCTCGGTTCCCAACAAAATCGAATTGATTCTTGAAAATTCCAGCCGGGTTACGCTGATAGCCAGGCTAATCGACAACATTCCGCCCCATCTGCGGCAGGATGCGCCTGAGCTTTCGGTCAAATGCCGGGGCCGCGCTGAGGCAACGGCCGGCTACACCCTCACTCCCACGCGCCGGGGTGATGTGGAGCTTGGCGCGGTGTACATCCGCTACCAAACCGCACTGCGGATTGCCGAGCGCTGGGCAATTGCACATCTGGAACAGAAAATCTCGGTCTATCCGAATCTGGAGGAAGCGCGCCAGCATTCCATTTATCTCATTCGCAGCCGACAGATCGAAATGGAGAAGCGGCACGCCCGCATTCGCGGTGCCGGACGGGAATTTGAGAGTCTTCGCGAGTACCAGGAAGGCGATGAATTCCGCGACATCTGTTGGACGGCGGCTGCCCGCCGCGGCAAGCTCGTCACCCGGCGGTTTCAAATCGAGCGCAGCCAGACCATCTGGCTCGTAGTCGACGCCGGGCGACTCATGCGTGCCCGAATCGCCGGACTCACAAAACTCGATTATGCAGTCAATGCCGCCTTGAGTCTGGCTGAGGTCGCACTGGGCACGGGGGACCGCGTAGGTCTTCTCGCCTATGGACGCGGAATTCAGAAGCGCATGCTCCCTTACCGCGGCAGCGCTCATTTGCGCCAGATGATTCAACAACTCGCCCAGGTTCGCGAGGAAGGACTTGAGGGAGATCACCTGCAGGCGGTGAGTGCGCTCTTGTCTACGCAAAAGCGCCGGAGCCTGGTTGTCTGGCTAACGGACTTCCCCGAGACCGCCATGACTCCAGAAGTCATCGATGCCGCATCGGAAGCAGCGTCTCGACACCTCGTCTTGTTTGTCGTTATCGGGCAGCCTGACCTGGCGACACTGGCGGGCAGCGAGCCAGACTCCGTTACCAATATGTACAGGACGACGGCGGCACAGGAAGCCTTGCACCGCCGCGAGGTCTTGTTGGCCAAGCTCCGACAACGCGGTGCGTTGGCCGTGGAAGTAAGTTCAGCAACAGCCTCGGTGACGGCAGTCAATTCCTATCTCGATGTAAAGGCAAGGAATCTGCTTTAGACTAACCTGTCTCCGGGCGGCTACTTGCCTCTTGACGTCTCGCGAACGCCAGCATAGAGTATGCGCCTGATCGATACCGGAGGCTCTGATGCTCAGCGGATTCAAGCAATTCATTCTTCGCGGTAACGTCGTCGACATGGCGGTTGGAGTTGTTGTCGGCGCCGCTTTTGCAGGCGTGGTCGGGGCGTTCACCAAAGACCTGTTGACGCCTCTCATTGCTGCCATTGTGGGTCAGCCGGACTTCTCTTCCATCCACTTTACGGTCAACGGCAGTGTGTTCGCACTGGGAGACTTCATTAACGCGTTGATCTCGTTCCTGCTGGTCGCCGCAGCAGTTTACTTTTTTGTCGTGACTCCGGTGAATATGCTGGTCGCGCGCATGCGCAAGGCGCCTGCTCCCGCCGATCCGACAACTAAGAAATGCCCGGAGTGCCTCAGCGAGATCCCGATCGATGCCCGGCGCTGTGCCCATTGCGGGCAGCCGGTAGCGGTTGCGCATGCCGCCGCTTAACGACAATCAGCGGATATTTTTTCTCCCGCACTCGCCAGGCGGCGAACCCAGCATTTCAATTACGATGGAAGCGTGAGCCGCAGTTGCATTGCGTCGACATTCGTAAGCGTGTGCGTGCTTCTCACTGGCGCCTCTCCTCAGAAAATTCCTCCCACGTCCGCAACTTCCCTTCCGAGTTGCGGGCCACTCGTCCAATTGGTTCTCAGCTGTCCCTTGCTCGGATTCGCCTACAAGGTGCCTTTCGGCTGGGTGGATCGGACAGACGACATGAACCAGAGAATCACGCCCGACACTCCGCACGATTCCCCATCTGGCAATGCTGACGGCAGCCCACAAGCGTCGCCAACCACAACCAGCAAGACCCTGCTGGCCGTGTTCGAGCGTCCTCCGGGAACCGAGGGTGACGCCATCAATTCTGCCGTGATTATTGCCGTCGAGGAGCGCTCCTTGTATCCCCAGATCAAAACCGCTGCCGACTATTTTGGACCCCTATCCGAGATCGCCGAAGAGCACGGCCTAAAAATGGACGGCGATCCGTACTGGTTTGCTGTGGGCGGCAAGCGGGTTGCGCGCGCAGACTTCAAATCGGGCGGGGAGAAAAACTCAGCGCAACAAACCTCGCTGGTGGTTCTCGAAAAGAGTTATATTCTGTCATTCACATTCCTGGCAGGTAGCGGGGATGAGATCGACAATCTAACCGCGAATCTCACGTTTACTGCAGGTGTCAGAAAACCTAGGTCGAAATCAGGTACCCCGGACAAATCACAATGAATCAATTCCGTCGCAGAGTTCTTCTGGTCCTACTCAATATGTTCCTATCGTTCGTTCTAAGTGCCCAAGCAGCCGAGAAACAGTACATCCTCTACGTCGGAACCTACACGACCGGGGACAGCAAGGGGATCTATGCCTATCGCTACAGCGCGGGGACCGGAGAATTAGAGCCCCTCGGCCTCGCAGCTGCGACCGAGAATCCCTCCTTTCTCACCAGCGACAAAGCCAATGAGCATCTGTTCGCTGTGAACGAAACCGGTAACTATCAGGGCCAGTCAAGCGGTGGCGTGTCTGCTTTTTCCATGGATCGAAAAACCAGCAAGCTGACGCAGTTGAACCAAGTCGCCTCTCGCGGTGCCGACCCGTGCTACATTTCGTTCGACCGCAGCGGAAAGTACCTGCTGATCGCAAACTACACGGGCGGGACAGTTTCGGTTCTCCCCGTTTTGCCCAACGGGCGCCTCCAAGAGGCAGTCTCCGTCCAGAAAAACGCTGGCGCGCTCGGCCCCAACAAGGAACGACAGGATGCGCCCCACGCGCATTGGATTGAAGCTAGTGCACGCAACCAGTTTGTCTATGTCGCCGACCTTGGACTCGACGAGGTCCTCATCTACAAGTTCGATGGTCGCAAAGGCATCCTGAGCCGCGATCAGCCTGCTTCAAAAAATAAAGCGCCATCTGCCTTTTTCTCAGCAAACCTAGCAGCAGGCACTGGTCCGCGGCATGTTGCGTTCTCCTCAGACGGTAACTTCATGTACGTGCTCGGCGAAATGGACGCCACGGTGACGGTCTTCGCCAACGACAAAGAGACCTTCCGCTCGATCCAAAAGATCTCCTCTCTGCCTCCAGATTTCTCGGGCGAGAACACGGCGGCAGAAATTGCCGTCCATCCTAGCGGCAAGTTTGTGTACACATCCAATCGCGGCGCCGACAGCATCGCCGAGTTCTCGGTGGATTCAGCCAGCGGAAAGCTGACGCTGGTTGGAAATGTCCCCAGCTTTGGCAAATCACCGCGCCACTTCACCATCGACCCAACTGGCACGCGACTTTTGGTGGCCAATCAAGACACCGGCAACATCGTCGAGTATTCAATCGACAGCAGCACCGGGAAGCTAACCAGAGTAGGAAAAATGGTCAGCGTGCCGTCCCCAGTCTGCCTGATCTTCGTTCCCGCCGAGTAACCCCGGCGGGCCATCAGCGTGCTCCTCGAAAACAGCACAGCCGGCCTTGACGGCGCAACTAGAATGGTAGCGTTCCTTTAACCCGCCAGCCGTGCAAAGTTCCGAACCGAGCTTCCAGCAACTATTCGACGCTGCCCAAAGAAACGAGCCTCGAGCTACAGACAAGCTGTTTAGCGCGCTCTACTCAGAGTTACGCCGGCTCGCCAAACGTGAACTGGCGCGTCAGGGCTCCTCATTCTATCTAAGTCCGACGACAGTCTTGCATGAAGCCTACATTGAGATTGCCGATAAGGACGGCAGAAAATTTCCCGACCGGGGGCGATTCATGGCCTATGCGGCTCGCGTCATGCGCGGACTGATCATCGATCATGCTCGCAGTCGCAGCGCGCAAAAGAGGGGCGGGAAATTTGAGATTACTTCCTCCGACGGTGCGATAAGCGCTCCACCCGACCCTCAGGAACTCACGAAGATCAGCGAGGCGCTGGATGAACTGGCACAATCCGAGGCCGCGCTCGCCGAGGTCGTCGATCTAAAGTTCTTCTGTGGATTTACGTTCGGCGAGATCGCTGCAATGAAAGGCACTTCCGAGCGTACCGTGCAACGACAGTGGGAGAAAGCAAGAATCTATCTCCATCGTGCGATTTCTGCGGATTTGGAGGACTGAGCTGTGTCCGCGTTGAGTCTGACCGTTGGCGGGAGATCAGTCCGCCTGGACCACGCGCTCTCTCTTGACGAAACGGTAGTTCCTAGAGACAGCTCCCGAACCGCTAGTGAGCGAGTGTCACCGATCGGCCAGAAGCTGGGTGCCTACACGCTATCTGGGAGCAGGCGCGCAATGTTGAACTGCGCGTCTTGGGACCCGCCCACCCGGAGACTGCCCGTTCGACCTATAACCTTGCCTGTGTAGCGGCCAACGAAGGAAAGCACGAGGAGGCGTTGGCCTACCTGGAGGCTGCCATTCACCACTTATCCGCCCAGGACCCCACCCCAAGTAACCAAGGATCCTATCCTCACCGGGCTGAGCCGTGATCCCCGCTTCCGCCCTTAGTGAATCGCGCAAAACGGCACCACCCCGGGGACGCAAGGTACCCTCTGTAACCGCTGGATGGCATGGGTTAGCGGAAGATTCCGGCCGCCTTTGTGTCGTCTTTTTCGTGCCGTTTCCGATTGCTTAAGGTAGAAGCCCAGGAAACGCCTCCCCCGTGGGATTCACTATTAAGCTTCGACTCCAGGAGAGAGCTTATGCGTTCTGCTCGTTACACCACGGTCGTTCCATTCATAGCTATGTTGCTCGGGTCAGTTGCATTATTTGCAGGCAAAGGGCTTCCCAATCCCCTCCTGACACCTAGTTCCACTGGCGTACTCGCGACTTACTCCACGAATGAAGGCATTGACATCAACAACCCGTTCTTTCAAAACCTCGGTTCAAACGGCAGGACTTGCAACTCCTGCCATATCTCGACTTCGGCTTGGACGATCACGCCTGCCGATGTGCAGGCGAAGTTCAAGGCGACTCAGGGTACCGATCCCATCTTCCGCACGAACGATGGCTCGAATTGTCCGAGTGCGGACGTTTCCACCGTCGCAGCACGTAAGAAAGCTTACAGCCAGCTGCTTTCGAAGGCTCTGATTCGCGTATCCGTGCCCCTCCCTGCAAATGCAGAATTTCAGATTGTCGACATACAAGACCCCTATCACTGCCCGGAAACGACCGCCACCAACCCGGCCCTGTATCGGCGGCCTCTGCCGGCAACAAACCTAAAATTCCTGAGCACCATCATGTGGGATGGAAGGGAGACGGTTTTCGGCGCGATTCCTGGCAAGTCCATCGACATGACGCAAAGCCTGTCCAATCAGGCCATCGATGCCACTACCGGACATGCTCAGGGTGCAAGACCCACGCCCCAGCAGGTTTCGGATATCGTCGCGTTTGAAACGGGACTCTATACCGCGCAAATCAGCGACCGGCACGCCGGCAGCCTGACCGCCCAGGGAGCGCGTGGAGGACCCCTCAGCCTGTCCCAGCAAAGCACGTTCATTGGGATTAACGATCCGTTCGGCGGCAATCCTACGGGTGCGGAATTCGATGCCAGTACCTTCACCCTCTACAGCAGCTGGGCCAACGTGGGCTCACCGCACCGGCAGTCGGTTGCTCGCGGAGAAGACCTGTTCAACAACCTTCCGATTTCGATTACTGGGGTAGGCGGTCTAAACGATGCCCTGAACCAGCCCGTCATTATGGGAACCTGCACCACCTGTCACGACACGCCCAATGCAGGCAATCACTCCGTGTCGGCTCCGCTCGCAATCGGCACGACTGCATTTCCCCCAATATCGGCCTTGGACACGGCCGGTTTGCCGGTCTACACGATCCGCTGCAACACGACCGGAGCGCTCGTGCAAGTGACGGACGCCGGACGCGCAATGATTTCGGGAAAATGCGCGGACATCGGAAAACTTAAAGGTCCAGTGCTTCGCGGTCTCGCTGCACGCGCACCCTATTTTCACAATGGAAGCGCAGCAACCCTCAGCGACGCAGTCGACTTCTATGATCAGCGGTTCAACTTGAATCTGACTCCGCAACAGAAAGCAGATTTGGTCGCGTTCTTGCAAACCCTGTAGCGCAGCATTTCAATCGGCATCTAGGGGAGTGGACACCCACGCTCCCCTAGCCACCGCACAATCCATGCGGGTCGGCATACGGCGGTTCAGTTCGCTTGAGCGAGGGGGAGATCCCGTAGTCGCGGGATGCCGAGGGCATCGAAGCAAGCCATGGATGGCGCGGATGGCTGCGCCGGACTGCTCGCCAGCCGCCAAGTTGCACGGATCTAGGCAAGTTTCTTGAGTTATGAATTCCGACAAAACGGGATGCAAGCGATATCTGGCGCAGGTTCTCTTTATGCAGCCACCTCGCTCGGCTCGGTATCGGTGCGCTGACTCAGAGGTGCGATAGCACGACTCAGATTCACCGCTGAATTGACTAGCCCGATATGGGAGAATGCTTGCGGAAAGTTTCCTAACTGTCGACCTGAGATTGGATCGTATTCCTCCGCCAGCAGACCCAGATCATTGCGCACATTCAGCAGCCTATTAAAAAGATTCAGAGCGTCGTCGCGCCTACCCAACATAATCAGGCAATCCACAAGCCAGAAGCTGCACAGGAGGAAGGTCGCTTCATCGCCTGCAACGCCATCATCGGACTTTTCCAAGTCATATCGCATCACGAATCCGTCGACGACCAATTTGCGTTCGATAGCCTCGACCGTTGCAACCACACGTGGGTCCGACGCAGGCAAAAAACCGACTAGAGGGATGAGCAAGAGGCTCGCATCCAAGGCAGTTGATCCATAACTCTGAACAAACGTACCAACCCTGGGATTGAATCCGTGCTGACAGACATGTTTATGGATCTCATCGCGCAACGCTCGCCAACGAGCGAGAGGGCCAGCCAGCTTAAAATGCTCGAAATCTTTAATTGCGCGATCCACCGCCACCCAAGCCATCACTTTGGAATGAGTGAACTGCTGACGTTCGCCACGTATTTCCCAGATACCCTCATCGGGCTCCATCCAAATCTGCTCGAGATAAGATATCCAATCTCGTTCTATCGCAGCACTCTGTTCCGACACGCTCGATTGCCTCTTCCTGGCCTGATGCATGGCATCGGCGACTTCGCCATACACATCCAGTTGGAGCTGAGTAGCCGCGGCGTTGCCGACACGTACCGGCTTTGAGTTCTCGTAACCAGGCAGCCACGGCACCTCCCATTCGAACAGTCGCCGTTCGCCGGCGATGCCATACATGATTTGATCCTGCGACGCCTTTCCAGCAACGGCTCGCAGCAACCAATCACGCCACGCCTCAGCCTCACTATGAAATCCAGCGTTCATGAAGGCCAGAAGTGTAAAAGTCGCATCCCGTAACCAGCAATAACGATAATCCCAGTTCCTCTCGCCACCGATTTCCTCAGGCAGCGAGGTTGTTGGTGCAGCTACGATTCCGCCAGTCGCCGCGTAGGTGAGTGCCTTGAGAACAATCAACGAGCCCTCCACCGCATCGGCAGCTATCCCCCGATATGTACACTGGGAAACCCAATCGTGCCAAAAGCGTTCGGTTTGCGCCAGAGCGGCGCCGGAACTGATGGGCAGCGGTGCGGAATGGTGGGATGGACTGTGCATGATCACGAAGGGCACTGTTTCACCGCGATTGATCGTGAAGTCAGCCGTTACCGTGGCGTCCGAGTGATTGAGCGGGGTTTCTCCATTGATGACGATGAGATGGGGACCGACGGTCGCGTGCAAGAGGCCTTCTCCGACGGAACTGATCCAGGGGACGGAGAGCCCGTAGTCGAACCGGATCGTGAGTTCCATGGTCATGCGGACCTGTCCGGTTTCCCCACGTACGATGCGGACCAGGTCCGAGTGACCACTCCGAGGAGGCATGAAGTCAATCACGGTCACAACCCCATCGAGGGTCTCGAATCGGGTCTCGAGAATGAGCGTATGGTCCCGATACTTACGGGTTGTGCTTTTTACAGCAGAAGCGGGAGCGAGTAGCCATCTACCGTTCGCGGGTGTACCTAAGAGTGCTGCAAAACATGCGTCGGAATCGAAGCGCGGCCAACACAGCCAATCGATAGAACCGTTGCTGCCTACAAGGGCGACTGACTCGCAATCTCCTATGATCCCGTAATCCTCGATGGCAGCACTCATGAGTTCCTCCGCGAGACTACCCGGACCAGGTGTACGGTATTCCGCTCCATGCGGGGTTGGATACGAACGTCAAGCGCAACGTTATCCCGATCACCGGTTCGTGACATCTGTCACTGATAACGGCTGCGCGGACAATCATGCCGCTAGTCATGTCAGGTTAGTTTTCGGTCAGAGGTTCCAAGCTCAGTAAGTGAAGTTGATGTTCGCCCAGTTGGACAGGGGCGTCCACCACCAAGCTGTCGTAGAGGTTCGGCAGACACAAGAAAAGCGGCACGATTGTGCCGCCTCTTGCTTTCCCCGCGAGCTGCTACTGGATCAGTCCGCCGTTGTGCTCTTCCTCCGCGGGAATGACGACGGCAGCTGCCACGCGGTCGCCCGCCTCCATGTGGAGCAGGCGCACGCCTTGGGCAGAGCGGCCAGACTCGCGAATCGTGCTCGAGTCCATACGAATGATCTTGCCGTACTGGCTGATCAGCATGACCTCCGAGTCCTCGGTCACTTGAGCAATCCCAACCACTTTGCCATTCCGCTCGGTGGTTTTCACGTTGATGACGCCCGAGCCGCCCCGTCCCTGCAACCGATATTCATCGGCAGCGGTGCGTTTACCGTAGCCGTTCTCGGTCACCGACAAGATGAGTGAGCCCTTGAGCGGCAGAGTCTCGTCGGTTCCCGTCGCGCCTGCAACGCCAGCCTCATCGACCCGCTTCTTGGCCTCGGCTTCAGCTTTCTTGACGTCTTTCGGCGTCGTTGCCATACCCACGATGTAGTCCTTCTCATCGAGCCTCATCCCACGAACACCGTAAGCCGGCCGTCCCATGTCGCGGACGTCCGATTCGTCGAAGCGGATGGCCTGGCCATCGTGCGAAGCAAGGAAGATGATCTGGCTACCGTCGGTCAGGGTGGTGCCCACCAGCTCATCGCCCTTGTCAATTCCGATCGCGATGATGCCGCGCGACATTACGTTGGAAAAGTCCTTTAACGGCGTTTTCTTGACGGTCCCGTTTCGGGTCGCGAAGAAGATATACCTGCCTTCCTCCTCGAGGTTCCGCACCGCCAGCATGGTGCGCACGCTCTCACCGGGTTGCAAAGCAACCAGGTTGGTAACGTGTTTGCCTTTACCAGCCGCCCCTACATCGGGGATCTCGTACACCTTCAGCCAGTACACGCGGCCCGTGTTGGTGAAGATAAGAATGTAGGCATGAGTGGAGGCAATGAACAGATGCTCGACGAAATCCTCGTCGCGCGTCTTCATCCCGGTACGACCCTGGCCGCCGCGGCGCTGCTGGCGATAAGTAGAGATCGGCGTACGCTTCAGGTACCCACCATGACTGACGGTCACCGCCACTTGCTCGTCGGCGATCAAGTCTTCGAGTTGAATCTCTGCCGCTTCGTCTTCGATGACCGTGCGCCGCTCGTCGCCATACTGCTTTTTGACCTCTTCGAGCTCACTGACGATGACTTTTCGCAGCTTCTTTTCCGAGCCCAGGATCGACTCGTACTCGGCAATGTTCTCACGCGTGGTGTTCAACTCTTTTGTGATTTCGTCGATCGACAGGCGGGTCAAGCGATGTAATTGCAGTTCGAGAATTGCGTCCGCTTGAATTGCCGTAAACGGCTTTTCGGGATCCATCTTGGGCGCGCGGCCAGTGGTGTTGATGTCGATTTTCTTGCCGCCAAAGTACGCGACCAGGTTTTCGCGAGCATCGGCGCGATTCGCACTGCCGCGAATGATCGCGATCACGTTATCCAGATGATCGAGTGCTTTGAGATATCCCTCTAAGATATGCTCGCGATCCTTGGCCTTCTGCAACAGATAGGCGGTGCGGCGGCGCACCACATCGACTCGATGCTCAATGAAGTGCTGAATGGCCGGAATAAGGCCCATTTCCTTAGGCTGCCCATGCACCACCGCCAGCAGGATCATGCTGAAGTTCTCCTGCATCTGGGTATGTTTGAACAGCTGATTGAGGATGATCTGAGGCTCCGCTCCGCGCTTCAGCTCGATCACGATCCGCATGCCGTCGCGATCGCTCTCATCGCGAATATCGGAAATATCTTCAATCGTCTTGTTGTTGACCAACTCGGCCATGCGCTCGATCAGATAACGCTTGTTTACTTGGTAGGGAATTTCCGTGACGATGATTGCTTGGCGATCTTTGTTGATGTTCTCGATCGCAGCTTTGGCTCGCATCGTGAAGCGGCCGCGGCCAGTCTTATAGGCGTCGAGGATGCCCGCCTTACCGTGAATGATTCCGGCCGTCGGGAAATCTGGACCTTTGACGATCCTCAAAACTTCCGGCAACGGTGCTTGAGGATTGTTGACCAGCGTGATCGCAGCGTCGACGATCTCAGTCAAGTTGTGCGGCGGTATCTTGGTCGCCATGCCAACTGCGATTCCGTCCGCGCCGTTGATCAGCAAATTCGGAATGCGCGCGGGAAGGACGTCGGGCTCGGTTTCGCTTCCGTCATAGTTTTCGCGGAAATCAACCGTGTCCTTATCAAGATCTTCGAGTAACGCGGTGGCGACGCGCGAGAGACGCGCTTCCGTGTAACGGTCCGCTGCCGGCGGGTCTCCGTCGACAGAGCCAAAGTTCCCCTGTCCGTCCACCAGTGGATAGCGCATCGCAAACGGCTGTGCCATCCGTACCAGTGCGTCATACACCGCGAGATTGCCATGAGGATGATACTTACCCATGGTGTCGCCCACGATGCGAGCGCATTTGCGGGTCGCCCGGTTGGGTTGCAGCCCCATTTGCTGCATGGTGTAGAGAATGCGGCGATGCACGGGCTTGAGCCCGTCGCGAACATCCGGCAGCGCACGGCCAATAATGACCGAGAGAGAGTAGTCGAGATACGATCGACGCATCTCCTCTTCAATGTTGACTGGTTGAATGTTCGCCGCACCCGGACCGCGGTCGCCGGGAGGAGGTGTTAGAGGGAGCTGTGGGTTCTGTTCGTCTGCCATTTTGAAAGCTCTTAGCTGTTAGCTCTTATCGCCTGGAATGGACCGCAATTCCTACCAATTTGCTCACCGATCTTTGATCAGAAACGACTGGTGGAGAGAAAACAATAAAACAAGCTAAACATTTGAAAAGTAAACAACTTAAGCAACGATCCAGCGCTCTTTGATTATACCATTTTTTGACCCGGTCCTTGGGGCTCGAGAAAGCCTCCCAGCAGTGTCGAACTGAGTTCATCCGGTTGCTCTCAATAGACCTGGGCTCTTAGAAGTGAGACCCCTGCATTGCAGTGAGGATCGGCTCCGACATTGCCGCGCGACGGACTGCTGCATGCACTTCCAACGGGGATGGGTTGAACGCCTATGGCCGCAGTACGACTTCGTTGGGCCCGGAGGGCAGATCGAATTTCAAACCACGTTCTTGGTTCTGTTTGATTGTCGCAGGGAGATCGAGATCGGCGAGCAGGACTTTGCGCGTCCATGCCCCGGTGGTCAGGTAGTCAGCCTTTGTGTACAGGGTCGTTCCAATGATGGAGTAGCTGCTCAGTTCCTCGCTGCGCCCGTCGCGGTAAATGATGATCGCGGGAGGGAGTTTTCCTGCGGCGGGGGGAACAACGGGCGGCCTTGTCGGGGTGGCGGTTGCAAACGCGGACACCTTCACCCATTGATCACCTTGCAGTTCGAGCAGAACTGCACTGGGAACAGGCTCTTGCCTGACCTCTCGAACCGCGGTTTCGGGTGGTGTCGTTGGTTGCAAGGCAGCCTCTGGTTCATAGGAACCTTCGTAGTAGTCCGACGACCAGTACGGCCATCCGCCGTAAAAAAAAGAATTGGTCCCATGCCCGCGGCGTCGCGCTGTGTCATGGAAAGGTGTTCCGCGAAGGTCGATCAACCCACGCCTGCCGGAGGTAATGGGAAACCCTCCCCGGTGTTGCATGGAGACAGAGGGCTGTTGCATCCCAGAAATCCGCACTCCGTTCTGAGCTGACAAATGCGTGCCACCGAATGCAATCAACAACCCAATGGAGAGATGCCTAAACATTTTAGTTGGCACTGGCAGGCAATCGGAACTCTACGCCGCGCTCGTCATTTTGCTTCACGGTGGCGGCCAGGTCAAGCTCGGCGAGCGCCACTTTCTTTGTGTGGCCCGCTGAAAGGTCGAAAAGGGTCCCGCCAACGATGGCGTAGTTCTCGACGTCTACCTGTCGACCATCTTTGAAGACCAGTACCGTTTGCGGCTGGTTGAGGGTGGCTTCGACCGCTTCAGCTTTGGGTGCTGGCTGTTCTGTAACCCGAGTGGCCCGCAGTTCGTCGCGGTACTCACGTACCGTCGATTTTAAAGACTCCAGTTCACGGCGTACTTCCTCGGCTGCATCAGGTCCACCGCCCTCGGTCACGACTGGTTGCGCGTTTTCCATAGAGGTGTCGTACGCAGAGCTGTCGTATGTGGGCATCGCGTACAGCGGATAGGCATAAGGAGCGTAGTATGTGCTTCCATAAAACGGATTCACCCCGTGATTATGATGGCGCCCGCCCACAAACCCATGCGGGTGACGGAATGTCCCCGGATTCGGAACCCGGCCGAAGTTCAATGACGTCACGCTCGCAGGCACGCCGTGAAACCCAGGGCTGCCACCAAAGCCGAAGGATGTAACACTGGCTGGAACGCCGTTGATCTTGTTGCCATTCCAGGTATTTGTTTGTGCCGATGCGGTTAGGGTGAGAGTTATTCCCGCAAACACGGCAGAGATAAAGAAAACATGGCGTGAGCGCATATTCGCCCCCCCACTTATTTTAGAACGTTCTGCGGCTATATAGGTTGCGAGAAATTTGCGCTCGCCTCGATTCAGCGGCCGATCGAGAACAGGCCAGTCAGATCCCAGATTGCGTTGGCGACCAACATGCCGGCGATAACCGTCATCCCTAGCCCGCGGATGCGAGTTTCAAGTAGGTCTGCCACAATTCCGCCCACAAAAACGAACAGGAAGATGATCCCGAGCAAGGAGTAAATTGATCCCGTCGCGTGCGGGGACCCGACGCGCAAAAGCAAGAAGAATAAGGCCATAAGCAGCGGCGCAGAGTTTCCGAAATAGCGGCTGCGCCGAGCCGCCAGCCACACTCCAAGCGATATCGGTGCCATCAGCGCCAGTACCGGGCCACTACCCAAGATCTCCCGACCCACCTGCAGATAGGCGCCCGGCAGCCGCAGCGCCGCCCCGGTTCCACGGAACAAGACCGCGCTCGCCACACCGTGGGCGAACAAGCCGGGATGGAAAAAGTAACTGGCAAAGATCAGTGCCGCTCCCACTCCGATCGAGGTTCCGAGAATTGTGAGCACCGCTGCTCTCCTATGGGGCGCTAGGTAGAGCATCAGCCCGAGGAGCAGCGGCACAATCAAAACCAGTCCAAAGTGGGATCCCACGGCCAGCGCGAGGGAAACTCCAAGCAGCAGGATGCGCCGCCAGTTCCAAAGCACCACCTCACGTGGGGCATATAGCGTGTGCGCCACTGCGATTGCGGTAAACACGGCACCGAACGCCCCCCAAGCGCCAGCAATGTTCGGAGGCGAGAACCAGAGCGAGCTAGCACGAACCACAGCCGGAGAGAAACAGTAGAGGGCGAGGGCAGTGTACCCTCCCGCATTGCCATACAGGCGTCGCGATACATACCAGAGCGATGCCCCGAGCAGTAATCCGATCAAAGCGTAGGGAGCTCTGGTGAGCCAGAACCACATGGCTGAGTCGGGACCCACGCCAAACAAAGCCACCGGGGCCGACTCGATCAGGTACCACAACGGAGAATGTTCGCGATCAAAAGGCGCGCCTCGCATGCGAATACTTTCCGCAGGATTGGCGAAACCCGCAGGCGTTCCCGCGATTCCGTGGTCGTGCCACTGTTCTCGTCCTTCTTGCACGCGCGCCAGTTCTTCAGCGGAGATCGCTCCCGGCGGTTGGTATGCGATCAGCCATGCGCATTGCGCAATAAACACCAACAATAGCAATCCCGCCAGTATTTGCGGCGTGCCGAACCTTTCCCGAGTGAAAAACGTACCCATAAGGCGAAGCGATTGTTTTACCATGTCTCGGCGTGGTGGGGGAGGCAACCAATGGATCAGAGCCCGAGCAGCGGTCCGGAACTGAATTCGGTCACGTCGCCACCACCTTCTCCGATATCGGTCGTGTTCATAGGTCCGAGTGGTCTGCGGGCAGGCTGGCGCTTTGCGATTTACCTGGCTTCGGTCGTCGGCCTGATGGTTGCGCTTTCCAATGCCTTGCGCCCCCTGTTTCCGAAATCTCCCGGTGGTACGCCCTCCCTTTGGGCGTTCCTGGCCTGGGAATGTGGCGCGGCTCTGGCTGCAGTGCTGCCGGCGTTAGTTTTCTCGCATTTTGAGAAGCGCCCGTTCGACGACTACGGCTTACCGCGCCGGGGAGCGTTCGGCTGGAACTTTTGGATCGGAGTCATCTGGGGCCTGGTTGCAATCACATGTCTCTTGCTCATGTTGAGGGCGGTGGGCGTGTTTTACTTTGGTGGAATTGTGATGCATGGTGCCCGGGTTTTGAAGTTCGCCGTATTTTGGGCCGTGATGTTCACAGTCGTAGGGGTGTTTGAAGAATTCGTAACTCGCGGTTACCCACAATTCACACTCGCACAGGGTATAGGGTTTTGGCCAGCTGCTGCTCTTCTTTCGATTGGCTTTGGCGCCATTCACTTAGGCAACAAGGGTGAGGCCTGGATCGGAGCGCTGGGTGCTGCAGCTATCGCATTGTTCTTCTGTCTGACTCTCCGGAGGACAGGAAATCTGTGGTTTGCCGTAGGCATGCACGCGTCCTGGGACTGGGGGGAAACATTCCTCTACTCGGTGCCCAATAGCGGGATGAGCGCACCCGGGCACCTGCTGAGCCCCTCCTTTCAAGGTTCCCGTTGGCTCACAGGCGGCTCGGTCGGCCCGGAAGGCAGCGTACTCCTGTTCGTATTGATCGCCATCCTGTGGGTGGTATTTGATCGAATGTATCCGGCTAAAACCAGCGCCGGAGATGCAGCTTAACGCAACGCTTTCGGGGCACGGGAAGTAAACAAAACCCGCCACACCCAACGCAATATTCGCCAGGCCACGGCGGCACCGATAAGAATGGTCGCGATCCACAAAACCAGCGCCGGGATGAAGAATAGGAACGACGCCATGGCCGAAGCGTAGTCGGCGATCCCATCGATTCCGTCTCGAATGGTCTCTTTCAGCCGATATAGCGGTCGCCAATGCAACCCAAATACCTGGACATCGGACTCAGCGCGCAGCGAGAGGGTGAGCGCAATGGTCTCAACCTGCTTTGAAAGCGCCTCAAATTCGGCCTGCTGTTGGTCGATTTGCGTGCGGACTTCGTTTAGCTTGTCGCTAACTTCGACGGTGTCCTTTACGGTTTTCGCTTGTTTCAGGATCCCCAGGTATTGGGTCTCCTGTGCACGTAAATTGCGTAGCTGGGCTACGAGATCGACGTATTGCTTGGTTGCATCCTGAGCTTCCAGCTTTTCACCTTCGACCCGGACGCCAAGCTTAGAAATGCTTGCTCGGATCTCCTCGAACTTGCTTACCGGCACACGGATGGTCAAAGAGGCGCTCAGTGCGTTGTCTCCTCCGTTGACCTCGGCGCTAACCAGGAAACCACCTGCTTTTTCGGCAAGTTGGCGAATATTGTCCGAGGCTTCTTTGGGTCGTTTGACGACCACGTCCATGGAAGCGTTGCGGATCATCTTACGTTCGTCGGCGTATCCGGGGCTCTCCACAGGACTGAGAAATTCCATCGTCTTCCTCGCCCCATAGCCCCCTCCGCTTGCGTGGCCGATCGAAAGAGCTTGAGATTCAAGGCTCGCGCCCAATCGAGCAGAAGCACTCTTCGACCCGGCAAGATATCTTGGCATTCCCGCCATGACCGCTATGGTTACAACCAACATCGCCCCGACCCCGGTCCAAAACTGCCTGTCGCGGGCAAGACTAAGTGGCGAATTCATCAGGTTGTGCCTCCCCAAACTTACGAGCGATGTTACGAGTTTTTCCCCAGCAACAAAGCTTATGGAGAAGAACGTCCCGCAAGTTACGGGTTTCAAGAAAAAAAACAGGGAGGTGGGACGGCTGACGCGGGCCTGATCATGGAGAGGCGCGGAACAGGGTCCGCGCCATAGGGTCGAGGTTGCGGCTAGATGTCCAGGTTCTTCACATCGAGCGCATTCTCTTCGATGAACTTGCGGCGGGCTTCGACGTCTTCGCCCATCAGCGTGGTGAAGATGGTCTCGCACTCGGCGATATCTTCTAGCTTCACCGAGAGTAGAGTGCGGCGCTCGGGATCCATCGTCGTTTCCCAGAGCTGCGGTGCCGTCATTTCACCAAGACCTTTATAGCGTTGGACGCTGAATTCCTTCTTGCCTTCCCCGAGAACGTAATCGAACAGTTCCCGCGGCGTGGTTTTTTCCACTTCTTCCTTGACGGCTTTCTTCGTCGCCGGCTTGACGGTCTTCTTTTGAGGTGCTTCACCATCGCCGTTCTCAGCTGCTTCTTCGAGGGCGTCATCGCCGGTTGTGCCGTTGCCGCTCGCACTGGCTTTGCCGATGGTTTCTACGACGAACGGCGGATCCATGTAGGCCTCAATCTGCTTAAACTTCGAGAGCATCTGACGATACTCCGGCGTCGACGCCAGCTCCCAATTGATGAGGTGCTCCGCCCCCTGCGAATTCACGTAACGCACTTCCCAAAGGTTGTGCTCTTCGTCGAATCGCGACTCGACTTCTTTGAACTGCAACTCTTTTTGCAGCTTCTTCAATTCCTTTTCAACCTTCTCGATCTTTTTCGGCTGCGACTTCTTGTCGCCCTCGAAATCGGCTCGCTTCGAAAGATCAATCTTCGGCAGCAAGTCCGTGGCCTGCTCGGCACGCAACCGCTTGTTCACCTTGTCATAGAAGCCGAGATACTCGTTCAGCACGGTGATGAATTTCGCTAGTGCCGATCCTTCGAGCTTGGCGGCGCCTTCTCCGTAGCGAACCGTCATACCCTCGGCAGCGCGCTTTACCATCACCTTCACGTACTCGCGCTCGTCTTTGATGTATTGCTGCGATTTGCCCTTCTTGATCGAGAACAGGGGCGGCTGCGCAATGAAAACGTTGCCGCGCTTAATCAACTCCTGCATGTGGCGGAAGAAGAACGTAAGCAGCAGTGTGCGAATGTGCGAACCGTCCACGTCGGCGTCGGTCATGAGGATAATCTTGCCGTAACGCAACTTAGCCGGATCGAAATCTTCTTTGGAAATCCCCGTGCCGAGGGCAGTGATCATAGCGCGAATTTCTTCATGCGCCAGCATCTTGTCGTAGCGGGCCTTTTCGACGTTCAAGATCTTGCCTTTGAGCGGCAGGATCGCCTGGAATCGCCGATCACGGCCCTGCTTCGCAGTTCCGCCTGCCGACTCGCCTTCCACCAGGAACAGTTCGCAGCGCTCGGGTTGCCGTTCGCTGCAATCCGCTAGTTTGCCGGGCAAGCCACCGCCATCGAGCGCACCTTTTCGACGAGTCAGATCGCGCGCTTTCCGGGCAGCTTCGCGCGCGCGGGCTGCGTCAATCGCTTTGTTGATGATCTTGCGTGCGACCGTAGGGTTCTGCTCGAGATAGGCACCCAGCCTTTCATTCACGAATGCCTGCACCACGCCTGCGATGTCAGAGTTCAGCTTGCCCTTGGTCTGGCCTTCGAACTGGGGCTGCGGCAGCTTCACGCTGATCACTGCGACCAGACCTTCTCGGACATCATCGCCCGAGAGGTTTTCTTTCACGTCCTTAAACAACCCCATCTGCTGTCCGGCGTAGTTGATCGTGCGCGTCAGCGAGGTGCGGAATCCGGAAAGATGCGTACCGCCGTCAACCGTGTTGATGTTGTTGGCGAAGCTGAACACACTCTCGGAGTAGCCATCGTTGTACTGAATGCCGATTTCCATGACCACGCCATCGCGATCGGCTTCCATGTAGATCGGCTTGTCGTGAAGAACGCTCTTACCGCGATTCAGATGCTTGATAAACTCCGCAATGCCGCCGTTGTACTTGAACTCGACGGACTTCGCTTCGCCTGTCTTGGAATCGGTGGCCCGCTCGTCGGTGAGCGTGATCAGCAAACCTTTGTTCAGAAACGCTAGTTCGCGCAAGCGCTGCGACAAGGTGTCAAAGTTGTATTCGGTAACCGTAAAGATCGATCGATCGGGAAGGAAATGAACCTTAGTTCCACGCTTTTGTTTCACCGCGCCCGTCTTCTTCAGCTTCGAAGTGGGCTCGCCTTTCGAGTAACTCTGCTCCCAGGTAAATCCATCGCGCCAGATTTCCAGGTCCAGTTCTTCGCTCAGCGCGTTGACGCACGACACACCGACACCGTGCAATCCGCCAGAGACTTTGTAGGACGAGGAATCAAACTTTCCGCCAGCATGCAGCTTGGTCATGACCACCTGTGCAGCGGGAACTTTCTCACCGTCGACTTCCATCACGTCCACGGGAATGCCGCGGCCGTTGTCGACCACAGTGATGGAGTTGTCAATGTGAATGGTGGCGTCGATCTTGTCTGCGTGTCCTGCCAGGGCTTCGTCAACGGAGTTGTCGACGACCTCGTAGACGAGATGGTGCAATCCCATCTCGCCCGTCGACCCGATGTACATTGCTGGGCGCTTGCGGACGGCTTCCATGCCGCCAAGAACTTTGATCGAGTCTGCATTGTAGTCGCCGTTCCCGTTGGTTCCGGCTTTGCCATTCTTCGCCTTGGGGTCGGGCTTCGTGTTGTCGAGGGTCGCGGGGGAGTTAATCTCTTTCGTCGCCATTCAGATGACAAAACCTATCGTTTCTCCCCGCCTTCTCGGGACCACCGGAAAGCAGGGTGCGCGGGTCGTTTCACAGCGGCTCAAGTCGCCTCAAATTACTGAAATTACGAATACTTAGCGAACCATGTGCCTTGGATGATTATAGCACGGAAGGGGCGATTTCCGGTGCTCCCGAGGAGCCTCTAAAATCAATATTTCCAGTCACTTTCAGGGGCAAGTTTCGAGGGTCGAGCAGGCGCTCGCACCCGCCCCTCAGCCTCAGGCAGAAAGTGAGTGCCTGAAGGAAGAGCGTCCCCCTTGGGGGCCTGACGTCCAGCCTTCAATCCTTGAACAACTCTGCCGTTCCCGTTCCCGGGATTCGCAGCCCTGTCCGCTTGAGTCTCCACTCGCAAATCAATGAGTTGCACCGACTGAAATGCTGCCCAGAGGCGATTCGGCGGACTCAAGGTTAGGAGGTTCAGGTTCCTGCCCGGTACTCCGGACCGACGCGCGTCGCCTGATAAGATAGAACGAACGAAGGGTTGATTCGAGAATGGGTGTTCCCGTTTCCCAGATGTGGACGGTGGCAACGTACGTCGTCCGGCAGAAGCTTGCCAGACGTAAGCGCTATCCCTTCGTCCTGATGCTTGAGCCCCTGTTCCGCTGCAACCTGGCCTGCGCCGGCTGCGGAAAGATTCAGTATCCCGGCCACATCCTGAAGCGCCAACTCACGCCCGAGGAATGTTTCAAGGCGGTCGACGAATGCGGAACCCCCATGGTCTCGATTCCCGGCGGCGAGCCATTGCTCCACCCGCAAATTCAGGAGATTGTCGAAGGCCTGGTCGCCCGCAGAAAGTACATTTACCTCTGCACGAATGCACTTCTTTTGAAGGAAAAGCTCAACCTCTTCAAGCCCTCGAAGTATTTGACATTCAGCGTTCACCTTGATGGTCAAAAGGAACATCACGACTTGTCGGTCTGCCTTGAAGGCGGACATGAGAAGGCGATGGAAGGAATTCGCGAAGCGCTGAGCCGCGGCTTCCGCGTGACGACGAACACCACTCTGTTTGACGGGGCTGATCCGAAGAGTGTGCGGGTTCATTTTGACGAGTTAATGGAGATCGGAGTCGAGGGCATGATGCTGTCTCCTGGATACTCCTACGACAAGGCTCCTGACCAGCACCATTTTCTCGGACGCTCGCGCACGCGGAAGCTGTTCCGTGCGATCCTGTCGAACCGCAAAAAGAGCTGGCGATTCAACCAGTCCGTGCTCTTCCTCGAGTTTCTCATGGGCAAGCGTCACTACACCTGCACCCCTTGGGGCATGCCCACCTACAACATCTTCGGCTGGCAGAAGCCCTGTTACTTATTGCAGGACGGTTACGTCGATTCCTTCCAGGAATTGCTCGACACGACGGATTGGGAGAACTACGGTACCGAGTCCGGGAATCCCCGCTGCGCGAACTGTATGGTCCACAGCGGCTACGAGGCTTCTGCGGTCAACCATACCTTCGGTTCCCTGCGCGGCTTCGTCGACACGATCAAGGCGACTTTGTTCAATCGTTATCCCGATTCCGGCGCGACTCGCTTGCTGGATGAGATTTCTTCAAACCACGTGAATCCGCTCGTGCAGATCGAGACCAAGACGCTCGAAGAGACCCGGGTATAGATCCTGGTACGGCTCGTTCCCTTGGGGCGGAGTTGTGCGACACATACGGAAAAACCATGAGCGTTCCCCAGCGTGGCACCACTAATCCCGAAGAACTTGAAATTGCGCCAGGACGCGAGCGCGAAAACCTGGAAGGCTGGATCCCTCCCCTCGCTAGCGACGAAGAAATTCGTCAGGCGCTCGAGAAGGCTTTCGACTATCGCGGCGACATAACCATGACGCTGAAAAGCGGCGAGAAGGTGGAGGGCTATATCTTCGATCGCCGAAGCGGGAAGACTCTCGCCGATTCCGCCGTCCGCGTCTATCCGAAAACGGGGAACCAAAAACTCACAGTCTCCTACTCCGACATTGCCGCCCTGGCCTTCACCGGCAAAGACACGGCCGCTGGAAAAAGCTGGGAGGCATGGATGCAGCGCTACCGCGAGAAGAAGGCCGCGGGAGAGAAGAATATCGGCCTGCATCCTGAAGCGCTCGACTGATGATCTGGCGCAAAACCTTTAAGACAAAAGGCGCAAAAGCAATCGAGAGCACAAACTAGCCTGCGCGATGGTGGCTGCCGGCGGTTTTCGCTTTTGTATGCTGCTGCCGGCGAGAGGACCGGTTCTTGCGTTTCTGCTGGTACATCAAGCCGTCCGCCTGTTTCAACAATGCTTCGATGTCATCGGCGTCGGATTCACCACACCCGACAACTCCCATGCTGAAGGATAGGCGATAGCGGCGCTCGGACCTGCGTCGATATGCTGAGAGCCTTTCCTGAATACGCCGCGCGATCTCGACCTCATCAGCTTCCGCAATGAAAATGGCAAACTCATCGCCGCCCAGGCGAGCCAGGATATCCGATTCCCGAAAACACTCGCGCAATAAATTTGCGGTGTCTTTCAAAGCGCTGTCGCCTTCGAGATGTCCGAAAGTGTCATTGATTTCTTTCAGAAGATCGAGGTCGATAAATGCGATTGAAAAGGGCTCCCGGTTGCGATGCGCGAGCTTCACACGATGCGCGGCAAGGGCGAGAAAACCCTTCCGGTTGTAAAGGCCGGTGAGGTCGTCGGTAAGAGAAATGTTCTCCAGAATTTGATTGGAGCGGGCAAGTTCCGTCGCCTTTTCCGCCAGCGCACGCTCGGTGAGCTTTCGGGCGGCTATGTCGCGTTCCAATTGCACGTTGACCCGAACCAATTCAGCTGTACGCTGAGCGACAAGCGTCTCTAGTCCTTCTCTATAAAGCTGCAGCTCCTGCTCGGCGCGCCTTCGCTCGGTAATCTCTTGCGATATACCCAAGGTGCCGAGGATCTGCCCGGTAGAATCTGTCCACGGCAATTTTGTCGTCAGGACCCAGCTCTCGCCCCCGTCTGGCCAGGTTTCCTTTTCTTCCTTGTTGATGACGGGTCGGCCAGTACGAATGATCTCCTGCTCGTCGTCGAACGCCTGTTTCGCGTGCTCTTCGCTAAAAATATCGAAATCAGTTTTCCCTATGGCGTCCTCCGGGGTGCGGAGTCCAAAGCGGTCTACCAACGACCGGCTGATGCCCACAAAGCGGCTCTCAAGGTCCTTGAAGTAAACCCCGGCAGGGATATGCTCAAAAAACGCGCGCACCAGATCTGCATTGGTGTGCTGCGGCCCAACCACCTCGGGAACGCGTTCGACTTGGGGCTTTTTTGCCACTCCTAGAATCGTATCTCTTCTGAACGAGTCGACGAACCGTACCCGTACACCAAAATAACCTCCGGGTAACCACCGGATTTCTCACCGAGGGCGAGCAATTGTAAGCTCTTTGCCTGTGAAGCAAATAGGAAAATCAGGAGTCGTTTCGAGGTCTAAAACCGAATCGTTTTTTCGGCATCAAAGGTAACTTGCTTCTCACAAACCTATTTCAACCTGCACCACTTCCAACCACCTGCATCCTTCCCGCATCTCCATAGCTGCAAATTCGATGGCGGAGGCCGAGGATGAAGATGCGCAAAGAGAATATTTTGTGGAACGTTCTGCTCGGGACGGGAGTTTACCTGCTGGATTCTATGCGGGACCGCTTGAGCGACGCAGCTGACGATTTTAGAGGAGCAGCCCGCGACACTTATGGCGAGGCCTCCCGACGTGTAAGCCGCGCCACGCATGCGATTCGTGGCGAGGATCACCACGGAATGAGCACAGCAGGCGCCCTGCTAATAGGAATCGGTGTCGGAGTCGGCGTCGGGATGCTCCTGGCTCCAGCCAGTGGCGAAGAAACCCGCAGCAATCTCTCCCACCGGGTTCATGAATTCAGCGATCGCATGCGTGACAAGTTCGCGACCGGAGAGCAGTCTTCAACCGGAACCTACGGATCCTAGTTCCCTAAGCCTTGGAAAACAAAGACGCGAACACGCTTTCGCGTCTTTGCCTTCTTGTCCACCTGTCGTGTCCTTTCCCCTGGCATCGGATGCGCCATTCATCCGCCGCCGAAACCAGCGTTTGGTAACCCCGATCAGGAACAGTACTCTTCCCGTGGCGCGATAGCTTGGCGTCGCCGGTACGGAATCCAAGTGGCGGAAGAAGTTCACCCTCTTCCAAACAGGCAAGATACCCGGAAATACCGCATAATGGCTCAACATCAGGAAGTCCGAAAGACTGTTTGCCAATTCCAGAACTCACGCTACCGAACGCAGCGCTGCTTTTCGGAGCCGCCGTGCTCGCGGGGGCGCTCAACGCGGTGGCGGGCGGGGGAAGCTTCATCGCTTTTCCGGCTCTGCTGTTCGTAGGTCTGCCTCCAGTACCGGCGAATGCGACCAACACCGTGGCACTCTGGACGGGCCTACTGTTCAGCGGTGGAGCCTTCCGCCGCCACATCAACGTTCCCCGACCGGTATTGGGAACCCTCGCCTCGGCAAGCGTCGTTGGGGGAATTGTCGGCGCCATCCTCCTGCTCCGCACGCCCGCGCATACCTTCATGCGGGTCTTACCTTGGCTCATGCTCGCGGCTACCCTCCTTTTTATCTTTGGAGGCAAGCTCATTCGGCCGCGCCAGGACCAGACCATCCACCAGCGCACAACACCAACTCTCCTTGTGGCCGCCGGTTTCCAGTTCCTGGTGGCAATTTATGGCGGCTACTTCGGTGGGGGAATGGGGATCGTCATTCTAGCCATGTTGACCGCCTTTGGGATGGCGGACATCCATCACATGAATGCCCTGAAGATCGTGTTGAGTACTGCAACCAACGGCATCGCCGTCCTGATCTTCATTGCGTCGCATGCCGTCTACTGGCACGAAGCCGTGATCATGATCGCCGGCGCCGCCCTCGGAGGATTCTTTGGGGCGCACTACTCTCTGCGCCTTTCACAAAAGCTCGTTCGCCGGTTCGTCATCGTCGTCGGATCGAGCATGACGGCCTATTTTTTCGCGCGTTCTTACTGGCTGATGCGGTAACCGGAGTCTCTCGACAACCGTCACGTGGGTAACCGTGGATCCCGCGCTGCAACGGCCGACCGCAGCCTGCAACTACTTCAATCTAAGGCAGATCGCGAGGATTGGGCGAGTCCGCCCCAGCTCGGTTTGAAAGGTCAATTTCGAACAAAAGCCAAAAGGGGATTTGGCGGTTACCGCAGTACCGTTTTCGCTCCTGAACTTTCTCGGAATAATCTCCGCAGGTCATGAACTTCCGAATCACTGACTGCGCCTTCGCTGAAAAAATGGGGCAGCAAAACGGAAGCACCAATGGGGGATCGATGAGAACAGGAATTTTCGTGCGAGTCGCCGTGGTTGCCACGGCGGTACTTTTCGCAGCATCAATGGCATCGGCGCAGTTGAATTCAACCGCACAGCCGATTGCGTTGAACGCCACTCTGGCAGAGTCTCTTACGCTAAGCCTTTCTGCCAACACCGTTAACTTCACCTTGAGCGCGGGCAGCAACGCTAACGCCGGGAGCACGGGCGTGACCGCAACCACCCGGTGGACGTTGAAGCCGGGTCGTACCGCGGTTGGCGTGTATGCCTATTTCGCGAGTTCAACCGCCGCTCTGACGGGCACTGCCAGCGGCTCTACGATTCCTTCTTCTGCCTTTAGCATTGCTGATACCGGTGCAGGCAGCGGTGGTGCGGGCAACTCCGGCGCATTGACCAGCACGGTTGCGTTTGGCGGTGGCAACGCCGGTCTGCAACTGGCGAACGTCGCCATCACGGGAACCAACAAGAACGCCAGCCGCACCGACGCCATGACGTTCAATATCGACTTGAGCGGCGGTACCTTGCCGCAGCTTCCGGCAGACACCTATACCGGAACGCTGAACATTCAAGCTCAAGCGACTCCGTAATTACATCGCGCGAATCAGCGGCTTCAGGGCGGGTGCGTGAGTTCCCGCCCTTCGGCCGTCCTTCACGACGAAGTTGAAGCTTAGGCGATGAGACAGAGACCACAAATCGAAGCCAGGCTCGCCACAGTGATGTTTCTCGTCATGGTGTTTGCCGCCGCCGCCCAGGCGCAGGTGCTGAACTCCGGCGCCAGCACGATCAGCTTGAACGCGGTGCTGAACGACTCGATCACGGTCTCGTTGTCGTCGAACGCCGTCAACTTCACCCTAACGCAAGCGAGCGGCAGCAACCCGGGCAGCACCTCCGTCACGGCGACGACCACGTGGTTACTGCGTCCGAACGTTGGCAGCCTCAAGCTGTACGCGTTCTTTGCGAGTTCGGCTTCAGCGCTCACCGACGGCACCGGCAACAACATTCCGTCATCCGATTTTCAGATTTCTAACAACGGTGGGGCGTTCAATGCGCTCACCAATACGGTACCGTTTGGCGGCGCCAATGCCGGATTACAGCTCTCTTCGACGACAATCCTCGGCAACAACCGTAAAGGCACGCGCACTGACGTCATGAATTTCAACATTAACCTGGTTCCTTTGCCCAACTTGCCGGCTGGAACTTACACGGGAACACTAACCATCCAGGCGCAAGCGATTTGATCTAGCAGGTAGGTGGCGTATGAAGACAAGTTTTCTCAGGACAGCGCGCCGGCCTCTGGCCAGCGCGCTTTGGGTATTTGTGCTGGGCACAGCGGTGTCTGCCCAGACGGTTCGGCCTGTCATCAATGAACTGATCGGCGACCCCGTCAAAGGGCGTGTGGAATACGTGAACGACAGCCTGACCCCGCTGAACGTGGTCCTTGAGGCGAAGAGTTTCACGGTTTCCGAAACCGGAGAGGTCAGCTATCGGCTGCTCGACTCCGACATTCACATAAAGCTCTCCACCACAAGCTTTCGCATTCAGCCCCAGCAGACGTACTACGTTTTCTACGAGGCAACTGCGCCACACACCCCGGCGTGGTTTGTCATTTATGCCAATTTCACCGGCTTCGCCTTTCGCACCGCGCAGGGGATGAATGTGCGCCTACAGTTACCGCACACGGTCTATCTGCTGCCGAAACATTCCGTTGAGAAGTCTGAACTCCACGTCCTCCGCGCCGATCTCGATGCGACCGAGAACAAGGTGATCCTCGAAGTCGAAAATACCGGGGCTAACTTCGGACGCATTCTGCAGACACATCTGTTGTACTCGAAAAAGCGGCAAGAGGCCCCAGGGTTCCCGGTATTCCCGCACAGCAAGCGGATTCTAGAGGTTCCGCTCGAACAGAAAGTGGAGGGCGAAAACGTTCCGGTCGAAGTCTCGCTAGAACTGGAGAAATTCAAGCTAGAGCAAAAACTCCAACGCCATAACTCAACCGAAAGCGCATCCGGGGCACCCGCCTCGGCCCTTGTGGGGACCGGCACACGAGGGGGCGACCGGCCTTAGACGCAATGCGTGCTCAAGCCCAACGCGCCCTCCTGATCGCGACCCTGATGATCGCGACGGGAAGCAGTGCGCAGGTTTTTCGCGTGCAGGGCGGGACGTCGACCATGCTGGACGCGCAGGGCGGCTCGGTCGAATTCAAGGCTCCCAACTACGACGGCTCGATCGGGATTGGCTACTACAACGGGCAGGTGATGTTCGGGGGCGAGACCCGATACAAGTACCACGATTACACGTTTCTTGCAGGAGACGACTCGGTTCGCTTCGACCTCCCGACCGACGTCTTCGACCATAGTCACTACTTCTCAGCCCGTGGTGCAGGTTTCACCCGCTCCGAGCACGACCGCAGCTTGTATGCGTTTGCCGGTACGACTTCTACCTGGCTCGGCACCGGATTCTTCAATGCAGCCACCATCGATCGCCCCGTGGCCATCCTCTTCTATCAGCGCAAACTGAAAGATAACTTGCGCTTGTTCTCGCACAACATCGCAGGGAACCGCCAGACCTTACTCGAGGGCTTGGACTGGAGTCCGGAGAAGTGGGCGCATGCCTCCGTGACCGGAGGGATCGGCTCGAATCAGCCTTATGCGGCAGCCGCGCTCGATGCCGAAAGCCAGAAACTCGCCTTCAAGACCAGTTACGTCGTCACCGGGGATATGTTTCGCCGCGTCACAGTGATCAGCCCGATGAGTTCTGAAGTGAACAAGGGCAATGTGCAGATGCTCTACAAGCCGAACCAGTACATCAGCGTCACCACCGGTCACGAGAATATTCTGCAGCCGGTCACGGTTGGCGGGCCCATGCAGGCCGCCTCGATTGATCAACTCTCTACCGACATGCACGTCGATCGATTCTATTTCGGTACGGGCCTGTTCAGGTCGCACGCATCGGTGGGCAACTCTCGCGGTACCAACTTCTATGTTGGTCGCAGAATCGGGCGTCGCTTCGAAGTAAATACAAACTACTTCAATAGCCAGTCGGCAAATGCAATCTCGACGACAATTCTCTCGGGTACGGTTCGGGAGAATTTGTCTTCGCGCTTCAGCCTGCTACAACTGATTTCCCGTACGGCTGGGCAGACCACGTATGCCTTTGGCGGTGACTACATCAGCAATCGGCTGATGGTTAGCGTCAATTACCAGAACGTATATCTGCCCTTCCGGCCAAGCAATCCGTTTCAGCAGGCGCTCGCCTTGAATGCTTCCTTCCGGGTAACGGGTCCAATGCAAATTACCGCCGCCTCCAACGTTGCACCCGACGGGCATCTCCGCTACTCGATTGGTATGAGCACGTACTTATATCGATTGAGAGGCATGGCCATGAATGCCAACTCGCCGGACTCGTTCTCGATCTCCAAGTACGTGATTCAGGGCGTGGTGCTGGACGACCTGAGCACGCCGGTAGAGGGTGCCGCCTTGCGCATCGGCAAGCAAGTCGTTTACACCGACAGTTCTGGCCGCTTCATGCTGCGTTTCTCAAAGCGGGCGTCGTTTCCCTTAAGCCTGGCTCCGGAAGAGTTCCTCACCAACGGCGTCTACCAAGTGGTCTCGGCTCCCTCCGAAGTCCACTCAGAATCCGAAGACAATGCCATCGACGTTCGCGTCATAGTGCGGCGAGTGCCCCCGCCGCAAGCCAAGCTCTACAACCAGTAGCGATTTTCCTTCCCCCCAAGCAGAATGGCCCATGCCGGGTCGCGAAGCGATGCCGGCTGACGGTTGTTGTGACGGGGCGCGAAGCCGCAACTTTCGCGATTTTTGTCAGTGGACCGGTGGAGCAATGAGCATTCGAACTCCGGTCGTCAACAGAATCACGCAAAGGACGCGGCGCAACCAAAGCACCGGGAACCGCGTGCTGAGATAGGAGCCGATCAGCCCGCCTGGAATTGAACCAACGAGCATGTACCCAACCAGCGAAGGATCCACATTCCCCAAACGGAAATGTAGGAAGCTGGTCACGCCGGTCAGCACGACGGCGTGAACGATATCTGTGCCTACCATCACCTTCGGCGGATAGCTGTAAAACAGCAGCAGAAGCATCATGATCATGCTGCCCGATCCGACCGATGTCATGCCCACCAGAAAACCTGCAAAGAACCCGATGACTGCCATCCCGGCAAAAGATCTGGCCGTCGGAGGACGATTCGCCATGCTCTCTTCGAGGGTTCGTTGAAGCAAAAGCAGGGTGGAAACCACCACCAGCAGGATTCCAACGGCTGACTTAATAAAATCATTGACTCCGGCACCGTAGATTTCCCGGAGATGCATGAGTAAGCGAATTCCAAGGAAGGATCCGGGAACGCTTCCTGCTGCCAGCGCAATGACGACTTTTCGGCGAACCGTTCCCCTACTCAAGTGAACGACGCTGGAGGGAATCTTGGTGAGGAAGTTGAAGAGCGCGTCCGATCCAACTGCTTTGATCGCCGGCACGCCCAACCCAAAGATCAGGATGGGGAGCAGCAGTACTCCGCCCCCAAGGCCAGTGAGACCAATCAGCGTGCCGACGATCAGCCCAATCAGAATCCTAACTGTGGCGGCTTCCATCTTGAACGGTCATGCTCCCTTCGTACGAGCACCTTCCGCCCCTGGACTCCAATAAACCCTGCTGCTTCAGGGTTGACCGGGCAGATAGGGGGAACCAGTGTCGCGACAGAGTCTCGCATTCTCGGGGGTTAGTCAAGGAGTTATGGGGCGGCCAAAACCAACTTAACTCTAACCGTTTGCGGACCGCGACAGCGCCCATCCGTCCGAAACTTGCGGCGAACGTTTGACCCATTTCCGCGTATCACGCTAAAATAATTCAGTTTGCCTGTACTTTGGTCCTCGTTCTTCCACTCCGGCGCGCTTGCGTGCTAGGGACCCCAGAAGTTGAGGCCTTCCGCGGCAGTTGCTGAGAGCATCGGCGGGAAACAGCAAGCACAAAGTTTTTCAGAGTTCCTCGGGCTGAGCCTTGCATCTGTGTCCGCCATGCCCGTGGAAGTGGAGGCATTCTCATGTACGCGGTCATTCGCGCCGGTGGCAAGCAGTATCGGGTGGCACCCGGGGACGTGCTACGGGTTGAAACGCAGAACGCTGATAACGGCAAGATCGAGTTCAACGATGTGCTCGCAGTCTCGGGCGGAGACGGGCAGATCGCGAAGCCTGGCTCCGGTGCGCTCGTCACCGGTGAAGTTCTCGGCGAGGGCCGTGGCAAGAAAGTTCTGGTCTTCCATTACAAGAAGAAGAAGCAATACAAGAAGCTGCAAGGACATCGCCAGCCCTTTACGGCCGTGCGCATCATCGAGATCGCGTTCGACGGCCAGAAGTTCAGCGCGCCGGAGCTTCCGAAGAAAGAACCCAAGGTAAAGAAGCAGGTCGCTCAGGCTGCGGGGGAGACGAAAACGGCGAAGCCGAAGGCATCGGCCAAGAAAAAGGCCGCTCCCAAGAAGGCTGCGGCGAAGAAGTCTACGCCAAAGAAGAAATAAGGATTTTCACTAAGAAAAACTCGAAGTTCCCGCAAGCAATTTGGCGCGCTGAGTTCGCGCCAAAGCTAGAAGCAATGAGCTAGGAGCGGTTTCATGGCACACAAAAAAGGATTGGGCAGTTCACGGAACGGGCGCGATTCGAACGCGCAGCGGCTTGGATTCAAGGCATTCGGTGGACAGATCGTCCCAGGTGGCACGATCATCGTGCGCCAGCGCGGCACCCGCGTGAAGCCCGGCCTCAACGTCGGCCGCGGTAAGGACGACACCCTATTTGCGAAGATAGCCGGCAAGATCGTCTTCAAAGACCGCGGATCGATGGGCAAGTTCGTCATGATCGAGCCGCTAGAAGCGAAGTAGGGATTTGGAAGCGTTTGTCATCCCGAGGCGGCTTCGCCGTCGCCCAAGGATTTAGTTTTTGCCGCCCCTCTTCGCCTCCCTTACAGTTGCAGGCCGACTCCCCAGTGCCTGAACCCCACCATTTGTGATTCCACGCCTCGTGTCTGGTCGATAGCTCACGTAAATCGAAGCGGCTCGTCCATGTCTGAGGTACACTTCTCGACCGTGAAACTATCCGACCGCGCCCGCCGCAGGCTTTTCGCAGCAACAACAATTTCGTTGCTCATCGTTCTCCTGCTCGAACTTTCCTTCACCATTCGCCGCGAGACGCAAACCTGGGATGAAGCCTGCCACATTTTCGCCGGCTATCGTTACTGGACCCGCGGCGACTTCGGGATGAATCCCGAGCATCCACCCCTGGTGAAGTTGCTGACCGCCGCGACCCTGTTGCCCCTTCCCCTGAGCGGTCCAGAGCGAAAGCGGCTCTTCTCGAAGGAAGAGGACTTTGTCAGCGCGACTCAATTCGTTTATTCCAACAACGCAGAGCAAATCCTTTTACGTACGCGAACCATGGCCTCTTTGCTTTGCTTGCTGCTGGCTGCTCTGGTGTTCGCGGCAGCGCGCGAGATGTTCGGCAAGACCGTCGCGTTGATCGCGCTAACGCTATTTGTTTTTGAGCCTAACCTGCTTGCACACGGCTGGGAAGTAACAACCGACACCGGGTTTTCGTGCTTTTTGTTGGCGACGGTATATGCGTTTTATCGATACGTGAAGCAACCGTCTATCGCCAGGCTTGTCTTTGTCGGAGTGGCTGCAGGACTGGCGCTTGCAACCAAGCACTCGGCCATCTTGGTTTTTCCCATTCTGGTCGTTCTGGCCGCGGCCGAACTCTGGTGTAGAAGGTTCACCAAGGCTGCCGAGGGCGCTAGTCGTCCGGGAGTCGCTAAACTCGCGGGCGCTTTGCTTATCTCTGCCTTCATGGCAGTCGCGGTTCTGTGGGCCGCTTATGGCTTCCGCCTTCATCCGCAGCGCGGCGTGAGTGCGGAGCAGCGAGTCATCGAATATGCGCAAGGGCTGCACAGCCCAGTTCAGAAGGCACTCATTACGCAGGCCGCCCGTTGGCACGTTTTGCCGGAGTCGTACCTGTATGGCCTGGCGGACGTAGGCTACGTCGTGGGCTTCAGCCACAGCTACCTCTTCGGTCATGTTTACCCCCATGGACAGTGGTTCTATTTCCCAGCCGCTTTTCTCATCAAGACGACGCTGTCGCTCCTGCTCTTGTTGATGCTGGTTCCTTTTGCGGTTGCACTCCGGGGCGTGAGATATCGTCGTGAGTTGGCTTTCCTGATCGTTCCGGCGGCGATTTACTTCATTGTGGCGGTCGTCTCAACCTTGAACATCGGCATCCGGCACATTCTGCCGGTCTACCCTTTCCTGATTATTCTTGCGGGATGGGCAGCGGGGGAGCTGATCTCCGCCAAACGCAAGATGATCTACGCCATCGTCTTCCTCTTGGCATTGGGGATCTTTTCCTCCCTGCGAGTATTTCCCGTGTATCTTGCTTACGCAAACGAGCTCTGGGGAGGTCCGGCGAACACCTACAAATACCTGAGCGACTCCAATGTCGACTGGGGGCAGCAACTGAAGTCAATTCAACACTACCTTGCCAAACGCAATGTGAAGAATTGCTGGTTCGCCTACTTCGCCGACGTTGTCAGCGATCCTAAATACTACGGGATTCCCTGCAAGCCGCTCACTACGATCGCATCCACGTGGCTGCAACCCTCAATCGACGTACCCGCCAGCATAGACGGCCCGGTGTTGATCAGCGCCGGAGTGTTGTCGGGATATGAATTCGGTCCCGGAGAATTGAACCCGTACGACCAGTTCCTGCGCTTGACACCCACGGCGATGATTGAGCACGGCGTGTTCGTGTACGACGGGCATTTCGATATCCCGCTCGCCGCTGCGCTAAACCACGCGACCCAGGCACACCTCAAAGAACAAGCCGGCCAGCTCGATCAGGCGCTCATCGAGGCGCAGACCGCCGTCGAGCTTGCGCCGAACTCCCTGCAGGCCCAAGCCACGCTCGGTTTTCTGCTGCTCAAGCTCGGCCGAAACGATGAGGGACTTCAGGCTCTTCAGCGTGCACTCGCCGTAGCGGAAGCCGTCAAGCCCGAACTCCAAAGCAGCTGGACTGTTACCAGCGTTCGCGCCGCCCTTGGGAAGTAGGTCGGAGGCTCTCCTCTATACTTACAAGGCAGGAAAGTTTTTCCCCGTGTTCATCGATGAAGCCACAATTCGCGTAAAAGCCGGAGATGGCGGCAACGGATGCCTTGCCTTTCGCCGAGAAAAGTTCGTTCCGCGCGGAGGCCCCTCGGGGGGCGATGGTGGGCGGGGCGGCGATGTGTTAATGGAATCAAGCGAGCGCCACAATACGCTGGTACATTTTCGTTTCAACCCCGAGTACAAAGCCGAACGCGGACGCCACGGCGAAGGATCAAACAAGACAGGGCGTGATGGTGGAGATGTGGTGCTGAAAGTTCCAGTCGGCACCATCGTTTTTGACGCCGATTCGGGCGAAAAAGTTCACGACTTCTCCCGACCGGATGAACGCGTGGTGATCGCGCGGGGCGGTCGCGGTGGTCGCGGCAACGCCCAGTTCAAAACCTCCACTCACCAGGCTCCGCGCGAGCACGAAGACGGGCGTCCGGGTGAAGAGCGCACCTTTCGTCTTGAACTTAAACTGCTCGCAGACGTCGCTCTGGTGGGATACCCGAACGTCGGCAAGTCAACATTGATTTCTCGCATCTCCGCGGCCCGGCCCAAGATCGCCGACTATCCCTTCACGACCCTGCAGCCTAATCTCGGCGTTGTACTCGTGGGCGACCCGCCGAACGAGGTCAGTTTCGTGGTTGCCGACATACCGGGATTGATTGAAGGAGCTCACGAAGGGGCAGGCCTGGGCACGCAATTCTTGCGACATATTGAGCGAACCCGGCTGCTGGTGCATATGATCGACGTTTCCGATGCTAGCGCTCGCGCAGATCCGGTGAAGGATTTCGAAGTGATCATGGGAGAACTGGAGAGTTTTGGTACCAAGCTCGAATCAAAACCAATGATTCTGGTCGCCTCCAAGTGCGACGTGGCAAACAAGACCAAACTCGCCAAACTGAAGAAGTTCGCGAAGAGTCACAACTTGAAGCTCTACCCCATCTCGGCGGTTACCGGCGAAGGCCTCAATGAGCTCAAGTACGCAATCGCGGGGAGGATTGAGGAAATCCGTCAATCAAATGCCGAAAGCTTGACCGACCCCACGAAGTACTCCGCGGACGACGAGCGACGGACAACGAACGACCAGTCATGAACATCGGCCTTTTCGGCGGTACATTCGACCCCATCCACAAGGGTCATTTAGCCCTCGCTGCAGCCGCGCGCGAAGGTTGTGGATTGGGACGTATTCATTTCGTGCCTACCGATGTCCCGCCGCACAGGGCAGAGCAGCCGGTTGCGGCGTTCGTGCATCGATATGCGATGACGGTCCTCGCGACCCAGGAAGAAAAGGCCTTCGTCCCTTCCCTGCTCGAAGGCCCAGCCGAGTACGTCCGCGAGGACAAGAAGGGTTTGCTTCGAACCGCGGCCGCTGCTCCAAACTACAGCATTGACACCATCCGCAAGCTGAAGCGGGAATTCAAAAAAACCGACCGGCTATTTTTTCTGATTGGCATCGACGCATTCAAAGACATCGCAAAATGGCACGAGGCAGAGGCACTGTTTTCCGAATGTGAGTTCATCGTCGCGAGCCGCCCCGGATATTCGCTCGCCGATGTCGCAAGCGCACTTCCGGAAAGGCTGCGGCCACGCTCGGAAGTCACAAAACCCTTCTTGAAACAGCCTGCCAAAGGAGATCTGGTTCTCTCCGGCGTCACACTGCACCTGTTGGACGATGTCAACCAGAACATCTCGGCTACCGCCATTCGCCAGGCGCTTGCCTCCAAGCGGCCGATCAAGAAATTCGTTCCGGCAAGCGTGGAAGAATACATCAAAAAGGAGGGACTGTACGGCAGCTAAAACTCAGGCGGCGTCATTCCCTGGCGCGCTGGGCGATGGTCCCATTCCTTCCCCAATTGACTATGAAACCATGTAAGATCGGTACAGAATCGGCTGTAATTCCCGAATGAAGAAGAAGACCAACGCCCTCATCTCCCAGCTTACAATCGCCATTGCGGCCTGCCAGGACAAGAAAGCCGAAGAACTTACCATTCTCGAGATGGACAAGAACTCCGGCGCATTCACCGATTACTTTGTCATCTGCAGCGGCTCGAACCCCCGGCAAATTCAGGCGATCTCCGATGAAGTCGAGCTGCGTTTGAAACGGGCCGGCACGTACCCGAACAGTATTGAAGGCTATAAGCAAGCCGAGTGGGTGTTGCTCGACTATGTGGACTTTGTAGTACACGTGTTCTCTGCCGCGGCACGCAGCTACTACGACCTGGAGCGGCTCTGGCGCACGGCAAAGAAATTGGCTCCAGCTGATGTGGCGCCCAAGACGCGGCGGCGAGCACCCGCAACGAGAACCGTAGCGCGCAAGCGGGCGTGAGAACTAGGTAGAAGGTTCAGAAAGCAAACCCGCGGCCTCTTTACGATCAGTCAGCGGCGGTAAAGATCAGACTCAGGAATGCGACGTACGGTCTTCGGCTGACTTCCTTTGTGTTGTTGGCAACCGGCGGTTACTGGCAGGATAAAGCGCTATGAAACTCATCGTCGCATGGGTCGGCAAGACCAAAAGTGCGGCCGTCCAATCGCTCACCGATGAGTACCTGAGGCGCATTCGGCAATGTGCCGAGACCGAAGGCATTTCCCTCAAAGACGAATCTGCGCTGCTGAAGTTATGCGGCAGGGATGGCCGAGGATCCCGACGGCACTTGGTCCTGCTCGACTCCCGCGGTAAGCAACTCTCGTCTGAAGAACTGGCAAAGTTCCTCGGTAACCATCAGGACCAAAGCCCTGTTCCTCTGGTTTTTGCGATTGGCCCGGCCGATGGATTCAGCGAAACTGCCCGCCAACAGGCCGATTTCACCTTGTCCCTTGGAAAAATGACTATCGCCCATGAGCTGGCGCGTGTCCTTTTGCTCGAACAGATCTATCGCGGGTTCACCATCTTGAAGGGACATCCCTACCATCTGGGACATTGATGCTGGTTAGTTAGTTGGATAAGTCGACGTTAGACCGAGCCGCTACTAGCGGTGCGCTCGGCTCATTTCGACGGACCGAAAGGGCACCGAAGAGAATGAAAATGCAGGAGATGCAACGAGCATTCGGGGTTTCGTTTGCCGTGCCAGAGGCTACATGGATTGGCCGAAAGGCTAGCCCGAGGCGTGTTATCGAGGCGAATGGGACGCTGGCCGCGCGGAGAATCTGAGTTCGTACCTCCGTCACTTTTCGCAAATTCAATTGCCTCCTACAGTAGTTGCGAGGCCGAGACCGTGAAGAACCCTGTCGAAATACTTCGCCGCAAAGAAGCTGAATTGGCGCGTTTGCAGGAGGAAGTAGACGCTCTCCGTCTTGTCGGACAGCTGTTGCGGGAACAGGCCGTCTCCGGCAAAAATGAGTCTCAGCCTCGCGGCAAGGTTCTGCAAATGCCTTAGCTTTATTCCTGCCGGAAGACCTCTGCTCGGCTCAAGGTGAGCACAACGGTCTGAGCCAACCGTTCCACGACTGCGAGATCCCCGTCATCGAAGGCGTAAGGGGCTGACGAGAACACTTCGACTAAACCAACCAGGTCTCGTTCATAGATGACTGGCGCAGCCAAGATCGAGCCTATTCCCAAGCTGCGGCACGCATCCGCATCGACCCGCAAATCGCACTCCGTGTCGTCGCACCGTAGAGGCCGCAGCTCACGGATGCACGCCCCGGTAAATCCGCTGTCGACATTCACGGGAGCGCCAATCTGCGGCACATTGTTCCCCGCCGCCGCACGGCAGGTCATGCCGTTCTCACCTGCAAGAGCGACGGCTGCACCAGTGCCTCGTGTAATCGAGCAGGCCCGCGTGGCGATCAAGGTCAGGGCGGCTTCGAGATTCCCGCCGAGTGATTTGAACTCGTACTGCACGGTGGTCGAGACCCGCGGGAAAGGACCTGGATTGCTGCCGTCGGGACTGTCAGGTTCTGTTTCCAGACTTAGCGCGACTCCGATTTCGCTCTGGACCGATGCGTTCGATTCACGGGAAAATGCCGAATCTCGCACCACCCATCGTGGCGCCTTCCAGCTTGGGGTGAACGCATTCACCGTCAGCCACTCGCGCAATCTTTCGCGCGCCGGGTCCGGCAGTTCAGAAAAGCGGACGCCAGCACGACCTAAGGCATCTGCCCATGCCACGTAGCCTGTCGTTTCCAAATATGCAGTCGGTTCCCCCAGCGAGAGATGCAGAGGCAGAATGCTGTGCGCCTCGAGCGGTGCGAGCGTCTGCATTGACATGCCTTCCTCGCTGAGATCGAGAATCATTCCGCCGGTCACGCCGTCGAAGCTGGCAAATGCTGGCGTATTCACGCGCTGGCGAAGAGAATGCCGCCTGTCGGGAGACAAGTCGTGGTTCACAACGGGCCTCACTACGAGCTATGCGCGAAGCGCGCGTAGACTGATGAACATTAGCCGGTTCGACGGGACGGCTGGCCGGCCAGGAACTACAAACCTGAACTTTATGATGGGGCGGAATTTGCTGAATGAGAAGTACACGCGAGGGTACCGGGGAATGCACGCCTAACAGTCCCGAAGGCCCAACATTTATGTTCGGCGGACGATTATGAGTCATACGCCGGAGAAGTGATACTTCTGCTTGAGCTCCGCGTCAGGGTGAATCTCCCTTTTAGAGGATCTATGACGGTCATTTGATCGCCACTTCGTCATCCCTCGTTTTCCCTACCAGCCTACCTTCATTCCCTTGTTCTGCTCGTCCAGCCATTTCTTGAGCGGGGCAAAATAATCTAGTATCGCGCTGGCATCTGCCTGGCGTTGCCCGGTGAGAGCTTCCATCGCATCGGGCCACGGTTTGCTCTGACCCATTTCGAGCATCTGGTTGAACCTCTCTCCGGCTTGTTTCGAGTCGAAGAAGGTGCAGCGGTTCAGCGGGCCTGAGTATCCGGCCTCTTTGCACAACGCACGATAGAACTGGAACTGATAAATGAACGCCAAGAAGTATCGCGTGTAGGGAACGTTCCCGGGCACGTGATATTTTGCGCCGGGGTCGAAATCCGCCTCGCTGCGCGGGGCTGGCGGAATCACACCCTGATACTTCAGTCGCAAATCCCACCAGGCTTTGTTGTATTCCGCGGGCTTGATTTCGCCCGAGAAGACCTTCCAGCGCCATTGATCGATCATGATGCCAAAGGGCAGAAACGCCACTTTGTCGAGCGCCTGTCTGAGCAGCAGGGGAATATCGGCATCCGCCGGCGGAATCGCTTCAAGCAGGCCAATCTTTTTCAGATACTCCGGCGTGATGGCCAAAGCAATCGTGTCCCCGATCGCCTCATGGAAGCCATCGTTCGCACCATTCTGAAAAAGGAACGGCTGGTTCTTGTAGGCGCGCTGATAGAAGTTGTGCCCCAGTTCGTGGTGAATGGTGACGAAGTCCTCATCCTTGACCTGAATACACATCTTGATCCGCACGTCATCCTTGTTGTCGATATTCCAGGCGCTGGCGTGGCAGACGACTTCGCGATCGGCAGGCTTGGTGAAAAGCGAGCGCTCCCAGAATGTCTTGGGCAGCGGCGCAAATGCGAGCGAGGTGTAGAAATTCTCGCCGTACTTGACCATGCCGTGAGCATCGAGTTTCTTGGCGCGCAGCAATGCGGTGAGATCGTAGCCGCTGCTATTTTCCGGAAGCCCCAGCAAGGAGTAGATGTTGCCCCATTGCTGCGCCCAGGGATTGCCAAGTAGGTGTGCGGGGATCGGCCCATCCGGCGGGACAACTTGAGGACCATATTTCTGCGAGAGGCGCGCCCGAACAAATGTGTACAGCGAGAGATACAGCGGCCGTACCTGTTCCCAGAGCCGATCCACATCGGTCGCGAACTTCTCTGGGGGCATATCGTATCCCGCACGCCAGAGCACGCCCGTGTCTTTAAAACCCAACTCGCGCGCTCCCTGATTCGACAGGTCGACAAACCGCGCATAACGCTCCCGCATCGGTGCGCCAATTGAGTGCCATCCCAGCCAGATTTCCTTCAGCCGAGCCGGATCACGATCCTCGGCCATAATGTTCTCGACCTCATTGATATCAAGCATCTTGCCGGTCGAGTCTTTGAATTTGCCTTTTCCATAATCGGAGTCCAGAGACACCGCAATCGCGGTCAACTCCTTGCGCAGCTTGGGATCCTTGGGAGCGGGGGCTACCAGCTGCAGCTTGAGTAGCAAGAATTTTCGCTCGAGTTCCGCCGGCATCTTCAGCCCATCAAAGCGCTTAGCTTGTTCGACCAGTTCCGTCGTCACGGCGGTGATTTCATCATTGACGGCAGCCGCAATCCCTTCCGTGTCTTCGGTAATGAAATTCTCGTGAATCCAGTTCGCCTGGTTTCCTTTCAAGCTCAGTTCGGCCAGTCGGGCCTCTGCCTTATCCATGAACTGCTGGGCTTCTGTCACGGTGGGTTTTTTGGTTTGAGCTTCGAGTACCGCGGCGAAGGCAAAGCAGAAGAGTGCAGAAAGCAGGAACATCTTCATATTTTCTCCGAACTTCGACTCTGATGGCCACCATCCTAGGACCACCAGGAAACGCCAAATTATGCACGAGGAGTATAAGCTTGTTCAAACCAATGCCCGAACGGTCAACACCGGGTGTCGTAGTACATTTCTTCGACAGCTTTCTGCACTCTCGAGGACAATGCTTCCATGTCTGTCATCGCCAGCCCTGCGGTCACGATCGGTTTGCCGACCCGCATTTCCAACCGCCGTGGTTTGATGTGGTAGGTGTTCATGGGAAGTAGCTCGTACATTCCGCGCAGTGCAATGGGCACGATATCGACCTCCGCCTTGATCGCCAGGAAGAAAGCCCCAGCCAGAAAAGGTTGAATCTTGCCATCTGTGGTCCGTCCCCCTTCGGGAAAGATTACGAGCGGCATGCCTCTTTTTAGAGTGCGTAATGCCGACTTGATTTGCCCCACCGAGCGTGTCGGGTTTTGCTGGTCGACGCATACCTGCCCGGAGCGCTTCAGATGCCACCCGACGATTGGGTAAGACCACAACTCTTTCTTATGTACGATCCGGAACTGAAAGGGCAGAAAGGCGTACAGCGCCGGGATATCGAGCGCGGAACCATGATTGACTGCATAAACGTGGGGCTTTGAAGTATCGATCTGCTCCAGGCCGGTGACGGTGAACGGCGACAAAATGGACTTCATCGTCAGCTTCGCCCACGCTCGCGCAAAGCCGTGAAGAATGCTTCCGTCCTTATCGAAGAAGCCAAAGGGAATCGATGCAAGACCGAAAGCAACCGTATAGCCCCAGATCAGCAAATCGAGGAAAAAGTAGGAGCGGAGAGCACTAAGCAATCCATATCTGCGTCGCGGTTCGGCGTGCCGGATTTCGGTCTCCTGAGTAATGTCATCCACACTGCTATTTTTCATCGGACGGAAACTCCGAGCGCCCGCATGGCTTCGCCGACGATGTAAATAGAGCCCGTCACGACAACAATCCCTTGCGCCCCCGCCGCCGCACGCGCCTTGCTGATTGCGCAAGACACATCCGGAGCGCATTCGAGCTCGGCGCCGGTTCGTCTGGCAGCTTCCGAGATCTCTTGGGGTGTTGCCGACCTGGGGTTGTCGGCGGGGGTCGCAATCACGCGATCCGAAAGCGGGAAGAGGATCTCCGCGATCTCGCGAATGGCCTTGTCGCGCATAGCACCGAAGACAAAGACTAGGCGCCGGTTCTCGTAAACGGACGATAACGTCGAACGCAACGCCCACGCTCCAGCAGGATTATGGGCTACGTCAAGAACAAACTCCGGCTCGTTCTCTCGGTGTTCGACTACCTGAAACCGTCCCGGCCAGGAGGTCTTCGGAATCCCCCGTTCGATCGAATCCGCGGTGATCGCCGGGAAATGTGCCGTTAATTGTTCGGCGGCCGCAATCGCGAGGGCGACATTCCTAAGCTGATGACGTCCTAGCAACGGCGTCTCAACGGTAATTTCCTTGCCAAGGACGGAGAGCGGGTAGCGGGACATCGCACCTCGTCGTTCCCTGGAGCTAAGAACAGGCGAACCACCTTTGACTGGGTTCGGTGGTGCAGCCTCCCACAACCCCGGGCTGGCCGGAGATAACGGTGGCACAAATGGCACCGCACTGAATGCGGCTGCGCCCACTTTGAGCGCTGCTCGTCCAAGAGTGTCGTTCGCCTCCGGAGTCTGCGGCAAGGTAATGAACACTCCGTTTGGCCGAATGATCCCAGCCTTTTCTTGCGCGATCTCCGTGATGGTGTTGCCGAGAAACTTCTGGTGGTCCAGTGAAATGTCGGTGATGACGCTCAGCAAGGGTTCGACGACGTTGGTGGCATCGAGCCGTCCTCCCATGCCCACTTCAAGCACGGCGATGTCGACCTTGCGGTTCGCGAAATACTCAAACGCGATCGCCGTCAGCATCTCGAAGAAGCTCGGATGCCACGGGAGCTCGGCGTCTTCCACCAGGCGCTCAGCCGTTCGATCAACCACGTCGTGAAGCAGGGCAAACTGGTCATCCGGAATCTGCTCGCCGTTGATGCGAACGCGTTCGTTGATGCGAAGGAGGTGGGGCGACGTGTAGAGTCCCGTGCACAATCCTGACGCCTGCAATAGCGATGCGAGCGTCGCGGCGGTGGACCCCTTGCCATTGGTTCCCGCTATCAAGACGCTGGGGAACTTCTTCTCGGGATGCTCCAGGGCCGCCAGGAGCCCACGCATGTGTTCCAGGTCGAACTTATGCGAGGGCGTGTGCGCGAGCTCATGACCAAGCGCATACATGCGTGCCACCGCGGATTGGTAGGAAAGAGGCATGAAATGGCTGTCAGCCAACAACGACTCTAGATTAGCAGCTTGGCTTCGCTCCTTACGACGTGCCGGGGATTGACCGGGAAGGGCTAGAAAGAAAGGGGAATGGGATGAAAATCGAGAGGCCTTTGCCTGGTGCTCAGGATGACAGGTTCCTGCGGTTTGCGGGTGGCAAGGACCAATCCCCCGGGGGTTCTAGCTGGCGGCTGACGGGCGGCCGAGTACCGGGCTCATAAACTCTAGTGCCCGCGCGATGTACGACTTCAGCTCTTTGCGAGGGACAACTGCATCGAGCATCCCATGCTCCAATAGAAACTCACTGCGCTGGAACCCTGGGGGCAGTTTTTGTCGAATCGTTTGCTCGATGACGCGAGGCCCGGCAAAACCAATCAGCGCACCAGGTTCCCCTATATTCAGGTCTCCCAGCATGGCGAACGAGGCGGTCACCCCTCCCGTGGTTGGATCGGTTAACACCGAAATATACGGGATCCGCGCCTCATCGAGCCGCGCCAGCGCGGCGGAGATTTTCGCGAGCTGCATCAGGCTCAGCGCACCTTCCATCATCCGCGCTCCGCCCGAAGCAGAGATGATGATCAGGGGGCGCTTCGTCCTGAGCGACTCCTCAATCGCGCGCGTGATCATTTCTCCGACTACCGCACCCATGCTGCCGCCGATAAAGTTGTATTCCATGGCGCTGACAATCACGTCACGGCCATCCAGCTTGCCGCGGGCGTTGACCACCGCGTCGTTCAATTCGGTTTCTTCCTGCGCCTTTTTCAGGCGCTGGGAATAGGGCTTGAGATCGACAAAATCCAATGGATCGGCGGACTTGAGATTGTCGCTGAAGGTTTCATACTCGCTGTTATCCAGCAGTTGTGCCAGTCTAGTGCGTGCATCAATGCGGAAGTGTTTGCCGCACTTTGGGCAAACATTCAGGTTGTCTTCGAGGTCCTTCTTCCAGATGATCTGGCGGCAGCTTTCACACTTCACCCACAATCCTTCGGTACGAATCTTCTTTTCGCCCGAAGGATCCACCTCGCCGGATTGTCGCTTGAACCAAGCCATAAGGAATGCTTCAGTCACCCCTACCGTAGTTTCCTAAAACCCGATGCCACAATCCCTGGGCGGAAGTCTAATACTCGATGCCCCTCTGCGCCATTACCCCCTTCTCATAGGCGTGCTTCACCTGGCGCATTTCGGTCACCGTGTCGGCAAGCTCGACAATTGTCGGATGGGCGTTGCGTCCCGTCAAGATAACGTGCACCATATCGGGCTTGCGCTTTAGCGATTCAACAACTTTAGCTGGATCGAGCATGCCATAACTGATCGCATAGTTGATCTCGTCCAGAATCACCAGGTCCCATTCACCGGATCGAATCGCTCGCTCCCCCTCGGCCCAGGCACTTTCGACCATACTTACGTCCTCCGGGTCGGGCTTCTCGGCGCCAACCTTCACGAAGCCCCGGCCCATCTGCTTCATGATGAACTTGTCGCCGAAGGCCTGCACCGCGTCGAGTTCGCCGTAATGCCAGGAGCCTTTCAGGAACTGCAGCATCAACACGCGCATGCCGTTGCCGACCGCGCGCACTGCCGTACCCATCGCGGCCGTGGTCTTGCCCTTGCCCGGGCCAGTATTTACGATGATCAAACCTCGGCGAACGTCCGCCATAAGCAAAGGATAGATTGTACTTAGCGGAAATGGTTTTCACCAGCGAAGGCGGCGGATTGAAGATTGTGTGATTTGGCAGTTGGGCAACTAAGTTTCCAGCCCGGTTCGCCAGTCGTAGCGAGTATCTGGGTGCGATTTCAACCCTGCGTGCGGGTGATTTTCGCTAGCCAAAGTTGCTGGCAACCAGTTTTTCGTTACGAAATTTCAAATTTCTCCGAATGACGAATCCCCTTGAATCTCGATGACACCATCGTCGCCATCGCCACTCCGCCCGGCCGCGGAGGCATAGGAATAGTTCGCCTCGCTGGATCTGAAGCGCGTGCCATCGCTGAACCGATGCTTCGTCTGAAGCATCCCCTCGAGCCAGGCCGCGCGATTTCTGGGGAACTCGTCGAACCGACTGGGCCGGAGATCCCCTCTCGACCGACGGCAGAGCTTTCGATGGCGGTTGAGTCGGCGATTCAGCTGGAAGTAGGAGAGCGTTCGTCCCCCAATGCGAGGATTGACGAAGTCGTCGTCACCTACTTTGCCCGGCCACACTCCTATACGACCGATGACATCATCGAGGTCGCGGCGCACGGGTCGCCTGTGGTTCTGCGCCACATCGTGGAACTCGCCCTTGCAGCCGGTGCCCGCCTGGCCGAGCCCGGCGAATTCACCATGCGCGCCTTCCTCAACGGGCGCATCGACCTGACCCAGGCCGAAGCGGTGCGCGACCTGATCGATTCACAGACCCTATACCAAGCTAAGGTAGCCGCACAGCAGCTGGAAGGCGCATTGTCCCGCCGACTGAAGCCGACAAAGCAAAAGCTCGTTGATTTGATCGCATTGCTCGAGGCTGGGATCGACTTTGCGGAAGACGACGTTTCCGTGCTCCCGCCGTCGAAAATCGTGGAACAAATAGCAGCGATCCGACCCCCTCTAGAAGAACTTGCTCGCTCATTCTCTTACGGCAAAATCGTCCACGAAGGTCTGACGCTGGCGATCGTCGGTCGTCCCAACGTCGGGAAATCCAGCCTGTTTAACCAGTTGGTCGAACGCGAACGCGCGATTGTGACTTCTACTCCGGGCACGACCCGCGATCTAGTAACCGAAACCGTGGCTCTCGGCGGAATTCCCGTCCGTCTGGTCGATACCGCCGGCATCCGGCGGGCCCTCGACGAAGCGGAAAGCATCGGAATCCAAAAATCCCTTGAAGCCCTTGCCGAAGCCGATCTCGTCCTGGTTGTGCTCGATGCTTCCGAGCCCCTGTCGTCGGAAGACCAAACGCTTCTTGATCAAGTCGAGCGGAGGGCGGCAATCGTTGTCCAGAACAAGGCTGACCTGGCGGATTCGAAACGCCGGTCAACGCCAACTGGCCCCGAAAAGCCGGAAATTCGGACATGTGCAATCACCGGCGCGGGCGTTTCAGAACTCCGCGAGGCCATCCTGTCCCAGGTCACCGGAAAGACTGGAACAGAGGCCGAGTCCGGGTTTCTCACCAATGCCAGGCACCAGCAGCTGGTTCAGGATTCGATCACCGCGCTCGACGCCGCCGAAAACGCCACCCACAACCGCATTCCGCACGAGATGCTCCTGCTCGATCTTTACAACGCCTTGAAGGCGCTCGATGAAATCACCGGCGCAACCACTCCCGACGACATCCTGAACCTGATTTTCAGCCGTTTCTGCATCGGGAAGTGATCCTGGCGAAACCGGCTGGGGCTGATCTGAAAACCTCCCGATTTTCGCGGCCCTTAGCCCCGAAGCCTAGCCTTTAACCTGCGCGAAAGAGAGACCCCTGCTGGGACCGGCTTACCCTTGAAGACGGAATGACTTATCCGCACCTCCGCTCTAGATCTCTGCGGAGCAATCAAGCGGGGATTGGCGGTTGCTGAATCCTATTCCCATCCTTTAGAATCAAACAGTTCACCACACAGATTTTGGAGATCCAATGAAGGCAGCTATTCATCCTGCATACCATGAAGTGCGCGTGCACTGCGCGTGCGGCAATGCATTCACCACCCGCTCCACGCACAGGGGCGACATCAGCGTAGAAATTTGCTCGAACTGCCACCCATTCTTCACCGGCAAGCAGAAACTGGTTGACACCGCCGGCCGCGTCGAGCGCTTCCGCCGCAAGTACGGCAAAGCCACCGCCGAAAAGAAGTAGCGAATCGCGGTCCAGAAAATTGAGCCCTCGCGCGAGCGAGGGCTTCTTACTGCCTGTCCTAACTCTCCGAGGGAGTTTCGGCCTGGGATCAGGTTTTTGAAACTCGAGAGTTTCGCTCGCAACTTCGGAGGTTCGCGAGTTTGCGCTCGAAAACGCGGCACCGCCGCAAAAAGGGGATGGGTTATTTGTTCATCGCTGCGAGCGCGCCCCGAAACAACACATCAAAAGATCCCTCTTTCGCCACGGAGGCCAGCGCCTTTTCCGCCGCAGCCCGCTGATACCCCAAGTTCAGCAGCGCAGACAGAACATCCTCCTGCACCGCGCTTAATGCCGGAAGTGCGGCTGGCGCTTCCTGTCCTCCAGTCGGTAGTTTGTCGCGCAATTCCAGCACCAATCGTTCCGCCGTTTTCCGCCCGATACCAGGAATCTTTGTAAGCCGCGCAACATCATTGCCGCGAATCGCATTCCCCAGTTCCTGCGCTGCCATCCCGCTGAGGGTCGTTATCGCCAGCTTCGGCCCGATTCCGCTCACCGTAATCAGCTTCTCGAAGAGCTGTTTCTCCTCCCTCTTGAGAAATCCATACAGAGCCAGCTGGTCTTCCCGAACATGGGTGTGGATGTGCAGCGCAACTTCGGTCCCCAAAGGCGGCAAGTCGGAAAACGTCGAAACGGTAATCGCGACGTCGTACCCAACGCCGCCGGCTTCCACGATTGCCTGGTTCGGATGCCTTGCGATTAGTTTTCCGCGAAGGTGCGCGATCATTTCTGGCTCATTCTATCTGGTCAAGGCGAAGCGGACACACGCATTTTGCTTGTCTGTTCAACGCAGTACGACTGGGCAGGAACTGGATAATTCAACGTTACCCGGCTTGAGGTTCGTCATGAAACACTTCGCGGGGATGATTTCGCTCCTTATTACTGTTCTCTCTGCTGCTCTCGCGGCAATCGCTGGCCCCCCGCCTGGGTTTTGCGGGCGGGACCTTTGGGCCGCAAGATTCTGAAGAAGAATGGCAGCGACTCCGCCCACCATCAGAAGTTCAAGGCGCGGCAAGCGGGCATTGCGCTAAAGCAAAGGCAAACAGGGGTGGCCTAGAACAGGGAACTTTGCCTGCGATTCGGTGTGATACCGAAGTGTTCATAGGCTAACTGAGTTGCAACTCGTCCTCGCGGGGTACGGTTGAGGAACCCGATCTGAATGAGGAACGGCTCATAGATTTCTTCTATGGCATCGGGTTCTTCTGCCAGCGCGGCAGCCAGGGTATTCACTCCCACCGGCCCGCCCTGATACTTCTCGATGATTGCCAAAAGAAGACGGCGATCTACCTCATCGAACCCATACCGATCCACCTCCAGCATCTGCAGAGCGGCCTGGGCGGTGGGGAGATCGATCTTGCCTGCACCTCGCACCTGGGCATAATCGCGAACCCGGCGAAGCAGGCGGTTTGCAATTCGGGGCGTTCCCCGCGACCGGCTGGCGATCTCCAGAGCTCCCTCCCGATTGATTTCGACGCCAAGAATTTCAGCGGAGCGCTCAACGATGATGCGCAGGTCGTCATGGCTATAAAACTCCAGCCGAAGCACGATCCCGAAACGCGACCGCAGCGGAGCGGAAAGCAATCCTGCGCGCGTGGTTGCGCCCACAAAAGTGAAGGGCTTTACCTCCATCGTATGGGTACGCGCGGCGGGGCCCTGGCCAATCAGGATATCGAGTTTGTAATCCTCAAGCGCCGAGTACAGCAATTCCTCTAGGGCAGGTTGCAGGCGATGGACTTCATCGATGAAGAGAACCTGCTTTTCGCGCAAATTGGTCAGAATGGCTGTCAAGTCGCCCTTGATCTGAAGCGTTGGACCAGACGTTTGTTGGAAGGCGACGCCGAGTTCGTTGGCGATGATGGTGGCAAGAGTTGTCTTGCCCAGGCCGGGAGGACCATATAAGAGGACGTGATCAAGAGCTTCGCCGCGGGAGCGCGCAGCCTCAATTGCAACCGCTAAATTCTCTTTGACTTTGGCCTGCCCGATGAACTCGCCCAGCCGTTGCGGCCGCAGCTTTAACTCGAAGGACGAATCATCCTCGACCGGAGCCGCCGAAACCAACCGCTCCCGCTGATCGGGCAATTTGGGGGTGTTTCTCAGGGTGGCCACTGCCCGGATGTTAGCACGATCGCTTGTGATTCCAGCGCGAAAGAATTGCGAAAGTTTGCGGGTTCGACGAAGCCCGGGACCTCCCGCTCCTTACTATAACGGCGTCGATCTGGGGAGCCCATCCTTCTGCGACGGAGGGCGGTAAAAGCCTTTGGTCATTGGTCTGGAACCCAGGGAACTTTCTGGAAAGGAGCTGCGTACCATGTTCGCAGATGGGCTGCCCATAGCCCGCCGGATTCGGCCTGGGGTGGGGAGAGCCATTCCGCGGCCGGGGACGCAGTTCGAATTTTTATCTAAGGACGTCACTATGAAGATTTTCAAATCTCTTCTGCTCACCGCTGTTGTGGTAGCGGGAACCGTGGTTTGGGCCGCCTCCCCGGAGCGCTATCTGCACATCAAGGTCAACAATCCGAAGACGCAGGAGTTGGTGCGCGTAAACGTGCCCCTTTCACTAGCGGAGAAGGTCATTCCCGCGATCAACCACGGCGATCTTAAGAATGGAAAATTTCACGTAAGCAACTTCAACGTGCAGGACATCGATATACGCGCCCTGCTCGAAGCCGTAAAGTCGGCTCCAGAAGGCGAGTTCGTCAGCGTGCAGAATCCCGGCGAGGAAGTTCACGTCGCCAAGGAGCATGGGCAACTGGTCGCTCATGTCAACGACAAGGGCGGCAAGCAACGCGTGGACGTAACCATTCCGTGGGAAGTTGCGCAAGCCCTGATCTCCGAGACCACCGACAATCAGCTCAATCTTTCGGCCGCTGTTAAGGCCCTGCAGAGCATTGGCGATATGACGCTTGTGACGGTTGCCGGCGAGGACGAATCGGTGCGCATCTGGATCGACTCGAACAATAGCGACAAATAGACTCCAGGCATCAGTTCGCAGGGTTCCGGAATTGCGTTTTCCCTTGGGGGCTGATGCCTGAAGCGAGATTCCGACTTACGGTAAAGGAACTCTTATGATTCTTCTCGCAAAAATCGGGGTAGGCGTTCTCGGCACCGCCATGGTTGCAGGTGCGGCCCTTTCCAGCCAAGGCTTCATCGCCGTCAAGGTTCACGAGAAGCGGCCCGACGGCACACATCTTTCTTTGATTGTGCCCGCTGCGCTGGTGCCGGCGAGCTTGCACTTCGTACCCAAGAACGATCTGAAAGACGCTGCTAGCGAACTCAGGCCCTATTTGCCCATAATCGATGTGGCCATCCCCGCCCTCGAAGACTGCCCCGACGGCGTGCTGGTGGAAGTGAAAGACCCACAGGAGCACGTCTTCATTCAGAAGGTTGGGGGATCGGTGGTCATCGATGTCGATGACCATGGCGATATCGTGCACGTTTCAGTGCCACTCCGCGCCGCCCAGAGCTCCATCCATCAGATCGCGGAAGCCAACGAAACCATGTAGAGCGGCGATGTCGGTCGAAGCCACCCAAGCGATGTGGGAATTGTAGGGGGGCGGACATTTCTGTCCGACTTCGCGGAACGCACGATTCGCGAGAACCGAGACCACTACCGCGGTCGCGCCGCATTCTCTTGCCCATTCACCGCTTGCCAGCGCCCGTCTCGTAGGACAAAGACGTCGGTGAACATGGTACGGTCCAGTTCCTTTCCGTGAGGGTCGGTTGCGATAACGGAGCCGTTGACAATCGCCGTATCGCCGTAAAACCGCACCTGGAATTTGTCGAATTTTGTCTGGCGATCGCTTGGCTCCGGATGCTTCACGAACCAGCTGATATGCTCCTGCTTGGTCAAAAGGTGATCCGCGGGAACCACGTGAACAAAGTCCGGCGCCAGGATGCGATCGAGCGTGGCTGCATCCTTGGCGTGGAGCCACTGGTTTTCCAGTTGGGTAACTGCTTCACGATCGCGGGAGCGGTCTCGGCCTGGTTGGGCAATGCCCGGAGCGGCCATCAACAGCAAGGCAAGGGTTAAGGAAATTCCATTCATAAACTGTAGTCCCCGCCAATTTAGCCCAGTCTGGTCAGAGAATCTGTGTCGGCCTGTCGCAGCCTGCAACCACCACCCAGGACGCTGCCATGGCGAGACGACGAAGCAGAGGTAGCGTTGCCTCTATTCCTCTTCTTCCTTCACCTCTCCGCGCTCGGCTTTGGCCTTCTCAACGATCTTTTCCTGGATCTGGGACGGGACGATATCGTAGTGATGCATCTCCATATTGAAGCTTCCGCGGCCCTGGGTCATCGAGGTCAAGTCAGCCCCGTATGTCAACATTTCCGCCATTGGCACTTCGGCTTTCACGATGGTATTTCCGCCCTTGTTGTCCATGCCCTGAATGCGGCCACGACGCGAGTTCAGATCTCCCATGATCGAACCGGCAAATTCGTCGGGAACGGTGATTTCGACGTGCATGATCGGCTCGAGCAGTGTGGGCTTGGCCTGTTCCATGGCCTTTTTGAAGGCGATGCGTCCCGCCATCTGGAAGGAGAGGTCATTTGAATCCACATCGTGGTAGGACCCGTCATAGAGGACGACCTTGAAATCGACCACCGGAAAGCCGGCGAGGTACCCGCGGCCGGCGGCGTCTTTAATACCCTTTTCAACCGCGGGTATGAAGTTCCTTGGGATCGCGCCGCCGAAGATTTCGTTCACAAACTCGAACTCGCCGCCTCGCGGCAGCGGCTCCATCTTGATCTTGCAGTCGCCGTACTGGCCATGACCGCCGGTCTGCTTCTTGTGGCGTCCTTGCACATCGGCGCGCCCCCGAATGGTCTCGCGATAGGGCACCTTTGGCGCCTTGAGGTTCACTTCGGTGTGATAACGCTTCTTGAGCTTTGAAACCGTGACTTCAATGTGCTGTTGACCCGTACCCGCAATCAGAAATTCCTTAGTCTGGGGATCGCGAAAAAACCGCAGCATGGCATCTTCTTCCATTAGCTTATGGATGCCGGGGCCCAGTTTGTCTTCATCCGCACGGCTCTTCGGCTCGATGGCGAAGGTGATGGCCGGCTCGGGGAGCTTCACATGGGGATAGCGAATGGGCGCGGACTTGTCGCCCAACGTGTCGCCGGTTAACGTGTCTTTCAACTTTGCCACAGCTCCGATATCTCCGGCGTGCAGTTCAGGAATGGCCACGGCTTCCTTTCCCTGCATGATCGAAATCCGCGACAACTTTTCCTGCGCGCCGCGTGCGTAGTTCACAAGGGTTGCATCATTTTTCAATACGCCGGAAAAGACTTTGAAGTAAGAGATGCGTCCGGCGAAGGGATCGGAGACCGTTTTGAAGACGTAAAAGGAAACCGGTTCGGTATCAGATTCCTTTCTGGAAGGCGGCTCGCCGTTGCCCGAAGTCACCTCACCGCGGATTGCCTCGTGCTCGATCGCCGTCGGCGTAAACTCCACAATGAAATCCATGAGCCGATCGGCGCTGATGTTACCCAGTCCTGAAGCGAATAGCACGGGGAAAATCTTGTCCTCGCGGATTGCATTGTGCAGCGCCGGAACCAGGTCTTCTTCCGACAACGTGCCCGCCTCAAAGAACTTTTCCATCAACGCATCGTCGCCTTCCGCGACCAACTCAACCAGTTTCTCGTGCGCCGCCTGCGCTTGATCCTTCAGGTTTGACGGAATCTCCGATTCCTTGCCCTTGCCGTTCCCGCCAAGCTCATAGGTGTATGCCTTCATTCTCACCAGATCAACCACGCCGGAGAGACTTTTCTCCTTTCCAATCGGCAACTCCAGAGGAATGACATTTCGCCCGAAGGCATTCTGCACGGACTCGAGCACGCGGTCCGCATCGGCGCGCTCCCGGTCCATGCGGCTGGCGACAATCACGCGCGGCATCTTGTATTCTTCGCAGTCGCTCCACACCTTCTGCGTAACGACTTCAACCCCCGACACGCCGTCGACGACCACGATGGCGGCATCAATGACCGGCATCACCATCTTGGCCTCGTGCACGAACATGTTGAACCCGGGGGTATCAATGAAATTGATTTTGGTCTGACCCCACTCAGCGCATGCCAGGCCCGCCGAGATGGACATTTTTCGCGAGATTTCCTCTTCGTCATAGTCGGTAGTGGCGGTTCCATCGTCGACGCGACCCAGGCGTTGCGTAGCCCCGGCGGTAAAAAGTGCGGCGGAGATCAGTGAGGTCTTGCCCGCATGCCCATGCCCTACAACCGCAACATTCCTAACGTTTTCTCCTGTATAGACCTTCACGGAATCTCCTTTCGAGGAAGCCCCAAACTCTACCACAGCGATATGGCAGGCTCAACTCAGGAAGGGCCTTTCGCGTCAGGCTTCGGCATCAGCAAACCTATGTGGAAGGATCGCTTGTCGAGGCTTAGCGGAGGTCGGGGGAAGCCTCGGCATCATCTTTGGCGTCTTCGAGCAATTGGCAGCGATGGGATTGATTCTGGTTATGCTCGGGGCCATCCAGAAGAAGATCTTTGTCTGGCACATCGACTTTTGCGGCGAGAAGGCCTCTGGCTGGCACTACGACTTAACCTTCCTTGTCATGGTCATGTGCCTCGTGATTGTCATTACCGATGGCGGGCGTTACGTGCTGCTCAGATAAATCGGCAAGGGACTCGACCGATCAGCCACACGGTTGTCCGACCGCCCGGTACAGGAACCCTTCTGTGCACGTATCAAGGTGATCAAAAGTGGGACTCGCCAGCAGATTTGCCAGAGCTGTCGACCCTGAACGCCCAGCCAGTTCGACAAAGTGGGATTCCTCTAGACGTGCGCAGCGGCCTGCTCGCGCCGCTTCGCCTGAATCTCGATGTAGACATTGACCAGCGACACGGCTGCGGGAGTCACGCCGGGAATGCGTGACGCATGTCCCAGCGTTCGCGGGCGGATCTTGATCAACTTTTCCTGCATCTCGCGCGAAAGCCCGCTTACCGAGCGATAGTCAAACCACTCGGGAATATTGCGCTGTTCGGCCTTTTTCAGTCGTTCGATCGCGCGTTGCTGTTGCTGCAAGTAGCCTTCGTACTTAATCTCGGTCTCGACCGCTTTAAGTTCGTTGCGAACCGGAGAAGGAAGAACGCCGTCCGGGGCTCCAGGCTTCGAGGAAAAACCCTCTGCCTGATCACCCCGGTCGAAAAATTCGGGTACCAATTCCCGTAGTACCGGAGCCAGATACTCAATCCTGGTCTCGGGCCGCTTCAACGCCTGAGCCAGCGTCTGACCGATGGCTCCGGGAAGGTCAAAGCTCGGTCGCGGAGTCGCATCCACCGGTAGATCAGATTCCGCTTCTTCGTAGCTTGTATGGGACACGACATGCGACGCGTCTTCCGAGGCTTGAGCGTTGAATGCTGAGTGCTCCATGCTTCGAACCATCTCGGCCGTCACCCGGACCTTTGCGAGGACCTGCTTGACCCGCTCCTGCCGCTCCTGTTTTGCGAGGTACTCCTTCCAGGCTTCGTCAGGAATAAGGCCAACCCGTCGACCGTGAGGCGTCAAGCGACGGTCGGCGTTGTCGATGCGCAGATGCAAGCGGAACTCAGCTCGCGAGGTAAACATGCGGTAAGGCTCGTTCGTGCCCTTTGAAATCAGATCATCAATGAGGATCGCGGTATACCCCTCCGTGCGGTCAAGAATCAGAGGCGGCTCGCCCTTTATCTTCAGGGCCGCGTTGACGCCTGCCATGAGCCCCTGACAAGCGGCTTCTTCATATCCCGAGGTCCCGTTGATCTGTCCCGCAAGAAAGAGTCCCCCGATCTTCTTCGTCTCCAAGGTGCGTTCAAGTTCGGTGGGATCAATGGCATCGTACTCGATCGCGTAACCCGGCCGCAGCATGTCCGCTGTCTCTAAGCCAGGCACCGACTTCAAGATCGCCAGTTGTACCTCGACCGGCAGAGAGGTGCTCATGCCGTTCACATAGATCTCGTGCGTATTCAGTCCTTCCGGCTCGAGGAATAGCTGATGAGTGGCCTTGTCGGGAAACTTCACGATCTTGTCTTCAATCGAGGGACAGTAACGCGGCCCAATCGACTGAATCTGGCCGCTGTACATCGGCGAGCGGTGCACGTTCTCCCGAATAATGCGGCGCGTTTCTTCCGTGGTCCAGGCGATGTAGCAGGGAACTTGCGAGTCGTGGTGGGCCACCCGCCTGGTCCGAAAACTGAACGGGGTCGGATCGGGATCGCCGGGCTGGAGCTGGAACCTCGACCAGTCGATCGTGCGTCCATCGAGCCGCGGCGGCGTTCCGGTCTTCAACCTGCAACCGCGCAGACCAAGTCTTTTCAGCGCCTCACCCAACAAAACCGCCGCCGGCTCGCCCGACCGGCCAGCGGGATACTGCTGCTCCCCGCAGTGAATCAGGCCGTTCAGGAAGGTTCCGGTGGTGATGACAACGGCCTTCGCGCCTACAGTGCGCCCATCGCGAAGCTTGATGCCAAGAACCTCCTCTTCCGATCGCAGGCCCGCTGCCGGGAGTGCGCCGCTAGAGTCTTGTCTCGCTCCTTCACCCGAGATCTGCTCTCCTGCCGCTTGGGGCCTCGAGGCGGAAGCCGGATTCACGATGAGATCTGCTACCTCCGCCTGCTTGATCTTCAGGTGCGGCTGGGACTCGAGTACCTCGCGCATCTTCAGCCTGTAGGCTTGCTTATCGCACTGGGCACGGGGTGACCAAACCGCAGGTCCACGCGAGGTATTCAGCAGGCGGAACTGGATGCCGACCGCGTCCGTCACTTCGCCCATGATGCCGCCGAGCGCGTCCACCTCGCGTACCAGATGTCCCTTGGCAATCCCTCCGACCGCGGGATTACACGACATCTGTGCGATCAGATCGACGTTCAATGTGTAGAGCGCAGTCTTCAGACCCATGCGCGCGCAGGCCACCGCAGCCTCGCAGCCGGCATGCCCGGCTCCGACCACCACCACATCAAATTGTTCAGTAAACTGCATAGAAAAAACGGACGTTAACCTTCCATTTCTAGCCGGGTTGCGGGAGTAGTCGGAAAGCGAATTTCGACGCCTCTTGGCCGCCCTTTCAATTCTAACAACTCGGGTTTAAGCTCAGCTGCTGGCGACCTCCATCACCGACAATTAACCCATCTGCTCGGATCGTACTCCGGCATGGAGCACCTATGGCCGCATCACCCGTCCAGTTTGCAGGGGCCCTCCCCTCTCGCCGCCTCGGATTGGCCTGGATCTTCATCTGGTGCGCACTGGCCCTCCATGTGGCGGATGAATCCATCCATGGCTTCCTTTCCACCTACAACCCTACCGTGACTGCCCTTCGCGAGAAACTTGGCTATTGGCCCCTTCCCACTTTCACGTTTGAGGAATTTCTCATCGACCTCACGATAGGGATCCTGATTCTGGCAGCCCTCACGCCTTTTGCATTTCGCAATTCTCCCTGGATGCGGCCTGTCATCTACCTCAGCGCGGTCGTGCTTTGTATCGCCAACGCCTGTGGCCACACCCTGGCCACCATCTTGGGACGGACGGTCAACACTGTCCATTTTCCGCGCCCCGCACCCGGTTTTATCTCTTCGCCCATGCTGCTGTTCGCCGGAATTTACGCACTTGTACAACTCCGCCGAACCGCAAAGGAAACGACATCTGATTGAGCAGACTCCGCCGTGACGGTCGGCGCCTGCACGCATCGCGTCGCGATCCGGGGGGACGCCCGCGAGGGGAGGCTCGGGACGTTTTCCTCTCTCCTTGCCCGCCCACAGGCATTCCTCGTACTATGAATTCACTTATCCGGAGGAGAAACATGACTTCGCAAGAATTTGTCCAGCAATTGGACGCGCGCATCCTAAAGTACGATCTGCTTTGCCATCCTTTTTATAAGGCTTGGTCTGAAGGCAAATTGAGTCGCAACGACCTCCGCGAATACGCGCACCAGTACTACCATCACGTGGAAGCGTTTCCTTCATACCTGGACGAGTTTGCTGCACGCCTGCCCCATGGGCATCTTCGCCAGGCCGTTCTCGCCACTCGTGACGAAGAATCCGGTGCAGACGGCTCGCGTCCCCACGCCGACCTTTGGCTTGATTTCGCGGAGGGCATGGGGGGAAGCCGCAACCCGGGTTCGTTCCCCGTACCCTCAGTCAAGAACCTGATCTCTCACTTCCACGAAGTTGCTCGCGAGGGAGCGCCCGAGGAAGCTCTAGCTGCGTTCTACAGCTACGAATCGCAGGTTCCGCGCGTTGCTGCAGAAAAAGCCCGCGGACTTCGCGAAATGTATGGAGCGGATGAGAAGACCTACCGTTATTTCACCCTTCACACAACGGCTGATGTTTATCACTCGAATGTCTGGCGCAGTCAGCTCGAGCGGATCGTCGAAGAGAATCCCTCAGCCGAACTGCACGCGCTTTCGGCGGCCGAGAAAACGGCCAAAGCTTTGTGGAACGCACTCGACGGCATCGAAGCCGCACGCATCTCCCGAGCCGCCTAGGCCGGCCAGGTGGAGCGAAGGAAACTTCTCTCAACGGACCAAATCCTTGCGGAATACCTACAAGGGCGTAAGTGGCAAAAACACCTTTGTGGTATTCCTCTGCATCCTCTCTGTCCTCTCGAGGGAGGGGGGCCTCTCGATTGTCGCGAGTTCCGCTCCAGAAACGAACCAACCGCTCCTGTTGTATTCTTGAGTCACTCCATCCTTCAGGGTCATAGGCAACGATGTCCAATCAAACCGAACCGGGAAGGCCCGGCGAACCGCAATCCAACGAGTCCTTCGGCGATATTCTGAAACAATTTGAACGCGACCATTCGCGAAAAAAGGCGGAGGGTTCCCGCGAGGCCACCGTCATCTCCGTGACTGCAGAGTCTGTCGTTCTCGACATTGGATTCAAAACGGAAGGCGTTCTCCCTATCGCGGAATTGCGCGGCGAAACCCTACAGCCTGGCGACAAGCTGAACGTGGCCATCAAAGGCCGCGACCCGGAAGGTTACTACCTTCTCACACGCGGCAAGGTTTCGCGTCCCACGGACTGGGACGCCTTCGAGAAAGCTTTTAAGGAAAAGTCGACCATTCTCGGTACGGTTACAGGCATTGTGAAAGGCGGCGCCAGCGTGGATGTGGGCGTCCGGGCCTTCATGCCTGCCTCCCGAAGCGGTGTTCAGGATGCGGCCGAACTCGAAAAACTGGTCGAACAGGAGATCCGTTGCCGCATCATTAAGCTCGATGTGGCGGACGAAGACATTGTTGTGGACCGACGGGTAATCCTCGAAGAAGAGGAGCGGACCGCAAAGGGCCAGCGGTACGCGGAGTTGAAGGAGGGCGATAAGGTCACCGGAACGGTCCGGAGCCTCACCGACTATGGCGCTTTCGTTGACATCGGCAGGGTGGACGCGCTGCTGCACGTCAGCGACATTTCCTGGGCTCGCGTGAACTCGCCCGCGGATGCGCTCTCGGTTGGGCAGGAAGTCGAAGCCAAGGTCTTAAAGCTCGATACCGCCAAACAAAAGATCTCCATCGGGCTGAAACAGCTTCAGCCTCAGCCCTGGGATTCGGTTGCTAGCAAATACAAGACCGGCGAGCGCGTGCGCGGCACGGTGAGTCGCCTTGCGGACTTCGGTGCTTTCGTGGAACTGGAACCCGGGGTCGAAGGATTGATTCACATCTCCGAAATGTCTTGGGTGAAAAAGGTTCGCACGCCGGCTGACCTGCTCAAAGCCGGCGACATCGTCGAAGCCATTATTTTGGGGATTAATCCCGGCGAAAAACGCATTTCGCTTGGCCTGAAGCAGGCGCTGGGGGATCCCTGGGCCGACGCGCAGCACAAGTTTCCCGTGGACTCGATCGTCGAAGGCCAGGTGGTCAGCCTGCAGAAATTCGGGGCGTTTGTACAGCTCGCGGAAGGTATCGAAGGGATGGTCCACGTAAGCGACATCAGTGCCGAGAAGCGTATCAACCACCCATCCGATGTTTTCAAGATCGGCCAGGTCATCAAGGCGCAAGTACTCGCCCTTGATGTGGAAAAGCGCCGACTCAAGCTCGGAATCAAGCAGATGGTACCCACTAGCATCGACGAGTATTTGGCGGAGCGGAAGGTTGGGGACGTGGTGAGCGGCCGCGTCGCCGACATCTCCGGCAACTTTGCGACGGTTGAACTCGGGGAGGGCATCCGCGCAGTCTGCAGAGTCGGAGCGGGCTCGGCAAAAGGCGTTTCCAGAGAACAGGGGCCCAGCGAGACTACCGACCTGAAATCCTTAACTTCGATGCTGGCTGCCAAGTGGAAATCGGGCCCGGTCACCGCAGCCGTCAGTTCAGAAATTACCGCAGGTCAGGTGCGCAGCTTCAGAGTGACCAAGCTCGACCCCGCCAGCAAAAAGATCGAAGTCGAAATCACGTAATCACTGCTTCGCTCGGGTGGTCCACACAATCCCGATCAGCGTCCAGTCCCAGCAGCTGCCTCACAAAGTGTTTCGGGGCGCCACCGAGTTGCGGGCGGCTCCCGCGACCGATGTACCATAACCCCGTGCATCCGCTTTGCCGATCGGTCGGCCGCTACATTCGAAAGTATGCCCTTCTCGCTGCCGGAGACCGAGTCGGTGTAGCCGTTTCCGGAGGAGCGGATTCCGTCGCCCTTCTCAGAATCCTGCTGGAAATGCGCGATGAGCAAGGCCTGGTGCTCTCGGTCGTGCACCTAAACCACTGCCTGCGCGGCGAAGAGTCGGATCTCGATGAAGAATTCGTCAGAGAACTCGCCAGGCGCTTCGATCTCCCATTCCATTGTGCCCGCCGCGAGGTGAAGAGCTTTGCAACTAAAAACAAACTGAGCATCGAAACCGCCGCCCGCGAACTCCGCTACCGCTACCTGGAAGATCTCCTTCGGGGAGGCTCATTCAACAGGGTCTCGACGGCGCACACTCTCGATGACCAGGCCGAAACCGTTTTGTTGAAACTCTCGCGTGGAGCAGGTACCCGCGGGCTAGCCGGGATCTATCCGAGTATCCGAGTAGAATCTGGGCGAGGTGAAAAGCTTGCGATTGTCCGCCCGTTGCTCGAGATCAAGCGGAGCGAATTAGAGGCATTTCTGAAAGAGATCGGCCAGGTGTGGCGTGAAGACTCTACCAACGCCCAATTGCACCATCGGCGAAACCGCATTCGGCACGAAATCCTGCCCAAACTCATCGAGCATGTCAATCCCGAGATTCGGCTCGCCCTTGCTGACACCGCCCAAATTGCCCGCGGCGAGGAAGAATTTTGGAGCCAAGAAACAGGGCTCCGCCTCCCCTCGGTCTGGTCCGACAGGCCAGAAGGCAGAACTCTTGATTGTTCCCAACTCCGGGCTCTTCCACTCGCTCTTCAACGTCGTTTGGTTCGAGCCGCCGCTGAGTCTATGGGATTCGCTCTCGCATTCCGCCAGGTCGAGGCAGTCCTTGCTTTGGCCGAAGAGGGCGAGGAGGGTGCTCGCACTGCTTTGCTTTCCGATTGGGTCGCGCGACGGAGCAAGAAATTCATTCACTTCGAGACCGAGGCGGCGAGCCAAATCACCGACTACGAGTACCCTCTCCCCGTCCCCGGCACGGTCGAACTCCCTGAGGTCGGGCGGATCGTTACCGCCTTCTCTCCGGTGAGGAGCAACGCGAACCAGCGCCATAATCCCGAGCACCTATTGGACGCTCGTTTTGCGCAGAATCTGAAGGTGCGAAACTGGCGTGCCGGCGACCGCTTCTGGCCTTCGAATAGGAAAGAGCCGAAAAAAATTAAAGAGCTCTTGCAGGACTGCCACCTCACGGGTGTCGAAAAGAAATACTGGCCCGTGATCGCGAGTGGCGGAGAGGTGATTTGGGTGCGCGGTATGGGTGTGCGCCGCGATTGTCGTGCCTTAAGCGGAACCGGAATTCTTATTACCGAACCGGCTCGAAGCAAGAATTCGTGAGGAACTAGGAACTCGATGCTCACACCGTCCACTTCTGATATCGTCATTTCCTCCGAGCAGATCCAGAAGCGCGTCCGTGAGATGGCTCGACAGATTACCCACGACTACGCGGGAAAGACCATCCATGCACTGGCCGTGCTCGAAAACGGCTTCATCTTTCTCTCGGACTTGGTCCGTGCGATCGACCTTCCCGTCGTTTGTCAGTTCATCAAGCCGCAATATCGAGACGATCTCGGCGGAATGCTCGAAATCTTTTTCAGCCACGACATAGCCGTTCAAGATCAGCACATTCTTCTAGTCGAAGGAATCCTGCACTCGGGTGTCACGACCGAATTCCTGCTGAATGACCTGCACGGGCGAGGTGCTGCCACGGTGAAAACCGCCGCGCTCCTAGATCGACAGTGCGCCCGGCGGGTACAGTTGCAGCCCGACTACTTCGGGTTTCTCGTAGACAACACTTATCTGATGGGCTACGGCCTGGGCTCTCCCGAGCAGACGAATCGAAACCTGCCCTACCTCTTGGTCTCGAAGTGATCGCGCGACAACAGCTTCAGAGTCACCCGCAGAATGGGTTCTGCGCGCAGCGCGTCTTCTCACCGACAACCGCCCTCAGCCTGCTGTGGGGGCCAGGCGGAAAGGGACCGACGGACGAAGGCTGATGGCTCTATAATGTCGGGCGTTGGTTCCAGCAAGGAGAAGCTCATGTCGCAAGTCATCCCGGATAAATATCGCGATCTTTTCACCAAGCGCGCATTCGCCAGTCTAGGCACCCTGATGCCCGATGGCAGTCCACAAGTCACGCCTGTTTGGTGTGATATTGAAGGCGACCTCGTTATCGTCAATACCGCCAAAGGTCGCCAAAAGGACAAAAATATGCGCCGCGATCCACGGGTGGCACTCGCAATCATCGATCCTGAAAATCCTTATCGTTACCTAGAAATCCGCGGTCGGGTTGTCGAGATTACCGAACAAGGCGCTGCCGAGCACATCGACAAGATGGCTAAAAAATATCTCGGCGTGGACAAATATCCTTACCGCCAAGCCAACGAAGTGCGCGTGATCCTTAAGATTCAGCCCGAACGCACCAGCATGATGGGGTAGAACGTGCTTCCCCCACGAAGATTGGCGGATCCGCCCGGCTTTCGAGAGCAGCACGCCTATTCCCGAGTTTTCGGGAAGACCGGATAGGGGGAACGGCAGACCAAGAGTTGTGCCGCAATGACCGGGCTTACCACCTATGACCAGCACCCTTCATTCCTTGCGCCGCCCCGAGTTTGACAGAAAACTCGACCTCACTTGGGTCCGCTCCAACTTTCCATCGCTCGCCCGCACAATTAACCACCAGCCCGTCGCTTTCCTCGATGGTCCGGGCGGAACGCAGGTCACGCAATCGGTGATCGATGCGATCGGTCACTACCTGAAAACCAGCAACGCCAACACGCACGGCCCATTCGCTACCAGCTGCGAGACCGATGCAGTGATCGCCGGCGCGCGTTCTGCGATGGGGGACTTTCTCGGCTCCCAGCCGGACGAAATCGTCTTCGGACCCAACATGAGCACGCTGACGTTCGCAATCAGCCGCTCCATTGGCCGCGAGCTCAACCCTGGCGACGAGATTCTCCTCACGCATCTCGATCACAGCGCCAATGTCTCTCCCTGGCAGGCGCTCGAGGAACGCGGGGTGAAGGTTCAGTTCCTGGACATTCGTGAAGAGGACTGCACGCTGGACATGGAAGACCTCGGGCGCAAGCTTTCATCGCGCACCAAAGTTGTCGCTGTTGGATACGCGTCAAACGCTGTTGGCACCATCAACGACGTCAAAACGATTATTCGCAGGGCGCACGACGTCGGAGCCGTGGCCTACATTGACGCCGTGCACTACGCGCCTCATGGACTCATGGACGTCCGCGAGCTAGACTGCGATTTTCTCGTCTGTTCCACATACAAATTTTTCGGCCCACACATGGGCGTGCTGTACGGCAAGCGCGAGCACCTGCAGCGGCTTCATCCCTACAAGGTGCGCCCCAACACCGATATGGCTCCAAGCCGTTGGGAAATGGGCACCCTGAATCACGAGTCGATCGCCGGGATCACAGCATGCGTCGACTATCTCGCGGAACTCGGACGGCGCACGGCCGATCAAGTGGATTCGGACCAGCTCGGCCGGGATCTTGAGTTTCCCTCGCCGGGTGATAGCACCGAGGCGACTAGCGATGACGCGCGACGGAGAGCAAAATCACGCAGGGACTTGCTGCGCGCGGCCTACCGCGCCATTCAATCTCACGAACGCGAACTTTCTTTGCGAATGCTTTCTGGACTCGCAGAAATTCCCGGTCTGCACCTCTACGGAATCGCCGATCCCGGGCGCATTACCTCCCGGTGCCCCACCTTCGCGGTCCGCATAAAAGATCATCACCCCGCGAACCTGGCCAGAAAACTTGGCGACCGCGGCATTTTCACTTGGGATGGCAACTACTATGCACTGAACCTCACAGAGCGCCTCGGCGTCGAGCGAGACGGCGGATTTCTCCGCATCGGCTTGGTCCATTACAACACCCCGGACGAAGTCGACCGCGTGATCGAAGGCTTGCGCACCTGACTCTACCCCTATCGAAGGGCGACCTGACGTATAATCCGATCCTCGTTTCGCGATCGCCGGCTCCCTGGGTACCCGATGGCAGCAGCAACTGCACCGATCATTGCAAAACAAGCCGGCGTCCTCCCTGGGCGTCGCTACGATCATTATTTCTTTTCGTTCATCGCCGCCATGATGCTCGCCCTGGTCGTCGCCGGCTTTGGACCGAGTTACTACTTTCGAGGAGCATTCCAGGCGCCATTGCCAAGCACCCTCATTCATGTTCACGGAGCGGTATTCTCGTGTTGGGTGTTGCTGCTAATCGCTCAGACTTCGCTGGCATCTTCTGGCAGAGTGGACATCCACAGGCAGCTCGGCATCGCCGGCATGATAATGGCGGCAGTCATGCTCGTTCTGGGCGTCTTGGCCGCCACCGATTCACTGGCCCGACCGACCCGTTTCCCCGGACGAGACCAACTGGCGTTCTATGCCATACCGCTGGTTAGCGTGGGTTCATTCGCAATCTTGATGTATTTCGCGTTTCGACAGCGTCGGAATTCACCGGCCCATAAAAGAATCGTTGTCGTCGCCAACGTCGCACTCTTGACCGCTGCCATTGCCCGCCTCCCGTTCTCGTTCCTGAACAGGAAGGCGCCCATTGACATGATTTGTGGTTACGGATTCATAGTGCTCCTGATCGCTTACGACCTTTGGGCCACGCGAAAATTGCAGCGCGCAACGCTTGGCGCCACCGCATTTCTGGTTACCGCACAATGGAGCGCGATATGGTTCTCACAAACGGCGGTGTGGCATGGCTTCGCGCGGGCGGTACAGACGTGGGCTAAGTCGCATTTGACCTGACGCCGCCAGTCCGATCCTCGAAATGCCGACGTTGAACTCCCCTCAGGACCTACTCTGTCACCTTTTCTCCCAGGAACCTCTCTACGCTTTCGACGTAGACATCGGCGAAGTCCACCACCGGACGCCGCGACACAATCGTCCGCATCGCGTCCTGCATCTCCCAGCCATCCGCGCACAAGATCGCTAAGGCCATCATGGCAGCGCGATGAACACCGGCCGCGCAATGCACAAACACGCGGGCAGTCTCATCCTGCAGCGCCTTCTCTGCAAACTCCACCCCCCGCTGAAATAGCTCCGGCGGTTTCGGCTGAAAGTCGTCATCGGTCGGGTTCCACAGAACTTCGATCCCATGTGGCTTCGCCAGCGGCGTGTCGTCGAACTCAATTTGCATGTCGATGATATGTGTAATTCCGGCGCGCGCTACCGCTGCCATGTTTTCCGGATTCCAAATTCCACCGCCAAGCGCTAGACGGCCTGTGATCCATGTCATATCCATCCCGAAATTCCTGTCCGTGGCATTCGCCGACGGCCTCCGCCGCGGCTGGAGTCGGTTTCGTCCTCTCCACCTTGTTCTAGGTCGGCGTATAAGGCTGGTCAAGTCGTCCCGGAGGCTCCATTTTCATTCTACGGGATGAATCCGGTTTGTCGCGCCGTCCTTGGCTGCTGGGGGTTCCTGCAACAGCTAATTGCGTTTGTTGTATCGGCATAGAAGAGTAGTACGCGGCGCCGGCGAGAAATGATGAAGCGGCGAATACCCACAGAAGGTGGGGAATGAGCGCCTGAGGAGCTCGATCGAATCAAGAGCGGCATCGCAGCCGTAAGGTAAAGGGCCCTCAAAGGGCAAGCGGAGAACTAGCTTAAGCAGCAGGCCTAGCGGCTGTACTGATTCCTTTTCTTATCCGCGTGGCGTTCAAGGCCAAGCTGTATCAGTTGTTCGATCAGTTCCGGATACGGCACTCCGGAAGCAGCCCAAAGTTTGGGGTACATGCTGATCGAAGTAAATCCCGGCATGGTGTTGATCTCGTTGAGATAGATTTTGCGCGACTTCGGATCCATCAGAAAATCGACCCGCGAAATTCCGGAACAATCGACCGCCCGAAATGCAGCAATCGCACACGCTTGCACCTTTTTCATTTCTGATTTCGTCAGCTTCGCCGGGATGATCAGCTGCGATCCCTCGTCAAGATACTTCGCGGAGTAGTCGTAGAACTCCGCGCTGGGAACAATCTCCCCGGCCACGGAAGCACGAGGGTTGTCATTGCCGAGCACCGCGCATTCCAGCTCGCGCGCTTTATGCTTCTTGCCGCCCACGCCTTCTTCGATCACAATCTTGCGGTCGAATTTGGCCGCCTCGTCGATGGCGGGAGCAAGCTGCTTCGGATCGCGCACCTTCGAAATCCCCACGGAAGAGCCCAGGTTGGCCGGTTTCACAAATACCGGGTAGCGCAGCTTGCTCTCGACCAATTTCTGCACGGCCTTCGGTTTCTCATTCCACTCGCTGCGCAGAACGGTCACATGCTTCACGATCGGCAACCCTGCAGCCCGAAACAGAGACTTCATAACATCCTTGTCCATTCCCGCTGCTGAACCGAGAACACCCGCCCCGACGTAGGCAATATCTGCGAGCTCGAGCAGGCCTTGAACCGTTCCGTCTTCGCCAAATGTGCCATGCAGTACGGGAAAGATCACGTCAACGTTGATAGCGCGATCAGACACGCGGCGAGCGAAGGCATCGGTCTGGAATGGTTGCAGGCCTGCGCCATGAGGTTCGGGGGGCATCACGAATGCCGCGCCGTTCTGCAGCACCGCCGCGGAAGGTGTGGCCTCAGGATCTCCAGCACGCAGATGACGTTCTTCTTGCTGTGGCTTGCCGGAAAGCAGGCGTTCCGCTTCGGCAGAAGTCACCCAACGCCCTTCTTTGGTGATGCCGATTGGTACCACTTCGAATTTTTCTTTATCAATGGCTTTGAAGACCGAGGCCGCCGAGAGCAGTGAGATTTCGTGCTCGCCGCTACGTCCGCCGAAAAGAATACCCACGCGCAACTTTTTCATGACGTTTCAGTGTGGAGCGTCGAGCACAGTTCGTCAATCGCAGCACAGATTCCCGCGGTTACGGACGTTCCGCTATGGCCGTCCGAGTCTCCTCGACATAGTCCACAGGCGCCGGTTCGCCTCCGTCAGGATGGCCGATGATCTTGACCACACTCCCTCGTCTCAACTCCACCCCCTCGGTCGTGTGACGCGTGGAGGTGTGCCCATTCATCTTGTCCGAAGGCAGTTGATCGTCAGCGGCCCACGAGTCGATGACATGATCATCCACCAGCAGTTGATAGTGGGAGACCCCGTTGTTTTGATCGAAATATTGAACCGCAATCGTGTAGATCCCGGCATCGCCATTGAAGGTGAAACTCGCAACACAGGCGTCCCCGACATTGCAGGCCACCGCCTTTCCCCCAGACGCCGTCTCCCAAGGATTTACGTCAACCGGTGAGTACCCGGAAAGCTGCATGGTTTCGGCTTCGGTCCGGTCCGCGTCATGCCCCACTCGGCCCTGCGCATCTTCGATCCCAGATATCTTATGGAAGTAGTTCGCCACCGCATCCCGCCACACCATGGCGTGCCCAGCCTGATATTGCTGCCGTTTCAGTACCTCGCGATAGCGCGCATCGTCGATAAGGCCCTGAAGAGATCTCCACTCGCGCACTAGGGTTGATGCCTCTTCGGCTCCCGCATAATGCGAATCGTAAAGGTACTGGATCACCGTCTTGCCCGAGTGGAGCACGAACGTATATGGCACGTGATGCATGAAGAGCAGCAAATCGTCCGGGCACTTCTCTAGTGGTTCGTAGATCCCCTGAACTTCCGGCGAATACTGCCCGATGAATCCAGTACCACTAGCAACGGTGCGGTCCATGCCGACACCCTTCGCATCCGCGCGGTGCCATTGCCCCCACCCGTTGTTCTCGGACGACTCAATTTTTGGTCCGTAATGCGGGCCTGTGATATCGGTCAGCGTCTGCAGGCCCAACGGTCCGGTGTAGTTTTCATACATCCGCCAGGAAGGCAGCAGCATGCCTGTAACCGTCTGGACGACCCGTTCATCATTCCCAAATGTAAGACGGGTCCACTCTCGGGCAATCTGCTCTGAACTCAAACTAGGATTCCACGCCAGGCGTCCATAACCATAGAGATTGGCCATCGCGAGCGGGTGCCCAAGCCAGTAGCGATCGAGCCCGACATTCACGACCGCGTTATATCCTCCCAGGTTTCGATTCCAAACCTTTCCGGACACAATCTCTTTCACAGTCGTGACGCCGTTGACGTGCATATCGAAGTCAAGCGCGGTTTCTTTCCACATTGGTGGAAGGAAGACGAAATGCCGCTGTTGGCCAAAGTATTCCTGTGTCACCTGCAACTCGATGGCTTCGCTCGTCTGCTTCATTGCGCCAAACAGCGGCGACGCGGGCTCACGCACCTGGAAATCGATCGGCCCATGCTTTATCTGAACGACAACATTGTCCTCAAACTTTCCATCGAGCGGATGAAAATAGTCGTAGGCAGCGCGGGCACGATCGGCCTTCGGATCGGTCCAGTCGAGATGGTGGTTGTACACAAAAGCGCGGTACAACAATATGCCGCCGTGGGGCTTGAGTGCCCGGGCGATCCCATTGGCAGCATCGGCAGCATTGCGCCCGTATTGCGAGGGCCCGGAACGTCCTTCTGAGTCTGCCTTGATCACGAATCCGGCGAAATCAGGAATTTGCCGGTAAATTCCATCGACGGTCTTTTTCCACCACGCCGCCACTTGCGGATCGAGGGGATCAAATGTACTCATCCCGCCAACGCTCTTGGGAGCGCTGAGGTCAACCGAGATCGCCAATCGTACTCCCCACGGACGAAAGGCTTCGGCGATATGTGCCAACTGAGGAATAAAATCTGTGCCCAGGATTCTCGGATCCGCGTTCACGTTGTTAATGGAGCAGGCGTCAATGCCAATCGACGCCAGCAGTCGGGCATACTCGCTCACGCGCGTCAGGTTAGCTTGAACCCGTCCGCCTTCGAAAAAGATGGAGCGGCCGGCATAGCCGCGCTCGATGCTTCCGTCGAGGTTGTCCCACTCGCTGGCCCAACGTATGGGCGCTGAAGGATTCTCGATCTCATCGAGAATCGAAACATCTTGCCCCTGGGCAATCTTTCGCAGCAGGGCAAACGCCCCGTAAAGAACGCCACGGTCATTGCCCCCGGCAATCAGCCAGTACTTTCCACCCCTCCGCTGCACCGTCTTCAGCCAGAAACCATCCGGCGAGAGGGCCTGGGGTGGCTTCAGTTCGGGAAAATACGGCTTGAGTTGTTTCAGTGGACCAAGAACAAATGCATCCTTCGGGGGTAGGCTCGAAGTACGCGCGCCAGTTGGCGGACGAGTCCCAAGCGCCCGAACCAGTTCTTGGCCAGCGCTGCGTAGAACGGGCCCAGGACCTACGATGGCGATTAGGTGAGGTATTCCGGCCGGGGTGTTCTTCTTGAAGCTCTCATATCGCAGCCATGCAGGATCAACGCTTTGCGCAATGGCGGCGGCGTACCACGTAACGGGAAGAACAAATGCGATCCAAAGTCTGAAAAGGTCCTTCGGGTTTCGGAACACGGCATTAGTTTGATGCCTCGAAGTTGATGGCGTCAATGCGGGTAACACTGGCAGGTTGGCACCGGCCGCGCCTGATCCACGATAAACTGAAGCCTGCCGGCTATGAAACGACCTCCCGGCCCCAAACCGCACTTTCCTTACGGCAACATGCCGCTTGCAGGAGACGATCCGCTCGGAACGTTCCTCGGCTGGGCTCGTGAGTTCGGCGATATCTTCTACTATCGAGCGATCTGGCTGCACGTGTACTTCCTCAATGATCCCGACCTGGTCGAGTCAGTGCTTATCCGCAGCGCCCAGAACTTCCAAAAGGACCGCGTTGTCCAAAATAGCCGCTGGTTCTTTGGCCAGGGGCTGCTGACCAACGAAGGCGAGTCATGGCTGCGGCAGCGCCGCTTGTCGCAACCCGCCTTTCACCGGGAGAGAATCAGTTCCTATGCGGAGATCATGAGGCGCTATTGCGAGGAAATGCTGGCGTCGTGGCAACCTGGAGAGACTCGCGACATTCACCAGGACATGATGCGGCTCACCTTGCGCATAGTGGTGCGCTGCCTTTTCGGCGTGGAACCGGAGGAACTCGGCGCCCTTTCTTCCGCGGTCAACGTTCTCATGCGGAACACAACCGGGGCGCGCATGCTCTTTCCGCCGATCGCGCGTTACTTGCCGACCCCCACGATGACGCGCGTACGCCGCGCGGTGCGACAGATGGACGAGAGTGTTTACCGCATCATTGCGGTCCGCCGCGAAAGCAAGTCCCACTCGGGCGACCTCCTCTCGATGCTGATCGACGCTCGCGACGAGGACGGCACCGGGATGAGCGATCGGCAACTCCGCGACGAGGTGCTGACGTTTCTCCTGGCAGGCCATGAGACCACGGCGCTTGCGCTCTCTTGGACGTGGCACTTGCTGTCGCAAAATCCAGAAGTCGAGGGGAAGATGCATGCGGAACTTCGCCAAGTGCTAGGGACAAGATCCCCTGAATTCTCAGACTTACCCGCCCTGCCGTACACGGAGCGCGTGATTAAGGAAGCCATGCGTTTGTATCCGCCGGCTTGGAGCCTGGCCCGCACTGCGGTTTCAGATTTCGAACTTCGCGGCTACACGATTCCAGCGGGCGCAACCATCGTAATGAGCCAGTGGATCATGCACCGCAATCCCAAATACTTCCGCGATCCTGACGCTTTTGATCCCGACCGTTGGCTTGATCCCGCAATGCAGAAGCTGCCGAAGTTCACATACTTTCCCTTCGGGGGAGGTCCGCGAATCTGCATCGGGAACACATTCGCCTTGATGGAAGCCGCTCTCCTGCTGGCCACCGTTGCCCAGCGCTTTCAGTTACGCAGGCTGGCCGGGCATCCCGTGATTCCATCGCCAAGTTTTACTCTCCGTCCGAAACACGGCCTGGTCATGACCCTCGCCCGCCGTGAAGGAGCAGTCAATACCCGCCAGTCGATTGCAACTTCTGTAAGCCCTTGATGTTAGATAGGTAAGGGTGGATCGGCTCCCGACCTTCGGTGGTCGCGGAAACGCCGACGAAGATCCTCTCGGGCTTGCTACCTTACCGCCGCACGCATAAGATAGGACGTTTGCCTGCTGGCCGCAGCCGGGTTTCTGCTCCGCCCCATCTGCCCAGCACCGAGCCTCGGACCCATCATCTGCGGAGCCAACGTGGTTGCACGGAGAACTTATGACCGTTTCCCTCGAGCAGGAAATCAATCCCTGGGAGGCTCAGTCCGCCCGTTTCGACACTGCTGCAAAGAAGCTGAACCTGGATGAGGGCCTGGTGAAGGTCCTACGTTATCCCAACCGCGAGCTGATCGTTCACATACCAGTTTCCATGGACGATGGTCGACTGGAAGTGTTTACCGGCTTCCGGGTGCAGCATTCCATTGCGCGTGGACCCGCCAAAGGTGGCGTGCGTTACTCGCCGGACGTGACCCTTGACGAAGTCCGCGCTCTCGCCAGCTGGATGACCTGGAAGTGCGCGGTCGTGAATATTCCTTTCGGCGGAGCGAAGGGCGGGATCATTTGCGATCCCCACCACATGTCGCCCGGCGAACTAGAGCGCATGACGCGCCGCTATACCGCGGAGCTCGTAGAATTCATCGGCCCCGAAAAGGACGTTCCGGCGCCCGACATGAATACCAACGAGCAGGTGATGGCCTGGATGATGGACACCTTCTCCATGCACATGCGCCAGACCGTCACGGCAGTCGTCACCGGCAAGCCGATCAACATCGGCGGCTCTCGTGGGCGGCGCGAAGCCACCGGGCGCGGCATCATGATCACCTGTGATCAAGCCATCAAGAAGTTTGGACTGCGTCCGGAAAACACGCGTGTCATCATTCAAGGCTTCGGCAACGTGGGATCCAATGCCGCGAAGCTCATGCATGAAGCTGGGTACAAGATCATTGGCATCATTGAAGTGGATGGAGCGATTTTCAACAAGAAGGGCATCGACATGGACGCCCTCTGGACACACCGCGAGCAGAACCGCAACATTTCCGGATTCCAGGAGGCGGAGAAAGTCGACCCCGTCGAACTTTTTCAGAGCGAATGCGAAATCTTAATTCCCGCTGCAACCGAGAACCAGATCACCAGCCGCAACGCAGCGAAGATCCGTTGCCGAATTCTTGCCGAGGGCGCGAACGGGCCGACCACGGCAGCCGCCGACGAAATTCTGGCGTCGAACAAAGTTTTCGTAATTCCAGACATCCTCTGCAATGCGGGCGGCGTCACAACGTCGTATTTCGAATGGGTGCAGGACCGTCAAGGGTATTTCTGGAAGGAATCAGTCGTGAACGAGCAGCTGGCCGACATCATGATCAATTCTTTCAACGATGTCGCCCGCTACGCCGACACTCACAAGGTGCATAACCGCATTGCGGCTTACATGCTGGCCATCGATCGCGTAGCCTACACGGTCCGCCAGCGGGGAATTTACGCATAGGCGAGAGCTTTCCAACAGCTAGGGCAAAACAGAATCCATCAGGAGGAAGTATGCGCAAATTGTGGATTGTCCTCTTCACGACCGCATTCGCGATCGTCCTCACAACCAGTCTTTCAGCTCAGTCGAGCACCGGAACTACGAATTCGAAGGCCCAGACCACGTCAACCGCCAAGGCGAAGACCGCCACCCCGGCAACGGACAAGCTCGACATAAACACCGCCACGAAGGATCAGCTGCAGTCGCTGTCAGGAATCGGAGACGCCTACTCTCAAAAGATTATTGATAACCGGCCTTACAAGACCAAGCGCGACTTAGTCACAAAGAAGGTGATCCCACAGGCCACTTATGACAAGATCAAAGACCAGATCGTCGCGCATCAGACGGCGGCAAAAAAATAACCTTGACGCAGCACGGTTCCAGAAAAGCGCGGCGGGTTCTCAACACTCGTCCAGCTATGCAACATTCGTGCTGGCGGTCTTCGCCGACTCGCCGGGCATCTGGGCGACCACGGCCTGTACCAGCGCAATGATGAGAACCAGAACCCCAATCAGCGTGGCCAGAACGCCTAGGAGTGCCGGTAGGCCGGTGGTCTTGAGGGACAGGTCCAAGGCGGTTCCCGCAACCGGATAAGCTGCCCCAAAGCCTACGGTTCCATGGGTGAAGCCAAAGATCAATCCCAGTCCGGTCATCAGGAACACGGCCGCTGCGATCAGGCTGCGTTCACAATTCATAAATGACTCCCTTATGCAGCCGATGGTACGCCGAGGTCGGGCCGCCGAGCAACCAGCCGACCTGGGACTTCTAACTTTCGTGTCCGGCTTTCCGTTGCTTCGCACCCCACCGTGGAGCATAATTTAGAGGCGTGGCCAAGTTGTGAACCTTCCCAATTCCATTACGCTTACCCGTATCTTCAGCATCCCGCTCTTCATTTGGGTGCTCTCGACCACCCGCTTCACGAGCGTGAATGGCGAGAAGGAGCTGCTCGCCTCCATCCTGTTTATTGCCGCTTCTATTACAGACGGGATCGACGGCTACATCGCCCGCAAACGTGGCCAGATCACGACAATGGGAATATTGCTGGATCCCCTGGCCGACAAGCTGCTCATTACGGCCGCTTTCATCACCCTGGTTAGGTTCAACCCCACGCTGGTTGCCCCCTGGGTCGCAGTCATCGTGATCGGCAGGGAGTTCCTGGTCAGCGGATTGCGCAGCATCGCCGCCTCAGAGGGTTTTACCATTGAAGCCAGCGATCTCGGCAAATTCAAAATGGTCGTGCAGATCGTGTCCGTTGTGGCGGTAATTCTCGACCATCGCTGGCCGGAGTGGCCCCTCTATGGCCGCTATTTCTTCCCGGTGCACTGGATCGCTTTTGTGGCGATCTGCTTTATGGTGGTGCTGTCGCTATGGTCCGCGGGTGATTACTTCGTTGGATTCTGGAAGAAGATCGATCACCAGGTAGAAAAACGCCGGCGCCGCGCTTTTGTCCTTAGCCGTCGCAAAAAGAGCAATGCCGCAGTCATCTGACACCCTGTCCAAAACACCCGGTCCAGCGGAACCTCAGCCCCAATATACCCCGCAAGAGCGAACAGCACTTCTCGAACTCGCCCATGAGGCGATTCTAGCTTCCCTGGAACACCGTGACTTGCGGCCATTCTCGCCCTCGGCTCATCTTTCGGAGTCGCGCGGCGCGTTTACAACCGTCTATTCGAACGGCCAACTCCGTGGCTGCGTGGGCTATCCCACGGCCGTCATGCCCCTGTACAAGACCGTGGTCGAGACCTCGCAGTCCGCGGCGTTCGACGACCCCCGCTTCACTCCAGTGACATTGACTGAGGCTCCAGGATTGAAGATCTCAATCAGCGTTTTATCGCCGGTTTTTCCCGTTCGGGCAGAGGACGTGGCTGTAGGCCGCCATGGTCTGATCATTTCCCACCAAGGCTATCGTGGATTGCTTCTGCCCCAAGTTCCCGTCGAGCACGGCTGGGACCGTATTACTTTTCTGGAGCAAACCTGCCGCAAAGCCGGCCTGCCGGTGAATGCGTGGAAATCAGGTGTAACGATCGAGGCGTTCACAGCCGAGGTCTTCGGGGACCCCGCAGCAGAAAGCTAGCGCTTAGTTTTCAGCTGCGGGCTGGTAAATCGTTATGGAACTTTCTACTTTTGGCAATCTGATCCATCACCGGGGCAACTACGTGGTTCGGAGATTGCGACTCGCCCCGGGCGAGGCAACCCCCTGGCATAGAGATCCGTTCCATCGTGTCTCGGTTGTGCTGAGCGGGGATGAGTTGGGCGTTGAGTTCCGCGATGATGGCAAGAGCCATAGCGAGTCGATCAAAGCCGGAGAGGTGTATTGGTTGGAACCTAGTGATCGCATCCATCGTGCGGTGAATGTGGGCAAACAAGTCTTCGAAGAAGTTACGATCTTCTTCATGGATCGGCCCGACGCCGTGCCGCAGCCAGAGGAGACGGAGCGATGAGCAAGCCCTTGTCTCTCAATCTGGGCGCTAACCACGCCTGATAAAATCAGGGTTACGCCGCTCTCATGGATCCCCAGCACATCCGCAACTTCGCGATTATCGCGCACATCGACCATGGCAAGTCGACCCTTGCCGATCGCCTGCTGGAGCTGACCGGCGCCTTGACTGCCCGGGAGATGCAAGCACAAGTGCTCGATTCCATGGATTTGGAGCGGGAGCGGGGCATCACCATCAAGGCCCATGCCGTTCGCATGGTGTACAACGCCCAGAATGGTGAGAGCTATCAGCTGAACCTGATCGATACGCCCGGCCACGTGGACTTTTCCTATGAAGTTTCGCGTTCGCTGGCATCGTGCGAGGGCGCGTTGCTGGTGGTTGATGCATCGCAAGGCGTGGAGGCTCAAACCCTGGCGAATTCCTACCTGGCCATCAATCATGGATTGGAAATCATTCCGCTCATCAACAAAATCGACCTGCCCAGCGCCGATATCGGTCGCACCAAGGAAATGATTGAAGGCGCGGTTGGACTCGACGCGAGTGATGCGATTCCCATAAGCGCGAAAACCGGCCAGGGTGTGCCGGATGTCCTCGAAGCCATCGTGAAGCGCATACATCCGCCGAAGGGCCATCCCGAGCGAAAGCTCCAAGCGCTCATCTTCGATTCCTGGTTCGATACCTATCGCGGCGTGATTGTGCTGGTGCGCGTCTTCGAAGGCCGCTTGCATAAGGGACAGAAGATTCGGCTGTGGTCGAACGGCCGTGTGTTCGACGTGGAGACCCTAGGCGTGCTGACCCCCAAGCCGGTCGAAGTGGATGAACTGGTTGCAGGCGAAGTCGGATTCCTGATTGCGAATATTAAGAACGTTGCCGACACCAAAATCGGCGACACCGTCACCGATGATCTCGATTCTGCCATTGAGCCCCTCCCTGGCTTTGAAGACATCAAACCGATGGTCTTTGCCGGCCTCTACACGGTGGACGCTCACGAACATACACAACTGCGCGAAGCGCTTGAAAAACTTCGACTCAACGACTCTTCCTTCTTTTTCGAACCGGAGAGCTCTGCGGCACTGGGCTTCGGATTTCGCTGTGGGTTCCTGGGCTTGCTTCACATGGAGATCATCCAAGAGCGGCTGGAGCGTGAGTTCGGGCTTGACCTGATCACGACGGCGCCGGGCGTCCGGTACCAAATCACCAAGACCGACGGGGTGCTCATCGAAGTCGACAATCCTTCGCGCTGGCCGAATCCTAGCGAAATACAAAAAGTTGAGGAGCCGGTCATTCTGGCGACCATTCTCACCAATGAGGAATACGTGGGAGGGATTCTCGCGCTGGTCGAAGAGAAACGCGGCAAGCAGAAGAGCTTCGAGTACGTGAGCGCGACACGGGTGATGCTGCAATACGAACTGCCGCTCAATGAAATCGTCCTTGATTTCTATGATCGCCTGAAATCTGTCTCCCGCGGATACGCCTCGCTTGACTACCACCTCTTCGGCACTTGGGAATCGCCAATGGTGAAGCTAGACATCCTGGTGGCGGGCGATCCGGTCGATGCCCTTTCAATTATCGTGCATCGCGACTTCGCCTACGAACGCGGCAAGGCGCTAGTCAGCAAGATGCGCGAACTCATTCCCCGGCAGATGTTCGAAGTTCCCATCCAGGCATCGATCGGCGCCAAGATCATTGCCCGCGAAACCGTGCACGCCATGCGCAAAAACGTCCTCGCCAAATGCTATGGCGGGGACATTACCCGTAAGCGCAAGTTGCTTGAGAAGCAGAAAGAAGGGAAGAAGCGCATGAAGCGCATCGGCCGGGTAGACATCCCGCAAGAGGCGTTCTTGGCAGTGCTGAAGGTGGGCGAAGGGGGGTAGCGGGAACTTCACATTCCCCGCGGGACCAGGGTGAAATGATCGATGCCAATCTTGGCAGCGGTTCGCGCCCGATAGCCATCCAGCCTGAAGACCATCAAGATTTCGTCGAATTGTTTCAACCTAGCGCCTGAGGGCAGCGCGAACCTCAGAGTTTCCGTGGTTGGTTCCCCATCATCGTCTATCTTTCGCGGGCCTATGGAATTGACTGATTCTCGTCCCAGCGACTCAGACGGTTTTGCCTGGGGAGTTGTTGTCAATCAGCACAAGCTCGATTGAAATGGAATGCGGGTAGCGGTCCCGGTTGCGGAGAGCCAGTTCAATTCTGCTGCAGCAGCTGGACTGAATGGTATTTACAATACACGCCGTCAAACGGGATAACCACTGGATTCGATTGACCGCTCGACCGTTTTTTGTCCCATAGGACCGGCGAGGGTGCAAGCAGTTTCGTGACTACCTGACTATGGTTGCTAGTATCAGTGCCAATGCCAAGAACACTCGCAACGACGGCTCATGCGCGATCCGGGGGTCATCCAGTTTGCTGGTTGCGAACAAACACGACAGCACCGCGGAACTGGCTGCAGCGAGCATGGTGGCCGCCAAGAAGTGCCCTGTGGCGTAATTCACCAGAGCCGCTTCTACGCACCAGCCACAAGCAACCGCTGCTAATTGCCGGCTCGCGGATGACTGCGGCAAGGCGCCTGCCTGTGCCAGCAAGCTGAAACACACCATTGCGTCAGTCGGAGATCCGCCCACGAGGAGAATGGACACCGCTGGCCCAAACTTGTTCCCTCACTTGCCCGGGATTGGTGGGGGAGGGCCTACAGCTTGGTTTTTTCTGGCGAAGCACAAACCGGACCACGTCTCATCGAGGGCACAAACCTTGTAATCCACCCAGCTGTGAGCGAGACCAAAGTCGCGAATGACACTCTGTTTCACGTCGGTTTTGATTCCCGAGGCCTGCTTCGGCCATGCTATCCAGAATGCAATCTTCCTGGGAAGACGAAGTGCCAGGGCGTGGAAGTCTCGAATCAGTTCGGCCTCGGAGTTCACAAACAGAAGTGCGACACCCGCGTGCTCAGCGTCGGAGGTGATCTTTGCACCTGCGGGAAGTGGTTGGAGCTTGCGCTCGAAACATTCTGGCGAGTTCACAAGAACGACCCGAGAATTCTCGTGGATACCCAACTTCTTCGGTAGGGGCGTTCCGGAATAACCGGCACTCGCTCGTGGGATCATGGAGGAGTACAGCTTACAAGGTTTCCCCACCCTTCGGGCATCCGAAGGGTGGGGGAACGGAAGTAACTTACCTCACCGCCACCTTCAGACAGTCTTCGAGCACATCCATCGCAATATCGGCCTGCTCTTTGCTGGTGACGAGCGGAGGGGCGATGCGGATGGTGTTCGGGCCGCAGCCAAGGAAGAGAATGCCGCGCTCAAATGCGAGGTCGATGACCCGGTCGCGCTCAGCCGGAGCGGGCGTCTTCTTCTCTTTGTCGCACACCAGTTCGATTCCGATCATCAGGCCATGTCCGCGGACATCGCCGACCAGGGCATGCACGCGAGGCCAGTCTGCCATACGCCGTTTCATGTGATTGCCGACTGCTTCCGAGTTGCGAAGCAGGCCTTCCCGCTCGATCACTTCGAGAGTTGCCATGGCTGCCGCTATGCAGATTGGGTTGCCGCCGAAGGTGGAAGCATGCGAACCCGGAACCCAGTCCATAATGTCGGCTTTCGTCATCATCACCGAGAGCGGCATGCCGGAAGCAATGCCTTTGGCGCTGCAGACGATGTCGGGATGAACCCCGGTGTGCTCGATCGCCCACCACTTACCCGTTCGTCCGATGCCGCTCTGGACTTCGTCGGCGACAAGCAGGATACCGTGGCGGTCGCAAATGCGGCGCAGTTCCTGCATGAACGCGGGAGGCGCGGGAACGTACCCGCCTTCCCCTTGAACCGGCTCGACGAATATCGCAGCTACTTCTTCCGGAGCAAGTGTGGTCTTGAAGAGCTTCTCTTCTATAAATCGCGCACAGGCCAGTGCATCGCCTTCACCCTTGCGGTAGATGTCCGGATACGGCACGTGCGTTACGCCGGGCACGAGCGGGGCAAAGCGACGGCGCTGTTGCGGCTTGGATGCAGTCAGCGAGAGCGCTCCCATCGTGCGTCCGTGGAATGCGCCGTAGAACGCGATGATCTGCTGCCGCTTTGTGTGATAACGAGCGAGTTTCAGCGCAGCTTCAATCGCTTCGGCGCCAGAGTTCCCGTAGTAGAAGCGGTGCGGTCCTGGCATGGGAGCGATCTTCGAGAGGCGCTCCGCCAGAGTCACCAGACTCTCGTAGTAGAAATCGGTCCCGGACATGTGGATCAACTCGCCGGCTTGCCTCTGGATGGCAGCAACGACGTCGGGATGGCAATGACCGGTCGAGGTCACGGCGATCCCGGATGAGAAGTCGAAAAACTCATTGCCGTCCACATCGGTTACGACGATGCCGCGGCCTTCTTTCGCCACCAGCGGGTACGAACGGGTATAGGAGGGCGAGATGTAGCGCTCATCGCCATCGAGAACGCGCTGGGCATTCGGCCCGGGTAGGGCGGTCTTGATTTTTGGTCCGTCGATCACGGCGCTGGTCATAGTCTTCGGTGTCATGGGAAATTCTCCTGAAATCAGTCATGGATCATCAGTCGTAGGTCGTCAGCGAGGCCCCTGACGGGCATACTTCGACCTCGGTTTCACTAAATGAGAATTCCGAACTAGTCACTACCGAAGAGACTGGGACGCGTGCGCGAGGGCAACACTGCCAGGTACCTGCGCGGGCATACAAGCATATGCAGCCAGCAGGAAGGCAGGTGCGAATTGGGGTTCCAGAAGCGCATTGCTATCTATGATTTTAGCTTGCTTCAGGAGTCAGAGGGAACACCGAAGGTCACTGGCGACCGACCGCCTGGTCGGACTTGAAGTCCAAAGGGTTTGAGTACCGAGTATTGTCCCTGATGCCGCTCCGAGTCAGTAGAAGTGCCGCGCCCGTATTCGCACTGTAATAACCAGGTCTTGCGGCGCTGAAAACCTGGGGCGCCACTACTTCGCCGAAGGTTATCACCACGACTTTACAAGCCGGACTCTCAAGCAGAATCAAAGCGATGTGTTTTCTGTACCTTATCTCGGGGTCAAAGCCAGAACGGATAGGAATTGCTGTGGGAGCAAGTTCCGGATATCCCCAGTTTTCTCATTCATCTACCGTGTCGAGCAGGTTTCAAATCCTTGTAAATTCGTGCACATCGTGAATCGTAGGCGGCATCGTTTTCGTCTGATTATCATCACCTCAATGACCAGTGCCTCGTCATCCCGGTTCGTTCTGATGGTCAATTTCGGGTTGGTCTACGTTTTCTGGGGATCGACCTACCTGGGCATCGATATAGCCGTCGAACACATTCCGCCCGCGTTGATGTGTGCCACTCGTTTCACCATTGCAGGCACCATCATGCTGGCGTATTGCTTAGCCGCTGGTCACAACATTCGATACAGCTGGCGCGAGCTGGTGCAACTCGCTGTCGTTGGCAACCTCCTGCTCATGGGGGGCAACCTCACGCTCTCCTACGCCGAGCAATACATTCCCAGTGGACTGGCAGCACTGCTGGTCGCCAGCATCCCATTGTGGTTCTTGATTCTCGATTCGCTGATGCTTGGGCATCATCAGGTCTCGGCGCGTGGATTGCTGGGACTGGGCCTGGGACTGGCCGGCACCGCCGTGCTCTTATGGCCGAAACTCAGCACCACAAACGACGTCGGACGCAAAGAGCTCTGGTGGTCGATTGCCCTGATTGGCGCCTCGTTGAGTTGGGCATTTGGTTCGGTGCTTGCGAAGAAGTGGCAATCGGGAGCCCCTACGTTCGGAGCAACGTCGTGGCAGGTGCTATTCGCAGGCTTCGGAAACCTTGTCTTTACGGTGCTTCACCATGATTTCCATCACGCTGTTTGGACTGCGCGAGGAATCGGCGCGATTGCTTATTTGGTCATTGGTGGTTCGCTGATTGGGTACACGGCTTATATCTATATCCTCGGCCATGCGCCTACGGCCAAAGTCTCAACCTATGCCTACGTGAATCCCGTCGTCGCCGTGTTCCTAGGCTGGCTAGTTCTGCACGAAACGATCGACCGCTACATCCTAGCCGGCAGCGCAATTGTGATCGCCTCGGTTATTCTGGTTACTAGCGCCAGCGTGACCAAGAAAAGCGAGCAGCTCGAACCAGCGGAAACTGCCGCTGATTAATCATGCCAACCTGCATCAGCTGCGGGCGTGAGTTGCCATCGCCCGGCGAGCCTCACAATCTCTGCCCTGAGTGCCGCTCGGCCATCCTGCAACAGAGAGCATCCGAACCCGCGCCTCAAAGGCCTCGGAAGATTGCGCTCGGACGCGTTCCGCTAACCACTACCCTCATTTCGGTCAATTTCGTGGTATTCGCGGCGATGACCCTCAGCGGTCTTTCACCTTGGGGTCCGGGCGAGGGCGACCTGGTGAGGTGGGGAGCCAATAATGGCATTCAGACGTTGCTGGGGCAGCCCTGGCGAATGTTGACTTCCAACTACGTGCACATCGGGATTATCCATATTGCGCTCAACATGTGGTGTCTGTGGAATCTTGGCCTTTTGGCAGAGCAGATCTTCGATCGCTGGACCTACTTCTTGATCTACACATTCTGCGGAGTCGCGGGAAGTCTTGTCAGCATTACTCTTCATTCCACGCGTGTGAGCGCTGGAGCTTCCGCTGCGGTATTTGGCCTGGCGGGTGCTCTGATCTCAGCTCTTTATCTTGGGCATCTGCCGATTCATCCGAGCGCGCTTAAAGCAACCCTGAAGAGCCTGCTGTCGTTCGCCGGATACAACCTCTTCTTTGGTACAGTGGTCCCGGCCATTGACAACTCGGCTCACATCGGAGGACTGGTTACGGGACTTGCGCTCGGAGCGCTACTTGCCCGGCACCTGACTTCGCCGCGAGATGAGCGCCGCCGCTGGAATCGCGCGATTTTCCTCATCGCCTCTGGTGCTTTCCTGGGGGCGTTCTATCTCGCGCGACACTACGCACCCGATTTGTTTCTGAGACAAATACACGCCCCGATCGCGCATTAGCCTTCCTTGAGATGGAGTGCGCCGGCGGAGGCGGGAGTGCGTCTTGAGCGTTCTCAACGACGCGAAAGCCCCCGGCGGCGATAGGGTGAAATGTGCTTCGATGTTTAGTTTGTGAGCCTTGCGTTTTCGCGAAGCCACTCCAGCATCACCGGTATGACGCTGTCATCCAGCTTATCGTTAACACTCAGCAAGTGATCGGCGCCCTTGATCTCCACGTAACGGGCATTGCCAGGGTGCCTGCGATTGACCGTGTCTGCCAGCGCGCGGCTGTCTGATTCGCTCATGATGGTATCGGCAGTGCCGCGTAAGACTAGAACCGGCACGCCGACCTTTTCCCATGCTTCCCCAAGGTTGAGGCCCTGCAGTTGTTGGTAGAAAGCTGCTGGGCGACCGTATTGGCCATCGGGTTGGTCATACCAGACCGCTTTCCATTCTGGATGTTTCGCGATTATTTCCCCGGGAGTCAATCCCTGATTCAGATACAGATCGTAGAACTGGCTGAAGGCCTTCATTTGCGAGCCAACCTCCCCGGCAGACTTGCCGGCATGGATGAGCCGAAGTCGCTCCATTTCGAGCATATGCTCGTACCAGGTGCGTCCCCACGAACTGGCCGCAATATAGCCGCGAGGCTTATGCTGCCGAGGCACAAGCACGGAGGTTCCGCCTCCATTGCTCAGCCCAACCACAAAGATTCGATCCGTATCGATGAAATCGTACTTGTAGATGGAGTCGAAGGCCGCCTGATAGCCAGAGAGCTCCGTCAAAAAATCGGTGTGGGAGCAGTTGCCTTGGCTTTCCCCGGCGCCCGGTTTATCCATGCGAATGGTTGCATAGCCGGATTGCTCAATCAGCCGCCAGAAGATGGCGCCGAACCCGTCGGTTTCACCATTGGGGTATTCGACCGAGTCGCAGCTGAGCCATCCCACAAAGAAGATTGCAGGCACTTTCGCTGACGCCGCTTTCGGCTTGGTCACCAGGGTTCGGAGCTGATTTCCCCGCTGGTCCGAGACCATGCTGTACATTACATCGGCATTGTGAAACTGTTCGCGTTTTTGTGCATCGAGCGAGGTCAAGACGATGAAAGGGATCAGAAGGGCGGGAAGCAGACGCATGGAGAGCTCCGTGGAGGTAGACGTCCGTCGCAGGACGAGGTTAGCGCTAAGGGGGTAGAGATCCAGTCCAAAATGGACAGCACGAAAATGGGAACCAGGCGAGGGGACGGCCGCGGTACCAAGCAACGACCGGAATAGCCGAATCGTGCGGCCCTGACGCTTCTCCCTTTTGGCGGGCTTGCCCCGCTTTAAGCCTATCGAAGGACTGGGAACTCGTCGGAAACGGGGAGCGCAACTCAAGTAAATGCTTGCATGCAACCTCCCAAGTTAGACCCTTACCAACCCGCGAAACCCCCTGGCAGCGTAGTAAGCGTCCGCGCCGTTGTGATAGAGAAAGACCGTGTCGAAGCGGCGATCACAAAAAAGTGCGCCGCCGAGTTTTCTGATGGCAGAAGGTGTTTTCACCCAACTCGAGGAGGTCGTATCGAATGCTCCGAGGGTTTGCAACTCTCGATATTGCTCCTCCGTCAAAAGCTCAACGCCCATAGCCGCCGCCGCCTCGATCGCGCTGTTTTTTGGCTTGTGTTCTTTCCTCGAATCCAGCGCTTCGCGGTCGTAGCAAAGACTTCTGCGGCCTTTAGGGCTTTGCTCCGAGCAGTCATAGAAGACGTATTCGCCGGTCTTCTTATCATGACCAACCACGTCCGGTTCGCCGCCCGTCCTTTCCATTTCAACCAGAGACCAGAGTTTTTCAGCATTCGCCTGCAGCTTTGCTTGCACTTTGGTCCATTCCATCCCTTTGTGGCGGTTCATGTTTTTCTCAAAACGGGCTTTCAACGCGCTGAGTATTTCTTCCCGTTGTTTGTTCGAAACCGACGCGTGTGCCATAGGTTTATGCTGCTGATCTTTTCGAAATGAGTTTTCGAACGACATGACCCTTCCACATCCAAAGTCCGGTGAAAACCATCAGAGGAAGGAATACAAACCGGGTAGCGGGAGCGTAGCCGGGAAGTTTGTCAAACGGACTGTAGATGTAGCCCACGATCGGAATGGCTAAGATGAGATGAATCCAACGAAAAATCGAACGTGCGTTGCCTTGGTTCATGATTCCCTCGCTTTTCGGGTTGGGATTGTTTTCGGCGTTTCGACATCAAACTGTTTGGCGTACTCGACGGTCAACCGCTGCCAGCCGGCAAACTTCATCGCCTCCGCGCCAGCGATCCGGCCGATGGGGTTTCCGCTGAGCAGCCGATCCAGAACATCGAAGGCGATGTGCCAGCCCGCGGCACCCCAGGCAATGAAGCGGCGATCGATATTGGTCCAGAGCGTCAGGCGCGTGCCGCCACTCGAAGCTTCGAGTTCCCACCGGATATCGCCGAACTCGAGCACGCTGGGCGCGTCGGCTCGCGTCACTCTAGTGTCGATCGCTGCGGGTGCTCCCACCCAGGTGAGTTTCACCGTGGCTCCAACCTTTGCCAGGCTTCCATCGACGACAAATGGCGCCCACTCGAGCAGCTGCGCCGGGTCGGTTAGCGCCTGCCAGACATTTTCCCGCGAGTGACGCAGCTCGCGAACGAGAATCAACGTCCACTTGTCCCCGCCCTTGCGTACCTGCGCCCCGCTGGCCGGACCCGGTGTGTACAGCTCGCCATTGATCATCGATCTTCTCCTTGCCGTCTTGCGGTCGCCTGTGGCTGATTTCATGGCCACAGATTGGAGTTTCACCGAGACTCTCGCTGCCGGCTAATCTTATGTTTCACCACTGGGCCGCGATTGGTCAGTTTGACCCAGGTTCGCCGCCGAGTGCCGGAGTTTTGTAAATCCCGGCTGACCTTGCCTACCAACGTTTCAGTTCGGCGACTTGAATGAGGTTTCCGCACGTGTCCTTCAACATGGCAATCTTCGATGCGGTCACATCCGTTGGTGGCATGGTGAATTCGGCACCGCGCGTCTTCATTCGCTCATAGTCGGCCTCAAGGTCGTTGGTAAAGAACATGGCAGCCGGTTGGCTTTGTTGGAACAATGCCTGCTGGTAGGCTTTGGCCGCGGGATTGCTGTTCAACGCCAACTGCAGCTCCGTACCCTCCGGCTCCTCGGCCGAGGCCACGGTCAGCCAGCGATATTGCCCCTGGCTGAAGTCGGTCTTCTTCACGAAACCCAGGACTTCGGTATAGAAGCGCAGTGCCTTTTCCTGGTCGTCCACATATAGGCTAGTCACTTTGATTTTCATTTATTTTCTCCTTGGCGTTCGCCGCTGGGGCTCGGTCGCCGGTTGCTTTTCTTTCTTGTTGGCTGGTTTTGATGGATGCATGCGGTCGAGGTGGCGCTCGAGAGCGTCGACGTGAGCGGACCAGAAGCGGCGATACTCCTCGATCCAAGAGGCGGCGTCCTTGAGAGGGCCGGCGTCGAGCCGGCAGGGGCGCCATTGCGCTTCACGGCCGCGCGAGATCAACCCCGCGCGCTCGAGCACCTTCAGATGCTTTGACACGGCGGGCATGGACATTTCGAAGGGTTGGGATAGTTCGGTCACCGAGGTCTCGCCCAGCGATAGGCGGGCCAGGATGGCGCGGCGCGTAGGGTCGGCAAGTGCGGCAAAAGTCGAGCTAAGTTGATCATTCATCTTATACAACCACTCGGTTAAATAACTTACGGGTTAAATATAGGAGTGCCTGCGCCGGTTGTCAAGTGCGTGGAGAATTTTTTTTAAGGAGTGCTCAAATTCTTAGGAAGAAAATGCCTCGCGCCCCAGTCTCGACCCTCATCTGCTTCGCTCCGTGAGAGGCTGAACTTTCCGAATCCGATACTCACAAGGGCATCGGACCATTGGTCGCAGCAACTTTCGGAAAGGGGAACACATCGATATCTAGTAGCGTTAGCGAAAGGTGACTACATATTTCGTGGGACTGCGGGAAACTGCTTTCTCGCATACAATGTCTTGGTTCGGTTGTGATGCTCATGGATCCGGCCCGGAAGCTTTCTACGATTTACTCTCGCGGGCAACAAAACTCTCCCGCAGGTGATGTCTCGCTCCGCCGCCGTCTACCTCGCGTCCTGGTCGTCGACGATAACATCAATACCATGGTTCTCATGCGCGATCTGCTCGCCTCGCGCGGTTTCGACGTGGTAGCGGTATCGGACGCCACCCAGGCGGAGGCAGAAATCCAACGCCGCTTGCCCGACGTTATCCTTTCCGACGTAGTCATGCCGGGCAAATCCGGATACGAATTCTGTCGTGATTTGAAGGACAATCCCGCGACTCGCCTCATTCCGTTTGTCCTGATCACAGGTCTCAGCGAACGCGAAGACCGCGTGCGCGGCATCGAAGCCGGCGCTGACGACTTTCTCAGCAAGCCGATCTTTCCTGAGGAACTCTTCGCGCGCGTGAAGTCACTCATCAAGCTGAAAGAATTCACCGATGAACTTGAAACTGCCGAGAGCGTGCTTTGTACTCTCGGTCTAAGCGTCGAGAGTCGGGATCCCTATACCGAAGGGCATTGCGAGCGTCTGGCGGAAAATGCCAGCAATCTGGGCCGGCACCTCCTGCTCGATGAGGATGACATCATCGCTCTTCGCCGAGGCGGCTACTTACATGACCTTGGCAAGATCGCGGTTCCGGACGAGATCCTCAAGAAAGGCGCCAACCTCACCCCTGAGGAATGGATGGTGATGAAACGCCATCCCGTAACCGGAGAGAACATCTGCCGTCCCTTGAAGTCTCTGCGCCTGGTACTGCCCATCATTCGCAATCATCACGAGCACTTCAACGGAACCGGCTATCCCGATGGTCTGATTGGAAGAGAAATTCCTTTGCTGGCGCGCATTTTACAGGTTGTGGACGTCTACGATGCCCTCTGCACCGCTCGACCCTACAAGCCCGCGCTGAGCCACGACCAAGCTGCGATCACCATGCGTGACGAAGCACGATTGGGGCTCTGGGACGAAGAACTCGTAGTCGAGTTCTTCTCCATGCTGGACAAACAAAAACAGGTTGCGTAGCCCTCTAAGGGCCGAGACATTCCTCTCTAAGATGTCCGCATGCCCCGTCCCTTCAACCACCGCCCGCCCCCCGTGATACCTTTTCAGCGTCGTCCTTTCCACAGAACAAGTATCCTCGGATGCCTAGATACAGCATTGTTATTCCTGCCTACAACGAGGCCAAGCGCCTGGGTTCGACGCTCGAGCGCGTTCTAAACTACGTCACCTCGCAGCAGTGGGACGCCGAGGTCATTGTTGTAAACGACGGCTCGCGCGACGCAACCCCCGAGCTGGTGCGGGAAGCCGCCGAGCGTTGTAGGTTCTTGCGCTTAATCGAGAATCCAGGAAACCGCGGGAAGGGCTACAGCGTTCGAAATGGCATGCTGAACGCGACCGGCGAACTGCTTCTGTTCAGTGATGCCGACCTCTCCTCACCCATCGAGGAGGCGTCCAAATTGTTTACCGCAATTCAGAATGGAGCCGATATTGCAATCGGCTCTCGCTGGATCCGCCCGGAGACGCAAACCAAGCGCCAATCGCCCTTGCGGCAGCTTTATGGCCGCGCTTTCAACATTGCGCTTCGCATCTTACTTGGGCTGAAGCAGAAAGATACGCAGTGCGGCTTCAAGGCCTTCACCCGGAACGCTGCGCTAAAAATCTTCCCGCTGCAGCACATCGAGCGTTGGGGATTTGATCCCGAAATTCTGTTCCTGGCGCGACGATTCGCCTTCAGAGTGGATGAGGTACCGGTGGCTTGGGCAGACGTCGGAGGGACACGCATCAGTCCGCTCCGCGACGGATTGCGAATGATCGGAGAGGTCCTGAGAATCCGTTGGTCCGCGATTTCGGGAAGATATGGCGTAGGTTGCCGCTAAGCTACGCTGGCTGCAGCTTGCGCGGCGAGAGGACGAACCGAAACCCCACTCGTCCGATCGAAGGCAAGCGTCATCTTTTCAGCGCAGTCTTGGCATAGCCAATAAAACTCAATCCTGCGCAATGGCTTGCCCGCTCCGCTGTCGCCACCCATATTGCGGCGGCGATCTTGCCGGCCTTCAGTCTCTAGACGGAAAAGCCTTCCTCGGTGGAAATACAAGAAAGGAGCGCAGCATTTAGGGTTGGCGCACTTGGATACCATGATCGCCTCCCGGGTCCGACGACTAAACAAATTATTTTCCTCTTTCCCCGTGAAATTCAAGAGCCGTTTGAAAAAACCTGAGTAAAAGTTGGGTTACAGAGTTCCGTTCCCCAATGGATAGCAGCAAAACAAAGTTCGTTTCCAATGCTTGCGACCGGCGGGCTCCACGTTGCAGGTTTCCCGTTGCTAAGGCTATCCTCTAGCATCAGCTATGCGGCGCTCGACAGCCCTGATATTGCTGGTGTGTTTCGTTGCAGCCGGCTTCACGCCTTTCCTACAGGCGCTCTCTGGCGTGCAACCCCACGCGTGCTGCTTGCGACGACTACACGCGGGAAACACTCGCGGCTCCGAGATTTCCTCGCCCAAGTTCAAGGACGGAAATTGTTGCCCGCCGCTGAGGACCCCGCACTCCAGCCTCTTGACTCCTCTCGCTCGTGCTTCAAAGCTCCAATCACTAGACGGAGCAACATACCGGCCCCTCTTCATCTCCCTCTCGTCCTTCCCGGTCGTGGGTTACTCGAATCGTGCGCCACCGGCTCAAGTTTGCTGATTCTCCTCGGCCCGCGGTTTGGTCTCAGCGGGTCACGGTTTGCTTCGATCCGAGCTAGCGGGTAACAACCTGCCAGCGAGCAGCCATTTTCGGAGATCTCATGCGCACTTCATGCCTGCGGGTTGGCGTGCTTGTCATGTGTCTGGCCGCCAGCCTGAGCGCCACAATTTTCAGTTCCGTCGCCGGTCTCATCCACGACCCCGAGCACCGTCCTGTTCAGGGTGCCAAGGTCACTTTGTCCGCAAACAATTCTGATTTCACCCTGACCACCACCAGCGACGACTCAGGCCAGTTCCGCTTCGACAATGTGCCGATTGGCAGTTACACCACCCAGGTCGATGCTCCAGGCTTCCTGATCCAAGCACAGACCCTGATCGTCACATCCTCGAGCGAGGCTCGGCTTCACTTCCCTTTGGCCATTGCCGTCGCGAACGAATCGGTAGAAGTCCGGGACTCCGCTCAGATGGCCAACCCAGGGTCTTCCACATCCACCAGCGTGGTCACACGCCGCCAGATTGCATCCTCGCCGGGTGCCTCCGATAGCAACAGCATGGCGATGATCACTTCTTTTGTGCCCGGCTCCTTCGTCGTACATGATCAGCTGCACATTCGCGGGGGCCACCAGGTCTCCTGGATGCTCGACGGTGTTCCCGTTCCGAATACGAGCATCGCGTCTAACGTCGGCCCGCAGTTCGATCCCAAGGACATTGATAGCATCGAAGTACAGCGCGGCGGATACTCGGCGGAATATGGCGACCGCACGTTCGGGGTCTTCAACGTCGTGACGCGTTCGGGCTTCGAGCGCAACCGTGAAGCGGAATTGGTGACCAGCTTTGGCAGCTTCAACAACACCAACGACCAAATCAGCTTTGGCGATCATACCGAGCGCTTCGCCTACTACGGCAGTCTTACTGGATATCGTACCGACCTGGGCTTGGAAACGCCGGTGCCCGCTGTCATCAACGCTCAAGCCGCTGGATTGAGCGGGTTTACCTCCTTGATTTTCAATCAGGATGCCGCAAATCAGTTCCGCCTGGTGGCCTCTGCGCGTGGAGACCACTATCAGGTTCCGATCGACCCCGCGGACCCCCTCCATGACATCGAGGATGAACGCGACCAATTCGTGAACTTTTCCTGGCTTCACACGATCGGGCCCGGAGTGTCACTCACGCTCTCGCCCTTTTACCACTACAACCGGGCCCACTACCTCCCGAGCCAGCAGGATTCCGTGCTGTCGGAATACGATCGAGGATCGAATTTTGTGGGAGGCGTTGCCGATCTTGGAGTGACGCGCAATCGCCATAACTTCCACGCGGGAGTGCAGGTGTTCGCCGAACGCGACAACCAGTTCTATTCGGTGGTTGACAACCTGACGCCCAGCAATTCCTTCGGGCCGGTTCGAACCGTTCCGTGGGCGAGCAACGAAGCACTATTTCTAGAGGATCAGTTCAAAGCGTCATCCTGGCTCACCTTCAATGGCGGCATTCGGTTGTCGCACTTCGAGGGCCCGGTTAGCGAAAACTCCGCCGATCCGCGGATCGGGGCCGCAATCCTGATGCCAAAACTTCACTGGGGATTGCGCGCTTTTTACGGACGCTACTACCAACCTCCGCCGCTGGTGACGGTGAACAATCCCTCCCTCAGCGGACCTCAATGTCAGACCAACAACTCGCAGTGCTTTATGCCTCTCCGTGGAGAGCGGGACGAGCAGCACGAGTTCGGCCTTACGATTCCCTTTGCCGGCTGGGCCTTTGATGTAGCCAACTTCCGCACCGGTGCCCGCAATTTCTTCGATCACGACGTGCTGGGAAATTCCAACGTTTTCTTCCCACTAACCCTGAGTCACGCGCGCCTTCGCGGCTGGGAGGCCTCGGCCAACTCACCGCGGCTGGTGAGAGGCGCACAACTGCATTTGGTCTATTCCCACGCCTACTCGGAATGGTCGGGAGCAGTCACCGGTGGTCTGATCGGCGGCGAATCCTGCGACGCGCCCTTATGTTCGCTTGATCACGATCAGCGCGACACTTTGAGCACCGGGCTTGACCTTCCGCTACCCTGGAACAGTGCGGCCAATCTTGGGGTGAACTATGGTTCGGGTTTCTTGAATGGCGACGGCGATACCGTTCCTACCCACTTGCCTGCGCACACGACCTTCGATCTGGCAGTTGCGAAATCCTTTGGCGAGAAGTTCACGATTCGCCTCACGGGACTCAACTTGTCGAACAATCACTACCTGCTCGACAACAGCAACACCTTTGGAGGTACGCATCTTGTGAACCCACGTACCGTGTCCGTGCAGCTGACCTACAGATTCAAGTATTGAGGAGCGATTGCAGGCGCGCAAGATTTCGCGAACCGAGTCTTGAACAAGAATTACAACCGCCTCAACTCCTCGCAAACCCTCTCGGCGACCTGCGGTGGAGATGCGCGTGGAGCCACGATGATTGCGTTGGCCGACTGCGAGATCATCAAATTGAACGGGGTATTCTCCGCGTCGCCGACCCTGCGAAAATCAGTGCGATATAGAACGATGGGCTTCTTGCCATACGCGTAGCCGCACTCCCAGCAGGTTCCCGAATCCGGGTCGGGCCCATCCATGTTGGCGACGATAACCTCGGCCCAGTCCATTCCGCCGACATCTTCTTCAAAGATAGCTTTTGCCGTGCCCTCATGCGGCTCGTGCTCTTGCGGCAACCAAACTTCGTGTCCAGCCTGTTGCAGGCGAGAACATAGCTGACGGTTGAACTCCTGTTCCGCGGAGGCGAACAGTGGCCCTGCCAGGTAGATTTTCATTGAGGTTTACACAGCGTTACAACCGGTTCTCTCAGGTGCGGGTAGAATTCTAACTCGCTGCAGAAGACGCTCCTTTGGGAGGTTGTTTATGAAGAAGTTTCGCCGGGTTCTTGGTTTCTGCCTCGTGGCCTTGGGCATGGCTTCTGCCCAAGACGCCGGCTTGCATATGATCCAAACCTACAAGATCGGAGGCGAAGGCGGATGGGACTATTTGAACATGGACGCCAACTCCCGCCGTCTCTTCATTTCGCGCGGGACCCATGTCATCGTTCTGGACGCCGACACTGGGAAACCCGTCGGGGACATTCTCGATACCCCCGGAGTGCACGGCATTGCGCTCGCTCCCGACCTTGGCCGCGGTTTCACCAGTAATGGCCGCGAGGGCACGGTCACCATCTTCGACCTCACCACGCTCAAACCCATCGCCAAGGTTAAGAATGTTGGTAAGAATCCGGACGCAATCCTCTTCGATCCCTCTACGAAGCGCGTGTTTACCTTCAACGGCGGCAGCCATGACGCGACCGCCATCGAGGCCGCCACCGGCACGATTGTCGGTACCATTCCGCTCGGCGGCAAACCCGAGTTCGGCGTGAGCACCGGGGCGGGAGAAGTCTTCGTAAACATTGAGGACAAGAGTGAGATTGTGGCCCTCGACCCGCAAAACCTGAACGTGAAATCGCGCTGGTCGCTGGCACCCTGCGAGGAACCCAGCGGTCTGGCTATCGACATCAAGAATCGCCGCCTGTTTTCTGGTTGCGACAACAAAATGATGGCCGTCACGAATGCCGATACGGGAAAGGTCATCGCCACTGTTCCGATCGGCGAGCACGTCGACGCCAACGGTTTTGATCCCGATACCCAAATGGCATTCGCCTCCTGCGGCGATGGATCGCTCACCGTGACCCACGAGGACTCGCCGGACAAGTTTCACGTAGTCCAGAATTTAGCCACAGAGCGCGGAGCCCGGACGATGACCTTGGATCCGAAGACTCACCGGATCTATCTGGTCACGGCCAAGTTCGGGCCGCCGCCAGCTCCGACGGCCGCTCAACCGCATCCCTGGCCCACCGTCTTGCCAGACACTTTTATGGTCTTGGTGGCTGGGAAGTGACCAGCAGCTTGGGCCAGCTCTGCATCGAATGAACATGCAAATTCGCATCCTCCGCGCCTTGGCGGCAATTCTTGTCCTTTGCCTAAACGGGAGTGTCTTGTGCGGTTACTCCGTGCTTACCCACGAACAGGTCGTCGACCTCGCCTGGGAGGAACACATTCAACCGTTGCTGCTCAAGCGATTCCCTCAGGCTTCCCCCCAGGACCTGAAGCAGGCGCATGCCTTTGTTTACGGGGGAAGTTTGGTGCAGGACATGGGTTACTACCCGTTTGGCAAAAAGCTCTTTAGCGACCTTCTGCACTATGTCCGCACCGGCGATTTCGTGGAAGCGCTGTTGCGCGATTCGTCCGACATCAATGAGTACGCATTCGCGCTGGGAGCCCTCGCACATTACTCATCCGACAACACCGGTCATCCCATTATCAATCGCATCACTGCCATCGAGTTTCCTAAGCTCCGCTCCAGGTTTGGTGATGAAGTCACCTACAACGACGATCACAAGGCGCACATTCGTACCGAGTTCGGCTTCGACATGGTGCAAGTCGCCAAGAACCGCTACACCTCCGATCGTTATCACGACTTCATTGGTTTCGAGATCGCTAAGCCGTTGCTGGAGCGCGCCTTCCACGAGGTTTATGGACTGCAACTCAATGACGTGCTGGGGGATGAAGACAGGGCTATCGGTAGCTTCCGGCGTGCCGTCAGCAACTTCATTCCGGCAATGACGCGCGTCGCCCTGCTCAATCGACGCGCGGACCTGGTTGGAGAGACCCGCAATCCTGAGAGAAGGAAGTTTCTCTATCAGATCTCGCGCAGCAATTATGAGAAGGAATGGGGTAAGGGATACCGTCGTCCCGGGGTCGGGTCTAGAATTCTCGCCTTTCTTTTGCGACACATTCCGAAGGTTGGTCCCGCAACTGCGCTCGATTTCAAGGTCCCAAGCCGACAGGCCGAGGATATGTACATCAAGAGCGTCAACGACACCATGGAGGACTACAACAACCTTCTCCGGCAGGTGGCGAACCATGACCTGAAATTGAAGGCCATGGACTGCGATACTGGCCGCGAGACCACGCCCGGAGAATATTCACTGACTGACGATACCTATGCCAAGCTGCTTGACGAGCACAGCAAACACGACTTCGCCCAACTCCCCGACACTTTGCGCGCGAACATTCTCGATTTCTATGCTCACGCGCCCACCGAGAAAATGCAGAAGGAAAAGTCCTGGAAACGCGCGCAAAGGGAATTGCTCAAGCTGAAAGAACCCGCTCCAGGTCAAACTGGCGCTGCCGGCGGTACCAGATAATGGAATGCACGTGCTTGAATCAAAAGAGCCAACCGCCGGGAGCTGCCGAGGGCGCCCGGTGGCACCGGTGGCAGACTACAATTTCCAAGGACGAATGTCCCGTGCTTGCCGCAAGCCCCGCGGACCTTCGGAATTTCCTTGAGAAAATGTGCAATGGCCCCAAATTCCTCCGGCGAATTCGTGCGGCGTTCCAAGGATCGCCTCTACCCATCTCTGGCCAACCCCAACTTTCTGGTTCTGCAGTCCCGGCGAGTCATCTTCACGAGATGGATTAACGAACTCAGTCCGGCTCAAGGACTGAAGGTCCTAGATGTGGGCGGACGGTATCAGCCCTACCGCCCTCTTTTTGAGAATCGACTGGCGCAGTACGTCGCATGCGACCTCGAAAGAACCGAACTCGTGGACGTCATTGCGAGCGGCGAGTCGCTGCCCTTTACATCTCACAGCTTCGACGTCGTTCTTTGCACCCAGGTATTTGAGTATTTCGACCATCCCCACCTAGCCGCTAAGGAGATCCATCGTGTCCTTAGACCAGGGGGCGTTTTGCTCATGAGTGTGGTCTCGTTTGGCCCACGCTTCGTAGATGACGAGCACTGGCGATACACGCCAAGCGGGATTCAGGCAGTCTTGCATCTGTTCCACCAAATTAGGATCGTACCGGAGACTTCGAGCGTAGGCGGGCTACTACGGGCGACAAATCTCGCGTTGCACGCGTTTGCGCATTTCGGCCCCCTCCGTAGGATGTACGAACTCACTGTTTGCCCTTTGATAAATCTGGTCGGACTCGGCTTGGAGGGGCTGCGGATAAGCGGCAATGACCAATTCACGCCCAATTACAGTGTACTTGCCACTAAGCAACCTAAAGAACCGGCAGCCCGAAACGTCAAAGATAGTTCCGAGTGAGGGGTCGCCAAATCGAGAAGCATGACGGTTGAAAAACGCCCCCCTTACCCTTACCCGTTGGGCGGTACGGGCGGCGACCCTCTAAATGCCACCGGTTCGGGACTATCCCCCGATAGCAAAAGCCTGAGACTCAGAAAAGCGGCGGAGGCTTCGCTTTCTTAACCCAGAGACACGAAAGTCACCAAAAACCGAGTATTACCCCCGCAAGAAGTCTCTGAATATCAGCGGTGAAAATCGGCAATGTGCCTAGGCGGCCCTAATGACATGACTCAAAACTAATCACCTTTGGGTGTTGCGAACCATGGAATGCCAGCCCTACTCTCTCCAAAGCAAAACGACTCCGACATTCAGAAAGGCCCAATGACCATCGCCGCTTCCAGTCGTACTTCTGCACTCAAACGGCGTAGCACCCGGATCACTCTCAACTCAAAGGTTGCCGTGTCAGGCGAGGACCGCAGCAAGTGCTCCTTCACCATCGGCGCCAAAGCGACGAATCTGAACAAGCATGGCGGGGCGATTCAAATTACCCGCGAACTATTGGTAGGCACGAAAGTACTGGTACGGAATAAGCGCGGCATGCAGATTTCAGCGCGGGTTGTGTCCCAGATAAATGCCGAGGAAGGCCTTCTCAGGTATGGAATCGAGTTCGTCGAGGAGGACGCGAGATCAGCCACCTTCTGGGGAATCACGTTCCCCTCAAGTGCCTAGCACGAATGCGGCTGTGGCCACGGCTGACTGTTTGGTGCCGGCTCGGTCGATCGTTCAAGTGAAGCACGGCGTTCTTGGCTAGGAGCAACGCGGCTAGGGCTTCGGTTTGGCCTTCTGGGGGATGTCAGGTTGCCCAGATCCTTTCTATTTTCATACGGGTCCTTTATAGTTCGTGGCATGGTGATTCCGTTTTTAACTTCGCAGTGAGGAGAACGAATTGGACAACGTCACATTGATTCGTGTAGTAGCAGGCGTTTTGGCGGTTGTGGTTTTTTTGATTCTGGTTTTCAGGATGAGAAAGAAGGCTCCTCGGTAGTTGAGCTGACCAGCGAGTCAGAGGGAGAAGCCGCCGTTTTCGGATACCATGCTAGCCGGAGCGGCGGCGGAGCAGCGACTTTCTAAGATCAAAACAGGTCTGGTTTACAAAGTTTTACGAAGTATTTGCCGCCAGAGGTGTAACGTTTTATTGTTGGTGAGACTATATTGCGTATGGTTTTCGAACCAACTCAGGAGTTTGCAACACCGACAGTAACTTGTTGCTTTTTGCCTACGACGCCCACTGTTGCTTAGCTCGTGGCAGCAGGTACTGACGTTCTTGTGCCGTCTCTCTTTTGGGGCTGACGGAGTACGTAATGGGACAGAAAAGCAACTCTCCTTGCAAACACTGCCAATCCATAAATCAGACTACTTTCGGGGGTGAATTCGCCTTGCACTTCCGCGGTTCGGAGGGGTTAAACAAGCCCATTGTGTGGGTCTTCCAAGACGTTTCAGTGTGCCTCGACTGCGGCTACGCACAATTTGCTGTCGCGGAGGGGGAGCTGGAAGTCCTTCGAAACGAGAGTGCCGGTTGAGGCTGCGACTGCCCCAGGGCACCAATGCCTGATAAGCCTATTTCCAACAGCTGACCCCTTCAGCGCGTTTCTGGGACGTACGCGAGAGTCCAGACCCGTCCCACCCGCAATCCAGCAATAGACCGTCCCGTCCGGGTTGGTCGACAAAGACACGGAACTCTTCTGCATAGCCCCGGCATTCATTCGCCGATCCAGAGACGTCTAACGCTGATCCCCTCTCCCAGCTCACACCGCCGGCTCAGCTCCCGCTCACAGGGTGTAGCTTTTTTGCCCTCAGTACGCTTTGAGGAGAAAATGCTACAACACTACGTTAGGTAAGAAGGAGCTGGGGTGGAACCGTTTCGCATTCATGTCGCTGACGAAGTGCTCGATGATTTGCGGGAACGGCTACGCCGCACCCGATGGCCGGATCAGGTTCCCGGCATAGGTTGGAAACAGGGCACGGAGTTGGGCTGGTTGCAGCACCTCATATCCTATTGGACCCATGATTTCGACTGGCGCGCCTGGGAGGGGAGACTTAACACTCTCGACCACTTCACATGGGAGGGCATTCACTTCGTGTACAAGCGAGCGTCATCGAACCGCGGCGTGCCGCTCATCCTTACGCACGGGTGGCCCAGCAGTTTCCTTGACTACATGAACATGCTGCCCATGCTGGAGGATTTCGACCTAGTCATACCCTCCCTCCCCGGTTATGGATTCTCGCCCCGCCCCGCCCGGGTCGGTATCAACTATCGATACGTTTCGGAGCGCTGGCATCGGCTCATGTCCGAGCTTGGATATACCCGTTATGGCGCCGGGGGCTATGACTTTGGGGCGGGTGTAACGACAATTCTTGCGCTCGACCATCCCGCGTCGGTAATCGGAATTTATCTCACGACCCTAGAGTCTGACCTCACACCCATGGTGGATGACTTGGAGCTGTCCGATATCGAGCGCTCGTACCTTGCTGTCAATCGAAGCTGGGACGCTACAGAGCGAGGTTACAGCGCAATCCAGTCGACCAAACCACAAACCATCGGCTATGGACTAAACGACTCTCCCGTAGGTCTGGCGGCGTATGTGGGCGAGAAATGGCATTCGTGGAGCGACGCCACACCGTCCGAGGACTTTCTCTGCGCCACGCTCACTCTCTATTGGGTGACGCAGACCATAACATCGTCGATGCGTGACTATTGGGACAATCGCTGGCACCCAGTAGATCGAGCCTACGTTGGAACGCCCACAGCATTTGGCGTTTTCGCGCACCAAACTGTTCCCGAGGGTGAGCCACCGCGCTCGTATCTGGAAAGGGTCTACAACATCCAGCGTTGGACAGTTTTTCCGCGGGGCGGACACTTCGCGCCGGCTGAGGAGCCGGCAGCAGTAGCCGGGGACTTGGCCGCTTTCTTCCGTGACCTGAGCTCGAGCTCCCGCTGACCCGAGGCGGTAGTTCATAGCCTCTCATTGTTGCAAGTCCCAATTGAGTTTCTCGGGGGGACCTTCCGCAGCTAGAAATCGACTGCTACACTAGGCGCCATTATGCTCCGCACTTGGTGGGGTTGCGTCATTGTGGGCTTCATCTCACTTCCATGTGTGGCCCAGGAAACAAAGCCTCTGCATGGACGCCTGTCCTTGCCCGACAAGAGCTGGAGCGTGGCTTTAGACTTACCAGGGTTTACGGTAAAAACAGTTGAAACCATGGGTGACGGACGTCGTTACATGGTGGCTGAGAACTCGGAAACCCATGTCGTGGTCTCACTCACTCTGGAGGAAGTCAGCCGCTCCACAGGCGGCTCCTGTCGGGACTCCCTTGAGAAGAGAGCCAAGAAGCCGCCTTTCAAGGTTCGGGACGTGAAATTTTCGCAAGCTGGACAGGCCGACCTGATGGAATACATGGTTCCGGAGGTTCAAGGCAGGCCTATTAACCAAAAGAGTCTATTTGCATGTGAGTTTCACGACGGCGCCTACCTTGATCTCCACGTGTCGAAGGTCAACTTCGAACCAGCAGATGCCCCGTTGTTTTCGCAGGTGCTCAGTTCCATGAGAATTGAGTCTGTACAAAGGTCAAGCATGGAACTCCTCGAACAGGCTAGCCGCCTCTATTTGCAGCATGACTACCATGGCGCCATTGGTCCATACTCCCAAGCACTGGACATGGAAAAAGTGAATCCCGAGCTACAGAAGCCACTGTGGTATGTGCTGATTGACAATCTCGGTATGTCCTACGGGATTACAGGCGACTTGCAAAAAGCCAAAGAGACCTTCGAGTATGGCATCGCAAAGGACTCGACGTACCCGATTTTCTATTACAACCTGGCTTGCACGTATGCAGAGATGGGTAAGGTCGAAGAGGCGAGCCAAAGCTTGAAAAAAGCGTTCGAGTACAAGGCCAATGTACTTCGTGGCGAAACTATGCCTGATCCACGAACCGACGACTCATTTAAGAAGTTGATGAAGAACCCCGACTTCCGACAGCTAGCCGAAACACTGGGACAGTCACAATAGCCGAAGATTAGCCGATAGCCGTAAGGTGCTTGCGCGATTTCTTTCCCTGGAGAGCAGAAGGGCTAGTAATTGAAGGCAAGCTGTAAACCACCTGGCGCGGGGGAGAGGCCTTACCAATTAGGTTGTGCCGGCAGTGTCAGCATGTCCCAGCGCTCGAAATCTAAAATTTTGGCGTGTAAAAGGAAATTGCAAAGTCTCCGAAGTGCTGCTTGCGCTCAGGTCTCAGATATTCCGTTATTCGTTCCTCAGCAAATGCGTGATCCTGCTGCTTATCGATTACGACAATTCGCTCAAATTTTCGGAAGAGGTCTGCTGACGAAATGTCCTTCTTCTCGACCTTCTCCAGCAGCGGAAGCAAATCGGTCTTGATTTCCTCAATCCCCTGGTGACGCTCTTCCATTGAATGCGACACAGCTTCCGCCCAGTACCCCAATCGGTACATCAGGGCAGAAGGGTCTGGCGTAGATAGCTCTCGATTCAAAGTGGTGCTGTTTTCACCGGTAAAGAAGAGATAAAAAGCCTGACGCAGCCGATGCAGATCCCTGTTCTCGTGCGGCGTTAACATCACTTCCGCATCGGTACAGAAAAGCACAGAAGAAGTACTCATCAAAGGCACCCATCCGCACATATCGTCGACACTTCGGGAACGAGTTATGACAAGGTCTCCCGGGCCCGGTGTCCACAACAGTCGGGACCCGGCTAACTCCGCGACATCTCCATTGATCTGCGAAAAAGTTCTATAAGTGCCAGAAACCACCAACGCCGCGTTCACCAGGATAAAAATAAGAATAGAAGTGAAAGCTACCCGAAGTGCCCATCGCGGGCAGCGTGCTTCGAGGGAAATCGAAGCTACTATGAAAGTGAGGAGAGTAGCAGTCGTCAAATGCACAAAATACCCGCCATGATGTGAAAGCAAAATCCTGGTCGCGGGGACCACGGCATCACCGAGCATGACCAAAGCATTGCTGGCCCCTAAGCCGATCAGCGGCCACTTGATTTCTTTTTCCAGATTTTTGCTCAGGGCCACTAGTGCAGTGAGGGACACGACCACAACCCAATTTCCGCCAACCAGCTGAGGCAACAAGTGCGGTTGGAAGTGAATTGCGGGGGAGCGATTCTCGTAGAAACCAACCGAGCCGCGGAGGAGCACGACTGCGTCTAACACGGCACAACTCACAGCGTAAATTAAGGGGATAGCCCAGCTGCCAACCTCTCGAATACGAATTGGTTTCGCGAAAAGGCTTACAGCGGTAATCCCCGCCATAAGAAGCGTCGCGTAAGGGAAGATCAGAACAGCTGCTAGTTGGAGAATACCCATCAGAATCCAAAACACCTTGTTTCGGATCAGGGCCTCCATCTGCGACCCTAGGTAAGCTAGCAGTAAGCCACACGGAATGATCGGAACAAAAGCACGCATGAAAGGCAAGCTCAAGACGTCGAATGCTTTCATCGATGGCAGATGTAACCATGCCACTAGGATTGTCTTGGCAACTCCAAAATTGAAAAGCATCACTAAAAGTACGCCCAGCACCGCGAGCCCGCTGGAACGAGCCGGGAGGAAGCGATAGAAGACCACCACTGCAGTGAGGCACAGGAACGACCACCAAAATTCGTTCCAGAGAAACATAGCTGTCCAGGTGCGATTACCCATCAAACCATCAAAACGTCCAAAGGTCCTCGGGGCCAGACTGAACTTCAGGTATCCGGCCCCATCTTCAGGAACATTCACCCGATAGTAAGGATTCACGACTACCCCGCCTACTGGCTTAAGCTGGCTGAGGTTCAAATAGAGAGTTAAGTCCGGCGCGAACATCGGAGGGAGTTCCTGGAAGCGCAGTTCTGTCCTTGTCTTGAGCGAAGGGTATGAATAAAACAGCAGGACCAGAACGAGAAGGGCTCCAAATACTGCAGCCTTTTTTCTCTTGCCGATCATCGCCGAGATAATAACAGCCCTCACCACAAAGGATACTGGGTCGGAACGAAATCCCTGCTTATCATTCCCACCAAGCAGAAGTTCGCAAAACAATAGGCTCGCCATGGACACGCCAACGCATGCTTTCTCATATTTGTCACCCTCCATGCCGGTGAGCATGGGCGATTGGTGGTTCGATGTTGCAAACCCTGAGCATTTTTGGGTTCAACGTCGATTTAATGTGATGACACGTATGGCGGACGGCTTGATTCGAAGTTGCAGGCGGGCTGGTGAAATCGGATGTGGAAATGGGTTATTGCAAAAAGCGATCGAGCACCACTATGGCAAGCCCCTCACCGGATTCGATCTCAACGAACTGGCGCTGCAAAAGAACGTCAGCCAAACTAGCCCGTTGTTTTGCTATGACATCCATCAACGAGACGCTGAGTTTCGCGAGCAATTCGACCTCCTTATTCTTTTCGACGTGCTGGAACACATAACGGAAGAATTGGAATTCCTCAGCTCGGTTAGGTTCCATTTGGCGCCGTCAGGAATTCTTCTGGTTAACGTTCCAGCTCATCAATTGTTGTATTCAGACTACGACCGCGCGGCCGGGCATGTTCGCAGATATTCCATCAAACAGCTGACAGATGTCTCTGAAAAGGCTGGCTTCAGAGTTCGCGCCATTAGTTATTGGGGATTGCCTCTTTTGCCATTACTGGTAATCCGAAAGGCGATGAAGCTGAATCGAGAGAACGGACGCGCGGGGTTCGATTCACGAGGGCCCGTTCTGAACTTCGCCTTGTCCATCCTGGCCCGATGTGAACTCTTGCCTCAGCAGCTCGTAGGCACGTCGATTATGGCTGTTCTTGAGAAAACCTAGAGGGCATGATGATCGAACATCCGAGCATTTCTGTAGCCATCCCCGTTTATAACGAAGAATCCATTGTCCTTGAGTTGCTTCGGAGGACGGGGAAAGTGCTGGATGAAATGCCCGGTGGACCGCATCAGATTGTCGTGGTTGACGATGGCAGTTCCGACAACACATGCGATCTGCTAGAAGAAGCGGCTGCGCAGGATCCTCGAATTGTTGCCGTATCGCTATCCCGAAACTTTGGCCATCAAACGGCGCTTGCAGCTGCGTTGGATTTTGTTTCTAACGAGGTGACGGTTTTGATGGATGGAGACCTTCAAGACCCTCCCGAAGCAATCCCCCTTTTTGTGCAGTCCTATGAACAGGGCTATGACGTGGTTTTTGCCCGTCGTGTGAACCGAAAGGAGCCTTGGTGGCTTCGAGCATGTTACTACCTCTTTTACCGCATCATCGCAGCGCTGTCGTCGATACATCTGCCCCTCGACTCGGGAGACTTCGGCCTTATGTCGAACCGCGTCATTGATGAAATCAGGAAAATGCCGGAGCATCATCGCTACATCCGGGGATTGCGAACTTGGGTTGGTTTTCGCCAGATTGGCATTCCTATCGAACGCGATGCACGTCCTGCTGGTCGGACGAAATACAGTGCTCTACGCCTCCTGAAGCTAGCGTCGGATGGCATCTTTGCTTTTTCGATTGTTCCCTTGCGCGCGGCTTCGCTGACCGGCGCGATTGCAAGTGCCCTTTCCATCCTCTATGCGACCTATTCTCTCTACGTAAAATTCTGGCTGCACTCTCCGCAAGGGTTCACTGCTCTAATTCTTGCAGTGACCTTTCTTTCTGGTATCAACATGTTCTTTCTCGGAATAATTGGAGAGTATGTCGGTCGAGTGTACGAAGAAGCAAAGGGGCGGCCTCACTACGTAGTACGCAAGGTCACACGGATGCGCCAGCATCGATTTTCGACAGCGGCAAGCGCATAGTGGCTTCATTTGCCTAGGGCTGTAGGCCTCGAAGGCACGTGCGCCGGGCGAACAACAAGCGCATGCTGCGTTGATTCGGTCAGGGTTTGAGTCATTAGAAGAAAGCCACAGGCAGTTGCGGGCGGCATTTCCATATTTGACAATTCAAAAGCCACCGCACCATGGAATTTCATGTCCAGCCTGGTCCGAGGGACCGTGAAAGGCAATTTGTGTGAGGAATTCTTGCGATGGCTCGAAAGCCACAAAGGACGCTGAAGAATAGAAAGATGAAAAAGGGCGGCCTCCCGGCCGCCCTTTTGCGGTGTTATGCGGGGCGAACGTTCTCCGCTTGCCAGCCCTTGGGACCCTTGGTCACATCGAATTGCACGGTTTGGCCTTCCTGTAGGCTGCGAAAGCCGCCGGCCTGGATGGCTGAGAAGTGCACGAAAACGTCATCACCCGACTTCCGGCTGATAAAGCCGTAGCCCTTGGCGTCATTGAACCACTTTACTGTTCCTGTTTCCATTTGTTTGTACTTGGTGTTCCTTTGTGAAATTACGCTGGAGAGAGTCGGAAGAGAACTTGCGCAGGTTACCTTGCTGTTGAGGCGAGATGCTGCTCACGACCGATTCGGTCTAACGCACCTCTGAAGCCTAAGTGGCTGCAGCGAAAATAGCAAATCCTCAAATCGTGCGGCTCGCAACTCCTTTGTTTTCAAGCTTGGCATTTGCTGGCGTGCCACAGATTAGGCCTTTTTGCAGTGGTCGAGTACTATGAATGTAGCGAGGAGTGGAGCGCGCTCGCAAGAACCAGCCCCGCGAAGCCATGGCAATCGTCAACGACCACTTAGAATCTCCCGCGATCCTGATCGAGCAACTCGACCGCGACGTCAAAGAAAGCGACGGAAAGGCGTCCAAGGCGCAGTAGAGCAAAAGGCTCTCCGCGCGTACACCCTCAACTCTTGACCTCGAAGACATTTTGCGCCCGCCTTCGCGATTAAGAAATTAGCTAAGCTCCCCTGACGTTGCGATGATCGCGCTTCGCAAATTGTGTCCTCGGGCGGCAGCAAGACAAGGAGCTCTCATGTCCGCAATCAACGGCGATAAGGCGAGATTTCACCGCAAACGTAAGGATCGAATTGCTCGTCGTGCCCGAAATCGGGAACGATTGGCATCGGCCGGAGCCCAGGGTAAGGTTTCCGCTGTCCCTGCTCCTGAAGGGAAGGGTGTCGGGAAATGAGTATTTCTTCCGGTATGCCCCAACCCAGCAAGCCACCTGGAATATCCCCCAAAAAGAACCGGGTCTTGCTGGTTGACACCTCACGGGCTAAACGTGACTTGCGTTCGGAGACGATGAGGAAGCTCGGGGTTGAAGTGGATTGTGCCACCGACATAAGCGAAGCGCGAAGTTGGTGGCGGCCTAATTTGTACGACCTCGTCCTGATTCATGTCGAGGATTCACCCGGCGCACTGGAGAAGTTCTGCA
>DATNEX010000166.1:0-4430 GCA_035606605.1 Terriglobales bacterium
CTCGACGTAAAAGCGAAAGGCCGCGGCAGTCGGAATCCGGCCCGCCGAAGTGTGAGGCTGCTCAAGCAATCCGGCATCGCCCAAAACAGCCATTACATTGCGAATGGTTGCCGAACTGAGGCCCTCGCGATCGGCAAAAAGACGAGCAACCGCCTGCGATGCCACCGGTTCGCCCGTGGCGATATACATCTCGATAACTGCTGTAAGTACCAACCGCTCGCGCGGGCTCAGGCGTAGATCAGGCATTTCCCCAACCCTCCATCCCTGGTGCCTTTATGCTCTAAACTACCCGGCCAGGTGCGGCCGCAACCCGGGACATATCCGCTAAACCTTTGTCGGAAAAGCGATTAAATGGAGGAGAATACACCTTCCTTTCTTTAAATTGTAGGTAGGAACTAATTGCAATGTCAAGGACCCAAATGAACGGCTAAGAGCTCTATATACGGGATCCGCGCAGCTTTCACTCATTGCCCGTAGGCGCTATGAAAGTAGAAGATGGTGATGCGCAGACCCGCTATGCCGAAGATCCATCAGAACCACAAAACAAAACGACTTCTAACCACCGCCGTGATCCTGGCCCTCGCAATCTGCACTCCTGCTCCACCGATGGCGCGCGCGCAAGCTGCATCTACGCCGAGTGCTGCGGCCAACACTCTCGAGATGCAATCGTGGCAGCAGAACCTTAAGGCCTGGCGTGAGCAAAGGGAGATGCAGGTTTCTGCACGCGACGGCTGGCTAACGCTGGCGGGGCTCGAATGGCTAAAGCCCGGCGTCAACACGATTGGCTCCGCCACAGACAATACCATCCATCTTCCCAATCAGGTTCCCGCACATCTGGCTCTTTTAACCGTGATGGGGGGCGCCCATGCCGGTCCCACGGCAAACGCGAACACTCCCGAATCTGCAATCGTGCAGCTTCTGTCGCCTGCCGGAGGATTCCCGCCTGACTTTACGGTGGACGGCAAGCCTGCCCGCGAAGGCTCACTTCGGGTGGACGGAACCAATACTTCGGTCATGACGTGGCATGAATTCAGCTTTGCTGTTCTCAAGCGTGGCGACCGCTTTGTGCTGCGCATTAAAAATGCGGAATCCCCTTTACGAACCGGCTTTAAAGGCCTTAGCTGGTATCCGTCCGACCCCGTGTTCCTGGTCACCGCGCGCTGGGTTCCTTTCAAACCGCCCATCGTTCAGGAGATCCCCACTGTGATTGGCACGGTGCTGAAATTGCCCGCACCGGGCCTGGCAATGTTCCTGTTAAACGGCAAGATCATGCAGCTTGAGCCCGTGATTGAGGACCCGACGGGCAAGAGCCTGTTCTTCATCCTGCGCGACGAGACCAGCAAAAGCTCGACCTACGGAGGCGGCAGATTCCTGCATACCGGTTTGCCCGATCACGGTTTAAGCCAGCCCGGCAACCTGGTGCTCGACTTTAATAAATTGGAGAACCCGCCTTGCGCCTACACCGACTTCGCCACCTGCCCGCTGCCTCCGAAGCAGAACCAGCTTGAGACGGAGATCAAGGCGGGAGAGAAACGTTACGAAAGGTGACGGAGGCCGCCATTCAGCCAGGCGGCCGAAGCAAAATGGCCGTACAATTCCCTTTTCCGTGTTGCTTTTGCTTTAGTTGCCTGGAGGCGTTATGACGATTCATTCGCTGGCAAGAAAATCGCTCGTTTCGATGGCGCTCGTTTTCGCCTTCAGTATGAGCCTGCCGACGGCTCACGCTGTTTCCGCAAAGAGCCTTGAGAAACACGCCAAAAAAATGGAGAGCAAGCTCGCCAAATTCCCCAAGGGAACGTTCCTGCGGCTTCGCTTTCGCGACGGAAACGAGAGCACGGGGAAATTACGAAACATGTCGGACAACAGCTTTTCGTTCACCAACTCCGAATCGAATTCCGATGAAACCCACACCTACAGCGATCTAACCGATGTTGAGAAAAGCAAAGCTTACATCGGCAAGGATTCAGAATCCCACCATCATCTGCACATGCCGTTTTGATGGGGGTAGCGGCCCATCCGCCATCCAGATGGCCGAAAACGTACCGAAGGCGACGAAGAGCCGACACCGGCTCTCTGGATCTGACTCGCCACGAACATCCAAATTTCTGGCTATGTCCGTATATCCGACGATCCAGACATAACCGATTCCGAGATACTAAGGCGCAACTTCGAGCAACCATCATCTGGTTGGATTTTGCGATGTCGGTCAATTGGCAGCGGCTGCTGTGCTATTTTCTGTGCACCTTGGCCATGCTGCTTGCAGCCTCGGTGTCTTCAATCACGGGCGTTATCTGCAGTTCCAAAAGATCGCCCCACGTTGACTCAAGCTCAGCCACTCCCGCCGCCTCTGCTTCGACCACATGCCATCCGTAAGAGGACCCGGGTACGTGCCAACGTCCGATGGTCTTGACGCCTGCGGGGTCGGGCGCGCCCGTGCTAAGGAATCTGTCGATTGCGGCTTTGTAGAGAGCTGGGGGAATCTTCCAAGCAATCATGAACTTCATCAAGTTCTCCTTTTCACTTCGAATGTGCAGGCCCACCGTTGAGAATGATCGACTATATCTCACGGATCTGCTGAGCGAGCCTTAAGTCTATACGAGCATTCAATCAGAATGATGCGCTCTTGGGAGACTTCATTTCGAATTGCGTGATGCACCTGAGTGACCGCTAGCCTACATCGGAAACGTCTCGCGCAGGACTTCGACACGAGGGTGAGATTTGTTTTCGAGACGTTTTCGATTAGGAGGTAAGAAGGAAGCGGCAGGCGCCGTGGTCGCGGTGATATTGATTGGGATTATGGCTATTGAATAGCGTTTGGTATTTGGTTGAGATGTTTTGTGAGTTGATTTTTCTCCGCCGGTGATGGAAATCCATCAGCCGATGGCTTCGCGAGCAGGAAGGAGTCGATTTCAGGATGCTGTTGAAGGTGTTGCTGGAGCTGTTCTGTGGTCTGAGGGCAGACGTGGGTGAAGACGTGCGGGGAGCAAGCCGGCAGCGCGGGTTGGCGGCGGCGGTCATGAAGAATCTACGTTTGCGAAATAGAGTTCTGCTCGGGTGAAGCGTTCAACGACGCGCATGGGTGCGCCGCAACGCGGACAATGCCAGAGATCGCAGTCCGGGGGTTGTGGCAGAGGCAATGGCTCGCAGCCCTGTTGGGCGAGCAGGGTGCGGGCCAGGGGCAGCAGCTGTTTTCGGAAACGGTTCGACAGTAGGCCATAGTGGCGGATGCGCACGAAACCCCTGGGAAGCACATGCAGGAAGAAGCGGCGCAGGAACTCGACGGCGCTGAGGGGCATGACACGCTGGATTCCGCCGTGGTGATAATCGCGCCAGCGGAAGCTGACTTCTTCGCCGTCGAAAGCGGTAATGCGGTGGTTGGATATAGCCATGCGGTGGGTGTAACGGCCGAGATAACGGAGCACATGTTGCGGTCCGCCGAAGGGATGCTTGGCGTAGACGTACCAGTCCTTCTTGGCCAGCTTCTGGATCAGTTGTTCGAACAAGGCTGGATCATCGAAATCGGCGGCGGGACCGCGGCGGTCGAGCAGGTTCTTGCGGTAGAGATGGCGAACTCCGGCAAGGAACTTCTCGCGGAAGACGTTGTGCAGTACCGCAACGGGCAGAAGGAATCGTGGGTGGTTGGTTGAAATCCAGCGCTGATGATCTGGCGACAGCCCACCGCCGGGGACCACGCAATGGATGTGGTAGTGTCCCAGCAAAGTCTGACTCCAGGTGTGCAGGATAGAGAGAAATCCAATCTCAGCGCCGAGCCATTTAGGGTTCCGGGCGACTTCGAGCAGGGCCTGGGAACTCGCTTCGAAAAGCAAGTCGAGAAATGGCCTGGGAGATGTCAGTGCCAGCGGGTTCAGTTCGTGCGCCACGGTGAACACGACGTGGAAGTAGTTGGTGTTGAGTAGATCCTGCTGCTGTGCCTGGAGCCATCGCCGGCGTTCCTGCGCCTGGCACTTGGGACAGCATCGTGAACGGCAGGAGTTGTAAGAGTGGGGTGCCTCGTATGCGCAGCCCACACACTTGTCCTTATGTCCGCCAAGAGCCGCGGTGCGACAGCGCTCTACAGCCCGATATGCCTTCAGTTGCTGATAGCTGACACTCGCCTGGTAATGTTCGAGATACTGCCGGCCCTTGGCGCGGACGATGTCGGCCACTTCGACGGTGGGTCGCGTCATAGGCGCGAATGCCTCCCCGTGGCAAACAATTTACACCGGCTGAATAGCTACTCGAAAGCCAAAACCGTAGCGTCCGCGGCGCCTGCGGCTTCGTTCAAACCGCCTATCCTGACATAACCCATTTCTAGTGCATCTTCCCGTGAGGGAACGACTACCTATCATCAGATCAGAACCCAAGACGGCCGGGAAGCTTTTCCTGAACTGAGTTCGCGGCTCGCAAACACACGCAAAGAGTATTGCCTG
>DATNEX010000037.1:0-150516 GCA_035606605.1 Terriglobales bacterium
TCGCGATGAATTCGATGGGCTGATCGCTCATGTTTTCTCCGGAGTGCCTTTGCGCTGACAACCACATGGTCTCCCCGGCCTTGTGGTGTTCTTCTCTCGTGTCGCCATTTGGGAAAGTTATTTTTAGGTTCTGGTCAGTCAATAGAATTACAGCGCGTGGCGTCAGATCATGCATGGGGAGTTTTTCGTGAGGCCCGATTCTAATTCGCACGACTTGGACGAATTCATTCTCAAATTCGGTTTTAAATCCTGCCGGACCATGTCTAATCGCATGCGGGTCGTGTGCGGGCATTTTTTCCTCCTCGTGGTGCTTCGCTTCTTGATGCTGTTGAAGCGTGTCTTGGCTCGCAGAGATAAAGTCAAACTTAGAAGCGACACCAGGATCGATAACTTACTTTTGTTCATAGCACTCCTTCTTGGATTTCCACCTGGGAACTCAAACCTGCGTCGGGGTCGACGATCCTTACGCTAGAGGTTCCAGTGGACTGGACGTCAAGCGATACCTAGACTGTTTCTCATGAGGATCTCGGAAGTGGCGCAGCATGCTGGTATCAAGCCGACGACAATCCGGTTCTACGAAAGTATCGGCGTTTTGCCGCCCGCACATCGAGTCAACGGACACCGGGTTTATGGGACAGATATCCTCGACCGTTTGACTTTGATCCGTTTTGGTCCCCTCCGAAAGATACACCGTCATAGCAGAACGTTTTTGCCGGCGCGCTTAAACGCGTATGTCGTTGTTGATGACCGGATGTGGCGCAAGCGTACTTGCCAGTGCAGTTTGGGTATTTCGGTGGGAACTCCGTAGGCGGAGTGCTTGTGCCTATCTTTCAAGTATTTCCAAGGAACGTTGATGTCTTCTTCCCACGATCGGTAGACCCAAACCGCGGTACCCTTCTTCCGCTGTTCTCTTTCGACACTTCCGTGTTGATAACGTGTCCGTTTAAACAAAGCTTCTCATTTGCCTAAACGGTGTCGGCAGACACCGCCAGAATATGAGCCTCTCTCCGCAGGATTCACAGTACCGCGGCCATTACACCGGCCTACCTGCCGAGCGGGACGGCGCTCATCAGGGAACCGCTTGGCCGTGGCTTCTCGGTCCATTCATTACCGCTTATACAAAGGTGAACGGAGCAAGCGAGGCTGTTCGTACGCAAGGTGGGGAGTGGCTAAAACGGCAACTGCCTAATTAGTAACTGGATGACGGATTTATTCGCTCAATCGTTTCCGTCGCGCGTAAGCTGCTACCTTCAGGCGGTTTCCGCACAGCTGCATGCTACACCAGCGCCGCGTCCCTTTCTTGCTCGTGTCGTGGAAGTGCAGCACGCATTGCCCGCACTTTCGCACGCGATTTCGGTCTACCTCGGCGACGAGCGTGGCCACGCTGTGGGCCAGTGGTGCAAACAGGTCTTCGGGCTGATGCGGTTCAAACCAGAGTTCGGTGGTGGGCTTTTTTTTCGAACTTAATCGGAAGCGCATGGGATGCTCCGCCATCAACTGGTTCACTTCTTCCACCATCGCCGGATGAACGGAACCTCCTTCTTCCCATGCGATCAGCTGCTTCCTGAGCCGCTCACGCCACTGCCGCATCTGCTCCACAGCCCGCTTGCCAGCAGTAGACTCCGCCCATTTTTTCGCTAGCTCATCTGCCTGATGCTCATTCAATATCCCGGCAGCTCGAAACCACCGAACGAGTGATGCAAAGTCCGGCAACAACTCGGTCGCCTCGCCATCCTGTACGGGACGGGTATTCACGAAATCCAGAATTAACTCATTGCCAACAAAGAGGAAGCCGCCTGTCCAATCAGGACCTCCTATGCGCTCGACCGGTTTCATCGCCATCCTTTGTAATGTCCAACACCGATAATGAATCTTTGTATCGGTTAGTTAATCTGATGCGGTAGGCAAGCAAAATGCTGTAAGAGCCTAAATAAGGAGACCCACCATGACTAGCTATCACTTTGCCGAGTTTGACGGCAAGAAGATCTTTTACCGCCAAGCCGGCGCCAGATCGGCTCCCACCATTCTTCTGTTGCATGGCTTTCCCACTTCTTCGCATATGTTTCGCAACCTCATCCCAGCCCTGGCTGAACATTACCACGTGGTCGCGCCCGATCTGCCGGGTTTCGGCTTTTCCATCACTCCTGACCGCAAAACCATCCGCTACAGCTTTGAGAACCTGGCCAAAGTGATCGGGAAGTTCACTGAGGCGATCGGGCTGGAACGCTTCGCTGTTTACGTCTTCGACTACGGCGCGCCTGTGGGCTTGCGCCTGGCTTTGGCGTATCCGGAGCGCATCACCGCCATCATTTCGCAGAACGGAAATGCCTACGAAGAAGGCTTAAGCGAAGGGTGGAACCCGATCCAGAGGTACTGGAAAGAACCCACGGAGGAAAACCGCAACGCGCTGCGCGAGTTCTTGAAGCCCGAAGCCACCAAATGGCAATATACGCACGGCGTGGCGGATGCGTCACAGATTGCGCCGGAAAGCTACACGCTCGATGCCGCGCTGCTGGCCCGGCCCGGCAACGACGAGATTCAACTCGACCTTTTCCTGGACTACGCAAGCAACGTGGCGCTGTATCCCAAATTCCAGGATTACTTTCGCACGAGCAAGCCGCCGCTCCTTGCTGTGTGGGGAAAGAATGATCCGTTCTTTCTTCCACCCGGCGCGGAGGCGTTCAAGCGTGACAATCCAAATGCCGAGGTCCACTTCTATGAAACAGGCCACTTCGCGTTGGAAACACACGCTACCGAAATTGCGGACACGATCAAGGCGTTCCTTCAGCGAACCATAAGCGGGCAGGCAACCGCGGCGTAAGAAACGGCCAGAGGAACGATCGAGTCTTAGCCTCGGTCGTTCCTTCAGCGGCGATTTAATTCTTGTACAGTTCCGGGAACTGCTGCTTGAGATGGGCGACTTTCGGGGCATCGTTATAGACGATATACAGGTTGTCAGGATGGCGAGTTGCATAATCCTGGTGATAAGCCTCTGCCTGATAAAACGCTTTCAGCGGAACGACTTGAGTGACGATCTGCCGTAAGAAGACCTTGGCTTGGCTGAGCTGGGCGATGTAGGCTTCCGCAATTCGCTTTTGTTCGTCGCCGGTGTAGAAAATTGCCGATCGATACTGAGTACCCTCATCAGGACCTTGCCGATTGAGCTGTGTGGGATCGTGTGCGACTGAAAAGAATATCTGCAATAGTCTTCCGTATGTGATTTGGGACGGGTCGTAGGTGATCTTTACCGACTCTGCGTGCCCGGTCTTCCCCGTGCTCACCAGCTCATATTCAGCGGTTGCAGAAGCTCCCCCCGAATACCCTGACGTTGCACTAATCACGCCCTTTACATGCTGGAACACAGCTTGAATTCCCCAAAAACAACCTCCAGCGAAAACGGCGGTTTGATCGCTCTTGCCACTGGCGAGAGCGACATCAACGGACGGGGCAGGTACGGAGAACACATTTCGATCTGCCGCGTTGCAGAGCACGGAGCTGAAAGATAAAAATGCCCCACCAACAACAAAAACACGCAAAAGAAACTGCCTCATAGTACCTCCAATTGGAGCCAACCAAAATTGACCGTTTAATTAGAGCCTAGGCTCCCTAAAAAGTTTCAGGGTAATCACTGAAACCTGGCTTCACGCACCCGGCACTGTAACTTTCACCAGTGTTGCGCATCCCTACTGTCCTACGGGCAAGAGTGTCCGGAGAATTCCCAATCCAAAAGAGGAGACGAATCGTGAAGAAAACGCTATGCAAACTGATGTTGACGTGCTTCCTTGCCGTGCCGTTCGCAGCGACGGCCCAGTCTGGAGACAGTATGAAGCAGGACCAATCGCAGCAGGACCAGATGAAGCACGACGACAACATGAAACACGATGAAATGAAAAACGACCAAATGAACGACAGAAAGGCGAGCAAAAAGAAACCCAAAACCAAGAAAGACGGCATGAAGAAAGACGACAAAATGAAGAATGATGACAACATGAAGCACGACGACACAATGAAAAACGACAGTCCGAAGCAGAACTAGGAGTCTCGTTCTCGTTAGTTAGGGTAGCTGCGAAAGGGGCCTCCAGCTACCCAAAACCTCCAGTAGAGACGTGCCCTTCAGCTACCGAATCATCCGAGATGCGTATTTTCACCACGGAGTTCGTCGTGGCTGGGCCGCGAACTCGCTGTAGCGTCGATGTACTTCTTCATGCAGCGAACACACGGGGCATAACCTTCTTTCTCTGCTTCCTGAGCACGGATGGTTCTCAATCGCGTTTTGTCGTGAATGAATGGGCAGCCGGCGACGTGAAAGGTCTTGCCATCATCCGCAACAATCACCATCATGTCTGGAAGCACGCGGTTGGAAGGTCGAGCGTGTTCGGAGCGCAGGCTTGGGCGGCTAAAAACTGATGATCGTGCCACTTCAATTCCACCAGCGACCAACAACGATGCGGCTGCGGCAACTGCCCAGCCAAGGAAGCTTCTCCTACTCGGTGTTAGGTCACTCTCCAATCGCTGATGCAGACGCCGGCTGAAACCGAGGGGTACCTCCATCATGCGCTCATCGCCATACAGTTGAATCACGTTGCGAGTACCTTCCAGCACGGCCGTGCAGTGTTGGCATCCACGAACATGCTCTTCGATAGCGGCACGCAATTCAGAATCAACTTCACCATCCAGATAGTTCGAAATCTCGCTCCATACTTGTTCGCAATTGACTACCATGGCTTTGCCCCCTTAGCGAATGAAAGATTTCGACTCCAGGAGCCGCCGAGACCGGGTGCCAATAAATCGCGCAACATGAGCCGTGCGCGCAGCAATCTGGTCTTAACGGACGCTGTCGAAATTCCCAGCGCCTTGGCTGTTTCGTCAATACTCAACTGCTCCATATCGCGCAAAATAAAAACCTCACGGTAGATTTCGCCAATGGAGCCGAGCGCCGCAGCTAATCTCTCCCGAACTTCCTTTCGTTCAAGCGCTTCTGATGGAATCTCGCGCCAATCAGCGAACTCCCGTGGAGCGTAGGAACTCTCATTACGTTCGTCCTGTTCGATCGGCTCCATGAGATCGGTGCGCTGCTTTCTTCTTCGCATACGTGCCTCATTGATGGCGATCTGTATGAGCCAAGTGCTGAACCTCGCTTCGCTGCGAAACTGGCGAATGTTCTTAAACGCCTTGAGCACGGCCTCCTGAGCGCAATCTTCAGCATCGGCGTCGTTGCGAAGAAGAGCCAGTGCCGCGGCATACACACGTCGCTCATAGGGCCGTATCAGCTCATAAAATGCTTCGTGCTCGCCATCCCTGATGCGCTGGATCAGCCGTTGTTCGTAATCCTGTTGGGCTGGGTGTTCCAGCGGTCCCGTGCCTGCGGCCATTCGCCCTCACTGCAAGACTCAGAGTCACTCGTTTACAACTGCTACTTCGCAACGTATTCAGGGTCCTTTTTCCACCCGGTCAGCATGGAAACAAAGTTGTTCCAGCCATGCAGGACAACCATGACAAGGTGTCCAAAGACGAATGCCAGCATCGCCCACATGATGATGAAGTGCCACAAGCGGGCGTAATGAAAACCACCCATCATCCACGCCAGCCATGAAAATTGGATGGGCTTCCAGATGGCGAAGCCCGTGGCAACCGATAGCACGCCCAGAATGAAGACTGACGTGTACGCATGTTTCTGCAATGCGTTGTAGGCTTCTCGCGTGGGCGGCTTCGGCCCGAAAAAGAAATAGTGTCGAACCATAGGCCAAACTCCGGCAATGTCACTGCGCGCAAACAATATCTGTTTATAGTTGCCGCTGAAGATCTGGTACACCAGATACGCGAGGCCACTGCCGATATAGATCCACATGAATGTCAGGTGCCACTGCAGCGCACCTCCGAGCCACCCACCTATGGCGAGAGATTTCGGCCAGTTGATCAGGACCTTTTCTGGTATTTTTGAGCCGAAACTTGGAAATGCACGAAAAATCTGTAGCCCGCTTCCGACCATCACAAACAAGGCCACCGCGTTCACCCAATGGCAAAGACGCACGATGAACGGATGCTCGTAGATGGCCTCGCTCACTTCATCGTTCTTCGTATTCTCAATTACGACAGCTGGTTTTGCCATGTGGATTCCTCTCGTCACTAGAGTCCGTAAAACTCCGAATAACCCTGATCCTCCCAATAGCCGACGCGCTGAAGCACATTGGTAACCTTCAGGTCTGTCAGATATTTCGCCTGCTTGTAGCCGACCTTGGTTGGAACGTTGAGCCGTAGCGGCGCACCGTGTTCACGCGTGAGCGGCTGGTCGTACATTTCGTAGCAGAGCAAGGTCTGAGGGTGCAGCGCTGTAGCCATGTCGAGCGATTCGTAGTAATCGTCAGCACATTCGATGTAAACATAACGAGCCGTGAGATCAGCCCCAATATACGTCAAGAAATCGGAGAGTCGCGCACCTCCAAAGCGGCCGATCACGTCCCAGCCTTCGACGCAAACGTGACGCGTGTTCTGCCGGAATTTCGGGAGCGTCTGAATTTGATCAAGTTTGTAATCGCCCGGCTTTTGGACGGCGCCGGTCACTGTGAGACTCCAGCGGTCAAAGTCAACTCCGGGGTCATCGACGTCGTAGTCATTGATTGGAAACTTCTCGATTGGCGTGAGCTCCGAATCAGAGAATGTGGTCGCAAGATGGCCCGAGCGAAATAGTACTTTGGAGGCCCAGTCGCTGAAACCCAGTCCAACTCGCAGCAACGGCCGTTGGATAGCCGGAATCGCAAATGCGCCCAAAGCGACGACAGGAGTGAGCTTGAGCAACTCACGACGGTTCATGCTCTTGAATTTTCGCTGATTGACACGGCGATACATGGAGATCTCCGGAGGAACGAACGTCAACTTGAGTGTGATTCGGGAGTCGAGGAAAGGTTACACGCAACCAAGGCGTGTCGCCACTTCTGGACCGGCGCAACGCTAGGCTGTGCCAGTACTGGGCGCGTGTCGACTGAATTGCCATTTAGAGCGGGGGTAAGAAGTCGGAAGCGAGTTGCTAACGGAACCGTTTCTTAACTCGTGACAGCGGTGATCGCGTGATGGACACACAATGGGGCGAGGCGCCCACTTGGCACGGACTGCCGACAAGATACTCGCACTCGACACGCCGGTCAGTGCGGGTCAACTCGGTATAGCGCACAGTTTCGACATCGCCGCGGTGCACACAAGTGCTGAATGCCCGATCGCCTGGCAGGTGTGAGCGGTGAAGTTTCCGGAGTCATGGCCCCGAGCCGGTGTCACTCTCTCGCAAGGCCAGAGGAAGAGTGGTTCCTCGACGCTGTTCGGCCTCGGCATCGGAAAGGCTAGATGAGCACCATTGGCGCCGTTCCCATGGAATAGATTGGGACTCAAGCGAGTTTTGATATTCGTCGCTTCCGATGCAGCACCATTGAGTTCAATGATCTTAAACCTGCCGCTCTCGAGATGCTTTGTCACTTGCGTACCGGATATCGTAACGGCCAATAAAGAATCCAGGAATGTTTCTGGAGATCTCGTCGATGCGATCACGCAAAGCTGTCGAGAGCAGATGGCTACCATCCCGAAAGATGCAGCCCTGACAGTGATTTCCGGCTTCCACCAAACGCACGCGGACCCCTGACCGCAGCACCTCATGCCCCAGTTGAGTCACAAAATCCCCGAAAGTGACAAAGAATGTGCGAAGTCTTACAAACAAAGCAGTTTGGTTGTCACTTTTTTCGAGTTGGTGCATCCACGATAGTCGGTGCTACGAGAGTTCGTTGAAATGGATCAATCACTCATATCTGTCCGCTCGTCGGTTTCAGGGGATGCTGTCGCTATCGCGCGCATCTTCCTGGAGAGTGCCGAGTATCACGCTCGCCTTGATCCTGAAAGGTATTCGGCCCCTGCCCTTGGGACAATATCGGCGCGCTACCGAGAAGGTCGACACCATCCGCCCCAAGCAAGTGCGGAATGCATCACCCTTGTAGCTGAACAAAAGGGGGAGATCCTTGGATTCATAGATGCCCGCCTCGAACGGTCGCCCGATCCAATGCACCGGGAGCTGGTCTACTGCCAGATCCTGGAAATCGCCGTAAGCAAGGGAGCCCAGAGACACGGGATCGGTGGCCGACTACTACGAGCGGCCGAAGATTGGGGGCGTGGACAGGGGGCGGAGTTCGCATTGTTGGAATATCATGCCGCAAACAATCATGCCCGTGAGTTCTATCATCGGCGCATGGGCTATGACGTGGCGTCCATTACGGCGATAAGACGGCTATAGTCTCGTAACACGGCTGTCGGCGGAAGCGAAGGACGACTCAGTCAGAATGTTCTAGTTGACGAGGGTTAATGCTCAGAAGGTGCTGGTCGCCTCGCAGAATGTGCTCAGAGGTAGCACTTGCCATCTACGATTTCGCCGCTGCGTATAGAGCCCAATCGGAAGTTCGAGACACAAGATCGCAGACTTATGTACAAAATCGCTCTAGCGAGAGAGCAGGATATACCCCTGCTCTCCGCAATAGAACTCGCAGCTGCCCAACTTCTTGCCGGCTATGCACCTGAGAGGGTGCTGAAGGAAGCAACGAGCGAACAGGAGATGCGGTATGCCCAAGAGCGTGGATTGTTATGGGTAGCGCTCAGCGGGGATCGTCCGGTCGGGTTCGCGCACGTAAGACTGCTCGAACCAAACGCCGCTCACCTTCAGGAGATCGACGTTCATCCCGAACACGGCTGTCGCGGTCTGGGTACGAGGCTGACTATGGCAGTTTGCGGTTGGGCGACGAAAGCTGGACATCATGCTTTGACGCTGACGACCTTTCGAACAGTGCCGTGGAACATGCCATTCTACTTACGGCTCGGATTCGAACTGGTTGCATGCGAGGAACTCAGCCCAATAATGCTTTCAATACTCCAGGAGGAGGAACGTCGAGGTCTCGACCCCGAAGCTCGGGTCGCGATGCGACGCCGATTATATGTGCGGTGATCATAACTTGCTCACGGGACCAGCCCTTCAGTCCGAAGACGATTCCACAGAAATGAGCTCCTGTCTTTCTCTCGTTTTTCGACTTATGTATCGGTCAACAGACAGCGCACCCGATCCGCCGAGTGCGAGTGTGATAAGTCCCGCGATATAGAGGAGATTCATCTCGTACCCGATCGGTCCAAACTTTGCCCCCTCGTTAGTAATCGCTTGAAGTCGGACCGAAGAGAACCCGTAGGGCCAATGGACGGTGACCATCGCGGTCAACATAATGGCGATTAGTGGCAGACTCAAAGGCAGAACAAAGGCTCCCCCGATTAAGCAAATTCCCCCGAGGAATTCCACAAGAGAGGTCATCCACGCCATAGCCACCGGATGCGGGACGCCGATGGAATGGAGAATAGTAGCGAAGATTTCCGGTCCACGATTGAGCTTTGCATACCCGTGGGCAGCAAAGCCAAACCCCAGAATTATACGTAGCGGCAGCAGCGCCCAGCCTTCGTGTAGCAATTTATCGGGACAATTTGTCTTAAACATTCTATGCAACCTCAAACTATGGCACTGAAGTGCGCCGAACCCAGTCGCTCCAGGGCAGGACTTCCAAATCTGGGCGCGCAGGACCGGGCAGCATCGTGATGAACTCGAGCAGATTATTATCGGGATCGCGGAAGTAAACGGAGGCCGCCGGCATCCAGGCCAACACTACCGGTTCCTCGGTCAGTGCACCGGCAAAGTCCAGCGGCTTGATGCCTGCGTTCCCTAAACGTGAAGGCGCCGCATGAAGATCGGCCAGCTCCACTTGAAAAGCCAGATGAGCAGCTCGGCTACCCGCGACAGCTATTTCTGCCCAAAGGCCTAACATCGATTTCCCCGGTGCGCCGATCCAAAAAAAAGCAACGTTGCGTGCCGGCACAACATGCGCCAGCGGTAAACCGAGTTGCTCGCCATAGAACCGGATCGACCGATCGAGATCGCTCACGCAAAGATGCGCCTCAAACAGGTCCGCGATCGCAATCGGAGTCTCCAGCTTCACGGTTAAGGATTTGATTCACGAGTGAACGATTGGTGACAGAATCTGGCCCATTCAATATTTTTGACAAGCTATTGACATCAGTTCGTAACTTCCATTGGGCGCCAACATCTCCTCTGCGCAACACGGATCCAACAGATCCCAATTTATGCAATCAGGAGACGACGGTGGTCAATATCAATCGCATTGTGTTGATGTCAATCTTGGCAATTTCATTGGGATTGCCAACTCGAAGCAACGCTCAAGCCGGAGCCGGTGCGGTTTTCGTAATGACGAACGCTGCGGATAAGAACGAAATCATCGCTTACGAACGAAACACAGATGGCTCATTGGGGCGCAGCAGGCGTTTTTCAACGGGTGGGCGGGGAAGTGGTGGCACAATCGATCCACTCGCATCCCAGGGATCACTAACGATCACGGAAGATCATACCTTCTTGCTGGCGGTTAACGCTGGTAGTGGAGAAATCTCGGTATTCCGGGTTCACCAGGCTTTGCTCGAACTCGTGGACGTGACCCCTTGTGATGGCAGTGAGCCTGTCGCCGTGGCTCAACACGGAAATCTCGTGTACGTGGTAAACGCGGGCGGAACCAGCAACGTTGTGGGTTTTTATCTAGATCGCAACGGTAAGCTCAAACAAATCCGCAACTCACTCGCATTTCTTACAACAGCGAACTCGGCGCCAGGTTCTCTTTCATTTAGTCCCGATGGCCATACGCTCCTAATCACAGAAAAGGCTACGAACAGAATCGACGCATACCAGGTTCATGCAGACGGGACCCTTGGTCCGATTGTGGTGAATCCGGCGGTCGGACCAGGCACGTTCGCTGTGTTCTTCGCGCCGAATGGTGCGGCACTGGTCGCTGAGACCGGCCCTGCCGGCGGGAACAGCGCATCCGCTATTTCTTCTTATGCCCTTCTTCCCAACCTCTCCCTCTCCGCCGTGAGCGCGAGCGTTCCAACTCTCGGAGCCGCAACCTGCTGGCTGGCGGTGACTCCAAATGGCAAGGTCGTCTATACATCAAACGCGGGAACCTCCACCATATCAGGATTCACAATTTCGCCCGATGGTTCACTGGCTCCTTTGGCGGGGACTGTTCTCGCTACTCTGCCCACAGGTAGCACAAATCTCGACCTCGCGGTCACCTCAGATGGCAGGTTTCTCTACAGCCTGGATTCGGGAACTGGTGTCGTGAGTATTTTCGCTATCGGTGAGGATGGATTGTTGACGGCACTGGGAGAACGCGGCAGTTTTCGTGCATCTGCCGGGGTGAACGGCATAATTGCTAATTAATTCGCCATGGTGGGCCGCGATGGATTGCGGCCCAGCCCACACTCTAGCCGGAGGAGCAGGGTCGTGTAACCGACAAAGGTGACAGCCTTCAGGCTCACGCCGGGAGGCACTTCCAAATTCCTGTCTAAATACAATCCAACTATTCCTTCTGGCCACCCCAAAGCTTTCCATTCACCACCAATGGCTGAAGAAACTGCTCGTTGTTGTACTTTGTCGGCAAGCCGGTGCCAGAGTCTACCGGTAACTTATTCCCGGCATGAGCCAGCCGCAATGACCAACAATTGCGTGCTGCATCAATGGACCACTCCAAACGTGAATCGCTCTGTGCGCAACCTGTGCTGCCGTCCCACCGCAAGGATTGGCTTCTTGTTCAGCGTCGCCGGCTGAACTTCGTGAGCGTTTCTGAGTAGCGCTTCATGGTCGCCGGGATTGCTCGGTTGTAAATAAACTGTCCTTCGCGGCGCGAGTTGATCAGCTCAGCCTCCGCCAAAATCTTGAGGTGATGGGACACAGTGCCCGGGGTCAGCCCTTCCCGTTCCACCAGTTCCCCGCAGTAGGTCTCATCACTCGCCGCTATGGCTTCATAGATGCGGAGCCGGGTCGGATCGGCCAAAGCCCTTGAGATCTTTGCAAGCTGCTCGATTTCCATGGAATGTTCACTGATTTTAACTCGATGAGATGTTTTTTCCACAATCGCATTCCGAAAGTATGAAACTTATTAGTTTGACAGTCATCAAACTGTCAAAATAACCTCGGGACGTTCGTGGATTGCCGTTCTGGGAGATCTCGAAGGAGTGTTTTATGAAAAGGCTTGCAGGAAAAGTCGCAGTTGTGACTGGCGGAAACAGTGGAATCGGGCTGGCAACGGCCAAATTGTTCCGCGCGGAGGGTGCGAAGGTCGCCATTTCAGGACGGAATCAGAGGACGCTCGATGAAGCGGAGAAAGTCATTGGAGGCGATGTGCTCGGCGTGCGCGCCGACGTTTCCAAACTAGACGATATCCAGCGACTCTTCACAACCGTTGCGGAGCAATGGGGCAAGATTGACATTTTGTTTGCCAATGCAGGAGTCGGAAAATTTGTCCCCGTTGCGGACGCAACTGAAGGCCATTTTGACGAAATCTTCGGTATCAACGTTCGGGGGCTCTTCTTCACGGTGCAAAAGGCCCTTCCTCATTTGAATGACGGATCCGCAATCGTCCTCAATGCCTCGGTGGTGGACGAACTCGGTATGCCGGGAGCCAGCGTCTATTCTGCCAGCAAAGCTGCAGTGCGCTCTTTTGCGCGTACGCTGACGGCGGAGCTGGCGAACAGGAGCATCCGTATTAACGTAGTCAGTCCAGGTCCCGTGCCAACCGCCATTTTGGAGCGCACTGGCATGTCGCAGGGCGCGATCGATGAAACCCTGCGCGGCCTCGTCTCGCAGGTCCCGATGAAGCGCGCAGGGAAGCCCGAGGAAGTCGCCGATGCCGTGTTGTTCCTCTCGGGTCCTGAATCTTCTTACATCACGGGAGTAGACCTGAATGTGGACGGCGGGATGGGGCAGGTCTGATTGGACCCGACTGAGATGAGGAGCGTGGCGATACGGTGCTACTCGATCCGGCCAGACTGCAAACGCTCGGATGCGCCGAACATGATCGGAATGCGCTAAGGCAAGTAATGCAAATTGCGTTATCCCTTCTCAAGTAATCCGGATGGCAGCTCCAGCCGCTGGAGCCAAGAGCAGATCGCCGCGACAGATTATGTACTAATCGGTACAGAACACGGAGAGTAGAGACTTGGACCAGACTTCCCACAACCTCACGTTCAGCACAGCAGGACTTTTCACGCCAGGTCGGCTCGGACCTTACACCCTGCCGCACCGACTGATCATGGCGCCCATGACACGGAATCGGGCCCGACGCGACGGCCTTCCGTCCCCATCTGCGGTCATCTACTATGCGCAACGGGCCAGTGCCGCCATGATTGTCACAGAAACGACGGCGGTTTCGGAGCAGGCCGTGGGGTATCCACTAATGCCTGGTATTCACACGGCTGATCAGGTTGCGGGCTGGAGACCTGTCGTGGATGCGGTGCACCGCTTTGGGTGCCGCTTCTTTCTGCAACTGTTTCACGCTGGCCGCGTGTCGCACCCCTCCCTGCAGCCTGGGGAAGCCCTCCCCGTTGCACCCTCTCCGATTGCTCCCAACGGGCAGACGCCAACAGATCAGGGGCCAACCCCATTCGTCCGACCGCGGGGGCTTGCGCTGGAGGAGATTCCGAACATCATCCAGCGGTTTCGGGTCGCGGCCCACAACGCTCTTCTGGCTGGGTTCGATGGCGTGGAGATTCACGGCGCCAACGGTTACCTCCTCGATCAATTCTTGCGGGACGGTTCCAACCAGCGAACAGATGCGTACGGTGGATCGGTGGTGAACCGAATCCGGCTGCTCATTCAGGTAACGGAGGCCGTCGCCGACGTCTGGGGGGCGGATCGGGTCGGCATTCGGATCTCCCCGCTGAACGCTTTCAACACCATGTTTGACTCCAACCCTGGCAAGACGTTCGGCACGCTAGTGACCGAACTCGCTGGCTTTAACCTGGCCTACCTGCACGTCGTCGAAGAGGATGGCACACCAGAATCTGGGCCTCGATTCGATATTGGTGGTCTGCGTAATCTGTGGAACGGTACTTATATCGTGAACGGAAATTACGACTACGGCCGCGCGATGAAGGTAATCGCGGAGGGACGAGCGGACTTCGTCTCCTTTGGGAAGTTGCTCCTCGCGAATCCGGACCTACCACTCCGTTTTGCTCGAAGTGCACCGCTGAACATACCGGATCGCGGCTCGTTCTATGGCGGCGACGACCGCGGATATATCGATTATCCGTTTCTGGAAGAGCCCCTCCCTGCGTTGCGGCGACTCGTTGTGGAGGCCGGCGGGCGCGCGGAGCATCTTGCATTCAACGGCGATCGTTCAACATCATCGTCCCGCTGTTAACTGAAAAAAGAGAACAAACTATGAGACAGGGAGGAGCTATGAGCCAAGAGAGAAGCGAGTTGTTTCGTTCGGTAAAGACGAGACTTTCGCTATTTCTCGGATTGCTAATGTTTACGTTTGGATTTCTGAAGTTTGTCAATCCCACCATCGACGGATGGTTTCATGTGCAGATTCAAGAAAGCCACTTGCCACACTCGGCGATTCTGATGGGCAAGATTGCCGAGATCATGACGGGAATTCTTTTCCTACTTCCGCGCTTCCGGCCATGGCAAGCGAAATGGGAGGGCCGCATCTTATTGATTGCTTGCTCAGGCCTCTTTCTCGAGATGCTTGTAGCGGCGTATGTTCACCTCCAGCCCGGAGTTCCGCCCGAGGTACTACCACTCGGTATTAAGACTCCGGTGATCCCACTCTTCGTCCTTCTTCTTGATGTGATGGTTGCCATTCCAGCTTGGAAGGACAGTCGGATGACACCAATCAATGCGATCTAATGGAGCCAGGTCAAGTTGGCTTGTAGAAGTTTGGAGCTCGGCTTGCTGATCTCAGAAAGCCACCATTAATCTGGGTACGTTAAAGGGACAATACCTGTTACCAGGGGCGCTGCTCGCGCTGGTCGCCACATTTCCGCTCGCTTCCATGTTAGCGCAGTCGACGTTTGACCCTGCGCGTCGGAATCGTCCTTCGTGGAACCGTCGTCACCATGGACGACGCGGGAAACATTCTCCGTTGTGGAAATGTTCTCATTCGCGACGGGATTATCGGGCATAGACGTCATCAACCCGGCGGTTCCGAAAGTAACGCAGACCTTTGCGGTAATCGAACGGACTCTGCGGGATGCACTGAACGCGATGGGCGGCGACCGCCCTCCGACTCGGCGCTAACAGATGCTGAATTCCGACAACTACTCACTTTCTACTTTGAACTCGCGCCCGACAGACGTCTGAATATCGAACGGATTCACCTTGCGGCCGCTCTTGTTGAAGATGACGACTTTTATTTCCACCTCCTGGGAGGCGAAGTGTTGCCAAGCTCCGGGCTGATCGCCGGCGATATGCCAACTTTCGAACTTTATCCGGCCAACTTGAACCACGTTCAGCCGCTTAGCAATCCATTCGACGCTAACAAGACACATTTCGTTAACGAGTTAGGCGGCTCTGTCCGCAAATTCTTTCATGGCGTGTGTCGTGTTCGGGTATGAAGCTACAATTCTACCGACACCAGTCACCTCAAGAATCGATTTGACGTGTCCTTCCGCTCCTGCTAGGCATAGCTCACCCCCGGCTTCTTTCACTTTGCTGGAACACATAACGAGGATGCCTATCCCACTGCTGTCGAGATGCTGGACGCCAGAAATATCAAAAATGATCTTCCTTTCTCCCTCCTGCAAGAGTTCTGCGGTGAGCCATTCGATCTGCTGGCATTCTGGTCCGTAAACCACCTTTCCCACTATTTCGAGGAGAACGATATCAGGTTCTAGGTGCTTCCTATGCACTTCTAGTTCCCGCAGCAGGCTTGCTTTATTGGTTCCAAATTCTTCGACCGTAGCTGTGAAACGATAGCCGCGCCGTTCGAGGGTCTCTATGTAGCGAGGTTTTTCAGCCGTATCTCCAAGAGCTTCGCGCAATTTACTCAAAGCCGTGTTCAGACCGTTGTCAAAGTCGACAAAGGTGTCGGTTGGCCAGAGCCTCTTCCGCAGGGCCTCACGCGTCATCAACTCTCCCCCTTGCTCCAGGAGGGCAACCAAGATTTGGAATGGTTTGTTTTGTAGGTGAATTCTTCGGCCGTTTTTTTTAAGTTCGCCCGTTTCCGAGAACACCTCAAACGGACCGAATCCGTACCTGCGTGAATTTCGTGGTTGGAGAGGCATGGACTAACGAGCCCCATTTTTAGTCTATAACAGCGTCAAATTGGGATCAATGCCGCCACATACAAATACAAAGGCCCTGTACTCAACCCATTAGCTGTTAAGACAAAGTAAAGCTCGAATTATGCAGCGGTCTATTGTTCCCGAGGTACAGGTGGAACGAAAATGCACTGCAATCAGGAGTTCCTCTCATGTCAAACAAGTTTCATGAAAAGGTTTGGGTGTGGCACAGCGCGCTGATGGATGGCATATCGATGTTGTGGAGGCGGTTCTTAAAGAAAGCACATCTGCCCGGTGAGCCTGGTCAGACAAACCGTAGTGTTGAGGGAGGTCCCAGCATAACCAGGCAAGATATGGGGTCGATATCGAGCGAGCGGCCATGGTTCGTCAGATTGTTCTCTGGCCTGTGGCCGCCACTGCCATCTCACCTCCCCCACTACCTTCTTGCACTCTTGGCAGGCTTTGCTTGCTGGCGAGGGCATTACCCCGTAACGGTTGTGGCGCCGTTCGAGCTACCAAAAGTGGAGATGCCTTTTACTGGAGAAATCGTCGCCGATGCAGTGCGGGATGCCTTGAACTCAACCTTTCAGGATATCAAGAGCGAAAAGAATGATGAGAGTTTGCGGCCAACCGAGATGGACTTGCCGATTTTACGAGAACTGAGCATTCCACAGTTCTCCGCAGTTCAAGATGGACCTACTCACTTCGATGTCGAAGTCAAGGGGATGTCCTATGCAGCCGTAGTTGCCGCAGCTCGAGCGATGTGGAGCAGCGAAACACTAGTATCAGGGGATGTTGTCCTCAACGCCAAGCGCAATGAACTCACCTTGATTGCACGAACTTCAGCAAACTCCTGGCAATCGATTCCCAGCCCGATGACTGCCGAAGGCTTGAAGCGGGCCAGCAGAGATCTCGCAGTGAAGATCCTGGAAACACAGAATCCTACCCTTGCCGGCGCCGCCCTACTTAAAGACGGTCAAATTGACCGTGCTATCTCGGCTTTTGAGCGGGCTCAAAGGGCGAAGACGAATGATGTGAATGCAAGGCGAAATTTGTGCATGGGATATGAGGCCGGTCATCGTTATTCTGACGCGATCAAGTGTTATAGGGATGTCAAAAGCATGAAATCTGCTCCCCGTGATGTACCCGAGCTTCTCGCGCATGCTCGATATTTGAACGGGGAGCGACCAGACGCGATCACGGATTTCAAAGACTTGGTCAACAAGGGCAGTAACAGCGCGCGATTGGAACTCGGCAAAGCGTTGGAAGACACCGGTGATCATGAAGGAGCTCTGAAAACATATCACGATTTCTTAGCAAGGACCGGGGAAGACAGCCATCGCGAACTCGCGATCGTTCACGTGAACATGGGCGCAGCCTATGCGCACCAAAAGGACCACGAGTCGGCATTAGACGAATATAAGAAAGCTCTCGAACATGCCCCGGGGGATGTATTAATCCAAGTGAATCTTGCTGTGGAAACCGCTGAGACTGGAGAACTGGATGCCGGCATTGAACAACTTAAGAGTTTGGTTGAGGAAAATGCAAACCAAGATTCCATTCCGTTCGCATACGTACAACTCGGTAATCTACTGGCGACAAGAAAGCAGGAGTGGCGAAGCGCCATCGAGCAGTACAGAAAAGCGACGGAGTCGCGCCCAAATTATGACGAAGCCCACCGCAGGCTCGCTTCCAGCCTTGCTCATCAGGGATTCCTCGGTTCCGCCCGCGCCGAATACTTCAAGGTGGCAAAGCTCAGTCCCCGTGAGCCGGACAGAAGGTATGCTTTGGTCCTTGCCAACCAGTGGTTGGGCAATGCACTAAGCGAGCACCGCAAATACAGCGCGGCCGCATTTTTCTATCGCGAAGCCCTCAGGCTTAAGCCCAACTACCGCGCGGCACAATCTGAACTGGGCTACGTGCTTGAGAGGCAAGGTCATCTCAAGCAAGCGATTCGGCAGTATCGCGTCGTGGCAGATGCTAAGCAGAGCGAACTTGACGATGACAATACGCTTCATCTGGCCCGAGCTCGCCTTGTAGAGGCGCTCGTGGTAGAGGCGCTCGTGAGCCACCGACAAACACGTCGGATGGAAGCTATTGCCGAGCTGCGTAAACTGATGCAGCTTGATGTGAAGGACCTGGAATGTCGTTTTTGTCTGGCCAAAGCTCTTCTTGATGGAGGAAAGTACATCGAAGCCGCAACGGAATATCAGGCGGCAATAGAACTCAACCCGCAATCCGCGACAGCCCACCATGGCCTTGCCTTCGCGCTACACAAACAGAACTTACTGAACCAGGCAATCGGAGAGTATCGGCGTGCCGTGAGCCTCGAGCCAGGCAATCCTGTGTATCACATAAACCTTGCTAATGAATTAGAATTAGCACATTTAGACGAGGAAGCGGCTGCTGAACGTGAGAAAATAGCAAAACTCAAGTTGCAACGCTCTGCTTCCGACCAGACACTTCGCGCCCAACTGGACCGACCTCCCCGATGTCAGTAATCACGGCATCTCTTTGTGCTGGTCAGCACAGAGTTGACGATTTGCGGAGTTCGTCTTGCACATGCAAGTGTTCACGCGCGAGATGATTGTAAGCGGACAATACAATCCTCCTCGCTAGGCTAACAGTTTGAAACACCACCGCAGCCGGGGTTGTTCCCACGTGTGCTCGGAAATGACGACTGGGCGTCCCCGAATCAGATGAAGGCACAGATCGAATCCTGCTGCGACGCTGTCGCGTCTGAGCATATCGTCCTCACGTCGCGCTGAACTGGCCAGCGCGGCGGTGATCGTGTGTATCATCGTCATCCCTTCCGTACGCCGGTGGCCGCGGTGTGGTCACGATCTGCCTGCGAGCAACTCATCCAGCTGCGCGAACTGTTCGGGCAGGCCTTCCGCCGAACCGGCGAGGGCTTCGTCGAGCGCCGCTTTTGTGGGGTAGAGTTCGTGTAGGGTGACCAGCGTCTTGCCGGCATTTTCTTCGAACGTCACTGTGGTTACGGCGCCCTGATCGCTTTCTTCGTTCGTCCAGACGAGGCGCTTCCGCGGCGTCACTTCTCTGTACGTTCCGAAGAACGCCATCGGTTGATCGGAGGTCGGATGGCGGAACACGAGGCGATACGCGCCCCCGGTGCGCACATCCATGTCGCACGAGAGCAGCGACAGGCCCGCCGACTTCGGAACCCACCAACGCTTGAACAATTCGGGTTTGCTCCAGGCTTCGAAGACGATGTGCGCCGGGGCATTGAACGTTCGCGTCACGATGAGTTCGCGGTCGGACTTGCGTTCCACGGAGGTGCGGTTCATGGCGGCGGGACTACCTTCTTTTCCTTCGGGCATCTGCCTTCTCCTTACATTTCAAGTGTTCGACAATCTTGTCCAGGGCGTCGAAGCGTTCGCTCCAGAGTTGGCGGTGCCGCCCGATCCAGGCGGCCTCTTCTTCCAGCGCGCGCATGCCAAGCCTGCAGGTTCTGACGCGCCCGGCCTTTTCAGTAGTGACGAGCGCTGCCCGCTCCAACACGCCAACATGCTTCTTCATGCCCGTGAGGGTCATATGGAACTTTCCAGCGAGGTCCGTGATGGAAGCGTCGGCGCGGCCGAGCTGCTCCAGCACGCCCCGCCGGGTCGCGTCCGACAGCGCGGCGAATGAAGCGTCGAGGCGGGTTTCGTTATACTGAACCATATGGTTCAGTATATAGCAGGTCGACTTGCGGCGTGCAAGAGGAAAAACCTATGAGGCTGGTGCAAAGTTGGATTGGCATAGTCAAAGCAGACACAAAGATCAATACCAGTGGATTAGGGGCCGGATTGTCAGTTCAAATGACTATGTCAAGGCGCGTCGCTCCCGCCACAACCGAAGCTTCCTCCGGCTCCGTGCGTAGAGTCATCAGAGTGAATGAGTATGCGACATGTATCTAAAGCAATATTCAGGGATGGCGCAATTTGGGACACCAAGCCGCGCTTGCGCCACAACTCAATGATCCCCGAGGTACCATGCTCAGGTGAGGTAATCGAACACGAAGAGTTTTCGGAGGGACAAGTACACGTTGCGATCTGATCAGCGTGCGGCACGGAGTTTCAATATGTGCCGGATTCAGACTGGGTAAGAATGATTTCTCCCGGGATGCAAAACCCTCAATGAGTAATATAGAGATTTTTGATGAGCCACCGCTAGTCAAACTCAGTACTACTGCCCTCTTCTCCACAAACGTACAGTGGCGATTGAGGGTTGCGTATAGCCAGGCGGATCGGATTTTTCCCCGAGCGGGTTCCGCGAATCCACGGTATTAGTTGTCAAGATACCCCCTTTGTAAGGGGCCTTCAGCCCGCTTAGCTCTAGAAAGCACGTCCACACGCTGATGCCCATCTCTGGGAAATCTGCTGTCAAGCGAGTGCACTTACCCTTTCCAACGAAGGATGCACCGGCAATTTCGCCTTCGCCGTAGAAGCTCGTTATTCTTGGATCGCCCGTCTTCCGAAACAGGCATGCAAAGATGCTGTTTTTTGCCCCTCGGTGCTAACGACGGCTCCATTCTTCTTGCTCGTGGTCACTGGATGAAACACGAATTTGGCTTCCGAAAAAAATCAGGAAAACCCGTGTGCTCAGCCGAACAATATTCACTCGGCATATCGCGAGACAACCGTACCGACCTAATCACATAGATCTCTTCTTTCTTGGGGTGGTCAGAGGTTAACGCCTCGCCAGAAGTGAGGCAGGCAACCGCAACAACAACTGTACAGAGGGCTGGCAATGATCTGAGTTTCATAGGAGCCTCCTATGATTGAAATCTCAGTTTCTGAACAGAAACATAATTGCTGGTCAGGCGTATCCACAACCTTGCGCTTTTGCTTCGCCTATAATGCTTCGCGTGGCTGGCCGTCGCAAACTCATCGCAGCGGATCGTGAGTTGGTGTTCTCCCATTTCGGCCGGCATCGTCCTTTCGAGTCAATCATTTTAAAAGCTACCGCCCTAAACGAAGACGTTTAGGGCGGCATTTGCTAGTTCCGACTGGCCGGAGGGACGATACCGTTCAATCGCAGATATTCAACCAGCTGGCCGTAGTGGTCCCAGGTGTGAACGCAATCTTCGATTGCAACGCCGAGGCGAGTTGCTGTCCCGTCCGGCCACGGAGAGATGTGTGGAGTCGGAATTGGACTCTTCGCCTCATCGATCGCCGCAGCCGCGCGATGCATGTATGCGAACGAGCCTTTCAGGTACGCGATGATCTGCGTTTTCGTTTTCACGGATGCTGAACCGTGTTCGTCATCATTCACGTCTCCCCGAGGGTTCTCGCCGAGCATCCCCGCGCCGAGGAGATAGTTATCTGCAGCGATGTGCTTCAACTGTTCGGCAAACGTGCGTACGCCGTTGAATTCGCCTGACCTCGGGGCAAAGCTGTACTTTTCAGCCGGCATCGCGTCGGCAACCTCGATGAGCCTCTTCTCTTGAAAATCGAGAATGAAGTCAAGAATTTGAGTGTTGGTGCGGTTCGACTTTGCTTTTGAGGTTTGTGCAAAACAAACGCTAGTCAGGACCAGAACGAATAGCATTTTCGTTTTCATGAGTTCTCCTAAAGAAATGAATTTGAAATTAGGCATACGTGCACACACGTGTGCTGTCGTGCGAGTTCACAGATCAATTTTCTTTAGGAAAATGGGGGGCCGCGGTCGGTCTCAGGTGAGCCGATCGAGGACTTGCGCAGAGCGGGTCCTGATGGAAGTAAAACCTGCGCAGTCACCAGCGTCAGCGGACTAGGAATCTCAAACTTGGTGAATGCGACGATGTGAACTTGGACCAGACCGCGAATGTCACAGTGTGCTGGTACTGCCTTGAGAAAAGGGCTGCAGCGAGGAGCGTTGGCAGCGTGCAGTTGTCGTTGGCAGCTTGGGCCCACCGATCTGACACAACCGTTGCTGTAGGAACTCCCGGCGCCCTCGACGCATGCTGACGCCGAGGTGGCCAGGGTCACGATCAACAGCGCGGAAATGATGCCATCGCGGGTCAAGTTATAGAAGCTAGGCTACCACGAAGGGTATTGGACGCCTACTATCGCCGTGAGCGCCGGTTGCTCCTTGGTCTTCGTAGTAAGGCCCGCCGTCGCTGGCATCAATGTGCACTGTCGCGGCAGCGTTAGCCCCGCGAGTCAAGGTCTTGAATATAGCGACTGATCTGATTTAGGTGGGAAAGGTCGTGACCGGCCAGCAATCGTACCATCACGGCCAAGGACTCCGCGCCTCGCTCATTGTGCTGCCCGCTGCGTTGCAAATCCTCTGGTGACATTCGTCTCCAAACAGACAAATTGAGTACGCGCAGCGTCCGAAATATTTCGACAAGGTCGGACGGCTCGCGTTCATTGTGGCGGAGGGAGGCTACCCAAGCATCCTGCCTGAAGCCGAGAATAGCCGGCTCGTCCTCGCAAAGGATCAATCTGAGGCGATATCCATAAGCCCATTCGCTATCGGTGAGATGGCCGATGATTTCGTTCGGAGTCCATTTCCCTTTAATTGCTCGCCCGCGCAGGACTTCCGCCGGATGTCTGTACACAATATCGGCCAGGGTCGATGCCGTCTGCCCTAACACCTCGATCGGATCCCTGCCAGCCAACAGGTTGAGCAGCTTTTCGCGGTAGGTCCATGGGGCCGACACCTCTAGTCCCGGTTGCGCCGTCATAATCAACTCCTTCCGTTGCACCTTCTCGAATCCAAAATTTTTCGCCTGGAGAGCGGGAAACAGGCGCTCGGGTGATCTTGAATCGGTGAGACTAGGCCGTCAACGCCTGGAATGGAATCTCGTGGAACCTCGGCTTCTTTTTCCAGGGCGAAGCCTTCAACTTTCCAGCCTTCCGCGCCGCCGATGATTTTCTTCACTTTCCGGCCAAGGAGCGCCCGAAGCCAACGCCCCCTGAACCTCCCGGCCGTCGGTTTTGAGAGACAGGAGCTTCTCAAAGTGATCGAGGGCCGTTTGCGAATCGGCGGCGGTCTCAGTGCGTATGTTCATAAACCACTGTTACCCGATTCCAGAACTTTGTCGATAGGCAGAAATGCCAATATGCGCTAAAATCCTGCCATGCGCCCCTGGGACCGTCGCCGCGTGGCTGCTCTGCTTTACGACGGCCTCAGCATCTTCGAGTTCGGGATCGTGGTGGAGATTTTCGGCTTGCCGAGGCCGGAGCTGGAGGTCGATTGGTACAAGTTCGAGACCTTCTCGCACCAGCGTGGCCCGCTCCGCACGACTGGCGGCGTTCACGTCGAGGCACGTCGTGGATTGCGGACCTTGCAACAGGCCGGAACGATCGTTATTTCGGGCTGGAAGCGAGCCAGCGAACCTCCTCCGGAATCTCTCCTTAAAGCGCTGCGTTCGGCGCATGCTCGCGGCGCACGTCTGGTCTCCATTTGTTCCGGAGCCTTCGTTCTTGCGGCCACCGGCCTGCTCGATGGCAGGCGCGCCACCACGCACTGGCGTTACGCGGAAGAGTTGGCTTCCCGCTTTCCGAAGATTCGCGTCGACCCAGGCGTTCTGTACGTGGATGAAGGCAGCATTCTGACTTCGGCGGGCAGCGCCGCGGGCATAGACCTTTGCCTGCACATCGTCCGGTGCGATTATGGCGCCGAAATTGCCAACCGAGTGGCTCGCCGGTTGGTCATGCCGCCGCACCGCGACGGCGGTCAAGCGCAATACGTCCAAAAGCCCGTCTACAGCCGGGAGGCCGGAGGGCTCGCGTCGCTCTTGCAATGGGCGCAATTGCATTTGGGCCAGGCTCTGCGCGTGGAGGATCTGGCCCGCCACGCGGGGATGTCACCGCGCACTTTCGCCCGCCAGTTCCGCCAGCAGACTGGAACCACGCCTCACCAATGGCTCACCCACCAGCGTCTCCTGGCAGCGCAGATGCGGCTCGAAAAGACAGACGACGGGATCGATGCGATTGCCGGGGCGGTGGGGCTACAGTCGGCGGCGACGTTGCGGCAGCACTTCAGCCGGACGCTGGACACGACACCAACCGCCTATCGCCGTCGGTTCTCTACCACGTAGGGCGGGGCCGCGCCGGTTTCGGGATTTCACGGTTCAGTCACGGAATTCGCTGACGGGCGCGGTGACCCACAGATTTCTCCGATTTAGCTAATTCATATCTTCTGCGATTCTCCCAGGGTTTTTCTGACCACAATCGTCATTCGAAGCATCTGCTCCGTCGCTGATCCGGATAGGCTACGACGCCTGCCTTCGCTATCGCTCGGGCATGCTAAAGCCAATCAATTTATGACCTTTGCCAGTACCTCCTCGTCTCCGAGGCGGTTGGCAGGATTTTGGCGAAGAATGTCTTTTCTGCCTATCGAATTCTGTCCGCAATTAGCCCACAGTAAAGCAAGTGGAGGGGACGCACTGCCTAGTTCTGCGGAGCATGCAATGAAGACGATCCGCGTAATCATTGTTCTGTTGCTTATCTTCGTCAGTGGCGTGCCCGGCGCGACGCCAGGAGGTTTGTTCGTCATTCGTGACGATCATCCGAGGGCCGCGATGGAAGCGAAGCAGCAGAACCGACCGATCTTGGTATGGGCGCCGTGGTGATCGATGTTCAAGGCAATCAGCCCCTGGCCGAGGAAGCCTTGTCGCTTCCAATCACGGTCCGAGATCACCGCGATTCGATTCAAGGCACGCTCATGTACATCGAGGTCGCGCGTAAACGCCAGACAGCAGCGCTCCAATGGGTGATTGTTGGCGGCCGAACTGGACGCCAACATGCCCGAGAGCGACGATGAGCGCTCGGCCCTGGATATTGTGAGAGCCGCTGAAAATATTCCGAGTCAAGGATCACGGGAGAAGAATTTGGCCTCGCTCCGGAACCTGTTGCGGCTAAGTTCTAAGCCGCCGAAATAGCTAGCAACGTATGGAGCGGATGTCACATGGAATGGCCCGTGCGCACGCGAGACGCAGGAAAGTCAGCCGGAGATCGATACGCACTCGGTTGCCAATTGGAAGTGATTCACCCATGAAAACGCGGAGATCAGAGATTTCTGAAATGACCGTGAGCAGGGCTGGACAATCCTATAAGCTTTGCTACTTTAATCGGCCTGCCGCTGGTTCTCCGATCCTTTACATCCACGGCCTCGGCTGCTCTAAGGCCGATTTTATGGTGGTCGCGGATATTCCAGAACTTCAACCATTTCGCCTTGTCTGCGCAGATCTTCCCGGTTGCGGCGATTCCCCCTACTGTAGCGAGCAGCCCCTGGATATTGATGGCATCGTGGAGTTGATGGAAGGTTTTGTGAAGAATCTCGGGCTTCCTCCCTTTCTTCTGGTGGGCGGCAGCCTCGGTGGACTGGTCGCTCTCCTCTACGCCGAGCGCAATTCGGACAAGATTGTTGGATTCGCAAACGTAGAAGGCAATCTTGCCCCAGAAGACTGTATGTTCAGCCGCAGTGTGATACCCCATCCCTATTCCCACTTCGAAACGGTAGTGTTCCCACAAATCAAAAAGGCAGTGGCGGCAAAGCGTGGATCCGGCTTTGCATGGCATGCGCAAGTGCTTGAGAATGCCGATCCCCGGGCCTACTACGACTTCCAGACGGTCGAGTATTCGGACCAGGGTAATCTCCTCCAACACTTTCTGAGCCTTCCAGTTCCAACATGCTTCATATACGGTTCACAGAACCGCCACCTGTCATATTTGCCGCATCTTCGGCGGTCTAACTGCTTGGTTTTAGAGATACCGAACGCAAATCATTTCCTGTTCTATGACGAGCCCCGCCACTATGCGGTGGCGCTTGCTTCGTTTGCCCGAGATTCCTGTTTTGCAGGCCGCCGCCTAGGGCATTCCGGCGGCGAGCTGACCGTGACCCAAAAACTATTGCAGTCAGGTCCTGAATATCTGGGAAGTAAGAAGGTTAAAGAATCCTAGGTCTGTAGAAGACATGAGATTCAGGAGGAAAAAACAATGTCCAAGTTGATGAATGCAATATCGCGGGTGGCAGAAACCCCTGCCGCTGATTCGGGAGACGCCCTTCGTCATTTTGAGCGGCTTTTAACGCTCGAGACAGACTGTTGGGACGTGCACGAATCCATAAAAAATGGCACGCCTGATTTCGTGTTGCTGGACGTCCGCGGCCCGCAATCGTTCCAGGCTGGCCACGTACCGGGTGCAATCAACCTTCCGCACGGCAAGATCAACGAACGAAATTTGAGCCCCTATCCAATGGAAACTCTTTTCGTCGTCTACTGCAATGGTCCACACTGCAACGGCTCCGATCGTGCAGCTGTGAATCTGGCGCGATTGGGAAGGAGGGTGAAGAAGATGATCGGCGGGATCGAAGGTTGGAAAGATGAGGGTTTCGACCTGGATCAATTGGAACCAGTCTCATAAATGGCCGAGGCGATAATAGGTGTTCTGGGAACGCTCTGCGCGACTCCGTATGCGCCGATGGCCGGACGTTGGGAATTGAACGATGAGCAATGGGCCGTGGTGGAACCGCTTTTGCGGCCGGCCTGCCGCGCGGACGACCGCGGTTGTCCATAGCACGTATAACACTTTCAGAACTCCATCCCCGCAGATATCTCGGGAGGAGGATGGAGTGAGCTTTCAAAGGCGCCAATTACTCGCGCCGCGAATCTTCAACCGGCGCAACTGTGTTCAGGGACCATGCTCAGCTCGAGGTCGCACCCCGAAGACATTGGGAACCGGCCAGGCGATTGCATTGCTATCGTTTTCCTTGAATGAGGTCTCGAAGCTGCCGTACAGTTCCATCTCTTCTTCGCCAGCGTGCACATAAAGCTGGGCCTCAGGCCCTCCTTCAAGATGTTGTGCAGCCACCAGTCCAATATCTGAAGCTAGTAGCTCCTGGTTTAAGTCATGCATGGAAAATGGCGCGCGGGAAAAGATGAACAAAATGCGTCCTGCGCTATCCTCCCCCAGGGCGGCCTCGCTCCATTTGTAACTTTGCTGGCCCCACTGGTTCAATCCCGATCTTTTAACCAGTCGCAGGTTCTGCACCGCCGAGGCATAGTTTTTAAGGATGCCTTGCATCGTTAGTGTCGGGGTATCCAGATCAAAGATGTGAAACGACTGGAGCTTATCAGTTCTGGGATTGAAAGCAGCTACCGATTGATACTTATTTATCTTGCTGTTGCTGACTCTATCGAGATAGCGGGAGTATCCCAGGTGGGTTTTACCGTCGCCGGCAAACATTCCGGCATTGATCGCTGCTGCGAACTTGTGCGTCTTGCACCAGTCCTTCGCAGTATGCCCGACGTTCTCCCCGGTCTGACCAATGCCAATCGCCTCCAGTTCCCAAAGCTTGGGGTCAATGCGCAGTACTGCGATACGAGAATCGCCCATGGCGCTGGGATGGATGGGGGTAATGTATCGAAAGTCCATCCCGAGAGCCAGAATTCGCCAGTCAGACTTCCGCGAAGAACTGTTCGCAAACAAGAAGCTACATAACAACAAGCCGATGATCGATCTGGATATTCTGTACATCGTGGGCAAAGAGAGACCACACCATTTGCTTGGGCGAGTTTACCTTAATATCCTTCTCAATTGATTGTGGGCTGGATCTCGAGAAAACATCCCGCCTCGGGGCGACGCCGAACTTCTTCCTTGACATCCCCTTTTGATAGAGCTCCTTGAAGTCGACTAGGCCATTTACCGAGGCCTTCTGGCGAAACGGCCCCTCAAAGTGCGATGGGTCACGAGAAACCAAAGACGATCACGACTGCCATGCGCAGAAGGGAATCACGTTTGTACATGATGAGACCGACGAATGGATTTTGGCAGCTGGAACAGCATCAGCGCTCAAAATCCCTGTCCAGCCATTTGAGTCTTGATGCGATTTAGCGCCAATTCAGGTGTTCGTGGATATGCATTCACGATCAAGAACACATTGTTATGCACTCTACTCGTCTAGTTGGCATTCCGCTATGCTGCGCGCCTGGGCCGGGCATCTACTTCCTCTAATTTTCCCATGACGCGGCGCAGGCGGGTGGAAAGGGCGATGCGCGTGACTCCACGTATAAAAAGTGCCGCGCCGACTAGGGTCCCGATCGCCCAGATGGAACTTGCTGGCCAATGGGCAAGGATCAGAAATCCCAGGATCGCAGTAATCGCTGCGTCAAAGAGAAGCCAGCCCCAGCCTGAAATTGGCTTCATTTGAAAGGCCAGGACTGCCGCAGCACCGGCCTCAACGACCAACATTACGCCGAGGGCTACAGTAAGCACGGCTACACCCCAGAGAGGATTCAGGAGCAACACGACTCCTCCAAAGCCGTACACCACGCCGAGCAGTAGTCTCATAAAGAACGCACCCACGGTGTGCGCACGCAGCGCCTGGATAAGCTCGAAGACGCCAGCGATGACCAAGATCGAGCCGATAACGATTGTCGTAACCTTGGCGGCAAAAAGTGGGTAAACAACGAGGAGCAATCCGAGAACTGCTGTCAGGATACCGAGGACAATCCCCCACGCTGCGCGACTCTTAATGTCGCCCGTAAGCTCGCTGCGCAAATTCGAAGATGCTGACATAAACAAGTCTCCCTGGCTCTTTGAACTGGAAGTTGAATTTGATTAAATCTTCGACCTAAAGGATGCGTTCACCCCACTGACAACATTGCCAGTGGGACTTGGGTAGAGTTTCCGAACTGAGCGCGCAGATCGCAGGCGAGAACACGCAACTATACGCTTTTTCCTTGCCTTTAAGGTTTCGGATGGCGGGCCGTCGCAAAACTGGACCTTAGAAGATTCGCACTTTCCTTAACGTGAAGTGTCCGCACTGGGGCGGCGGTGAAGATTCCGCCCAATCAAAAGGTGGGTATAGATTTTGACCACGTTGCGCCGCCCAGGATGTGGGCATAATCTTTACGCCCAGATCGCCCTAGTCTTTGGTATAGCTGTGTAAATTGACAGTTTTTTAAGACAAACCAGTGTCTTAGGATTTGTGGTAGATAGACCCCACGCAACATCCCGCTGTATCAGGGGCAGCGGGTTCTTATCCTCCCTACCCAATCCATCCACAAAACAGATGTCTAATCCCTCGTGAAGCGCAATGTCAAACGTTTCGTGCTTCCTTGCGCTCTGGCCCACAGGCGTTCCTAAAGTGGGAGTGCCAATCCCTGTGGCGCGGAATGGCGGGATTCTCAATTGGAAAAAGCTGAACCAGACCTCCCGTCGGGTCGATGAGCCATGTGGAGAGTTTCCGACAACTACTCTACGGTGAGGTCCAAGGAAAGCAGGAATGCGTCACGAATTCTCTGGAATTCTCCCTGTGCGTACCCCGGCCCCAAGACAGTCTTTGGATCGATGGGTTTGCCCTCAAACCGATCACCTCGGTAACGAGGAAAAAAATGCATGTGCAGGTGAGGTAATGAGTTGCCATGAATTTCATAATTCAACTTCACAGCCCCCGTTGCGGCGCTAAGAGCCTTAGACACTTTTTGTGCATCTCGCATGAATGCCACAGCCACTTGCTCCGCCAACTCGTGCAGTTCAACAGCATGAGTTCGAGACACCAGGCACACGTACCCAGGGACCGGGGCAAACTCTTGCATCGTGACCCAAGAGGTTTCCAGAGTGGCAATAACGTCCAGGGGTTCTTTCCGACAGCAAATCGGGCACGCAGTGCCCGAACACATTGCAGTCCAGCGTTCATGGTCGTTCCATGTGCTCACTTCTGGGCTCTCCGACTCAGCTGTAGTTTAGAGAGGTTCATAGCAGGCAATGTTACGACCTTGCGCTTTCCGCTCGCATCTTTCGCCCATCGATGGGTTTTTGGGCTTTAGTAAAACCCGTCACACCGCACGATCCGGAAATGTTTGATAATTCCTGAATGGAAGCTAACGGATTACCCTCCCGCACCTCGATCCTGACAGCCGCAGCGCGTGCCTTTGGGTCGCGCGAGCCAGATGTTAGCGTGCGCAATCCCGACTGGTTGGCTGAACGACTGATCGGCCCAGCTGAGTTAGCTTTGATAGCTGAGCATCCCATCAGCAAGGCTCTCGAGCGGGATTTTCAAGATGCTACTAACGATCCCGATGTCTTTGGCTTCGCCTGGCTGATGTTGGACGCGCTTTATAGACGAGCGGTTGGAGCATGCCATCCGTAACGGCGCGACCCAGGTGGTGATCATGGGAGCCGGGTTCGATACACGCGCCCATCGCTTCGCCGAACTATTACAGGGCACGCCGGTCATCGAAATCGATTACGGCGCCACCCAGCTGTACAAGAAGCAGCGCGTCGAAGCAGCTCTGGGGCGGCGCGCCCGCCAACGTGGTCTATGCATCGATCGACTTCGCGCGAGAAAGCCTGGGAGAAGTATTGCGTCGCGCCGGTTTCCAGTCCGGACGCAAAACCTATTACATTTGCGAGGGCGTCAGCATGTACGTCCCCGAAGAGGGTATGAAGGAAACCCTGCGCGCGATCGCTGCGGAATCCGCTCCGGGCAGTGCGCTTCTCCTTGAGTATCTCAACCGTGGCGGGCTTGAAGTCCTGACGAAGTATCCCATGGGAATGGTTAAGAATGCCATCTCTTGGGGAGAGCCTTTCGTGTTCGGTGTGCCCGACGGGAACGATCGTGAGTTCTTCCTCGAAACGGGGTTGGAGCTAGGTGAGACGCTGAAGGTTGGCAGCCCCGAATCGATTAGAAGATATGCTATGCGCCAGGACGGGAGCTACTATGGCGCCCATCTGGAGAAGGTATTTCAGCAGCGGCGGGAGGCCGCGCTACAGGCCATGGACGAAGTAGGTCGCCAGCAAGCCGCGATGGCCGCCGCGATGTCGGGCTATTGGCTAGCCGAGTTAACCGTCACCTAGCTGACGAAATCCATCGCGTTTTATCACAAGGGCCCTGAACGGGCTTCTCAATGGGCGACAAAGGGATTTTTCGTAAATTGATACCCCTATTGGCGCGGCCCGAAGGGATACCTGGCTGCGATTGTTGCGACGGTGGCTTTTCACTGACCAATCGAGGTTCGTAGGCACATTGCTTCAAGACCTCAACAACGGGCCCGACAAATTCACTGTCACTCTCAATGACTTTGAGATTTATCGTCATTTGAGCAAGAAACGCGAACTTGCTTATCAACGGATGTCATAAATCTCTAACACCCCATGCCGCACAATCGCTAATTTCGTTCCTCCAGGAGATTCTAAGGGCGGACGAAAGCCGCCAATGAATGGGTGCTAGATCGAGCATTTCTGTCTCGACCGCACGAAGAACTGCGTGGATTGGGTGGAGAGAAAGTGTGACGAACGGGGGGCGGAGCGATGCGCACCGGCATTCAGCGGACGTTCAGGTTCCACGCCTAGTATCATTTATGTGAGAAGCGAAGATCTTCGTTGGCGCTTGTCTGAGGGCAATTCCTCGCTGGCGAAGTACAAATAAAGCCTTGGAACTCTTCAAAGGAACTTGGATTTGGGTGCTCGTCCCCCTGGTGATCATCGGCGTATTCGCCGGATTCCAGCTCACCAGACAGACGGACCCCGAGTACTTCACAGCCAAAGTGGAGAAGGGAGACATCCATCAAGTCATCGAGGCCACGGGCACGATTAACCCCGTGACTTCTGTTCAAGTGGGCTCCCAGGTTTCGGGGATGATTTCCAAGCTGTACGTAGATTTCAATTCAAAAGTCACCAAGGGCCAAGTCATCGCGGAGATCGATCCCAAGCTGTTCCAAGGTGCAGTTCTCCAGGCGCAGGCGGATCTCCAGAACGCGCAAGCGTTGCTGGCCGCGGCCAAAGCGAACATGGCAAAAGATCAGGCCACTCTGCAACAGAACAAACTCGACTATGAGCGGGCCGTCGCCCTCCAGCGGGAATCAGTGAACAGCCAACAGCAGCTCGATCAAGCGAAAGCGACTTACGACGCAATAACGGCGCAGGTCGGCTCGGACCGGGCAGCCATTCAACAAGCGGAAGCGCAGGCCGCTCAGAAGACGGCGACTCTAAAGGTCGCTCAAACCAACTTGGACTACACCATCATTCGTGCTCCGATCAACGGGACCGTCGTAGCCAGGAACATCGATATTGGCCAGACGGTCGCTGCTTCCTTACAGGCACCAACGCTCTTCATGATCGCGCTCGACCTGACCAAAATGCAGGTCTATGCCAAGACCGATGAAGGCGATGTGGGCCAGATCCGGCCCGGACAGAAAGGCGACTTTCAGGTCGACGCGTTCCCTAAAGAAACCTTCCACGGAGTTGTGTTCCAAGTGCGTATGAATGCGACGAGCATTCAGAATGTTGTCACCTACGACACCATTGTGAACTTCGAAAACCCCCAGTTGAAGCTCTTTCCCGGAATGACCGCCTATGTATCAATCCCGGTTGCCTCGGTCACAGATGTGGTGAGGATTCCAAATGCCGCGCTACGGTACAAGCCTGATCTACCCGCAGAAAAAGTGCAGGAGCTGTATAGCAGGTACGGAGTAACTGCGAGTGCAGCCGCACCGGTGTCAACAACTGCGAAGCAGCCGGGCACCATGGGAAAAGAGCGTTCCGTCCCGAAGCCGAACACAACGTCTGGGTCTGATATGGCAGTTGTCTGGAAGCTACAGGCGGACAAGTCACTTAGGCCACTCCAGATTCATGTTGGGTTAACCGATCACACGTACACAGCATTGATTTCTGGAGATCTTCAACCGGGAGACGAACTGGTTACGGGTGCAACTACCGTAAAGCAGGAAACTGCGGGCCCAGGTCTGACTCCTCAACGACGCTAGGCTCCCAAATGGCAACTAAGAATTCAGTCACGACAACAAATATGGTTGCGGCTGATCGTACCGTGCCACTCGTCGAAGCGCATGACCTCAGAAAGAACTACCAGCTGGGGGAGACGGAAGTCCACGCGCTTCGAGGTATCAGCGTGAAAATCAACCCAGGCGACTTCGTTGCTATTATGGGCGCGAGCGGCAGCGGAAAATCCACGTTTATGAACATTCTGGGGTGCTTGGATAAACCGACATCAGGGCGATATCTACTGGAGGGTACTGACGTATCTGCGCTAACCAAGAAGGAATTGGCACAAATCAGAAATCAAAAGATCGGTTTCGTATTTCAAGGTTTCAACCTCCTCGGTCGTACGACTGCCCTTGAGAACACCGAGTTGCCGATGCTTTATTCCAAGACCCACAAGAATAAGCGCCGGGAACGTGCCCGCGAGGCATTAACCCAAGTTGGATTGGGAGATCGGGCGGATCATCTTCCATCTCAACTCTCGGGCGGGCAACAACAAAGAGTGGCCATCGCTAGAGCGCTTGTGAATCAGCCGCGGATGCTGCTTGCGGATGAACCAACAGGGAACTTGGACAGTCGCACTTCCGTGGAAGTCATGGAAATCTTCCAAAGGCTGAACGCAAGTGGGTTGACCATCATTCTGGTCACGCATGAACCGGACATTGCCCAGTTTGCGAAACGTGAGCTCGTCTTTCGCGATGGTCAGATCAGGAGAGACGATGTCGTTGAGGTTCCCCACGTGGCCAGCCAGGTTTTGCAAACCATGCCCACCATCAAGGATTAGAACATCTCCATGGATTTATCGTCAGCATTCATGCTTGCACTCCGCGCGCTGGGACGGAACAAGATGCGTTCCAGCCTGACCATGCTCGGCCTGATCATTGGGGTAGGTGCGGTGATTGCTGTCATCGGTATTGGGGAGGGGGCGGCAACGAAGGCTCAAGAACAACTGGCAGCGATGGGCTCTAACATGTTGTTCGTCGGCTCCGGATCGGTGAATCGATACGGGTTGCACGTAGGAAGTTTTCAAACGAAGACCCTGGTCCAGGCCGACGCCGGCGCCATCGTTCGAGAATGTCCGTCCGTTTCTGCAGCTGCTCCTGGTACGGGAACCGGTCAACAGGTTGTGTACGGGAACGAAAACTGGGCTACACAGATCACTGGAACTGAGCCGCAGTATTTTGAAGTCAGAAACTGGCCCTTCGCCAGCGGCACATCGTTCACTGAAGACGATGTCACTCAAGCTGCTACTGTCGCGGTGTTGGGGGATACGGTTCGGAAATATCTTTTTGGCTCACGCAACCCTATTGGGGAAACGATTCGCATCGGCACATTGCCATTTAAGGTTGTTGGAGTGCTCACACCAAAAGGAACGAGTGCCGGCAGCAATCAGGATGAGGACGACGTCATCATTGCGCCATTAACGACAGTGCAAAAGAAGTTGCTCGGTCAGGAGTGGCTGCGATGGATCATGGTTTCCGCTTTGTCCCGGCAAGCAAGCTATGTTGCGCAGCAGCAGATTGAGAGCCTATTACGCGACCGTCACAAGATCAGATCCGGCGACCCTGCGGACTTTGTTGTCCGCAATCTCGCCGACATGGCGGATGCGGCAGCGGAGCAGGGTAAGGTCATGACGGTGCTGCTCACTATTGTGGCGAGCATTGCTTTGCTCGTTGGCGGGATCGGCATCATGAACATCATGCTGGTATCGGTCACGGAACGCACGCGCGAAATCGGCGTTAGGATGGCGGTAGGTGCCACCGAGGAAGATGTTCGGCTGCAATTCCTGATCGAAGCTCTGGTGCTTGGCCTGAGCGGAGGAACCCTCGGTGTCATTTTCGGAGTTGCCAGCTCGCTCGCCGTTTCTCATGGTCTGGGATGGCCTGTTCGGATTCCCCCGTATTCGATAGCCGTCTCAACTCTTTTCGCGATCGCGATTGCGCTGTTTTTCGGGTTTTATCCGGCAAGACGAGCCTCACGGCTGAACCCGATTGATGCGCTTCGATTTGAATAGACAACGGGTTTCGACATGATGATCTACGTCCATTCCATCTGGAGCGAGGCAATGAAGTCATTGCGACGCAACCTGATTAGGACTGTTCTAACCGTCCTGGGTCTCGTGGTCGGCATTGCCGCTTTTATCTGTGTCGTTGGAGTGGGCAAGGCTGGGTCGGCAAAGGTGGAACAGGAGCTCCAGAAGCTTGGCGACAACATGATCTGGATTGAGGCCGGTAGCCGTGCGACCAATGGGGTTAGATTTGGAACACGAGAGACAAAGAGTCTGACGGTCGAAGACGCGCGGGCCATCTTCGCAGAAATTCCTGGCCTCAAACGCATGAGTCCCAATGTCGATGGACGGGCTCAAGTCGTCTATGGGGCTCAGAACTGGAACACAACGTACCGCGGAGTGGCCCCCGAGTACTTTGACATTCGAAGATGGGAAATTAAGGCAGGAACGATCTTTACGCACGACGATGTAGAAAGAGATGTTCCCGTTTGCATTCTCGGTCAGACAGTGCTCGAGAATCTCTTTCCTAACGAAGACCCGGTGGGAAGAAGCATTCGCGTACAGGCCATGCCTTGCCGTGTCATTGGCGTATTCCAGCCTAAAGGAGCATCCGCCAGCGGCTGGGATCAAGATGATTTCGTGGCGATGCCATACACAACCGCCATGAAGCGCATTGGGGGAACGAGTTGGCTTGACGATATCTTCTTCTCGGCTACTTCGCGAAACGCGATCCCTATCGCCACCCGCCAGGCCGTGGCTCTATTGAGAGAACGTCACCACCTCCATCCAGAGGAACCCGATGACTTCAATATTCGCAGCCCGGAAGACGTGATCCGAGCGCAGTTACAGTCAAGGAAAATCTTTACCTTGCTCCTCGGCACCATCGCTTCGCTGGCCCTGCTCGTGGGTGGGATCGGCATCATGAATATCATGCTGGTCTCGGTTACCGAGCGCACGCGGGAAATCGGAGTTCGATTGGCCGTCGGCGCCACAGAGGGGGACATTCAGTTTCAATTCCTGGCGGAAGCCATTGCGATCAGTATCCTCGGGGGTTTTTTAGGGGTGCTTGCTGGCGTGGGTGCATCCTCCATTTTCCAAAGCACATTGCAATGGGACATCAAGCTTAGTCCTCAACTTCTCTTGTTTTCTGGATTGTTTGCAGCAGGGATCGGAATCTTCTTTGCCTACTACCCATCACGCAAAGCATCTCAGCTTAACCCCATCGAAGCGCTCCGATACGAATAATCTGCTTCCTTTGCGATGGCGTGACCTATTCGTGCATTTGCAAGCTGAGCCTGATACTGCACTGCTGCTAGAGATTGGTGGTTAGGCGCGCATATGGCGCTGCGCGACGTGCCGCTCCGCAGATCACGGTAGCGTTCCTATGGCTAAGAAATTGGGCAAGTCGCTCCCTTGTCGCAACACAATGTTCACCATTCCGAATCGGAGCACAGTCGCGAAGCCCACAAACAAAAACATAAGCCGTTGAACGCTGAGCACAGATTCCCTAACAGATGCCGTCACCGTCGCAGGACGCCTTCGTGCGCGCCCGTTAATTGTCGATCTTGCTCATGGCACCATAAACGCTAACGCAACTGGTAGTTTTGCCAGTGTCGGGGGGACGATCGACATCGAGAATCTAGACATTGCCACTCGAGCTGTCGAGCTGACTCGCTGAAAGGAGGGCCAGATTCTATGGCCCAACCTTACGAGGACTTGAATCAAGATACGTTCGAGTCTTTGACTCGCTATCGTGCGATTGTCGAGCACGCGCCCGAAGTTTTGGCGCTCCTCGACCCATTGGGGAAAATTCTCTATATCAATCCACATACTGAGAAAGTGCTCGGCTATGGGCGTTACGAAGTCGAAGGGCAAGGCATTTTCGAATTTGTCCATCCCTCAGACGTACAACGGGCCGCTCAGGAATATCTGCAAACCCTTCGCCAAGAAGGAGAGCGTGTTCCGTCGGTATTGAGGATTCGGGACCGCTCCGGTGAATGGGTTCCATTTGAAATCATCGCCAATAACCGTCTCGGAGACCGCAAGATCCGGGCGGTTATTTTCACGGCGCGCGATCTTCGCTTCCGAAAGGAGATCGAAGCCGCTATTCAACGTGCTAACGCTGACACGGAAGCTGAGGTAACCAAGCGCACCACTGAACTCATAAAGATGAATGCCGAACTACGGATCGAAAACCAAGCCAGGCGTCAGGCAGAAAGCCAGCTACAACACACGGTTTCGGTCTTGCATGCCACGCTGGATTCCACAGCTGACGGAATTCTCGTTGTCTCTACAGAAGGCAAGGTCACGAGCTGTAATAGAAAATTTGCGGAAATGTGGCAATTGGATTGCGCAAGCTCCAATGAGAAAGATGATGAAGTTCTTCTTTCACGGGTTTCCGATCAACTGCGAGAACCGGGAGATTTTCTAACCAAGGTGCAAACCCTATATGCGGATCCGACGGCAACCAGCTTCGACGTGCTGCTTTTCAAGGATGGTCGCATTTTTGAACGTTACTCGCAGCCCCAGCATATCAATAACAAGATTACGGGTCGCGTATGGAGCTTCCGCGATGTGACGCACGCGAGAAATCTGGAAGCCGAGTTGCACCAGTATCAGAAGATGGAAGCACTTGGGAAGCTTGCAGGGGGCGTGGCACACGATTTCAACAATCTCTTGATGTTGATTTCAGGGTATGCAACGGACCTAAGGGAAAGTGTCTCTGACAACAGAGAACGGGAGATTTGTGAGCAAATATTGGCAACTACGAGGCAGGCAGCGTCGGTAACTAAACAACTCTTGACGTTCAGCCGAAAACAACCTGAAGCGCCCGTGATGACGGATTTGAACCTGATTGTAATGAACCTGGAACCCATGCTGAGACGCCTGCTCCCAGATCAGATCCAACTGGAGGTTTCACTGGGTCCGAATGCGCTTTTCGTGCGCGTTGATGTTGCCCAGGTCGAAACGATGATTATGAATTTGGCTGTCAACGCAAAGGACGCGATGCCAGAGGGCGGTCGGCTTCTTATTGCCACGAGTTCTGCATCCTTCCCGTCTAACAAAACCGAAAAGAATCATGATGAGGCGTTCGTTGTCCTTGAGGTGACTGACACCGGCTTCGGAATGACAGTGGAAGTGCAGGCACGCATTTTTGAGCCTTTCTTCACCACCAAGGAAATGGGGAGAGGAACGGGGCTTGGACTTTCAACCGTGCTGGGTATTGTTCAGAGGTCTGGAGGCAGCATCGAGGTGAAAAGTACTTCTGGCCGTGGTTCAGCCTTTCGAATTCTGCTTCCTCAGGTGGCAGAACCGTTGAGCGTTACCTCGCCTGTATCCAGTCTAGCTGAGACAGATCCGAGAGGCATGGGTGAAACCATATTGCTCGCGGAAGACGAGTCCGGAATCCGAGCAATGACGCGAGCATATCTGGAGTCAATGGGTTACCGTGTACTCGAGGCGGCAGACGGATTGGAAGCGATTGCTCGATCGTTCGAATATGCCGGCCCCATTGATCTCGTAGTTAGCGACCTCCTGATGCCGCGTCGCCGCGGGGACTCCGCCGTCAAGGAAATTCGAACCCAACGTCCCGGCGTCAAGGTGATCTTCATTTCCGGATACGCCGACGACAGCACCGTGGCGACACCAGAGGAGATTCTGTATAAACCTTTTACATTCCCCGAACTTGGCCGGCGCGTGCGTGCCGTGCTCGATGCCTCTCCGCAGGTCCCGAATAGCAGCATGGATTCAGCCGCCGACTGATTCCCGTTGCTGGGTTCAAGCCAAGGCCTCGATCGGGAGAGCGTAGTGAACACAATGGACCATCTCCACCTCTGAAACCAAACGCTATCGCTCTCGGGAAGATTCTCGGACACTTGAGTCGACGCGATCAACAAACAGATAGAGGCCGAAGGAAATCAAAAACATTACGCCTGAAAAAACAGCCCCCGGAAGTGCGCTACCCCGCCTTCCCGCGAGAAAGGATTCCAGAGTGGCACTCAGCAGCCAAATCTGCACGATCAGCAATACTGCAATCAATGACATAGCTCCTGTGATCGCAGTGAGGCCGCGGGTTTTAGAGGGACGTTCGACGCTGTTGGATATTGTCATGACACGTTACACCTTTACGTCCACAGCGACGATTTCTTCGCCGCGATTTTCAAGAACAATTCTCGGAAGAGGTCGTGACGGCGGACCCTGCAGGACTGAGCCGTCCGCTATCGAAAAGAACCCTTTGTGGCAGGGGCATTCGAGCCGGTCACTCTCTCGCGAGTAATAGACCGCGCATGACAGGTGCGTGCATTTCTGGCTGTAGCCGACGTGCTCATCCTCCGAGGTGCGAACCAGGATGCAGCGGTCTTCCTTGCTTGGGTAGGTGAACAGCTTTACTCCTCCCACCGGAATCTCTCCCAGTCGGGCCACGGTCTGTTGCGGATAGCTGGGAGCTCTGTAGAACACAGACCGCAACAGAATCCATAGGTTTCCGACGAACATTCCAAAGCTGGTGACTACGAGGAATTTCGTCAGTTGACGGCGAGTGACGTAGCGTTCGTCGCCGGCCCGAACGGAAAACTCTTCCTTCCATAGCGGCCCGCTACTCGATTGTCGCAGCCACTTCATTTGTCTCCCCCCACATATAGTCCACGACGTCCAGAACGATCCCCTCACGCTCGGCCGGAGCCATCATGAAAACCTTGGTTGTGATCTTCTGCTCACCAAAATAGAAAACGTTCGTTGGCTTTTCTCTGCGCCTGGCAATTTCTTCGCGTCTGACATACGCGAGCGCCTGGCTTGGGCACACGGTCGCACACATCGGGCGTTTCCCCACCGACGTGCGGTCATAGCACATGTCGCATTTCATCATCTGCTGCTCGGGTTCCATCATCTTGGGAATTCCGAAGGGGCAGGCAAGCACACAATTGTTACACGCAATGCAGCGGGGCTTTAAAGACGAGTGGACAATTCCGTCGTCGCCTTTCTTGATGGCATCCGCAGGGCATACTTCAGCGCAGGTCGGCTCATCGCAATGCCAGCAGACATACGCGGCCGAGGTGATGCCTTCGCTGCGCTCGATGAAGTCGAAGTTGATCATCGATTTTCCGCGATGAGTCTCGCATTCCTCGCAGGCCTGCAAACAAGATTGGCATCCGATGCAGCGCGACGGATCAATGTAAAACTCATATCCGAACACTAGACCCCTCCTTTGGAGATATCGTTGCGATGCGCTGCTCGATCATCAGGAGAGGTATCGGGACTCGGCGCAGGCTTGATGGTGCAAGCCGAAACCTTGAACTCGGGAATCTTGCTGCGTGGGTCGAGTGTACGGTGGGTGAGACGATTCGCACTCCGGGTGCCAGGCCAATGATAGGGAATGAAGATAGTATCCGGGCGAATCGTCTTGACCAACAGGGCGCGAACCGTCAGATCGTCGCGCCGCGTGGTCACGGTTACCCAATCGCCGTCCTTGATGCCGTATTGCTGTGCCAGGCGAGGATGAATTTCGGCTTGGGGAGCGGGAGACTGGTCTACTAGGGCACCGATGCGGCGAGTTTGTGTTCCTGACAGATACTGGCTCACGACCCGCCCGGTCGTCAGGTACAACGGATACTGACCGTCGATCGGATCGCCGCTCGGCCGCCATTCCGTCTTGATGAAGTGCGCCTTGCCATCATGGGTATAGAAATTCTTGTCGGAGAAGAGAAGCGGTGTGCCGGGATGGTTGAGATCGGGGCACGGCCAGAAGATGCCCTTTTCCTGATCCACACGTTCGTAGGTAATACCGTAGTAGTCCGCAACCCCCCCGCGCGAAGCGATCCGAAGCTCTTCAAGAATGTCTGCGGGATTCTTGAACGGGAAGTATTGGCCACGGCCCAGACGATGCGCGAGGTCAATCATGATATCGGAGTCGCGGCGCGCCTGGCCCGGTGGATCAACGCTCTTCTGCCAGTGGATGACGCGTCCCTCGGCGCTGCAGCCGAGACCCTCTTCTTCCTCATGCAAGCTGCCGGCAAGGACTACATCCGCGTGGTGGGCTGTTTCCGACAGGAAGAAGTCAATCACTCCGAAGAATTCCAGCTTCGAAAGCGCCTCTCGTGTGAAGTTCGAGTCGGGAAGCGAAACCAGAGGATTGAAGCATGTCGAAAGTAGACCTTTGATCTCGCCCTGGTGAATCGCGTTCATGATCTCCTGCGCGCTGTAGCCGGGCTGAGGAAGTTCCTCAGGTCGAATGCCCCAAACCCCAGCCACATATTCGCGAGCGGCAGGGTCCGCGAGAGAACGCTGGCCGGGAAGTTGATCGCATTTCTGCCCATGCTCCCTTCCGCCTTGTCCGTTGCCTTGGCCGGTAATCATCGTCGGGCCCGACCCTTCCCGTCCAATGTTTCCCGTCGCCAGCGCAATGTTAATCACCGCCGAACAGTTTTCCACGCCCTTCGAATGATGCTCCAGTCCGCGCGCATGCATCAGGATGGAGTGCTTCGACTCCCCAATCCAGCGCGCGGCTTTCTCAATTGATTCAGGTGGAACGCCAGTAATCTCGGCTGCTTTGTGAGGATTCCACTGCCTGGCGTAGGCGGCCACATCCTCAAATCCTGTGGTGTACTGACCGATGAACTCGCGGTCTTCAAGGCCATCGCGCAAGATCACGTGCAACATGCCGAGCAGCAAGGCGAGGTCGGTACCGGGACGCACCGGAAGATACAAATCGGCATTGCGCGTGATTGGCGTGATGCGTGGGTCGGCCACGATCAAGCGTCCGCCATTGTCGCGGCAGCGCCATATGTAGTCGGTGGTAATCGGAGCGCACTCTCCAATGTTGGCGCCGCTGACAAACAGGACTTCGGCCTTGGGGATCTCACTCCACGGAATCGTACTGCGGTCCACCCCGAAAGCCAGCTTGTAAGCGGTTCCCGCCGAAACCATGCACAGGCGTCCGTTGTAGTCGATGTGCCGGGTTCCGAGCGCGACCCGCGCAAACTTGCCAAGCAAATAGGATTTCTCGGTGGAGAGCGACGCTCCTCCGTAAACAGCAACGGCATCTTTGCCGTAGGTGTCTTGAATTTCACGAATGCGCCTGACCGTGAAATCGAGAGATTCGTCCCAACTCGCTGGCTGAAAACCGTTGTCGCGGCGCATCAAAGGAGTAAGCAGGCGGTCGGGGTGGCCGCTTTGCATGTAGCGCTTTACGCCCTTCGGGCAAAGCATGCCGCGGTTGAAAGGGAAGTCCTCCCACGGCTCAAAACCGATGATCCGATTCTCACGAACCTTGAGCTGAATGCCGCACTGCTGTCCGCAGAAGCAACAGTGAGTCTTCACCAGTTTCTCGGCGGGATGGATCGATTCGTCTTTCCATCCACCAGGTGGAACGTAATTCAGATGAGGCCCGAACTGTTCCTTGAGTGCCTCTTCCGAGATCGGGGCCTTAGCCATTTGCTTCCTCTTTGAGTCTGAGCTGGGCCAGGGAGAGCGATTTGCGCTTGCATGCCGGACAAAGTTCTTGCCAGTTGCTAACCGGTCCAGACATTTCGTAGTTGAACCCCATCTGAGGCAGAACTTTCATCAGGTCGTCTACGTGCATTCGCGACGCATAGCGTTCACCGCAACGGGCGCAGATCGCGCCGCGGTCTTCTGCTCCTGCCTGTTGATAAAGCTTGACACCCAGCTGTGCAGGACGTTGAAAGATATGAAAGAACTTCCCAAACGGTAGATAGAGCAGCGCGGCGATCACGGTGATTGCGTGCAGAATCGCAACAAAGCCGTAGACACTTCCTCCCAGCCACTCCTGAGACACCGTTAGCGCAAGGCCCGTGATGCAAATGGCGAACAGCAGAATCAACGGCCAGAAATCCATCGCCACAGTTTGGACCGCACGCGCGCCCTCATCGCGCATACGCCGCCACAGCGAAAGTGCGACTCCTCCGAGGACAAGAATTGCCGAGATGTCCAATCCATGAAACAGCAATAATGCGGTGATCGTGTGCAGGTGAAAATGGCCCGCGGGGTATCCGAAGAGGGAGATGGTATACACCATTTGATCGTTCGGAGCGCTGGTGAACTGGATCCATCCGAAGACGAGCGGGAACGTAATGGCAGCCGCCAGTAGGCAGCCCCAAAAAATCAACTGATGCATAGCCCAACGGAGTGTGGACCGTTTTGCAATGAAGGTCTGGGAGAGCAGGTGCGTTGCGACGAGTGCCACCACTCGACCGAAACTGTGAAATATTCCGCGCTCTTTGAAAAGCTGCCAACCCCGTTGCCAATAGACGCGTGTCGGAGGCTTTCGAATCCAGACCGAGTAGTGATACACCACACCCCAGGTCGCGAAGATGATTGCAAAGGTATAGATGACGAGCGCCGCGTCAAAATTCTGAAGGTTGCGCGAACCCAGTACGATGGCTGCGACAAGGACGCTGGTCCACAACGTTGCCCACGCGCCAGCTCTGACCCTATCGGCAGCGCGAATAACATGAGCAGGAAGCTTTGCTTGAAGTTCGTCCTCTCGTGGCAAGAACACCCGTGCGTTGAGCCACCAAAGAACGCAAGCCACTACCGACAAGAGCAAAAATCCCGGCCAGACAATTCCGAGCTTGTCGCGAAATGCGCCCAAAAGCAGCGGCGGAAAAAAGCCCCCCATTCCTCCCATCGCTCCGACTAATCCAGTAACAGTCGCGCGCTGATTCGGGAAGTAGCGAGGCACGAGTTGGAACACAGCACCGTTTCCTATTCCCAACAGCGCAGCGGATCCCAGCGCACCGACCGTGAACGGAAGCATCGATTGCACAGCAAGCAGCAGTCCGAAAGCAGCCACGGCCGGCAGAATCCACGAAAGAACCCGCGATCCTCCGATTCGGTCCGAGAGCCACCCGCCAATGGGACGGCATAGAGTCGCAAGTACGACGAATCCTGCGGTGCGGAATCCAGCATCGGCTGGTGTGAGGGCAAACTGGTCGCGTAGTAGTGTTGGGAGATAAATCGAGAAGGCGACAAACCCGCCGAACGTCAAAAAGTAGAAACCGGCGAGGGCCCACGCCAGCGGCTCGTGAGCGAGTACCCCGAGCATTTCTGAGAACCCTTTGGGCCGCATCGTCTGCGAGGCATTCCGCGCAAATATCGCGAAGACGACTGCCCAGACGACCAAGATGATTGACATTCCCAGGTAGACTGAGCGGAATCCGAAGGCTGTAGCCGCGACCGGACCGAAAAACACCGTCGCTGACTGTCCGATATTCCCCAAGCCATAGGTCCCGAGAGCGCTGCCCTGACTCTCCATCGAGTACCAGCGGGAAACGTAACCCACACCGACAGCGAAGGAAGACCCCGCCATTCCCAACAGGAATGCGACGATGAGCAGATCCCGATAGCTATTCGCTGATGGAACTAACGCCACCGGAAGGGCGACGAAAAACATCAGCACGGTAAAGACAACGCGTCCGCCGAAACGGTCGGCGAGCATGCCAATGGGAATGCGGGCGAGAGCACCAAGAAGAACAGGTACCGCAACCAGCAACGCCGTCTGCGTAGCAGAAAGATGGAATCTCTCCCGAAAGCTGGGAGCGAACGCGCTGATCAAACCCCAAGCAGCAAAGCAGACGGTGAACGATACCGTTCCTAAAAGCAAGTGCCGCTTGCTAAGATTCTCAGATGGTGCCACGGTCCCATCCTTCAATACTCATAATCCTAACAATTCTCAGGATGGAATGTGATGGGTCGCTTTGCCTGATTTATCGCTCAGAGGAGGATGGTTCCGGCTGTAGAAATTGCGGGCACCGGGCGCGTTCGCGTTCATTGTGCGTCCGGGAGTGAATTGGCAGCGCGCAGCTCAGCATTCAGTTCACGTCCGATGCGCACAACAATGCTAGGAACTGCTTCCACATCCGCGTGAGTGGTATGAAAGTTGACAATGCAGGCGCGAAGCAGATATCGGCCGCCGACCACTGCATTGGAGATGAATGTCTCCCCTCCACGCTGCAAACGATCGAGCAGTTCACGGTTGAGCATGTCGAGATGAAGTTCAACCTCTGCTTGTCCCAGTCTGCCCCGAAGATCGTGCGGCACGTAACGGAAAGTTGTTATGCTCAATTCCTCGGTCATGAGCTGCAGTTCCTGATGGCGGCTGACCGCCCGCGCCATTGCCTGAGATAGGCGTATATCTTCCCCAATCATGTTGCGATACCCTTCCGCTCCAACCTGCTTTAGGGCAAGCCAGACTTTTAGGGCACGAAAGCCGCGCGAGTTCTGGGGGCCACAATCGAAATAGTTCGTCACCTTTTCCTCGAAATGATAGTAGGGAGGGTGATAGGCGAAGGCTGCGCGCAGCATTTCCGGATCGCGGACGAGCGCGCATCCAGCCTCGAGCGGCGCGTAGAGCCATTTGTGCGGATCTACCGCGACCGAATCGGCCAGGCCCAGGCCACGTAGATCATCGTGCGCCTGGGAAACGGCAGCCGCAAAGCCGCCATAGGCTCCATCAACGTGGAACCAGAGGCCATACTGCTTGCAGAGTGCGCTGATTTCCGGGAGAGGATCGACCGTACCGGTGCTGACCGATCCCGCGGTTCCCACAACCAGAAATGGCACATCTCCCGCCGCCCTATCCGCCTCGATTTGGCCGCGTAAGGCCTGGACATCCATCCGCAGTTTGGAATCGGTGGCAATCCACCGGATCGATTCCGTGCCGATGCCCCCAAGGTCCGTGGCCTTTTGAATCCATGTGTGCGTTTCGCTCGAACAGTACGCGCGAAGCCTGCGTCCCGAATTTTCACAAACGCCGTGCTTGCGTATATCCCAGCCTGCCTTGGCGGTTCGCGCGGCTAAGAAGCAGATGAAGTTGGCCATATTGCCGCCGCTGACCAGCAGCCCGCCACAATTGGCGGGGTAGCCAATGAGCTCTGCGATCCACCTGACAGTCTGAGACTCGACCTCGGTGGCGGCGGGTGAGAGTGTCCACGCGCCAACATTCGGGTTCAACGCGGTCGCGAGGAAGTCGCCGAGAATACCGATCGGGGCGGGCGGCGCGGTGATGTATCCGAAGAAGCGCGGGTGTCCGTTGAATAGCGAGTGAGCGAATAGCAACTCTGCCGTCTTTTCCAGCAGCGGGCCGGGATCCGTCCCTGTTTCCGGGAGCGGCCCTGTGAGATCAAGTGCGTCGCGCACGACTGACGGGGATTCATCACGCGTCACCGGACCAAGCGGCAACGATTCCAGGAATCCCGCGAGCTGATCCACGAGTCGATGTCCCAGCTTACGAAACATTGCTGCGTCCATGGCGATCGGCGCATGCCGGCCGGAATTGCTATCCACGAATGACTCCCTTCCTTCCGATTCCTTAGTCACGTATTTATTCCTTCTAAGAGATCTGTCTCGGATACTCTCCCGCCACTAACCGTACTGAATACCCGATAAAACGATTGCCGTCCCCACAGGGCTTCGTGATCCTCTGGCGACAAGTCCTTCAAGCGCTCGTACGCGGTCACCTGTGATTGGTGGCAGCAGACTGCCCGCCACACTGTCGACCAAACGCTGCGTGTATCAATCACAGTGGTTATCGCCCAGTCTGGCCACGGCACTGCCTGCCGTTCGATGCCGTCAACCGTCGAGACCAATCTCCGGAAAGCCGATTGGTAAGCCTTCCAGGTCGATTCCGGCCAGGCGATGTAGTAAAGCTTCGACACCACATGGGATCGCTTAGCCGCAGTCTCATTCCACCGATACGTGGGGTCGGCGGCGGCAACGATGGCAGCTGTGGTGAACTGGGAGATCGCAATGTGATCAGGGTGCCCGTAAGCACCGTCGGGTCCGAAAGTGACCACTACGTCGGGCTGGGCCCGTCTTATGTGTCTCGCAATGGTGTTGACCGCCTCTCGGGGAGACGCTTGGTCGAGTTGTTGATCGGAATAGCCCAGGATTGAAACTTCGCGCACACCCAAGGCCGAGGCGGCGCCGCGCAATTCGCTCTCCCGAATGTTCGCTAGCGCCAAACGGCCGGGATGCTGAGGATCGCCCAGCCGATACCCTCGAAAACGGCCACTATCACCACGAGTGGCAGTGATCAGAAAGACATCAACACCTGCAGATGCGTATTTTGCAAGCGTGCCGCCGACTCCCAGGGATTCGTCATCGGGGTGCGCGAGCACGGCCATTAACCTTGGGGTTCGCATGAGTTTCTGTGTTTCGTTCGGGCGAATTCGCTACGGGACCAATTCGCGCCGGAGTCTAAAGCAAACGCTCGTCGATGACCAGTGAGTGCCACCGGTGAAAATCACCGGCCCAAAGCTATTCGGATACGCGCCAAGTGGTGCCAACTGTGCCGTAATGCGTGGTCCTCAACGACGAACTGTGCGGTGACAGGTGCGCCGAAACTCAGCGAAAAGGGGGCTGCGCGATCCAATTCTTCGTCCGTGAACTCGCGTACTGCATTGGCTGCCTCGCGACTGTTGCGACGTAAGAGTTCGAGCGTTGTGGCCTTCGTTTCCCGAGCATGCTGCTCAGCATGGTTGGCGTTCAGCTCGGCGACGACATCCCAGGTGACGTCTGCAACGGCCTTCCCGCTGGCGATTGCTCGTGCGACATCAATCTCAATCGGGTACATGCTGGCAACATGGTGGATGATTAGGCCAACTGAACGACGGTCGGTAGCCGATACCGGCACGTGCCATTCCTTTTCCGAGAGTCCTTCAGCGAAGGCCGCCAAGAGGGTAGCGCCTTCCTCGATGCGATCAGCCAACAAGGAAGAACGACCATCAACGGGGCCTCTCATTGCGGTAGTGGCGGTGGTCTGTGATGACATATTTCATTTCCTTTCTGCTTAAATTAGGTTCGAGTAGCCATTCAGTTTTGGCTACGTCGATGGAGCCAGTATGCGGCAAAATTGGTGTCGCTACTTATCTCAGCGTCCGGCTTCCTTGCTCGCCTGGTGGACAATCCTGCGCCGCTACAGCTGAGTAGCCATGCGGCCCAATATCGATAAGCGGCAGGGAACGGGGCTCATGGTTACGCGATCAGATGCCGTAACTTTTCCCCTTTTGGCCAGGTAATAGAGAACCGGGACTGCGACTCTTGACAGAGCCGTAGAGGCTACTTCTCCGGCCACCAGGGAGAGGGCCAAGCCCTGAAAAATCGGATCGAACAGGATGACACTTGCTCCCACCACGACTGCAGCCGCTGTCAGCAACATGGGACGGAAACGCACCGCGCCCGCGTCGACGACGGCATCCTCCAACGACATACCCTGCGAACGGCGTAATTCGATGAAGTCGACTAGAATGACCGCGTTGCGCACGACAATTCCGGCGCCTGCGATGAAGCCGATCATGGAGGTCGCGGTGAAGAATGCCCCGGTCATCGCGTGGGCCGGGAGAATGCCGACCAGGGTTAACGGAATGGGCGCCATGATGACGAGTGGCGTGATGAATGAGCGGAACCAACCCACGACCATCACATAGATCAGGACAAGCACCGCAGCGAATGCCAATCCCAAATCACGGAAGACTTCGACCGTGATGTGCCACTCACCATCCCATTTCATGGAGAAACGGTCGCTGCGCTCGGGCATGCTGGTGCCTTTGTACTGCTTCACGGAATAGCCGTCGGGCAGCTTAAGCTTGTCAATCGCGTCGCTCATCTTCATGATCGCGTAGACTGGGCTTTCTTCTTCTCCCGCGACATTCCCGGTCACGTAAACCACCGGCTGCAGGTTCTTACGATACAAGCTGGTATCGGTTGTAGTTTGGTGGAGGGTCGTTACTTCTTGCAAAGCAATCTGTCCTCCGAATGGGGTGGCCAGCTTCAGGTTGCCAAGCTGGTCGATGGCCGAACGGTCCGGACGTGCCAACCGCACCTCGATGGGGATGTCTTCGCGCGAATGGGAGTCATGTAGCAAGCCGGCATTGGCGCCTCCGAGACCTATTTGCAGGGTGCGCGTAACCTCAGCGGGCGAGATCCCGTGCAACGCTGCCTTCGCCAGGTCCACTTGCATGTCGTATTTGGTTTGCGGATCTTCGACATACCAGTCCACATCCACTACGCCCGAGGTCTGCTGAAAGACCTTCTTGATCTGAGCGGCCAACTCGATCTGGCCTTTATAGTCGGGCCCATACACTTCCGCGACCAGAGTCTGCAATACGGGTGGACCTGGCGGAACCTCGGCAATCTTAATGCGGGCACCAAAGGGATCGGCAATCTTATCCAACTCCGGCCGCAATCGTCGTGCGATGTCGTGGCTTTGTGCACTGCGGTTGTGCCGCGAGAGCAGATTCACCTGAATGTCGGCTTGATTGGGCTGATTGCGTAAGTAGTAATGGCGCACAAGGCCGTTGAAGTTATAAGGACCGGATGTCCCCGCATAGATCTGATAATTCATAACCTCAGGCTGTGTGCCCAAATATTGCCCCAGCTTCTGAGCCAGGTTCGTTGTCCGTTCGAGCGGCGTGCCGTCCGGCATGTCAACAATGACCTGAAACTCGCTCTTGTTGTCGAACGGCAGCATCTTGAGGCGTACCCACTTCAAAGGAACCAACGCGATCGCAGCGAGCAGCAAGATCCCGACACCACCAAGAAACATCCAGCGGCGACACTCATTGAGAATCAGCGGATTCATCATCCGGCGATACAGACGGGTGGTCCATCCTTCGGTCGGTTGCCCTGAATGGCCGCCAATTCCTCTGTGGCCAATTCCTCTGTGCCTTGTTAGTAGTCTTGATGCCGCCCACGGCAGGACGATGAAGGCCACGAGAAGCGAAAACAACATTGCAGCCGACGCCCCCACAGGAATCGGTCGCATGTATGGGCCCGCCAGCCCGCGCACGAAGGCATTGGGCAAGACAGCGCAGATCACAGCAAAGGTAGCAAGAATCGTCGGGGTCCCAACCTCGTCGACCGCCTCAACCACGATTTCCATGACCGATCGTGCTCGGTTTTCCGGCAACCTTAAGTGTCGGGCAATGTTCTCGACCACAACGATGGCATCGTCCACCAGGATGCCGATTGAAAAGATCAGCGCGAACAATGTGACCCGGTTCAGTGTGTAACCAGACAGATAGAAAACGCCAAGGGTGAGGGCCAACGTGACCGGCACAGCCAACAGAACCACCCCCGATTCACGCCAACCTAGCGCCAGCGCAATCAGCAACGTGACCGATAGGGTTGCGATCAATAGGTGCTTGAGGAGTTCGTCGGATTTTTCTTTTGCCGTTTCTCCGTAGTTGCGCGTGACCGTAACCTTGAGGTCGTTTGGAAGCAGGTAACCACGCAACGCATTCATATTGTCCAGGACGCGTCTGGAAATATCGGTGGCGTTGGTATCTTTGCGCTTGGAGAACGTGATGGTCACCGCGGGATACTCAGCGCCCGGCTTCTGTTCTGCTCCCCCGCGAGCATTCGCAAACAAAACGTAAGTGTCCGGCTCTGCTGGACCGTCTTGGAGTTTCTCGGCTACATCACGCAGATAGACGGGATGCCCGGCGTGAACTCCGACCACGACCTGATGCAGATCTTCAAGACTCGTAAAAAAAGTGCCCGCCTCGACCTGAAACTGCCGGTTGTCCCGTGCAAAACTCCCGGCTTGGCCGCGGATATTCGCGTTCTGGAGTTGGGCCACGATCGCGGCCGGTGTGAGGCCGTATGCTGCAAGGCGTTGCGTATCGAGCACGACCCGCACTTGCCTCCGCTCACCTCCGATGATCTTGGTTTCAGAAACGCCATCGAGTGGCTTGAGTGAGTTTTCCAGCTCACCAGCGATTCGCCGCAGATGGTACGAGTCGTAGTCCTTCCCCCACAAAGTTAGGGCCAGGATCGGGACATCATCAATCGCACGGACCTTAATGATCGGTTGCGAGACGCCGGGCGGATTGCGATCGAAGTTAGAGTAGAGCTTATTGTAGGTCTCCACGATCGCATTTTCTTCCTTCGTGCCCACGTAGAAGCGAACCACCAGCATGCTCATGCCCGGATGACTAATGGAGTAGGTGTACTCGACACCCGGCACATCGCGGAGTAGCTTTTCAGTCGGTAGGCTAACCCGCTGCGCGACTTCCTCCGCTGACGCACCCGGCATCTGAATGAGCACGTCGAGCATGGGCACCACGATCTGTGGCTCTTCCTCTCGTGGAGTTTTGAGAATGCTGAAGGCGCCAAGGAGTAACGCCGCGACGATCACCAGGGGTGTCAGCTTCGAGTTGATGAAGCTGTGTGCAATGCGGCCGGCCAGTCCGAACGCTCGTGAAGCCTTGATCCTCGACTTGGATTCTTTTTCAGCCATTACTCGTCCTTGATGCGCTTGCTGTTCAGGTCGCGCTCACCCGGATTGGCTACAAACCACTCGCCGCCCTGAAGTCCGGAGAGCACTTCGATTTCAGACCCGGAGAACTTTCCCAATGTGACATAGCGAAGGCTTGCAACCTTGTTCTGATCCAGCACGAAAACCCCCTGCAATTGACCGCGCTCGACCACTGCCGAGTGGGGAATCAGCAGCGCCTGTTGCTTGCCCCGAGAAAATTGAGCCCGCCCAAACAGCCCCGAACGCAGCCGAGTGTCGGTGGGCAACAGGATCTTCACCAAGAACGCGCGGCTCGCGGGGTCAGCGGCCGGCACGATCTGCACTACGTTGCCTTTCAACTCTGGGTTGCCCAGGGCTTCAATCGCGATCGAAACTGGCCCTCCTGTTCGTGCATACCGCACGTCGGTCTCGTTGACCGCGACTTCCAGTTGATAGAGACGCGTATCCTCCACCGTAAAGATCGGCATTCCGGGTGAAGCTAATGTCCCGGAATCAGCGTTTTTATTGGTAACAACACCGTTGAACGGAGCTCGGATCCGCGTATGGTCTAGGGACGTCATGGCCTGATTTAATACTGCCCGCGCCTCGGCCTGCCCCGCCCTTGCAATGTCGCGCCGCGCGAGATTGGCTTGCCGACGGGCCTTCACCTCGTCGAATTCCTGCTGACTCACGATCTTCTGTTCGTAGAGATATTGCTTACGCTTCAACGTTGATTCCGCTAGGACCAGGTCGGAATCCGCTGCGACGAGTTGCTGCTGGGCAGCGAGATCGGCTGCAGTGGCGAGGTCTACGGCGGCTCGCGGCTGGGCGTCGTCGATGATGGCAAGCACTTGGCCCCGATGAACCCGATCTCCTTCGTGAACCTTGATCTCGACGATGTTTCCCATCATCTGACTCGCGAGGTCGCTGGTTTGCGCAGCGCGTACTGTTCCTACCGCCTCCAGCACATCGGGAACGTTGGTTTGTTTCAGCGTGAGCACAGAAACGTCTCGTACGACTTCCGGGGATGGCTCTTTCGCTTGCTGCTCAGTTGAGCAACTCTCGAGACCGAGCACCGCGGCGACTATCAAAGAGCCGAGTCTCAGGCTTTTAGTTTTAATATTCATGGCATCACCAAAGGCGATCACGGATTCAAACTCCCGCTGGCCAATTCGAGCGCGCTCGTCGCTGCCTACTGGGTAGGAGACGAAGCTTGGGCCTCTTCATCCTGCACACCTGATACCGCACCCCTGGCCTCAGGCGCGGATCGCAAGGACCTCTAGATACTCGGCTGCAACCACAGTCAGTTCATCCCCTCCGCGATTGTGTTCAGACCACAATCCTTCTAGTTCGTCGCGCAACCTTTTCGCAGAATTTTCATTCAGCGAGGCGAATGCCCGATTTGTCGGCCCATAATATTGGCGGAAGAATTCGACCACTTCGGCCGGCCGGAAGGGATAGGTGAAGTTGTAGTGACGTCGGGTCATCTGAAGTTCCGAAACCCCGGGCCCCAGCCTCTGGCGCACCACTGACTCATCACCCCACAACACCGGAGCCGGCATGCCGGAAGGAGCGATGAACTTGGCAAAAGTTTTGAACATCTGTCCCACGAACCCTTCGCGCGTCCAATTTCCCATGGCGATCGTGCCTCCGGGGCTGCACACTCGCAGCAGCTCCCGAGCCACTTGGTCCGGTCGCGGGCCGAACATGGCTCCGAACAAGCTGGCTACGACATCGAAGCCTCCCTCTTCGAATGGAAGGTCTTCGGCATCGCCTTCGACGAAACGGGCATTGAGACCTTCCGCCTTGGCCCGAGCTTGCGCGCGTTGTATCACGTTCGGTGCGATGTCGACGCCGGTGGCGTTCACTCCATCCCGCGCTGCCCAGAGCGCGACTTGACCCGAGCCGCAGGCCACATCGAGCATCTGGCATCCGGATGGAATGTCCAGTTGCTCGTAGAAAATGCGTGCACCCTGCTCCATATAGCGCGAGAAGCGGTCGTAGTCGCCCGCCATCCAGGTTTCTTTCAGTCGTGCCTTTAGACTGTCGATTTCCGGCACCGTTGCAGTGGTAGTCATCGTTCCTCCTCAATCGGCAAAGTTTCCGTCCGACAGTGTCACTATGGAGAAGGTTTCGTTTCGATACTTGTCCGCACGTCCGCTTTCTTTGCTCACGACTTGGTTGCCGTATGATGATTTGCTCAAGCGTCTGGAGGGGTTTGCCGGGGAGGCTGTATGGATGTGCTTTCTGAAGTCCTGAAAGTGGTGAAACTCCAAGGGGCCATGTTCTACAACGGAGAATTCTCCTCCCCATGGAGCTTTTGTTCGCCGTCCTCTGTCACGATTGCGCCCTACTTAGCGCAAGGCGCGAGGCACGTCATTGTCTACCACCTGCTTACGGAGGGGCACGCTTCTGCCCGGCTGGTAGATGGCCAGCGCATTGCTCTGGATGCCGGCGACATCGTGATCTTTCCCCATGGCGATGCGCACATCCTCGAAAACGGCCCGCCGGCGAAGTCTGTGGACCTGGTAAAGGAAGTAGCCCGAATTGTTGCTCAAGGATTGAAGGTGTCACGTCTGGGCGGCGGAGGAGAAATTACAAAATTTGTGTGTGGCTTCATGGCCTGTGAGCCACGACTTAGCCAGATTTTTCTTAGCGGCCTGCCGCCGGCGTTCAAGGTCGGTATTCGCAACGATGCCTCGGGTAGATGGCTGGAGAATTCAATACGCTTCTCGGTGAACGATGCCGATGCGTCCCGCGCTGGTGGGGAAGCAGTCTTGGCAAAACTGTCTGAAGTTTTGTTTGTTGAAACACTTCGAACCTACATTGCGCATCTTCCACCTGAGCAAACCGGATGGTTGGCCGGCGCCCGCGATTCGGAGGTCGGAAAGTCCCTGGCGCTAATACACCGGAACCCCGCCCATCCGTGGACCATTGCTTCACTGGCAAGAGAAGCGGGAATTTCACGATCGGTGCTCGCGGAGCGCTTCCGCCATTTCCTCAACGAACCTCCAATGGTCTATCTCACGCGCTGGCGGCTGCAACTCGGGGCTCAGATGCTTGTGTCCACCAGTTACTCAGTGGCACAGATCGCATCGGAAGTCGGCTATGAGTCCGAAGCCGCTTTTAATCGGGCATTCAAACGCGAATTTGATAGTCCTCCAGCGCGTTTTCGCAATCAGTCGAGATCTGCCCAAGCAAAGCTGCCCCGGCAAGAGAAATCTAGACTGAGTGAATAGGTGCCACAAGAAACCGGCCAGCATGAAATTGTCTCCCACGTGCTCTGGGCCCGCCGCTTCTCCCCCTGCTTCCTTGGCATAGAGGCGTGAGTGGTCTGGGTTTTGCGTCTCGCGATGGTTCTTGCACAACCTGCGAATCCTCGTTGTTCTTCGTAGTCTGGTGTACGTGCTCCGACCCCGCAAAGTTCTGCAAAAGGCACAAAAGGGCACGCTCCCGACGGGCACAGCCATCGAGATTATTTCTTTCCCAGAAAGCGAATGCGGCCCGTGAAGGTGCGACCTTCGTAATTGCCAAAGGTGAGAAAGTTAGGAGCATTGATGTTGTTGTTTACGTATGTGAAGTTACGGTGCCCAGTTATGTTGTTGAAGCCTCCCCGAATGGCCCAATAATAGCCGAACGCGTGGAAGCGTTTTTCGATGTGGGCATTGAGCGTAAACCAGGAGGGAAAGCGGCGGGAGCCTGGAGGTTCGACTAACCGGAGTTGGTCGTTAACGACGCTGAAGGGAAAACCGGTGCGGAGTTCGGTGGAATAACCGAAGTCAAAACCTCTGATCAACGGAAGTAGGCCCCAGGAGAGGAAACGGTTGGTTGCGTCCCACGGATAGGGGCCGGGTTGCTGCGAACTGAATTGAGGGTTGTCGATGTTGAAGTCCAAGACCTGACTGGACCGAGTGTGCGAGCGCATGTAGGAAGCAGAGAGCATGTGGCCGTTGCGGAAGGTGCGCCGGGCTTCGACCTGAAAGGCGGCGTAGTGATCCTGGCGCGTGTTCTGTAGCAAGAAATTGCCGTTGAGGGTGTTGGCGCTTGCCAAGTTGTAAACAAAGCCATGGATGCCGCGCTTGCTTATGAACTCGGCCTTGAGATAAATCGCAGCCGGAAGCTGACGCTCGAGAGCGAGGCTCCAATTTGTAAAAACTGGGCCCTGAAGCGTTCGAGTATCAGCAGTGAAGCTTGAGGCGACCGGACCGGTCACGGTTCCGGTTGCAGCCGAAAAGAAAAAATCCTGTCGCACACCGGCTTGCGGCCGGGCGATGAGGAATATAGGAGTGACGTCATGGAAAATTCCTGCACCGGCGGAGAGCTTGGTTTTGCCGGAGCGATCGAGGAGATAGGTAACAGCCAGACGTGGGGAGACCAGCGAATGGCGGACGATCTGGTCCCAGTCGTATCGGAGTCCGAGTTCGGCAAGGATGCGGGCCGATGGCGCCCAACGGTCCTGCGCATACGCGCTGAGCTCGGAGTTATAGGTGGCGGAGGAAGGGGCTCCGGGGAAGAGGGAGTAGCGGGTGCAAGGCGAGGGAGAGACGAAGCAACCGGTAGCAGGCAGAGTAGCATTTCCTTGCTGCAGGTAAGTGATGGGCCTGCGCAAGAAGCTGGCATTGTAGCTGAGGCGGTTGATGTCTGTGCCGAATTTTAAATCGTGTTTGCCGTGCCACTTCCGGGAATGCAGAAAGAGGTTGGATAGAACCTGCCAGCGGGCGGCGCGTGTATGTGCCGTAAGGTAGTAGTTTCCTCCGGCGGTCTCGGGAGTAAGAAAGTAGAAGTTAGTCCCGCGAGGGACTTCATCGAGATCGTAGCGATTGAATCCCAACCCCAATTCGAGCAGTTCTCCTGAGAAGTAGTGCTGGTCTTTCACGCTGGCCTGGTAAATGGGCTGGTCGACGACTGGGGTGGAGGGTTGTGGGCTGCTGGGCGAGAGGCCGGAATGGGGGTCGTGGGAGTAGTTGTAGTTAAAGCCACCCGTAAGAATATCGCGGGAGGTGAGATTGGCTTGGAGTTTGATGAAGTTGCCGAAACGCGATGAGAGGCTCGAGTCGGCGCCAGAGGGGAGTTCGGGAACGATTGTTTTCAGATAATCGATATCGACAGCATTGAAGAACCACAGTTTCCTTGCGCGAATCGGGCCGGAGAAGATAATCCGTGGATTGAATTCGTTGAAGTCGAGTCCCTTCTTGTTCTGGGTAGAGGGAATGAAATCCGTGGCCAGGAAGCGAAAGTGGTCATCGCCGGTCCCGGTACTGAGTTCGAGAACGCCGCCCGAGCCTTTGCCGTACTCGGCAGAGTAACGGCTGGTCTGGACACGGGCCGACCGAAGAGCGTCGGTTGCGACCCGTATGAGGAGCTGGCCGTTCGAGGGTTGGGTGACGTTGAAGCCGTCGAACAAAGTAAGGCTTTGATACGTCTGGGCACCGGCGAGATGCAGTTGCCCTGTGGAGTCTTGCTGGACGCCAGGAATGAAATTGAGAACATTGCGATAGTCGTTGGTCGTGGGATAGGGAATATTAATGATATCCATGCCGGCGAGCTGTTCTTGGGCCTGCGTTTTTTCCGGATCAACTGCAGGCGGAGATACGACCACGTTGACGACTTCCCTGACCTCCTGGAGATGGGAGAGAGTAATGTCGATACTGCCGGTCACTCCAACCTGAATCACAGGGAGCGTTACTGCGTAAAAGCCTTCTTTTTCGGCGCGGAGTTCAGCGGATCCGGGCATCAGATTGAGGAACTGGCAGCGTCCTTCGAACGCGGTTTCACAACGGTGGGTTGGCGCGTTCTGCTGCTCTAGTGTGATGCGAACGTTGGGAACGGCAACGGAGTTTTCGTCGAGGACAGTAACGGTAAGGATGGAGGCTTGCGCAGCGAGGAAGTGCGAGGCCAACAGGAGACCAAATAGGACAGCGTGCGTGTACGCACGTTCCGAAGATCGAGACTTTGAGTCATGCACTTCGCAAACCGTCTTGATGCTCCTTCGTAGAGAGAATGTGATCACCTGTTCCGGACTCATTTTAGATTGCGCTGACGGAACAAGAGGTGCTGCAGAATTCGCATCTCGAGAGTTCCCGTTCATCGGCTTCCCGAATGCGTTGGTCCGCCTTGCATTTTGAGAATAGATTTAGCCTCCTTATGAATCCGTTTGCGCTCGCGACTGTCGCACAGTCTCCTTCACAACACGGAAACCGACAAACAAGATTCATGATAGAAGCGATGCGGCGCTGATAACATCTCGCGGCCAGGCAAACGGGTACGCAATATTTGCGAGTTGATGTCTGCCTTCACCGTTAGAGGATCCTTCCCGCGGCAACGCTAGCGACGGCTGTAGCGACATGACTGGCACAAGTCACACGATGACGGTTTTTTACGCACTAACGCACTCGCTGACACTGTCCAGCAGGTGCAGTAATCTGACTTGTGCCCGGTCTTGTGAAGCTACGTTCCCGCGATTCTGTTGAGCTTGCGATCTGCTACGCGCTCATCATGGCAGTGATCTGGACACCGAATCCGGCGCAGCGGGTTTTGTTCTGGATTACCTTCGCCTGGATCCTGGCAACCACTCTGTTGAAGCGTGTGGATCTTGAAGCATTAGGCCTGCGGCCTTCCGGCGGGCGGTGCTGGATTTTGACTATAGCTTTAGGGTTCTTGGTAGGAGGATTGTTTGTTTTCCTTGCGCGAGGATTTCATACCCTGCACGCACTCCACGGCGCCGGCCCGCTGGTGTTCCATGTGATCGGATACTTCCTGTGGGCGTTCGAGCAGCAATTCATTCTGCAGGACTATTTTCTGTTCCGGCTGCTGCGCATTCTACCCCGTGAGCGGGCGGCGGTGATTGCTGCGGCCACACTGTTCTCGACAGCGCACCTGCCTGGCTTGTTGCTGACAATGGCGTCACTTTTGTGGGGAATATCCTGCTGCAGCTTATTCCTGCGCTGCCGCAATCTCTACGCGCTTGGAATCGCTCATGGCATTCTGGGGTTAGCGGTCGCGATTTCTGCGCCCGACGCGCTTACCCACCATATGATGGTGGGATTGGGCTATTTGCGTTACCACCCTCACTGAAGATCCCCGTGATGACCACGCCAGGACTAAAAGTGTCATCGAAACCATAACCACCAAATCTCATCCACTAAAGTGTGCGTGGTAGCAGAGGACAGGACTCGTCGGCGATCACGCCAAGCGCGACCATAGAAGACGCCTGCGATCGTTGCCAGCAATACATAACGGAGATTGAACGGTACGGGCTTATTGAAATGGGACAGGCCGAAGATCACTGAGGTGAGAAGCAAAGAGCCTCGATGGCCGAGGCGCGCCTCAAGAAGGTTTTGCAGCAGACCGCGAAAGAAAAGCTCTTCCGGGATGGCAATGAAAAAGAATGTGACAGGGAGTGCCGCCAGCACCGATGACCAAGGGGGTGTATCGGCGTGGGGCGTGATGAAGCGAACGGCTAGGCCCAGGACAATCGCGATGGGAGCGAAGAAAGCGAACTCGCGCACTCCGACCAGGAAGTCTCGAGCCCGGCATCGAAAATCGTAACCCACCCCTTCCAGCCCGCGCACCACCAGGAAGGCATACAGGGCGGAGTCCACAAGCAAGAGCTTTGATAGCGCGCCCAGGCCCGGATGCGGGAATGCTCCCCGCAACCAACCGAACTCTACTGGCAAGCCCACGAGCGCGAGAGCAATGACGTCTTGCCAACACAATTTTCCTGGACTCGGCCGCGCGCCTCCCGGCGGAAGAAACTCAAACAGTGCCGCCATTCCCACGGGAATACCGAGCAGCACTGATGCGTAAATCCAGTGGAACTCGCCTCGGGGTACAGAAAAGATGATGTACGGCAGCGCCAAAAGACCCGCGGTCAGTGCCCGTGCCACTCGGTTGCTAAGAAGTCCCCGAAGCGCCTCGGTTGTGCCAAAGCCAAGAAACCAGTATGGGGCGAGCGCCAGGGCAAAGGCAGAGTATGCACTTAGAATGTGTCCCTCGATTAGGGACTCAGTGCGAAAACCTTGGGCCACAAACCAGAATGCGACCAGCAAAAGGATATATCCGGATGAAGCGGTGAGCAGTTTGGAGCGGGTGAACATCAGGAGCGCCGTAGAAACTTAGCGATGCATGAATACCAGGCCGACGCACCGGCGGTTGAACAGGGCTCTCGGCTGACCGCCGGACATTCCGCAAGTCGCTTGTTGATTCTAGAGCGGCTTGTGGGCGCTTGAGGATTCTTCATCCGAACCAAAAGGTTTGCTCGACAACTTGCTGGTTGCAACCGCAAACTCGGGAACCCGTATGGAAAGCTAACCTAGAGGAGCTCTTAAAAGCTTACTTACAGTCGTTGGTGACTATCTTCATCGCACGTTCCTCCGAAGTTCCGTCGCGAGCCTGATTTACGCGAGCGCAGGTCATCGACTAGCGGGCGGCACTCGCGTCGGCTCCTCCCGTCCTCACCCGCGTCGCGCCGCCTCGATAGTAGCGACATCGATCTTCTTCATCGGCATCATTGCCTCAAAGGCACGTTTTGCCTCAGATCCACCAGCCGCAAGCGCGTCGGTCAGCGCGCGTGGAGTGATCTGCCAGGAAAGGCCCCAGCGGTCCTTGCACCAACCGCACGCGCTTTCCTGGCCGCCGTTGCCGACGATCGCATTCCAATAGCGGTCCGTCTCTGCCTGATCGTCGGTTGCGATCTGGAAGGAGAACGCCTCGCTATGTCTGAACGCCGGACCGCCGTTGAGCGCGAGGCAGGGAATGCCGAGAACGGTGAACTCCACGGTCAAGACATCGCCCGCCTTGCCGCTCGGGTAATCGCCAGGTGCCTTGTGGACGGCGGTTACCTCACTGTTCGGAAAGGTGGCGGCGTAGAAGCGCGCCGCGTCCAGTGCATCCTTATCAAACCAGAGGCAGATCGTGTTTTTCGGTTTCATGTACGGGAGTCTCCTTGATCTATGGGAGCGAGCCGAGCCCACCTTCTATGATTCGAGGCAATGCGGCAGCGATCTCGCGTCTGTTCGTCGTAGTCATCCTACTCGAATGTGTGAAGCCCGGTACTCACGCCGGCGGGAGCATCAGGAACATTCCCGTGGTGCACATTTCGAAGCAGCTCGCAGCCGTTGGAAGACACCCCCGTCGCGGGCAAAAGGTTGGGTCCAGATCGCCTCTCATTTCGCTCGGAAGACCGGTCGAAAAGGAGCAATGAGCGCCATTGCGACTTATTATTTAAGCTAACCAGCAGCAAGTCCGATCGGGGTTTCAAAATCAAAAAGTGGAGTGATGATGGGAACGGGACTGCTTCGTTTCAACGGCACCATTGAGCGCGACCCTGCCATCGATGCGTGGATGAAAGAACATGCTGGTGAATTGGGAGCCATCGCGCAGCACTGGTTTGAGGTGATGCGAAAATGCGGGGACGAAGTCCGGGAGCTGTTGCATGACGGCTGTCCGGTTGCCTGTTTGGGGGACGCCCCCTTCGGTTACGTCAATGTATTCACCTCGCATGTAAACATAGGGTTCTTTCGCGGTGCCGACCTGCCGGATCCGGCCCGCTTGCTGGAAGGCACCGGCAAATTCATGCGGCATGTGAAGCTGAAACCGGGAACCTCAACAAATAATGGAGCCCTGACCAGGCTCATCGATGCGGCCTACGCGGACATGAAAGCGCGTGTCGAACACGGGTAATTTAGCGAAATTCGTTAGCGTTGCGGATCCGAGGCACGGGACGATATCGATATTTGCAACCGTCCGTGCACTAGCGGAACAGATCGCGCAATATTCGTCGTGGCTTTCTGCTGCGCACTGACTTTTTTCACGACAGTCGGAAGGGGCTCTTTCTTAGATAAAGCGGCTATAGTTCGGGCCACATGGTAAAATCCGTTCCCGCCGGTACCCGAATCGTCAGGTTTTTGGTGGCAATCGCTAAGTTGAAAGCAGAGTTCTCAAACGACAACCAGATGCCCAAAACCCCAACACCAGGCGGTTGCCAGTTAAGATCGTGCCGCCCAATGCCTCATACTTCTAGGCTCACCATTTGAGAAGACATTTTGTCACTGGATTAAGGGCTAATCGGATCAATGGACTGAGGTATTGCGCACCACTGTTGTGGGCCGCCTTGCTTGCTGGCGTGGTCGGAGGTCTCGAAGTTGGTGGCCGCACCCAGCAACGACAGGCGGGCGGTGAGGAGCGTGCGGAGCAGGATTATCAGAATATGACCTCGGGAGAGCGGGCAGCTTCAACCCGCGCATTTCTCGGGCTAGGGGCTATCCCGGACAAAGCTGCGGCTCTGCGCGGGGCGACGCACTTCGCGCAGAACTGCGGAGCTTGCCACGGGAAAGATGCTCGCGGCGCCATGGGCCCGAGCCTTGTTACGTCTGATCTAGTGCTGACCGACGAGCATGGACAGCAGCTGAGCGCATTTCTCAAAAAAGGCAGACCGGAAAAAGGCATGCCAGCGTTCGCAACTTTATCGCATCAGCAAATGATCGACATTACCGAGTTCCTGCATTTACAGGTGGAGAATGTGGCGAATCGAGGAAGCTACAAGATGCTGAACATCCTGGTTGGGAATGCGCTCAACGGCAAAGCATATGTGGAGGCCCGTTGCATGACCTGCCATACGGCAGAGACCTTCGCCCACATCGCGAGCAAATTCCGCTCGCCGGAGCAACTGCAACGCAACTGGATCTGGCCCGCGCGCTACGGGACATTAACCGCCAAAGTCAAGACACCGGAGGGGACGTTTTCGGGATGGCTAAAACAGATCAGCGATTTTCGAATCACGCTGGTGGACAGATCAGGCAAGACGCACACCATCGATCGTGGTCCGGGCGTAGATGTGCAGATGAGCGATCGACTCGCAGGACACCAAGAAATTATTATGACCCTGTCAAACGACGACATGCATGACGTGACTTCGTATCTCGAAACACTGAAATGAAGACGCGTGCAGTATTCTGTGCGACGATCTCCGCCGCGGCCTTGTTGAGCTCCTTGTTTTCCGCGCAGAAAGTGTCGCTTGACCCAAACACGATCGGGAAAGCTCCGGTGACGAGCTGGCCTACCTTCAATGGCGACTACAGCGGGGAGCGCTACAGCACGCTCACGCAGATAAGCCCCGACAATTTGAATCGGCTCGCGCTGCAATGGGTGTACCGGATCACCGGAGTTGGAGCGCAGCGCGGCGCGCCAGTTCCGATCATTAAATGCACACCGCTGCAGGTGGATGGCGTGCTGTACATCACGATCCCTGATCATTTGTGGGCGCTCGATGCAGGGACAGGGAAAGAGCTGTGGCACTACGACTGGGTGGATCATGGCGGCCACCTGATAGGGCAGCGCGGCGTGGGAATTTGGAATAGCACGGTCTTCTTCTTGACGCCGGACAATTGGCTGATTTCGCTCGACGCCAATACCGGGAAGGAGAACTGGAGGAAGAATTATGCCGACGCCCGGAAGCAGTATTTCTCCACCTCGGCACCTCTGATCGTGAAGAATCACGTGATTGTAGGTGTGGGCGGGGATGCCATGGACATGCCTGGTTTTCTTGACTCGTTCGACCCGGCAACGGGAGACCTGCAGTGGACGTGGTGGTCGACGCCACGCAAGGGAGATCCCGCGCTGGAGACTTGGCCGAACGAGGCAGCCTCGGACCATGGCGGCGGTATGACCTGGATGCCCGGAACATACGATCCGGTACTCAACCTGCTCTATTGGCCGACGGGAAACACGAATCCCGTATTTGCCGGTCAAGGAAGGCCGGGTGCGAATCTGTGGACTGAATCGATTGTGGCTCTCGACGTGGATACGGGAAAGCTGAAGTGGTATTTTCAAGTCTCGCCCCACGACACGCACGATTTCGACAACACCACCGCTCCAATCCTGTTTGATCATCCCGCGAACGGGAAACCTGAGAGGCTGCTGGTCCAGGCGGCTCGCAACGGGTTCTTGGTGACTCTGGACCGTGCCACGGGCAAGTACTTGGTCGTTAAGCCGTATGTTCCGCTCGATTATTCGTCGGGGCTTTCGGCGGAAGGCGAGCCGATACCGATCCCCGATAAGGACCCATCGGTGGGGGGTTCCATCAACATTGTGAATGCCTCGAACTGGCCCGCGCCGGCGTACAGTCCGAAGACTGGGCTGGTCTACGTGAACTCGGTGGAGGGAAAGGCGATTTATTACCTGACAGACGATAGCCGCAACCCGTCAGGTTACGGAGGCACTGTCGTTGGGATCGGGCGTGCAGTCAGAGTGCTGCAGGCTATCGATCCGCTCACCGGAAACACGGCATGGAGGCATGCGTATCCGAATCTGAACAATGCGCCGACCACAGTGGGTCCGAGCCTCCTGACAACAGCGAGCAATCTGCTCATTTCAGGCGATGACCAGAAGAACCTGATTATCTTCAGCGCTGATAGGGGCGAGATTCTATGGCATCACGAACTGAATGCGAATGAATCAGGCGGCATTGTCACCTATTTGTTGGACGGAAAGCAGTACATTGTGTTCGGCGCAGGCGACAGCTTGTACGCATGGAGTTTGCGCCAATGACTTCGCTTTTCCCGCTTGCCGGGGATGGGCTCTATGCAATCGGGTGTACCCCTACAGACCTGGAAGGACGGCCGTGTGGGGTCGGCGGAGCGAGGGCAAAGCGGCAATCACGAAGAGGCAATCATGAAGATCGAACTGAAGGGTCGAACCGCGGTGATCACAGGCGGGAGCCGCGGCCTGGGCGAGGCCATGGCGAAGTCCCTAGCCGGCGCGGGCGCGCAGATTGCGCTAGTGGCACGCGATCGGGCGCGTTTGGAATTGGTGCAGGGAGATATCGCGGCGCAGCGGGGAGTGGCCGAGGTGTTTGTCGCTGACGTCACAGAGGAGAAGGAGGTCGGGAAATTGGCCGCGGCGGTCAAAGAGCGCCTGGGCAACCCGCAAATACTGATCAATAGTGCGGGAACCAATCTCAGGAAGAACCTGGTGGATTTTACCCTAGAGGAATTTCGCAGCGTGCTGGATGCGAGCCTCATATCAACCTTTCTAATGTGCCGCGCATTTGTACCGGGCATGAGAGGAACAGGATACGGACGCATCCTCAACATGAGCTCGATTATGAGTCACGTCTCACTCGCTGGCCGCTCGGCCTATAGCTCGGCGAAGGCTGCGCTGCTGGGGCTGACCAAAGCCCTGGCGCTCGAGCTGGCCTCGGATGGAATCACGGTAAACGGGATCAGCCCGGGGCCGATCGGGACGGACATGAATCGCACGCTCATGAACAACCCGGAAGTCAACGCCCAATTTCTCGCGAACCTGCCGGTGGGCCGATGGGGTAATGTGGAGGAGGTTGGTGCTCTTGCCTGCTATCTGTGCTCCGAGGCTGCTGGCTTCATTACGGGAACGGACATCCTGATCGACGGCGGATGGACGGCAAGGTAAGAGGCTGCTATCCGGCGCGCGGGTCCGGCAACCTGGAGGCCCGTTATCGCGGTGCGGAGGTTGGCTGCGGTTGCGCCGATGGCGGCGCGTAGTCGACCAGAATATCAACGGGTTTCTGAGCTGCCCATGCGATGCCGCGCAGCAGCATCCGCTGAATCTGATAATTGGCGAAATTGGCATACTCGTGTCCCTGCATCCACACAAACGCACGTGCGGGCCGTCCGTCGGCGAGCCTATGCTCATAGGTCCAGATTTGCGGGACCACTTCTCCCTTGTGGGTACCCGCACTTGGAGTACCCGGTATGACCGTTGTGGCGAGCACGTGGATGGCGGGATCGTGGGCCCACGTCATGTTGTAAAAGGCCTCGTCGAAGATGGTGAACTTCGACATGCCGTTCATAATAGGGTCGACAGAATCGACAACTGTGTAGGTGATCGGCGCGCCCAGCGTGTAGTTGACTTCGCCATGCTTTTTGGCACCGCCGACGAGGGTCGCGAAATAAGCTGGATCTGGGCCGCATAGCGAGTCATGCAAGCTGACCAGCCCCCCGCCCCTTTTGACGTAGGCTTCAAGCACTGACCTCTCTTCATTGCTGAGATATCCTGCGTCGCCCTTATAGATGATGACTACGTCAGTGTGCTCGAGGTCGGCCTGAGAAGGTGCGTGCAGCGCGCCGTCCACAACCGCTCCATGCTCAGTGAGGATCTTGCTCCAATCGGCGAGAAATTGGGGATAGTCGTGTTCGCCGACAGAGTGGGATTTCAGCCCCGCCCAGATGTAAATATGCATGCCATTTGGATTCTGGCCTAAGGGCCTACGTGTTTGAATTTCCGCCGAGCGAGCGGCCTGACACTCAACGCGAGCACTCAGCAACACAGCGGCAGTAAACAGAAGGGCAATGGGCCTGGCGCAGATGCGATGTGCATTCTCTTTCAACCCCCTGGTGCTACAAACTCCCAGCCCAACTCGACGCGGCGCCAAACATTGGCCTCTTTTCATACTCGCTCGTGAGTAAACTACCCGCCTGAAACGAGGACCATAGATACACGATTGCTGCGAGAGATGTCAATTTGATTGCTTGGCCCACGCGATGGCTAGATCAGAGTCGCACAATCTTGGCAGCAGGGATGACGACAAAAGCGCTTTGGGCTGCGGCTAGGGTTGTCATTCATAGGATAGCGCTTGGATAACGTCCTGCTTTACTGCTTTCCATGCCGGGAGGATCGCCCCCAAGAAAGCCCCTAGGATCGCGACACCGGACGCGATAGGCCACCAACTGTAAACTGTCTCCTGCGTCAACGTTGCCGGAGCAGCATGCATCATCAGCCATTTGCTTCCGCCCGTCATCATAATTCCTAAACCGCTGCCGAGAATCGCAATCAGTATCGTCTCCCGAAAAAGCAAATTCAGAATGTAGACGGACGATGCCCCCAGCGCTTTCAATATCCCAATTTCTCGTGTTCTTTCCAGCACCGCCGTGTACATGGCCATTGTCACGGCAATGAAACCCACAATCAAGGCAATGCCGATCACAACTCCAATGAAGTCCCGCAACAGCCCAACACTGTTGATGGTTAACAGGGATGTAAACTCCTCCATCGTGTAGATGAGATAACCCGGCATTCTGCCGCGCAACTGCTCAACGATGCCTTGGACACGGGCAGGGTCATCTACTTTCAAGTAAATCTGGCTGAGCCTGCCGGGATTTCCAGTGAGGGCCTGCAGCACATTCAGCCGGGCACAAATGTGGGAGAGTTTCCCCGATTCGAAGATCCCCGACACTCGCCAGGAGTGATTTGCCAGTACGATTGTGCTCCCAACGCTGAGCCGTTTCTCTCTGGCGTAGTATTCATCGACAATGACGTCATCATCGTTTTCAAACGGACCGCCTCTCAGAAAGCGGAAACCACCGCTCAATTGGTTGAATTGCGCGATATCGATACCGGTTAGAACATCAAAACCACCCAGAGGCTGGCCCATTGTGCCTGTGGCGAACGTGACATGGGGCTGCTTCATGAAGAACGGCACTAGCTTTTCGCTCATCGGGGAAGAACTAAGGCTGATGATGGAACTCGCAGGCGGCCGTACTAAGATATCCGCCCCGACTCCGCGTGCGCGACGGGCCGTTTCGTCCAGCATTCCATAACTGATCCCAACCAGCGTTAGGATCATCGAGACCTCAACACCGATGGCAGCCACGCTCAAGCATGTTCGAATTGGCCGCCGGCGTAGGTTCTCGAAGACAAGTTTATTCAGCAACACAACCTCCGGCCCCCGGCGGCGACGACGCAATTTGCGGCCTTGTGGAAATAGGAGCGGGGCGAGTTTGCGAATTCTCCAGAATCCTAAGCGCGCCGACCGATGGTAACGAAAAGGCCGCCCTCGTGCCCGAGAGCCCCAATCCACCCAATTTGCGCCAGCCATCCCTCTACGCGCCAATTATCTACGGCTCTGGAGAACAAGTCCTCCGATGCCTGACACAGGATCGCACTTGGGTAGGCGCGCAGATATTCGACACCATTTTGGACAAACCAGCTCTGCACCTCAGCCAAGGTGTGACGATGCTCCTCGGGATGTTGATATTGGTCTCGCAGCCATGCGTTTCGCCGTTCCGGTTCACTCTCTCGGTCGCGTAGCACCGGATCGCAGGGGATGTATCGGTATTTAGACAGCCGCGCGACGAAGCGCCGGGCTCGGAGTGGAATGCGCGCAAATGCGTTGTAGAGGCCGAGAACAATAATCCCGCCCGGACGCGCTAGACGCACAAGATGCGCGAATGCAGCACTCGGGTCTGGGGTATGATGCAAAACCCCTGACGAGTAGACCACATCGAAAGCACCCGCTCGCATTCCCGGCCGATACAAGTCGGTCTCGATGAACTGTACTTGATCAATTTTGAGACGTTGGGCAGCCTCAACGGCTCGCTTGAGGGATCCGCGTGCCAGGTCCGCGCCAATTACGACCCTATCAGAACGTGCCAAATACAAGCTCATCTGGCCCGTGCCACACCCGATCTCTACGACGCGTGCATCGCCAGGGATTGCACGGTCCATCAAGCGCGCGAACTCACTGCGTTCGGCGCGGGCTCGCAGCCAGCTTAGGCTGATACTCGGGGGATAATTGGGGAAGGGTGTTCGCTCGTAAAAGCGTCGCACAACTTCGGTTCGCGCGTCGCCCGGCAGGCGTAGGTTAGGAACGCCGTCGGGCGCTCCGTAGCGCGTACTGCAATCTCGACAGGACCAATCGGGCCTGAGCTGGCCCGCACACGATGGGCAGGCTAATAACTCCAGGAAAGCGCCCACGGATTACCAGATTGAGTAGATGAAGGGAGCCAGTACTTCAACCGTTGTTGCGACTATGAGCAGCAGCCCCGTTACACATAGAAAGATAGCCAGCGGTGTGAGCCAGCGCTTGTCGGAGTCGCTGTGCCATAATCCGCGGGTCAGCTCTGCCATCGATCCGAACGTGCTGCCTAGCACAATTAGTCCGCGTCGGGTCCTGCCACGCTCCTTAATCACGCAACCTCCTCCTTTACTTTATCGATGTGCGGTCTCGCCATCGTCGAGCTGCGCTTCATCACTCGAGTTCCTCCGCCGACGATGACATCGATCTTGCAACGCAGGAATGTCGAGTACCCTTCGACTGCCCGATTGACCATCGGTTCCCCCGCCAGATTGAACGATGTGTTGAGCAGCACCGGGATGCCAGTGCGCTGTCCATATGCCTCCAGCAATGCGTGCAGGCGTGGTGCCATCGCTGCCTCCAGCGCCTGCACTCGGGCGGTGCCATCCGCGTGCGTGATTGCCTGCAGCCGCGACCGCCATTCGGGTCGAACGGGAAATACTCCCGACATGAAACGGGCCAATCGTGTACCTCCGGGTGGAATGTCGAAATAGAGCCCGGCGGTTTCAATAGGCACCACTGGTGCAAAGGGGCGAAACGGCTCGCGGTACTTAATTTCCTGGTTGAGGCGGTCGCGCATTTCAGTCGTATGAGGCGCAGCCAGGATGCTGCGGTGGCCCAGTGCGCGCGGCCCGAATTCAAGCGCGCCCTCCATCCACCCCACGATTCGGTTGGCTGCTAAATCGGAAGCGATCTGCTCGATGAGTGCGCCGTCCTGAAATTCCAGCACAGAGTGACCGTCTTCATGAGCGAGCCGGGCCAACTCAGCACCGTCAACCGAAGGTCCCCAAAAAGGATGATCGGGTAGATCACGATCCGGATTGCCAAAGTGAACGCGGTCGCAATAAAGCGCTGCGCCAACTGCGCATCCAGCATCGCCCGGTGCAGGCGGGACGAAGATGCGCTCAAAGCCCGATTCTGCCAGGAGACGTGCGTTCGCAACACCGTTTAGCGCCACACCGCCCCCCAAGCACAGATCGGTTAGTCCAGTTTCCCGCTGGAGTGCTCTAGCAAGCTCCACGAGTGTGTCTTCGAGGACCCTCTGCACGCTGGCCGCGCAATCGGCGAAGCGCTGACCTTCCGCAGTTTCCAGATCGATCGGTTCATAGGGATTTCTTGGCGGACCAAAAAGTTCTACGAAACGCGAGGAATACGACCTTTGCGCTGTGGTATGAAATTCGAAGTAATTCAAATCGAGGGCAAATGCGCCGTCAGCTGTACTCCGTATCAACTTGCGGACTTGCTCGACCAGCTTGGGCCGGCCGTACGCAGCGAGGCCCATCACCTTATATTCATCCTCGTTCACCTTGAAGCCGAGATACGCGGTAAATGTCGAATACAGCATCCCGAGAGAATGAGGGAACCTGATTTCACGAAAGCGCCGGATCGTAGTGGGGCCGTTTGCCACTCGCTCGCCAACACCGACAGAAAGCGTCGCCCACTCGCCCACCGCGTCGGCCGTCATGATGGCAGCGCGGCGCGTAGGCGCGGTCAGAAACGAGGCTGCGGCATGGGACAGATGGTGCTCGGTAAAGAGGATTTTTTTTCCAGGCACCCCCAAATGCGACGAGATAATCCCGCGCATCCACACCTTTTCACCGAGCGAATTCTTCATTGCCTGGGGAAATGACCGCCAGGACCGCGGAAAGGCGCGTAACGCGCAGGTCAGTATCCGGTCGAACTTCAGCATGGGGCGTTCGTAAAAGACAATGGCGTCGAGGTCGTCCGGCTCGATCCCGGCAAGCTCAAGACACGATTCGATCGCCAACAAAGGGAAACCCGCATCCCCTTTGTGCCGCGAAAGCCGTTCCTCCTGGATGGCGTAGACAGGCACACCATCGACCACAAGGGCAGCCGCTGAATCGTGATAATGCGCCGAAATGCCGAGAATATTCATGTCAATATTGCCTGTCGAGTGAGTCACTCCGTCCGGGCGCGACCACCGTCCATCCGGTTTGCTCCCGGCGTGCCGCACGCTTGGCGAGCCAAGCAAATGGCGGCAATAAAACGAAGTACTGAATTGTCAGCAGCATGGACCCCAGGATTCCCGCAACACCGGTCGCAAGCCGCAGGTACACCTTCCACAGCCGGCTAAGGCGCGCTCGCCACAAATGTTGTCGGTGGCTGTCGGGTTCAACCCGGGCGAGTTGGGTGAGTGTGTAGTTCATGTGAAACGTTTCGTCATGCAGAATTTCCTCAAACACTGCGCGTGTCGGCGGGTCATGTTGCATTACATTGCGATATACGGTGAAGCGGCTGGCAGCTGCCTTCTCCGACAGATGAAGGAAGGCCAGCATCTCGCTGTCCGATTCACGGTCAACCTGTAGATCGTCGAGACCATGCCCACCTGGGGCAAGCCAGGCACCTTGGAAAGCGGGATTTGAAGTGGACGGGGAAACTTTCAGAAGCGCTGCCGCCCGGTGGCGGAATAGAATGCCGTGACGGAATTCGTCAATCGCGTGTTCTAGATAGAGTCGTCGTAAAAGGGGATCCGAAGTGACCTCGGCGGCGCGCAAAATATCCCGGCCACCATCCGTTTCGGTTTCGCTGAAACGGAGCAGCTTCTGAACCCGCCGGTCGGCATCGCGCCAAATCCAGCGGTGTACAGGGGTCAGCATTCGATCAAATGCTGAAGGTCGCTCATGGGGCCGAGCGGAGTCCATCCCCAGCCAAATATATTTACGCTCGGAAATCAGATTTGTCACTAGCTTGTTAATTCGACGAATTCTTTGATTCATCTGGGTCCAGAGGGGCCGCCAAGTGCTACACATAAGTTGAAGAAAAAGTGGGTTCTACGCAGCTCATCAATAAAGAGTAGGTAAGGCGGAGACCGGAGGCGATTCCGATCGGCAGCGCTCGGTTGTCAGCGTCGTCCATCCCGCGATTGAAGAGCCGAGGTGAGCCTTGAAGAACATGCCTCCCGCGATTTGTTGGCACCGGAAAAGTTTTTGGTCGCGAGTCATCGCCGAGACAGCCGTCGCTACGCTTGGAATCGCGCTCTTATTGTGCGCGCTCATTGCGAATCGGCGATTCCTGGACAGGCACTTCGTGCCATCCTTTTTCCTGCCACGCAGTTGGTACGTAGCCCTGCAGACCGCTGGACGATTGGCCATGGTGATCCTGGGCACTTGGCTCGCGCTCGTTGCACGTGGCCGTGCTGGGCGCTTTGCGGCACGAACGCCGGCAGGAGTGCTCCGTATTGCTATCGCCGTGGTCTTGGCACTCGGCGCAAGTGAACTCCTATTAACCCACCTACACTTGCGTCCAGCCGAATGGTTGTCGGCGAAAGACGAACCACGCCGTCAGCCCGACCCACGACTAGGTTGGACCTGGATACCGGACCGCACTGGACACAAAACCATCGGCGGAAGGGTCATTGACTACGCAATCGATTCGTCGGGTTATCGCGTTCAAGGTGTGGATCAACCGGTGGATCCTGACCAACCAACGATATTGTTTACCGGTGAGTCTGTGATGTTCGGAGAGGGACTCACGTATGCCGAAAGCATACCTGCACAAGTCGGCGCGATGATGGGAGTACAGACTGCGAATTTGGCCGTCCATGGCTTTGGTAACGATCAGTCGTACCTCCGGTTAAAGATTGAACTGCCTCATTTCCGCCAGCCGGTGGCGGTGGTGTCCTTGTTCATGACGGCACTGTTTGGGCGGAATCTCGATCAGGATCGACCGCATCTCGGCCCAGGTCTTGTCTGGCTGCCGACACAACAGCACTCGCGTCTCCTGTCGCTTGCGAAGTTGCTCGTGCCATACCGCGCCGACACGACGGTTGATCGCGGCGTGAGCGTGACCCAGGAGGTGCTTCGCGCGAGCAACGGATTGGCCCGAGATCGTGGGGCGATACCGCTTCTGGTGGTGCTGCAGTTCGGGCACGAAGGACCGTCTGAGCAGATGTTGCGCCGCCGAGTTCTCGACGACGCGAGCATCGCTTACACCTTCGTCGACATTGATTCGGCCTGGCGTCTACCGTGGGATCGACATCCCAACGCTCGTGCTGCGCACGCGATCGCCACTTCCATTGTGAGTGAGTTACGAAGGCAGCTTACCTTTGCGGAGCCTGCCAGGTAGCTTTTTGGCCGATTGGCAAGTTTTGTGTAAGGCTCGTGATTGCCGAAATCGGCCAACCGATCACCCTTCTTCAGCTTGATCGTCATCGTTTTCCGGGAGTGGGGTGTGCCGACCAAGTTTCTGGAAGCCAGCCCGATCTAGCGCCGGCCCCAGATCGCGCTCAAGTTTTCTGCGCCTTCGTGGGTCTGTTTCTCTACTCAGCTCTCGGGCTATGTCTTCCCAGGTTCGGTACTCTCCCATAGATCCTTTGCACTCACCCGCAATCCGCGACCGTTTTTCGATGCGCTCACACCGTCGGCATGAAATGCCAATACACGCCACTTAGGCCTGGCTCATCGCTGGGGGAGTGGAATTTTCAGGAACTTGCGGGAACTATGTCGCTCCTCGACCTATCGCGTTGCGCAGGACAAGTGGCCGGCCAGCTGCTACTGCGAAAAAGCCTTGGGCCGACCATCAGGGCATCCCATCAGACCATCAGAGCCCCGAGTGCGGTGTTTCGCACCATGTAATTTCCGGGAGCGGGCTTTGACGCCCAAGCCCGCGATTCACGATAATCGGAGTACCCCAGCATTGGGCAGATTTATGGAACGGGAGAGCTATGAAACGATTCTTATTCCTTGTCCTACTCGCATGCACTTCGCTTGCCGCAGCAGAGACCCAGACCTGGCAGATCGATCCGAATCATACGGCTTCACAATTTTCCGTGCGTCATCTCGGCATCTCGACGGTGCGCGGCCAATTCATGAAGACGAGCGGAACCGTTGTTTATGATTCCGGCGACGTTGCGAAGACCCAGATTGAGGTTACGATCGATGCCGCTTCGGTTGACACCCGCGTGCAAATGCGCGACAACGATCTTCGCAGTGACCATTTTCTCGATGTGGCCAAGTACCCGACGATCACCTTCAAATCGAAGAAAACCGAGTCTGCCGGGCCGGGCAAACTGAAGGTTACTGGCGATCTCACCATTCATGGGTTGACGAAAGAGGTGATTCTCGAGGTGGAGGGGCCTTCGCAGCCAACTCCGGCCATGGGCGGAATCCGCATGGGAGCAGAAGCGACCACGAAGATCAACCGTAAGGACTTCGGAGTGAATGGCGCGCCAGGCGCGGTTGGCGATGAGATTCAGATCACCTTAGATGTCGAGTTGACGCGCCCGGCGAAGTAAAGGATCCCCGGTTGCATTGATGAAATTTTCTCCTTCGCAGATAGTGAACATCAGCGATCTTCGACGGCTCGCGGAAAAGCGGGTGCCCAGGGCTGTCTTCGATTACCTCGACGGAGGCGCCGATAGCGAAATCACGCTGAGCGAAAACACCCGTGCCTTTCGCGACATTCTCTTCCGACCTCGCCAGGCAGTCGCCTTTGAACAATGTGGTTTGAACGTCCAGGTTCTCGGTAGGGAGATCTCCTTTCCTGCGATGCTCGCCCCGGTGGGCTATAGCCGAATGATGCATCCGGGCGGCGAGGTGGTCGCTGCGCGAGCCGCGGGGGAAGCAGATACGGGGTACATCCTTTCCACGATCTCGGGACACAAAATGGAGAACGTCAAGGCGGCGACGGGCGGACCAGCCTGGTATCAGCTCTACTTGGTTGGTGGACGCGGTGCCGCCGAGGGGGCAATCGAGCGTGCCCGCAAGGCTGGATTTTCGGCTTTGGTCATCACGGTAGATACCGCAGTTGCTGGTCTGCGGGAACGCGACCCGCGAAACGGCATGAAGGAATTGCTGGGCGGCAGTATCTTCACCAAGATGCCCTTCCTTCCCGAGATTATGACCCATCCGCGGTGGTTGGCAGGGTTCCTGATGGATGGCGGTCTGCCGAAATTGGAAAACATCGTTATCCCCGGGAAGGGCCCAATGGAGCTTCTCGATGTGAGCGCTTCGTTGGCTCAATCAGCGGTCTCGTGGGCCGACTTCTCATGGATTCGCCAGCTCTGGAACGGTCCATTTGTGGTGAAGGGGATTCTCACTGCTGACGATGCCCGTCGCGCCGTCGACGAGGGCGCGTCTGCAGTTGTCGTTTCAAACCACGGTGGACGCCAATTGGACGAAGTGTTTCCCACCATTCGCGCCCTGCCTGAAGTGGTCGCAGCGGTCGGAAAACAAACAGAAGTTCTAATGGACGGCGGCATCCGTCGTGGCTCTGACATCGTTAAGGCTCTTTGTCTTGGGGCACGCGCCGTCCTGGTTGGCCGGGCTTACGCCTATGGTCTCGCAGCCGGAGGTTACCATGGCGTGAAGAAAGCGATCCAGATTCTGCGGGACGATGTTGAGCGCACTATGCGCCTCCTCGGCTGTCCGTCGGTTTCAGAACTCGATCGGTCGTACATCGAGTATCCGCGGGGATGGAAGGAACATTAAGGGTTGCAGCTCCCCCAACCTTGTTTTTCAGCGACTTCAGCGACGAGTACACTCGCAACTATAACTCCTCTCGAGTCCTCCTCTGTGTAATGCCGCGTCCTCTGTGGTAAGGTTTGTTGTTTTCTCGTGCGAGATCACTGCGCGAAAAAGGGGGACACCATGCCTAACTCACGTCGCCGTTTCATGTCAGCTTCTCTGAGCCTGCTTGGTGCTGCTACAACTTCGAGCGTTCTTGCGCAGACCGAGCCGCCGCCAGGTACTCCCCCCGCATTTGGCACCGGTCCGCAAGTCGGGCCGGAGGTATCCTTCAACACCTTCAAGGAAGCGGAGAAGTTGGTTCAAGTTGAGTTCAGTGAGAGGAATCTCGAGCAGGCCGCTTTCAGTTGGCGCCGAAGCATGGCCTGGCTCTACGAACGCCGTACAGGCCCGCGCAAGGTGGCACTTGAAGCCACCCTTTCTCCGGCAACCAGGTGGAACCCGGTCCTACCTGGACTTTCGTCAGGTCCTGCGCACAATCGATTCATCGTTAGCCAGGTCGATCCCGGACCGCTGCCCTCTAGCGACGAGGACATTGCTTTTGCGCCGGTCACCAAACTTTCTCGATGGATTGAGAAGCGGCAGCTGACTTCCGAGAGACTCACGAGTATCTACCTTAAACGATGCGAGCGGTTTGACTCCCAATTGCGTTGCGTCATTACCCTCACCCGCGATCTTGCCCTCAAGCAGGCGAAGCAAGCAGACTCAGAGATCCGAGCCGGGAAGTATCGCGGCCCCTTGCACGGAATCGTATGGGGCGCGAAGGATCTGCTCGACACTGCTGGCATTCCCACAACCTTTGGGGCTGAACCTTATCGTGACCGTGTGCCCTCCGAGGATGCTGCGGTGGTGCAGCGACTCGACCAAGCGGGAGCGGTTTTGATCGGAAAGCTGAGCCTGGGTGCGCTGGCGCTGAACGACATTTGGTTTGGTGGGCAGACCATGAATCCGTGGCTGCTCGAGGAAGGATCGTCAGGATCAAGTGCGGGGCCTGGCGCCGCAACTGCCGCGGGACTCGTTGCATTCGCCATGGGCAGCGAAACTGGAGGGAGCATCATTGGACCGAGCATGCGTTGCGGACTCACTGGACTTCGCCCCACCTACGGACGTGTTCCTCGCACCGGCGCCATGACGCTTTGCTGGTCTCTCGACAAACTCGGCCCGATGACGCGCTACGTCGAAGATGCGATGCTCGTGTTGCAGGCGATCTCTGGCCCCGACCCGGGCGACCTGGACAGCGTCCCCTCACATTTGGAGTTCGACGCCAACGCTAGCGTGAAGGGTCTCCGGGTTGGTTACATTGCCGATTGGATGAAGCAGAATCCTGCAACCGAGGTGGATCGCTCAGCGCTTGAAACCGCGAAGAAGCTCGGTCTCGTGCCTGTAGAAGTATCGATTCCCGACTGGCCCTACGACTCGCTGGATGTGATCCTTTTTGCGGAGGCCGCAGCAGCTTTCGAAGAACTCACGCTATCCGGAAAGCTGAGCGACTTGAAAGTTCAGGTGCCGGATGCCTGGCCAAACGTATTCCGCCAGTCGCGTTTCCTCTCTGCCGTGGATTTCGTGCAAACCGACCGCTTCCGACGCAAAGTCGCTCAGGAAATGGCTCGGATTTTTTCGCAAGTTGATCTTCTGCTCGTTCCATCGCTCCGCGACGAAATGCTGACCATCACAAATTTCACAGGACACCCCTCGCTAACGTTACGGGCGGGATTTGTTGAAGTTTCCGAAGCCCGCAGCGACTGGGCACCCGACCCAAACCATCCGTTGCCGAAGTTTTCTCCCCCGAGGAGGGTTCCTCACGGAATTACCCTGATTGGGCGTTTGTTCGACGAAGGCACCCTGGGCAGAGTCGGAATTGCTCTAGAGCGCGCCTTCAACGTTGCCGCAGAGCACCCGGCAGGGTTCTGAACTAGGCACGGCCACGGCGTTCCGGTAACCTGACCCGCCGCGAGCCAGTCGGGTGGCCCCTGCCGCAAGATTCCGCTTCTATCCTTCCTTTCAGGAGCTTTCCTTACGCTCCTTGCGGGTAAAAGCTCTCGACAGGGGAACGGGCGATGGCAGAGTTCGAGATCCAATTGCACGGCCTTGGGTTGACCAGGAATTGGATCCGATAACTCTGCCGGATGCTTGTACATCTCCAGCCGGTGCTATACTTTGCGCACGGGTAACTGCGTTCGCTTTCTGCAAGTGAAGCGTTCTTAGCGTCTCGGTCACTATTCGGTGGGAGACTCCATGGGAGGACGTGATCCACTCCGTCCTGATGAGTTTGAAACGGTTGTTGACGGCACTGTAGCAGGTCCAGCCGTTTCGGATTCAAATGTCCCGCCTAGCAAGCCTTCGGACCCTGATCAGGCGACCATTGCCCTCCCGACCTCTTCCCGGCCTTCCAACTCAGATCAGATGATGACACTCGAGATCGGGCCGGACTCGCCGACCCTCATCTCCGCCGCCCCGCGGAAAACTCCGTCGCCCGTCAATTTGAATTTAGATGGGCAGGCACTGCTGCTACCCGGTGCACTGCTCGGCCAACGCTATGAGATCTTGCAGGTGCTCGGTCGCGGGGGTATGGGTGCTGTGTACAAGGCGAAGGACCGAGAAGTAGATCGCATCGTCGCGCTCAAGGTGATTCGTCCCGATCTTGTCGGCAACCAGGCCCTGCTCGAGCGCTTCAAGCAGGAACTGGTCTTGTCTCATCAGGTCACCCACAAGAATGTCGTGCGGATCTATGACCTGGGGGAAGCCGATGGCGTGAAGTTCATCACCATGGAGTACATCGAGGGCAGTGATCTGCGCTCGATCATCCTCGACAAAAAGAGGTTTGCGCCTGCCGAAGCGGTGGAAATCATGCTGCAGGTTTGCCGCGCGCTCGAGGCCGTGCATGTGGTCGGCGTAATCCATCGCGATCTGAAGCCGCAAAACATCATGCGCGACAACCAGGGCCGGGTGGTCGTCATGGATTTCGGGCTTGCCCGACTGGTCGAATCGAATGGCATGACCCAGACTGGCGCGCTGGTTGGCACGATGGAATACATGTCGCCCGAGCAGGCGCTCGGCAGCCAACTCGACCAGCGCTCCGATCTTTTCACCCTGGGATTGATCTTTTACGAATTGCTCAGCGGAAAGATGCCGTTCGCCGCTGACAGTGCCCTTGCCAGCCTAATCAAGCGCACACAAGAACGGGCGATTCCGGTTACGCAACATGATAGGAGCATTCCCTCGCCTCTCGCGCATATTGTCGCGAAATGCATGGAGCGTGACCCCAAGCTGCGCTACCAGAGTTGCTCGCAGCTGCTGAACGATCTCGAAGCCTGGCAGGGAAAACGTGCTGGAGCCACCTTGGCCTTCCATGCCTCCGTCGGTCCCTTTGCTCGCACGTTGCCGTGGCCTGCAATCGGGATCGGGGTAGCGGTGATCGTCCTAGCCATGGTTGGCTTCCTACTTAGAAACAAATTTACCCCTTCATCGAGCACTGCCGGCCCGCAGGTCGCGCTCGCCATATTGCCTATGCGCAATGCCTCGGGAGACGCCTCGCTCGACTGGATGGGGAAGAGCCTAGCGGAAATGCTTCGCACCGACGTCGGCCAGTCTGAGAACCTTCATACCGTCTCTCCGGAGCGACTCCATCAGATTCTGACCGATCTTCGCATCTCGCCCGACACCGAGCTCGATTCTTCGATAAAACGCATTGCTGAGTTCACCAACGCCGACCAGATCGTTTGGGGTGAATACGTCAGGCTGGGCGATCAAATTCGCATTGATGCGCAAATCGAAAATATGAAAACCGAGCGCATCATTCAGATCAAAGCGGAGGCGGTGAATGAGAAGGCTTTGGTCAAGGCGGTCGATCAGCTTGCGAAATCCGTGCAGAGCAACCTCACCTTGTCCGATAAAGCGATCGAGCAGATGAAAGCGGCAGCCTTTACGCCCTCGTCGGGTTCGGTCGACGCGCTCCACCAGTACAGCGAAGGCCTGGAACTTTCACGCCAGAATAATGACCTCGAAGCCGTAAAGCGCTTCCAGGCTGCGGTTGCCGCCGATCCCAGCTTTGCCCTGGCTTATGCGCGCCTGGCTCAGACTTATCTTCGCTTGGGAGATGGCAACAAGGCCAAGGAGTATTCGGACAAGGCCACGGATCTCAATCTGAACCTTCCCTCTGCAGAGAAGTACATGATTCAGGCGGCCACGGCGCGGGTACAGAGCAATGCCGACAAAGCGCTTGAGGCTTACGATAACCTTGGCAAACTCATGCCCCAGGATCCCTCCATTTGGGCTGATCAGGCTTCCATCTACGAAGGTAAAGGAAACTACGACAAGTCTTACGAACTGTACGCGAAGGTGCTGGCAAGCGATCCGAAGAACCTAGACGCGTTGCTAGCGATCGGAGGGGTGCAAATCGAGAGAGGCAAAACCGAAGGCTCCTTCGAGTACCTCAATCAGGCCCTGAGCCTGGCGGTTCAACTCAACAATCAGCAGGGCAAGGCGAATGTACTTCAGACTCTTGGAGCCGCCTATCGGTTGACCAACAAACCGGACGACGCGCTGCAAAATCTCCAGCAAGCGGCGGCCATCGAAAAGCAGATCGGTGACAAGGGGGGCTTGGCGTTCAGTGTTCGGCAAATTGCGGATGCCTACGTCATGAAGGGCAAGTTTGATGATGCCGCCAAGAACTATGAAGAGGCGCTAAAACTCGAAACCGAGTTGAACGACCAGGTTGGCCTGGGCGGAGTTCTGTTGAATTACGGCAACATGCTGGATTCCCAGGGAAAATACGACAAGGCTCTCGAGATTACCAAGCGTGCTCTTCAGATCGAACTGCAGCTCGGTGATGAGACAACCCAAAGCATTTGCTTGAACAACATCGGCAGTCTGTATGTAGAACAGGGCCACTACGACGAGGCACTCACCTATTTCCAGCGCACCCTGGACTTGCAACAGAAGTTAAACCTTACTCCCGACACGGCCCGTTCCCTGAACAACATCGCCGATACCTACCTTCGAACCGGCAAGATGGATAAGGCTCTTGATAACTATCTGAAAGCATTGGAAGTGTCGCGCACCACCGGTGATAAGGGTTTGATTGCCCAAACCTCCGATGGCATGGCTCAGCTATTTGCTTTGCAGGGCAGACTGGGGGCGGCTTTGGGTGCCCAACAGGATGCAATGAAGAATATGCGGGACCTGCAGCAGCAGAACAGCGACTTCGCTCGAATCCAGGCGAACTATGGCCGAATTCTCGCTCTGGTTGGCCACTTTGACGATTCCCAGAAAAACCTGGACGCAGCGCTTGCCTTAGCTCGCTCCCTGCAGAATGACGTGCTAGTAGAAAAAATCTTGAACCACCAGGGCGAGCGCTTGCTCTACCAAGGGGACCTTCCCGGGGCGCGAACCATTTTCGAGCAAGCGATGCAACTCGCTTCCAAACAAAAGGACAAAGGAGAGATCCTTCGTGTCCAACTGAATCAGGCGCGCACCGATCTCTATCAGGGCAGGGCAGCGCTGGCGAGCAAGAGCGCTAGGGAAGTTGGCAGCGCCGCCGATTCTCTCGGCCTCAGCGCATTGTCGATTCAGGCTTCTGTCACTCTTGGTCAGGCTCTTGCCGAGTCGAAGAGCTATGCTCAGGCGCGTCCGGTGCTCGAGGCAGTTGTGCGTCGCGCGCAGGATGATGGCGTTAAGTCGTTCTTCCCGGCGGCACACTACTGGCTGGCAGTCGCGCTGCGTGGTTCCGGGAAAACCGCTGAAGCCGAGGCCCACCTCCAGGTCGCAAAGAAAGCGCTTCAGGATATCCGCAACGAGTCTCGTAGCGACGACGTCCTGAAGAGAATTGACTTCAAGCCGATCGCTTAGCTTCTAATCACATATTGCGGGTTGCTAGAACCGAGGACTCCACGACAAAACAAAAGGGGACGAGCCAAATGGGCCCGCCCCCCTAGCCTGTGTCTCGATACCACTATTTCAATTGCACGAGCGTCGTTTGCGCACCGTAAACGCTCTGTGTGCCGCCACCCGTGTTGTTGGTGAGCAGCATGACGGTCATGCTGTATGTTCCCTTGGGGCAAACCTGCGTCACGCCGCTCGGCATGATGCAGTTGCCGCTGTCCCAATTGAACAGGTATTGATTGTTGTTGTCTCCCTTGAATAACGGCTGCGCGAGGCCGGAGCTTCCATTGGAGATAAGCCCGATGGGTACAAATACGTTGTTGCCCTTGCTGTCCAAAATCTGAGCAACCGAGAGTATGGCCGTTGCGTTTGAAACGTAGGGTCCGTTTTGGCACCCTCCGGAGGCCAACTTGAACTTCACCGGCACCGACTTTCCAGCCCCGAAACTTGATGCCGAGGATATCGCCCAGCTGTTCAATACACCGGTAAAGGTATTGTTCACTGGCGACTGAAACCCGCAGAAGGTACCGGCTACTTGGCTGGGATCGTTGCCGACCGGGGGAGCGTTAACCATGAAGATTCGGCATCTCAGGGATTTCGCAGCGCTGGCTGTCCAATCAGCTGGCAAGTAGCCGCCGATCGGAAAACCGCCAATCTGGGACAAATTGGTGGTAAGCGGCTGGCAGTTGGTCGGCCCAGGATCTGTTGGTTCCGAGCAAACCATGATTTGCGGATTGCTGATCCCTGCCGAAAGCAAGTTTGCCAGCTGGAAATTGGTGGTTTGGCTCACCGCCGAACCCGCAAAACAACCGTTTAGGTTGGCCGTGCTGTACATCGCTTCAAATCCGTCTAGTCCTAGATTTACCGCGGGAGACGCCTGCGAGCCAGAGGCTGCAATCAAGATTTGAATAGCTGCCGGACTCGCCAAGCCGACAGAAATCGTTCCGCCGCATGAGCCTACAATTTGATTCAGCACGAACGCGCTGAAGCCGAAATTAACTTGTGCTACACCGTTTGCGGCTGACACATTCTTCTGTGCAGTCATGGTCGGCGGCAGTGCAATGCCCACCGCCGGAACGGAAAGCGAATACGACCGGATCAGTTGACAGCTGTTCGCGTCAATGCTGCGAACGCTTCCGGCGTTGTTGCTCGCGACCGCGACGTAAAGAGTGTTGTCCAAAGCCATTTGCATGAAGTTGGGAACATCCTTGTTCTTGAACGTAGCGCAGGTGGTTGGATTCGCTCCGCTTGCATCAAACTGCTGCAGCTTCCCATTGCCCTGGTTGCCAACGTAAATGAAGCCGTCGCCGCGGCGAGCAATTCCGAAAGGCTGCGACAGGCCGGAACTGATAAACGGTTGGGTGCTCGCTGGAATGCTCGATGGTGTGCGAAGAACCTTGCCACTTGTATTGTCCACAACCAAGAAATCGCCGGTGTTTTTCTGCGCCAGGCCTTGGGAGCTCCCAGGGACCGTGACCAGCTGAGTTGGCGGATCAATGGACGAGAGGTCGGTGACATCGGTGAAAACCCAGAGTCCAGATCCAGAATCCGTGCTCGAAACCACAAGATCACCATTGGCGGTAATTCTGCCGCACTGCGGGTGCCGCAAGGCTGCAGAGGAGCCATCGTAAACCTGGTTTAGTGTCGGAGACGCAAGGCTGGGATCGAAGCGCCAAATCTTGCTGTTGGCGGTGTCGCAAACGTAAACCATGTAATGCGTGGTTTCATCGCCAGCTGCTTGGCCGATGTTGTTCGGTGCAACCACCATGCCCTCGAAGTCACTTCCTGGGTTCGAGATTACGGCTGTCGCCGATCCGCTGGTGGTGTTGAGGCTGTAAATGATACCGGCGGTGCCGGTCGATACAAAAACGTTAGAAGCTCCGGTTACCGCCCACAATCCGGTACCGCTAAGACACACAAACACTGAGAGTACAGAACGAAGCTTGCGCATTGGTCTTGCCCTCCTGGGAGCAGGTGACGGGAAGAGGTCGGACGCACGAATTCGCCGTCGTAGGTGTATACCTTGATAGAGGAAAAGCAGATTCCTGTCAAGTAAAACCCCTGTCAGGAGCGGGGTCCGGCCAGTGCTCAACAATGTCCGCAAGCGTGGCCGACTTTATGACCGCAGAATCATTTTACTTGCGCGCGCTGGTGTGCAGTTTTATGCAACGAAGGACGTGTCCGTTTGGCCAATTCCGTCGTTGGATTTAGGCCCTTACGTAATCTCGATTTTGGCCGTGGGGCCGTTCATACTAACCCCATCCGCATATGCCTTTCATTGCGCAATCCGGTGGTCAACGGCGGGCCGAGCGCGTTCGGCTGGACGAAAGCATTCCAGCGGTGGTCCGTTTCGACGATGGCAACCGGGCGTCCGGTCGGTTGAAAGTGGTTTCCATGACTGGCGGACTGCTATCGCTACCTCGCCCTGTTCGTCAGGGCTCGGTCGGAAAACTGATGTTCCTTACTCCAGCTGGCTCCGTGCTCGGGTCGGCCGAAATGCTCACGCCAATGTCCTGGGAACTACAGCCTTTCAAGTTCATCGGTTTTTCCGGGGATGATCACGGGAAATTGGAAAGCGCAATCCAAGCTTATCTTCATCAAAGGCGAACCCAGGAGAAGCAACAACAACGCTCGCGAGATGAATTCGAAAACTTTCGCGCCTGGTAAGAGTCTCCCTCCGTACTTGAATTTTCCTTCTCACGGCTAAAATATGGGCTCATCCTTGATTTCAGGGAGGGTGCCAATAATCGGTCGGGCGTGACAATTCTATTTTTCTCTTCTTTCTCTCTGGTTAACTCTGATTCCTGCGATCGCCATAAAAACGGCACGCTCGCCCAGCACGGAATCGTGCTCGTCACGGTCAACTACCGTCTGGGAGTATTCGGCTTCTTGGCGCATCCGGAACCTACGCGTGAGTCGCCACACCAAACATCCGGCAACAATGGTCTGATGGAGATTGCGGCTTTAGGATGGGTGCGGGAAAACATAGCGGCCTTCGGCAGCGATCGCGATAAGGTCACCGTCTTTGGCCAGTCTGCGGGCGCTGAGGGCACGGAGCCTGCTGAAGGACTCTCCCCGATCAAAGGGATTGTTTCAACGAACCATCGTCCAAAGCGAATCGGCTTTTATGCCACCGTTCGCTCCGCTGGCTACTGAGAAGAAGGCACGCGAAGCCTTGGTTGGTTGGCTTGGATCTCAGGGGGTGAAAGCTGTAGTTTTTCTCGGCGGCTTGTCTAGGTCCGTTACTCAGGCCGCGGGCTTCTTTTTTTGCGCCTCTTGAATTACCCGCTGAACCGCGCGCTTTCCCTCCATCTCCGCAGCTTCCCGGCTGTCTGTGGTTCCAGAATGCAGGAGCTCATTAGAAGGCCGGACGCGATATACGTTATACCTCCAACCCGCGGCAACCAGGGTTGCCGGGTCGAGAACCTGTTCGATCTCATAAGCGAAATTGTCTTCGTAGATGCGCATGCTATACGTTGCCTCCAGGTCTTGCCCGACGTGATGCTCCGGCTTCGCATCTTTCGATGCGTTCGATGACCAACGCTTTGTTCTTTAGTTCTCACGCATTTCGGGGCAAGCCAGCAACATCGCGTTGCCGCCGTCGCTCATCTCAACTTGGTCAGAACCAACGTCAGAACCAACCAACAACAATCCCTAAATTCAGCAGCCAAGGAGTTAAACATGAAGATTGGAAGCCTTCGCGATCTATTTGAAATGGAACTACGTTACGCCTATGACTGTGAGCAGAAGTTGGCCAAGAAGGGACTGCCGCTGATGATTGAGTCCTCGACTTCGACAGAGCTGCGGAATGCGCTCGAGCAACACCTCAAACAGACCCGCAACCACATTACCCGGCTCGAACGTGTGTTCGCGGTCGTCCGCAGCGAAGCTAAGACCGAAGATAACGATGCCTTGGACGAACTCACCAGTTCTGTGAAGGACACAGTCGGCGACATCGATGAGTCCTACCTTCGCGATGCTGCGCTCATTGTTGGTGGAAACAAAGTTGAACACTATGAGATGGCGTTGTACGGATCGCTCGTCGCGTTTGCTCGGCAACTCGGCTACAGCGATGCAGTCACTCTCCTGCAGCAAACGCTGACTGAAGAAAAGGAAGCAGATGCCAAGCTGACCCAAATCGCAGAGACCGCGATCAATTCCCAGGCCAGTACTGAACGTAGAGCAGCCTGAAAACCGCACATCGGATCATGACGGCCCCGTTTTCGCAGAGCGGGGCTTTTTTTATCTTTTGCAGAACTCGGCAAGCCAGAGGGTGAGATCACCTTCGTAATTATTGCGCACGTGCGGATTTTCAGGGACACTGATCTAGCCTTCGCCTGAACCTCTGTCTGGCGTCTAAGACGGTCTCGGGGAAGCTCGGGCGGCGGTTTGCCAAAAAAGGGAAAAAGTCACACAAATGATTTTTGGCTTCAACACGGATGTCAAACACAACGACACGATCTACCACGTGCAAAGCGAGGCTCGCGAAGGCGATCTTCTTCTTCAGACCCAAGTCTTCGTTCGCGGACGCTGCATCGGGAAGCGTGCCACCCCTTACGCCGACCAGGCGAAGAGCCCGGACTTCACAGACCAAAGGAAAGAGCACATCCTTCGGGAGCAACATCGCCTTGTACTGGAAGCCATCCGCGAAGGGCGACTGCAAGAGGTTTTCGACAATCGCGATACACCTGAGACCCTGGCCACGATTAAGGAGCTGGACATTCAGTGGGTGAACGCAGAATCGGTTCATGCCGGCGAAAAGCTTTCGGTCAGACTGCGCGCCACCGAAGGCGGGCTTGGTATAGCCAACGCCCGGCTGACTGTGCGTCTCGCGCGTACTAACGCCGCCCCGTTCTATACGCAGTTAACCACCGACAATCTAGGCGAAGCCGAACTGGTCGTCATCGTGGAGGAATCATCGCTTGCTGATTCCTCGGTGTTAGTGCAGGTCAACTCTAGCGGACGAACCGCCACCCGTAAGTTCCAGATGCGCCGCGTCGAAGCCTAAGGGCAATTGAAGGCACCACGCGAAATAGCTTAGGCTCCAAAAGCTTTGGGCAGTCAGGATATGGGACCAAGTCCACCAGCGGCCCCCGAAACCATTTCGACTTCTAGCGTCTCTCTGGTCGGCACGCTAAATGCAATTGCTCTAGTATCCTGGACGGAATGCCGCCCAACCGCCCTCCCCTACTTGATCTCCGTAACATTCAGGTTTACCGGGGCACGCGTCTCGTGCTCGCCGATCTTGATTTGTCGATCGAGAGTGGGGAGCATGTCGCCATCCTAGGCCCGAACGGCTGCGGGAAATCGACTCTGATTAAGACCATTACGCGGGAATGCTATCCCGTCACTCGACCCGATTCGAGCATGAAAATCCTGGGCAAGGAAACCTGGAACGTCTTCGACCTACGCCCGCTGCTTGGGATTGTCTCCAACGATCTCATGGAGTGGTGTACCGGCAACGCCCTGGGGCGGGACGTCGTCCTCTCAGGATTCTTCAGCAGCAATGACGTCTACCCAAACCACCGGGTAATTGCTGAGCATCTAGCCAAAGCCAACGCAGCCTTAGCCCAACTCGACATTTCCCACCTAGCCGATCGCCCCGTTCAGGAAATGTCCTCCGGAGAGGCAAGACGCATCCTAATTGCCCGAGCCCTGGTTCATAAACCGAAAGCCTTGCTTTTTGATGAACCCAGCAACTCGCTCGACCTATCGGCGAAAAAAATGCTGCGCGGAACCATGAGCCGACTGGCTCAGTCTGGCCTAGGCATCGTCCTAGTTACGCATGACCTTTCCGATGTCATTCCCGAGATCGAGCGTGTCCTGCTGATGGCGAGCGGCCGAATCGTCGCCGATGGAAACAAGCAAGATATCCTCGAGAGTGGCACTCTGTCGCAAGTATTCGGATTGAGAGTGCAAGTCGAGAAACGAGACGGCCATTACCATCTATGGTGACCCGAGGCACATTTTATGTCTTGATTCGGAATGCTTGCCAGAATCTGCTTGCTGCTTCGAACCCAACATGACCCTAATCATTAATGGCGAAAACCGCGAATTCAGCGGCCTTCAGACCCTCACTGACCTGATCGCAGAGCTCGGCATGAAATCTGACCGGGTGGCGGTCGAACTCAATCGCGAACTTATCCGTCGCGACCGCTGGTCTGAGACGAAACTCTGCGATGGCGACAAACTCGAAATCGTCCACTTCGTCGGCGGCGGATCCTAGGAGCCCCTATGAAAGTTAATCGCCAGACGGTCGATCTCTCAGCTTACCCCAACCTGGTTGTGATCTATCTCGGCATGCGCGTAAATGCCCCGACTGGAATCAAGACGCTGCTCGGCTTCGGCCCGAAAATCTCGAAGTCGGTGGCCGCAAAACCCGACGGTCTCCTTCTGCACGAGAACCTCATCTACTCTGTGTTTCCCATGCATGTCGGAATGCGCCAATACTGGCGCGACTTTCAATCACTCGAGAGCTGGTCTCGCTCCGAGCCCCACCTGCTCTGGTGGAAGCAGTTCCTGCGAAATTCAGGAGGCACGGGCTTTTGGCACGAAACCTACCTAATGCGCGGCGGCATGGAAGCCATTTACGACGACGTCGTCAAACCAATCGGTTTCAGCGCCTTCGCTCCTGTTCACACCGCCCGCGGGCCTATGTTCTCCGCCCGCACCCGGGCAAACATCGCGGGTGGGGAGAGCAAGCCATCGGGGATTGCGGAAGATGATCTCTACCAGTGAACCCGTCCGCCGAATGGCTCGCCCCCCCGGCTTTCTAAAACCGACTCTCGGGCTTGCACCATACCTCTAGGCTCCCTCCGGTGCCGCGCTGGGCTTGGCCGGTTCGGCCAGTAGCTTTGTAGTTAACCCATTTCCGGTGTTTCCCACATCGTGGCTCGACGGTTCGCCCCTACAATGTTTAAAACATTTTGTAACGAGAATGTTTGAAACATTGGTGGTCTTGAATGCAGGAAGTGTTTACATCCCGTGACATCATTCGACTGACCGGCATCACTGCCCGGCAGTTGCAATGGTGGGACGAGCGCGGACTGGTCGTTCCCGGACGGGAAGGGCACCGTCGCATTTATTCCTTCGAAGATCTCACCGAAGTTGCCGTGATTTGCGAACTACGTCGCAAAGGATTCTCCCTGCAGGGCATGCGACAAGTAGTCCGTTTTCTCCAAAAAGAGTTCAGCAAGCGCCTGGCAGAAACCGTGAGCGGGACCTCGAACTACCACCTGCTGACCGACGGCCGCGCACTTTACCTTGAGACCTCGCCGCAGCAGATCGTCGACATCCTGAAGAACTCACGTCAGCCGATGTTTGCCATTTGTCTGAGCGACACTGTCCGTCGAGTCAGAGCAGTGGTGAATGGCCGGAAGCGGCCTGGCCGTTGCACTCCGGAAAAGCGTTCCCGCAAGGTGAAATTGGGTTCTTAGCAGTGATTGGCCCACGAGGAGGGGAAATGGTTGCTGAACTGGAAATTCTGAGCGAGTGGATTCCGGAACAGATGCAGCCCGGCACGATCTTCGTGCTCGAAAATGCAGGGCACATCGGGGAAAAAGAAGATCCCTACTGGGCTGTACTCTCCTGCCCAAACTGCGGCACCCTGGGCCTGATCACACGCAAACAGATTGCCGGGCTGATCGCCGTCATTTGCGGGTCGCATTCCTGCTCGGCCCAGTTCTTCATCCGGGACAGCGAAATCCGCATTCGAAAACCATTCTAAGTTGGCTAGTTTTGTGGGACTCGTTGAGTCGGGATGGTCCTGTTGTCTCTAGTCAGCCGTTACTTTCTTCAACTCCACGGGCACCTGCTCGACAATTTCGATCTCGAATCCTTCGAGCGCGGCAAGCCTGCGCGGATGGTTGGTCAACAAGCGAATCCGCCGCAAATTCAAATCCGACAAAATTTGGGCGCCAAGTCCGATCTCACGCTGGGTGTTCCTTTGGCTCTCCTGCGTTGAAGCAGCCGTTCTATCCCGATGAAACGAAATAGCCGTCCGGTCGCCCAACTTCTCAGTCGAAAATCCTCGGGCCGACTGATGCAGGTAGATCAGGGCACCCCGACGTTCGCGGCCGATAGCCTCGAGCGCACCTTCGAGCGTCGCCCTGCAGTCGCACGATGCGGCTCCAAACACGTCGCCAATCAGGCAATGTGAGTGCATGCGCACCAACACAGGTTCGTTGCCGTCACCAATATCGCCATGGACCAGAGCCAAATGGGAGTCTCCGCCATCGATCTCGCTCTCGTAAGCAATGACCCTGAACTCACCATAGCGCGTGTTCACCAGAGCTTCACCCACGCGGTTCACGTAGCGCTCGTGCTGCATCCGGTAGCGGATTAGTTCCGCCACCGTGAGCATCTTCATCTGATGTTCCTTCGAGAACTCGACCAGGTCGGGCACCCGCGCCATGGTACCGTCCTCGCGCATGATCTCGCAGATAATGCCCGCCGGAACCATCCCCGCCATTCGCGCCAGATCGACGGACGCCTCCGTCTGCCCCGCCCGTACCAGCACTCCGCCTTTGCGGGCGCGAAGCGGGAAGACGTGTCCGGGCCGGGCCAGGTCGGCTGGACGCGTTGCCGGATCGATGGCAACTAGGATCGTCCGCGCGCGGTCGTAGGCGGAAATCCCGGTGGTGACCCCGGTACGCGCATCAATTGCTTCGCAGAACGCCGTTCCATAGCTCGAGGTATTCTCAGCGCTCATGGGACCGATCCGCAGATGATCGAGCCGCTCCTCGGTGAGCGTGAGGCATACCAGCCCGCGCCCGTACTTGGCCATGAAGTTGATCGCCTCGGGCGTGACTTTCTCGGCTGCGAGCATCAGGTCGCCTTCGTTCTCGCGATCTTCGTCGTCCACGATGACGATCATCCGTCCTGCACGGATCTCTTCTATGGCGTCAGGAACGTTCGTAAATGGCGGCCGGGAGTGCATCCGCTTTTGATTGTACCAATGGGTTCTGGGCAGGGCGCCGGGGAGTGACGCCTCATACCCCGGCGGGAAAATGCAAGCCGGGCGCCTGGGCCTTTACGCGGCTGGATGAAACAGCCGGATCGTCCAGAAAACCAGTCCCGCTACGCCGGCCGAAGCGGGAATGGTCATAATCCAGGCCCACACAATCCGCCTGGCCACGCCCCAACGCACCGCGGACAACCGGTGCACCGCCCCAACGCCCACGATAGCGCCGGTGATCGTATGGGTCGTGCTCACCGGAATTCCGGCGAGCGCTGTGCCGAATAGAGTCAAAGCGCCTGCACTTTCGGCGCAAAACCCGCCAAAGGGCTTCAGTTTCGTGATCTTCGATCCCATCGTGTGAACGATTCGCCATCCGCCGAAGTAAGTGCCGGCTGCTATGGCGGCATGGGCCGCCAAAATGATGAACCACTTGAATCGCCCCCACTCATGCTGCATGTCATACACGCCCATGTAGCCCGCGGTGAACAGCGCGCCGGCGACGATTCCCATCGTCTTCTGCGCGTCATTTCCGCCATGCCCCAGGCTGTACGCTGCCGCCGAAAGCAGTTGCAGCTTGCGGAACCACTTGTCGACGGTTCGGGGAGTCTGGTTCTTCAGGAGCCAATAGCCGGCGATGCTGAAAATCAGGGCAAGAATCAGGCCCATCACGGGCGCAACTACGATGAACACCAGCGTTTTCGTCCAACCTTGAGGGAGAATCACGCTATGGGCGCTTGCCCACCCATGGTTCAGGCCGGCTCTGGCCATCGCCGCGCCCGCGTATCCGCCGATCAGCGCATGCGATGAGGAGGTCGGCAATCCCCACCACCACGTGAGCAGGTCCCAAACGATGGCGCCGGCCAACCCGGCAATCACCACGTACTGGGTGACTTCGTCGAGGCGAATCATTCCTTTTCCTATGGTTTTGGCAACGGCGGTTCCAAGCACGAAAGCGGCAACGAAATTGAAGAACGCTGCCCACACGACGGCCAATTTCGGCGACAACACACGGGTAGAAACCACGGTCGCGATGCTATTGGCAGCATCATGAAAGCCGTTGAGAAAATCAAATACCAGAGCGGTTACAACCGTGATAATGAGCAGCAGCAGGCCTGTATTCACTCGTCAGCAACCCCTGGTCTGGAATGTTGGATTCAAAGCAGGTTTATGCGCTCTTCAACGCCACCGCCTCAAGCACATTGGCGACGTCTTCCGCTTTGTCGGTTGCGGTTTCCAGGACCTCGTAAAGTTCCTTAAGCTTGATGAGTTGGATTGGATCCTTTTCTCGTTCGAACAGCTCGGCAATGGCTCTTCGGCTGACGCGATCGGCTTCGTTCTCTAGCCGATTCACTTCAACGCAATGCTCCAGTAGCCGCTGATTGTCGTCGAGCAATGCCACCGCCTTTGAAAGCTCCAGACACTGGGTCACGATAAACCCGGCGATCTCGGCGGCGGCCGGCGGAGGATTTGCAATGCCGTAAAGCGTCATTCGAGTTGCAGCGGCATTTACGAAATCCAGAACGTCGTCTAGCGAGGAAGTCAGCAGATGGATGTCCTCGCGGTCAAACGGCGTAATGAACGTTTGATTGAGCATTCGGATGATGGTGTGTGTCATCTCATCCCCGCGATGCTCGATCTCCTGCAGGCGCCCGATTCGAGACGGATCCCCAGACGGATTTTTCAAAATCTCATGCAGCAAGGTCGCGCCTTCGGTGAGATTCGCCGCAACATCGGCGAACATCTTGAAGAACTTTTGCTCCCGCGGGATCAATCTCATGAAGCCGTAACTCCAAATGTGAACAGAAGATGAAAACCCTAAACTATCTCACGCGAATGTGGGAGCGTCAAACCACTCGCGTTGCCTTGGTTGGCAGCGTCAGAAAGGGAAGAGTACGGAGAGTGAAACCAGTCTGGGAGCTATTCCGAGGATTGGTCGTACATTTCTTCAATCTTGCTTTTGAATTGCTCCTCGATAGCCCGCCGCCGCAACTTTAGGCTGGCGGTTAGCGTCCCGGCGGCGGCAGATAGCTCCTCCGCGATCAGGCGAAACGTCTTCAGCTTTTCGAATTGCGCCAAGCGGCGATTCACCTCGTCCACGATCTCCGCGTATCGTTCCCGGACGGGTCCAAGCCCAACCAGCTCTGAGCGCGATGCGAAATGGTATCCCTTTTCCGCGGCCCTCGCCTCCAAAGCCGCAAAGTTTGGGAAGATCAATGCGGCAGGGAACTTTCGCTTATCGCCGACGACCACCGCCTCAGCCACGAGTGGACTATGTTTGAGGGCACTTTCGATTGCCTGTGGGGCGATGAATTTGCCCCCAGAAGTCTTGATCAAGTCTTTTTTCCGGTCGGTGACGTACAGATATCCGTCTGCATCCAGAGTGCCGATATCGCCGGTCTTGAACCAGCCATCGAGAAAGGCGGCCTGCGTTTCTTGGGGATTGTTCCAATAGCCCTGAAAGACCGACGGTGCCTTTACTAGAATCTCCCCATCGTCAGCAATTCGAACCATGACGTTGCTGAGCGGCTTGCCTACGCTGCCGATGCGATGCTCCGTCGCCGTATTCACCGAAATGACTGGGGATGTTTCCGTAAGGCCGTACCCTTCGTGTATTCGAATGCCCATGTCGGCATACCATTCGGCAAGCGGTCTCCCCAGTGGGGCGCCCCCGGAAATAAAGATGCTCACTCGCCCTCCGATTCCAGCCCGAATCTTCGAGTACACAAGCTTGTTGGCGAGCTTCCAGGTTGGCGCCCCCGGCAATTTGCCGGACAAGACCGCCACGCGATGCGCGCGTCCTACTCGCAACGCCCACTGGTAAATCTGCTTCTTGGGAAACTTTGCCGCCTGCAATTCGGCCTGCGAATGCACTTTTTCATAGACTCGAGGAACGCCCAGCAGGATTTCGGGGGAGACTTCGAGCAGTGTCTTTGGCAAGCGCTCTAGAGCGGGCAGATGTGCCAGTATGACTCCCCGATTCAACAATCCCATATCTACCGATCGCGCGGTGACATGCGACAGCGGCAAGAATGACACACTATGCATTCCCTCAGAGAATCCAAACTCGCGGCAGAACGCGATCATGTTCGATGTCAAGTTCTCGTGGGTCAGCATCACTCCCTTGGGGACGCCTGTGGTTCCAGAGGTATAGATTACGGTGGCAAGATCGGTAGGCTGTACCGGTCGCGCCAGACCCTCCAGATCAGCCGTCGAACCTTGCTGCATCATCTCCGCCATCGAGACCGCGCGACTTCCTGGAACCTCATCCATAACCGCCATCTTTTCCAGGTATGTCGTCGAGGCGACCGACATTACCTTTTCCAGATGCCTCCCCGTCGAGACGAAGATCGCGCGTGCGCCGGAATCCCGCAGCATGTAGGCGGTCTGTTCGGCTGTGAGGGTTGTGTAGATTGGAACCACGACCGCTCCCAACAGGAAGCACGCCATATCGGCGACGACCCACTCGTGGCGGTTCTCGCCGAGGATCGCAACCCGATCTCCCTTGGAGATTCCCCACGAGCACAGGGTGGAAACAACGCCCTGCACCTTGGCGACGAACTGCTGCGAGGAAATCGGCCGCCAACGGTCGTCGACTAGCTGTAGCATGAGCTCAGCCTGGTTCCGAGCGGCTATTCCGAAGAAAATGTCGTTGAGGGTATTGAGGCTCATGCCAGCGCGCGTCAGAACTTTAATGCTTTTCGTGGGGAGAAGGCAATCAGCTGCACTACCTATCATTTGACATTGCCAGCATTGACCCAGTGCCGGACCAGACGATAAACTCACCCCTCATAGGAGCTCTCAATGCGACGACTGTTGGGTTTCGTCCTCGCTGCGGTCGTTCTGACGCAGCCCTTTTCGAGAGTCGCGGCTACGGAGGCTGGTTCGGCTATGCCCAAAGTAGGCGACATGGCGCCCGACTTCACGCTCAAGTATGTCGATTCTAGCGGCATGCACGACGTGAGTCTCAGTCAATACCGCGGCAAAAAGCAGGTTGTACTCGCATTCTATGTCTTCGCTTTTACCGGTGGTTGAACGCAGCAGATGAAGAACTTCCAGGCGAATCTGAAGCGCCTGGAAGCGACCGACACCCAGGTCCTGGGTGTGAGCATGGATAGCGCGTTCGCGAATCACGCCTTTGCCGAACAGATCGGCGTCAGTTTCCCGCTATTGAGCGATTGGGGCGGAGATGTCACAAAGAAGTATGGGCTCTATTCCGACCAATACAAAGCGGCACGTCGCGTGAACTTTCTCATCGGAAAAGATGGCCTGATTAAGGAAGAGCAGGTGGACAGCGCAGCAATCGACCCAACCAAGATCGTTGACGCCTGTGAGCGGCCGAAGTTGAAACAGTAGAAGGTGAAAATAGTAGCGGGGGAGGAGCGGGAGATTTCGTCCGTCGCTCCTCGCACGTTCTATGGCTCCCACGCCCGTCTTGCGCGAACCAGTGACAACTGACGTTTTTCGCATCCGTGAGGCGCGCCTGGGTGAGCGTTACGGCTGGATTTCCGCTCTCGCATGGATCGCCATTGGTCTCGACTCCATTCTCCGTCCGATTCAGGACAATCGCCGCGAGATCTATTGGTGGATCCCGTTTGCCTTCATGATGCTGGCCCTTATTTCCATCCACCGGGTTCAGCGCTCTCAAAATCGGCGATTCGAACTCTATTCCTATCGGGCAATCATGCTTGCCTCCGCATTGGTTCTACTGGGGAACCTAGGCTTGGTATTCAACGTGAGCGCACTGTCGGAGCTGGGGTTCCCGGGTGGTGCAATCGTGTGGATGGTCGGGCAGATTGCGTTCGGCATCGCAACCTGGCGGGCGAGGGTGTTGCCGTGGTATGTGGGGCTGGCTCTTGTGCTCTGGGAATCTGGATCTATTGCCGCGGGCTTGCTGCTCGCGCCTATTGCGCCGCTTCACGAGCGCGGTAGCTATAGCGCAGGACTGGAGAAAGGCCTGGCGTTGGCTGTGATGGCCTACGGTCTGCGCGCTTATCGAAACGCAAAGTGTTCCGAAGCGGTCTGGCAGGAATCGAGCTCTACGATCGAGCGGACGTCATCTCCAATTTAATAACCCGGCGAGGTCTTCCTGGATCGCCGGGGACTTCGGCGACCTCGCGCAACTTCGCTAGTAGCGTCTCCGACGAACCCGGGAAGTTAGGAGAATTTATTTTCCACAGCCTGGAGCGGCAGAGTTCCTGCAAGGGAGAGGCCGACCAGTAATTCTTTCCAAGCTTTTGGCAAATCCTACCGGGGAAGTTCTTCCACAGGCATAATGTTTTCAGTGGTTTAGGGTTGGCACTCGAGATGCACTGTTCTTTGCCAGACGAAGTGGCGCGCAACGGGGCGCACTGAGAAAACTTCGGCCAGAGGTGAATTTCAGGCGCCCCTTGCAAAAACTCTTTTCGAAGAGACCCCGAAAACCCTCCCCCAGTCAGGTCAGCACAACCCTCTCCTCGATCGCTAGCCCGGCATTCCTCAGCAGTTTCGCCACCACCGGTTCCTTCAGCCGAGAGGCGTCGTACTCTACTCTCACAAGTTGCTCTCTTTCATTGAAGCTTAGCCGCCGGATCCCGTACACTTCGCGCATGTTATCGATAGCACGCATGATTTTCTCATCCGGACGATTGACGTAACGATAGGAAACATCCATCTGGGTCATTCGCTAGGGCCTCTCCTCTAAGTTGCTCGATTTAAGATACACCAAGGCTCATGCGGTCCAGTTCCTCGGCTCGCATCGTGCGCATCAAGTCGCGAATCTAAGCGATAAGCACCGAACTTAGATGGAAACCACAACCAAACAGGCGATCGATCCCGTGTGCGGAATGTCCGTGGATCCAGCCTCCGCCAAGGCGAAGGTAACCCACATAGGAAAGACCTACTACTTCTGTTGTACAGAGTGTGCAAAGAGGTTCGATGCCGCCCCCGATCAATATCTGAATGCCAAGCCATCGGGACTTGTCACGCTAGGCGTCCCCGGACAGGATTTACAGCTGCCTACTCGCGCCGAGCTGATGGCAAATGGGGGTCTCCAGCCGAAACCTACTGAGCTTGTCCGCGATCCTGTCTGCGGTATGAAAGTGAATCCCGCGGCGATGAGATACAGGATGACCCACGGGGGGAAAGAGTACTTCTTCTGCAGCCTCCCATGCATGGAGAAGTTCCGGGCAAATCCGGCCGCGTACCTGGAAGCAGTCATACCGGCGGCGAAGCCTGAAGGCAAGATCTACGTCTGCCCGATGTGTCCCGAGGTCCACGAAAGTTCACCGATTGCTTGTCCAAGCTGCGGCATGGCACTGGAGCCAGAGACTGCGCTGCCCCCCACAGAAGTCGAATACACCTGTCCCATGCATCCGGAAATTGTGCGGCAGGAACCCGGCAGCTGCCCGATCTGCGGTATGGCTCTAGAGCCTCGGACATCGACCGCAGACGAAGAAGAGAGTCCAGAGCTGCGCGACATGACACGACGCTTCTGGGTGAGTGTGGCCCTAGCCGCTCCGTTGCTCATGATCGCGATGGTTGACATGCTTCCCGGTATGCCAGTGCAACATGCACTGCCTGACGGGTGGCTACCCTGGATCGAACTCGTTCTGGCCACGCCAGTCGTCCTTTGGGGCGGCGCACCTTTCTTCCAGCGGGGATGGACTTCGGTGGTGAACCGGTCGGCCAACATGTTCACGCTGATCGCAATGGGCACGGGAGTGGCCTACATCTATAGTTTGGTTGCAACCGTGACGCCGGGCATTTTTCCCGCCTCCTTCCGCGACATGGGTGGAAGCCCTGCCGTCTACTTCGAAGCCGCGGCTGCGATCGTGGCGCTGGTTCTGCTTGGGCAGGTAATGGAACTTCGGGCGCGTAGCCGGACAGGGTCAGCCATTCGGGCGTTACTCGATCTCGCGCCCAAAACCACACGCGTGGTTCGCGACGGCCAAGAATCCGACATTCCGCTCGACCAAGTTCGAGTCGGAGACCACTTGCGTGTGCGTCCAGGCGAAAAGATTCCCGTCGACGGCATCTTGCTCGAAGGTCACAGCTCGATCGACGAATCCATGGTTACGGGCGAATCTATTCCGGTAGAAAAGAGCGCCGGTGATCGCGTGATCGGCGCAACTTTGAACGCAAGCGGCTCATTCATCATGCGCGCTGAGCGTGTGGGAAGCGAGACTTTGCTTTCCCAAATCGTTCGCATGGTGAGCCAAGCCCAACGCAGCCGGGCCCCCATTCAACGCGTCGCCGACAAAGTTGCGGGATGGTTTGTCCCGGCGGTGATTGTGATCGCGGGGGTGACGTTCGTTGCCTGGGTGATGATCGGCCCTGAGCCTCGCTTCGCACATGCCATTGTGAACGCCGTCGCCGTCCTGATTATCGCTTGTCCCTGCGCCTTAGGGCTGGCTACGCCCATGGCGGTCATGGTGGGCACTGGCCGCGGCGCGCACGCCGGAGTCTTGATCAAGAACGCAGAAGCTCTCGAAACGCTTGAGAAGGTCGATACTCTGGTGGTGGATAAGACCGGGACGCTCACGGAAGGGAAGCCGCGCGTCACGGCAACGACTCCGGCCGAAGCCATGGAGTCTGACGAACTGTTACGCCTTGCCGCCAGCCTGGAACGCGCAAGTGAGCACCCGCTATCCCATGCAATTGTGAGCGCGGCAAACGAACGTGGCTTGCAGCTCGCTCGGGTGGAAGACTTCCGAGCTTTCAGCGGAAAGGGCATCACCGGCAAAGTCGAAGATCATGAGATTGCAATAGGAACGTGGACCTTAATGAAGGAAAGCGGCGTGCTGACGAACGCGGTGCCCGTTGCTTTCACCGGGGAGGGAACTGCGGTCCATGTCGCCATAGACCACCAACCTGCAGGAGTAATTTACGTTGCCGACCCCATAAAAGCCTCCGCGGCGGAAGCCGTCAGAGCGCTCGCGCGCTCGGGCGTGCGCTTGGTCATGCTCACAGGCGACAACCGCTTTGCAGCCCAGGCCATCTCCCAGCGACTCGGCATCACGGAATTCAAAGCCGAGATTCTCCCAGGCGACAAAGCCGCCTTCATAAAACAGCTACAGCAGGAAGGCCGACGCGTAGCCATGGCGGGAGATGGCATCAACGATGGACCTGCGCTTGCCCAAGCCAACGTCGGGATTGCTATGGGGAACGGAACCGATGTGGCAATCGAAAGCGCGGGCATTACCCTGGTGAAAGGCGATCTCGCAGGAATCGTTCGTGCCCGAAAACTGAGCCGGGCCGTGATGAAAAACATCCGGCAAAACTTGTTTTTCGCCTTCCTCTATAACTCGCTCGGAGTTCCCATTGCAGCGGGTGTGCTGTATCCAATCTTTGGACTCTTGCTTAGTCCCATCTTGGCGGCTGCCGCGATGAGCTTTAGTTCCGTTTCGGTGATCATGAACTCTCTGCGCTTGCGCAGCCAAGAGTTGTAGGGAAAAGACGTTCCTAAGTAGTTTCTTCCCCAAGGAATCGCGCATCGCTATTCTGACCACACATGTTTCCCGGCACTCACGTACTCGTCCAGATAGTGCTGCGCACCTCCGTGGTTTACGGTGTGGTGCTGCTTGGGGTGCGCTTGAGTGGCAAACGCGAGGTTGGACAGATGACTCCGTTCGACCTCACCCTGCTTCTGCTGATCAGTAACTCCGTTCAGAACGCAATGACCGGGCCGGACAACTCGCTCATCGGCGGAGTAGTAGCGGCCCTGACGTTGCTGCTGCTCAACTACCTAGTAGCCGATCTGTCGGGTACCAATCGGCGGTTCCGAAAATTAATCCAGGGCCAGCCCAGTCTTCTGATTCATGATGGCCAAATCATGACGGCTCATATGTCTAAGGAGCACGTCAGCATGGACGAGCTGGAGCGCGCCCTGCGCGAGCATGGAATCAACAGTTATAAGGATGTTGCGCTCGGAGTTCTGGAAGTGGATGGTTCAATCAGCTGCCTAAAGTACGACGAACTCAACCCTGCTTCGCACAATCATCTCGTCCGGCGGAAATACATTCAGAAGCACGAGTAGTTACTTCGTGAGCACCACCGCCACCTCATCATAGGGTAAGACCGTCACCGTAATTGATTTTCGGGCGGCGAATTCATCCGGGGTCACTGGGAAACCGACCAGAACAGACCCGGAAATCCTCTGGCCCGGGTTGATTCGTGTTTCCGGGGTGAGGATTTGCGAAATGTGTGGTTTCAGGTCCGGCAACACCGTCAGATAGCGTTGGGCATCGACAGCAGGCACGGCATCATCGGTTTGTTTCTGCCCCGCGACGTCAGAACTAACCTGAATGCTCTTGATCCATGTGGGCTTCTGTTCGTTGTTCTGGAGCGAGATGTTCACCGCGATCATCAGCAACTTCTGATTCGGCATGGGGGCTGCGAACACTTCGTCAATGCTGCCGCTCGATTGAGGACGAGCGCGATGGGTGAGCGAATAGGTCGTCACAATGGCGATCACAACGCCGAGACAAATTGCCACGATTCCGGCCGGAGGAAGGCTCTTACGCGCGGTGCCGTACTCCTCGCCAATATTGAATTCGTTTCTTGGCTCGGGAGTGGGCGCCGGGGGGACGGGGGAACTGGGGGTGGTCGGGGTATTCGACATTGCACCCTCCTACCCTAGAGATTGTACTCGCGGGTCAGGCAGCGGGCCACTTGTGCTTCATCGCGCTCGCAAACTGATCGGCTGTGAGCGTGTTCAGAACATCGTTCGGAGTAAGCCAGGCCCGCCGTGCCTGGAGAACTCCATAGCGCATTTTTTCCATGTGCGAGGTATGATGTGAATCCGTGTTGATCACGATCCTGACGCCGGCCTGTTTTGCCTGCCGCAGGTGGCGATCGCATAAATCAAGGCGGTCGGGATAGGCATTCAACTCCATGGCCACCCGGTTCCGAGCTGCCGCTTGGAGTACCGCCTCCATGTCGAAAGCGTAAGCATCCCGTCGGAGAAGGATTCGCCCCGTCGGATGACCTATGAGCGACACATAGGGATTGTCTATCGTCTTCACCAATCGCTTCGTCATGGCCTCTGCCGTAAGGTTGAAGTGCGAGTGAACGCTGGCGATGACGATGTCCATTTGCGCTAAGACTTCGTCGGACAGGTCGAGAGTTCCATCTTCCAGGATGTCGACCTCGATTCCGGCAAAAATGCGGATGCCGTTCATGGCGTCATTCGCCGAGCGGATCTTCTCGATATGCTTGATCGCCCTCTCGTCGTCGAGCCCATTCGCGAAAGCAAGGTTCTTCGAATGGTCGGTAATGGCAATGTACTTGTAGCCTCGGTCTCGGGCAGCGGCAGCCATCTCCTCGATGGTGTTCCGGCCATCGGTTTCGACGGTGTGCATATGCACGTCGCCCTGAATATCTTCTTGAGATAGAAGCTTGGGCAGGGTGTGCTTTTCGGCGGCCTCAAGCTCGCCGCTGTTCTCGCGAATCTCGGGAGGAATGTAGTCGAGCTTGAGGGCTGCGTAGATATCCTGTTCGCTCTTGGATGCAACGATCTCTTGACTGTCCAAACGTGCCAGGCTGTACTCGTTGAGCGTATAGCCCATCTTCAGCGCACGTTGACGAAGCGAGACATTGTGCGCTTTTGAGCCTGTGAAGTATTGCATGGCTGCCCCGAACGAGTCTGGTGCGAGAGTTCTCACGTCCACCTGCATTCCGCCGCGCAGTCGGAAGCTGATCTTGTTTTCGCCGCGGGCGATGATCTCCATCAGTCCAGGGAGCTTGATGATATGGTCTATCAGCTTCGGCCGTTCCGCTTCATCGCAGCACGCCGGGCCGGTTACCAAGATGTCGAGATCTCCAACCGTTTCGCGGCCTCGGCGAAGAGAGCCTGCCGGCGTAGCCTTTTCAACTCCGGGATAGGCCCGCAGGTGCTCGATGATCTTGTCGGCCTGCGTCTGTGCGGTTTCGAGCAGGAAACGACCGGCGATTCGCCGATAGTCTTCGATTGCTTTCAACAATTTTTGTTCGTGTTTCTCCCCCATGCGAGGCAACACGCGTATCTTGCCTTCCCGCGCAAGCTTCTCCACTCCTTCGAGGTCGCAGATCTGATATGCACTCCAAATCAGGGCGATCGTCTTGGGGCCGAGTCCCTGCACCTTGAGGAGTTGGAGCATGGAGGGGCGATACTTCTTTAGTAAGTCGGCATGGAGCGTGAGCTTGCCCTCGCTCAGCATCTCCTTCACGTTCTGGAGCATGCCCTTGCCGATTCCGGGAATGGCAAGCACCTGCTTTTCATTCGCCATCAGCTCTGAGATTGGTTGTGGCCAACCTTCGATTGCTTCCCCTGCATTTCGGTAGGAGCGAATACGGAAAGAGTCCCCGCCATCGACCTCAAGCAGATCAGCGGTTTCGTAAAGAATGCCAGCAATGGATTTGTTGTCCACCGGTAGAGCTTAGCAAAAATGATAGGTTGCGACCGCCGGGCAATGGGCGACGACTTGCCCCAAAATTCGATGACCCCGCTGCCTTATACTCGCGGTATGAGATTTTTCTGTTCGGCTCTGCTGGGCATCTTTTTGTCTGCCCTCGGCATTGCCCAAAATGCCCAGAGTTTTCAGCCTCTTGAGCAGTGGCAAATGGCAATCCTCAACGGCGATACCGCACAACTAGCGTCGCTTTACAGCATCACGCCACCCGCGCAAATCGATACCGGGAAGGGCAACTTGGATGCCGCCGGGGAGGCCGCGTTCTGGATTGGAATGAAGATTCGTTCCCTGGATATCCACATCATCCAGTCTGCGGCGCCCCAGCCAGGAATTCAGAAACTCCTGTTCCAAGCTTCCGCAAAAACACCCTCGCGCACGGTCTATGTAACGTCAGCTCAACTCTGGCAGATGCAAAGCGGCGGGTGGCGGATCATCGCTGCGGGACGCGATATCGCCAAGCTGGAACAACCCTTGTCGATTGACGAATCAATTTACCCTGCCCAGGCCAACGCCCGGCAAGAAATTCGGGAGGCCGAAAAACGAGCCGTCAAAGCCGATAAGCGCGTCCTGGTCGTCTTTGGGGCTGACTGGTGCTATGACTGCCACGTCCTCGATAAAGCTTTTCATCGGAAGGACGTGGCCGCGGTCTTGACTCCAAGCTACGAGGTCGTGCACGTGGATGTAGGCCGGGGGGAAAAGAACCAAGACCTCATGAACGAATATGCTGTGCCCATGAAAAGAGGTATACCCGCAATCGCCATCCTGGATTCGACGGGCAAGCTGCTCTACAGTCAGCGCAATGGCGAATGGGAGCGCGCGCGCGCCTTGGGACCGGAAGATCTTATGGCATTGCTGAGGAAATGGAAAAGTCGGGGGTGAGAGGCAAAACGCCCCCAGGAGACGGCAGGATTCCATGCCACTCTGTCGCTCAGGTGTAAGAGTTAGGACTCAGCGACGTGGGCGCTTCGCTGACTTTTGAGCGCCTCGAGAAACATCTCTTCGCTAAAGGACTCGTGATTACGCAGTAGATCTAGTAGAGGATCTTCAATGCCAGTATCGAACTCGTCCGTGGCCTCATCGTCGCGATCTCGTTCGAGTGGCTTTGGAGCAACCCGCAATTGCGGCCGGACTCCAGGGCGGCTGGTCAGGAATTGGATGAACTCCTCGGTCTGCTGGCGTTGCTCGGCGGTGCGCACCGCAAACTCCACCCCCATACCGCGCGAGGGGTGCATTACGCGGATCAAGCCTGGGGCGCGGAACTCCAGTTCTTCCGCGGCCAGGATCATCACTACTTCAGTACGCTCCGGAAACGGCGACACCGTCTCTACGTAGCACGCGCCCAGGCTCAGATCGGTCAATCTGCAGTCCGCAACCCCTTCGGGCGACGAGGGTGTGCCTGGTTTCGAGTTCTGCGCCAGCCACCATTGCAGCGCTCCGTGCACGCTCTCCGGGGTGTCACCAAATCGCACGCCGGATTCACCGTTCGGGTTCGCCCACGCCACTTCTCCCATCAATTCAAATTCCGTTGGAGCATTAGGCAGCAAAAAGCTCATCTTGAGCCGTGCCGAAGGATAAAGCGGCTGTGCGGCAAGAACGTCCATTCCGGTCTCGCTCAGGTCGAGCAGTATGCCTTCAATCTCCGCAGTGCCCTCCCCTCCATTCGCCAAGGTCAGTTTGACCGCCACCTGAATAGGAACGCGAAACGCGGTTCTCCGCTCGCGCTTGATAAGGGCCGTCGCCGCACGCAGGGTGGTAATCGCCTGCATCTCATCCACAGGTTTATAGAGAACAAAATTCGCGCCAGCTCCGAACACGTTGCGCACTTTATTCTTATCGCTAAGCAGAGCCACGGTTACGGCGCCAGTCTGAAACGGGGTGCTGACGAGATTTTGCAGGATGAGTAGAGCGCTATGCGGATCGTCATAATCCACCAGCAGCGCCTGAAATTTTTGCTCGGTCACCAGGCAAACGGCGTCAGAGTATCCGCAGCATTCTGTGCTGAGGCCGAAGCTAGAGAGGACAGGGGTAAGTGTCTCAGCGGCCTGGTCGTCTTTCGTAACCAGCAATGCGCGGAATGACATCGGTGAAGCCTGAGTTTACGGCCAGCGCGGGGCAACCGTGCGGACGACCGGCTTCGCCGGTGCGGACTGCCCCTGTGCCGCGGCAGCCTTCGCGGCGGGCGCGGTGGGTTCGTCCACTTCGCCCAGAATCGGGCCATCGTCCTCGTCGCTGTCGGTCAACAAAGGAGCGACTTCGCGAAGCTTCTCTGCTGCCTGCTGCAGCATCTCGATCTGCTTACCGAGTTGAGCGTACTTTGCCTGTTTACGGCGCAGAACCTCGTGAATGTCCTTCATACAACCCCCAATGCAGAATGTATGGATTGCGTCGGACTGGGTCAACGAGTAACCGCGGCGCTTCGGTTACCCCAGTAATCCTGAAAAGCCGCGGACGGATGGGATTTTGGGGTCGAGCGCGCGAGTCGGGAGGTGAGTGATCGATCCAGCTCAAGCGTGCGATGGCGTGGCCAAGGCTGACGTCGTTGAACTTCACCTTGACCCATGCGGGGAAACGACAAAAACCCGCGCCGCCATCGTCAGTTGTTAGATGTCGAGTCTTGAGTTCGCGGCTGGTGCCCTCCCTCATAGAACCATCTAAGTTTCGACCGATTGTTCGCCATCGAGTTGAATTCAAAGCTGATCTGCGGCTATCCTCTATATTCACTCTGGGGCTTATGTTCTAAATGCTTTGGTCCCTGAGGAGGAATGTTGGCAACCAACTCCCTGCCGCTCAACCCTGGGGCTAGCGCCTGGATCTCATGGATCTGCTCCCGCGGGGATCAGGAGCGACAGGGACGACCCTCCAGGAACAAAGGCAAAGCACAAGGCCATCGAACCCTTTCCGGGCGCAACCGTGTGTTGATGCTTGGCAGCATCCGAGAACTTGCTCTGTATCGCGCGGAGGTGCTTCAACAACATGGATTTCATGTGCTCATCGCCACCCTTCATGACCAGGCATTGGACCTGATCCAGGCCGGGAATTACGACGTTGTGGTGCTGAGCTACACCCTCCCCGATACGGCGGTGCGGGAGTTCGCTGACGAAATGCGCGAACACTGCCCGCAATGTCCCGTGATTGCAATTTCCGATGCTCGGCGACCCGATCCCATCATCAAACCGGACCAGATGATTCTTGCCGACGAAGGTCCGGCTGCACTGCTCAACGCCCTTCGCCATGTGCTTGGCGAGCCCTGAACGTCTACAAGATAATTAGTGCAAGTGATATAGGCTGGCGAGAATCGAGCCAAACGCCGCGTGCGATAAGAACACCGAGATTGGCGTCTGGTAGCCGTAATTGAGCGCCATGAATCCAGGCGGCTCGAGCTGGCGACGGGAGGTTGGCCCATGGCGCTCGCTGGCCATGCGGGGATGCAGCGTGGGTAACAGCATCATTCCAACCGATAGGACAAATAATGCATGGACCAGCCCAAGAATCAGCCCGAACCACCAACTTGTGTTTCGCGTGGCCTCGAAAATTAAAACGTAGATGATCGAGAAGGCCCAGCCGTTGATCATGTGGGCCATGAATCCATACAACCGAGCTTTGTCGCGATTATGTGTGATCACCGCTCCAATCAGGTACGGCAGGTTCATGCGCGTGAGCCCCAGTCCCTGGCTAGTGGCCAAGGCAGCAGAAAGCACAATGGTCGCGACGAAACCGCTGAGTATCCAACTGGTCCAGTTCATAGCTTTCTCGAACCGCCTGAGAGGGCTTCGGTTAGCACCGGCGTCCCCGGTGCGCGATGGGCTAGCTGCTGCTCGCCTTTCATCCGCTGCTCAAGGGAGAGAGCCGCTCCGATCAATCCAATATGGGTGAATGCCTGCGGAAAGTTGCCGAGCGCGTCGCCGGTCTTCACATCGATCTCTTCCCCGTAAAGGCCCAAGTCATTTCGGTAATTGAATAGACCCTTGATCAAATGCCTGCAATCTTCGCTGTTCCCCCCACCCAGCGCGAGAAACTCAGCCTCCCAAAAGCTGCAAATCGCGAACGCCCCCTCCGGCGGGTCCGATGGGTACCGATAAAGCAGCTCGCGGCCTGTGGCCAAGCGCTCCCGAATCGCTCGGTGAGTGGATTGCATGCGCGGGGAGTCCGCCTTTTCGAATCCGTACCAGGAAAGCAGAAGTAAGCTAGCGTCAAGATCGTCTCCATCGAGCACACTGACATAGCTCTGGATCCGGTCGTTCCACCCTCGCGTCAAGATCTGTTGCTGAATCGCTTCGCGATTGCGCTTGTAGTCATCCAGATCGGGACCCTTAACCTTGCCTTGTTCAGCGAGACAAACCAGTCGATCAAGCGCAGTCCAGCACATCAAACGCGAATGTGTGTGATGGCGACGGCCGGTCCGCGGCTCCCAAATGCCTTCGTCAGCTTGATTCCAGTGCTTGACCACATAGTTGCCCAGTCCGACCAGCGTCTTTTGCATTTCACGATCCAGGAGGCCGCCATGAAATGCATACTGCGAGGCAGCGTCGATCACCTCTCCATAGACGTCAAGCTGTAATTGACCGCGAGCCGCGTTTCCAATTCTCACTGGCGCGGAATTCTTGTAGCCACGCAGCACCCTCGACTCCCGCTCTCGGGGTACGGGATTACCAAAGACCGTATAAAGGACGCGTAACTCGGGTTGCGTAAGCCGGGTGGCATGAAGCATCCAGTCGAGAAATTGCGTCGCCTCATCCAGATGCCCAAGTTCGAGCATGTTGCGGATTGTGAGCGAGGCATCACGCAACCAGCAATATCGATAGTCCCAATTCAACGAATCGCCAATTCGTTCGGGCAGGGAAGTTGTAGGAGCCGCTACCACCGCCCCCGACAACACGAAGGTGAGCAGTTTCAAGGTGAGTGCACTGCGGACTACTTCGTCGCGGAATTCGCCTTCATAGCGCATTTGTGCAACCCACTTCTTCCACCAATTCGCGCAGACTGATATCCGATGGGGAACCTGATCGAGATCCGGTAAAACTGCGGGGGCGTTCTCGGTGTAACTAAGCGAGAAAAAAAGCTCTTCGCCCGCCTTCATCTTGTGCCGTGAAGTTGCGGAATTCCCGTCAATCTGTAGCGGCAAGCTGCTGCGCAACCAATACACTCCCCGACCCTGGCAGAAACGCAAACCGAGCTTGCCGCGTTGTTCTAACTTGAGAGCGGCCTCGCCGTAGTTGGCTCGCGGCTCTAGCACGATCCGGATTTCCGCTTCGCCAGAGGTGCACGCGACTTGGCGAATAATCTCGTGGTCAGGAACCAGTGCATCATTCTCGCGGACCGGCATGAGATCGGTCAGCACGGTTGTTCCCCTGCGCGTCTCAAAGCGTGTTCCCAGGATGTTTGTGTTCGGCTGGTAAGATCGCTGGACCGAGTAGGTGTCGGCGAGAGAGATACTCCAGCTGCCACCCCGGTCACGATCGAGCAGGGCGGCGAAAATCGAAGCTGAGTCGAATCTCGGCCAGCAGAGCCAATCTATCGATCCATGCTTTGAAATTAAGGCCGTTGAACGGCAATCGCCGATTACGCCGTAGTCGCCGATCGCTGGGAATTTGTCCGCGCCAGGTGCCGGGGCGAGGCGTCCATTATCCTTGAAGCTCATCTATTTGCTTGCAAGTTGATGCAAACAGAGGGGAAAAGGTTTGACCCGGGCTTGATGAAGGCCCAACAGCCCTCAACTAAAAAATACAGTATCACCCTGATAGCATCGGCCATGCGCTGTCAATTACACATAATTTAGCCCCAACGCGAAGGAGACGGAAGGCAGGCGTTGGTTGTACCTCCCCTTTATCCGGCGCCTGCCACCTCCCTACTTATCTCCAACGATCCCAAAAATTAAAGCCTAAGAAGACCGAGCTTAAGAATTCGTGCGAAGTGGAGTCCTTGCGCTTTGCGCCCGCTCAGCGCACAACCAGAACTTCTCGGATATTGTCCCGGGAAAGGAAGAACTTGATTGAAGCAAAATCGCGGAAGAGGTTTTCGATGTGACGATTGTTAAACACTCTCTGCAGCGTAAGCGGCTTTGCCAGCGCGGCGCGCGGGTCCTTCTTGGCATTGATGGCATGCATTTCGAGGGTATCGGTTGCGGTCAGGTGATAGCGGTAGTAGGGGGCATCGGGCCCGGCTTCGCGAGTATGGAAAAATGCCAGGAGCATGCCGCCCGGCTTCATCACCGACCATAGCCGCCCAATTACTGGCTTCACCAGATCTTCATCCATGTAATCGGCAAGATTCCAGCAGAACACGACGTCGAAGTGCCCGTTGGGATAAGCGAGATTCTCTTCTATGAATTTCTTGCTGTCCAGAACCGGGTTGCCTTGATCGTCCTTGATTACGAGTTCCGGGTCGCTAGAGGCCACCAGCAGGTCTTGACTGTAAATCCGGTGACCTTTTTCGGTAAAAAATCGGATATTACTGGCGGAGGTGGCGCCGATGTCCAGTACGCAAAGAGGGTCTTCTGACTTAAAGACCCGGGTAAGCTCAGTCATAGCACTGGAGCGGCGGGTGAGCCGTTGTGGAATTTTAGGAGCCGGCCCTTCAGCTGGCGTGCTGCGAAAGAATCTCATGAATGTCGCGAAGTGGTAGCGAACTCCGTCGCCCCAACAGGGAGTTGAAGACGCCTCACCGGCCTGAAAATGACCGCCTAAGCTCAATATACCCGCATCCCGCAGCAAAGGCCAACCTACTTCTTGTTGTCGTTCACTACGGGAGTAACCGGCGTTATCGCTGAAGCCGCGGCGACCGCTGTAACTGGGGACGCCTTGGCTTCGCCCAGAATCTCCAGTTTGCCCTTAAAATATGCCCCCTCTTCAATGGCAATTCTTCGCGTCTGAACGTCGCCATTCACCACCGCGGTCTTACGTAGCTCGGTCCGCTCGCTGGCATGAACGTTGCCGTCGAGCGTTCCGCCGATTGTAAGATTCCTCGCGGTTATATCAGCCTTCACGCGTCCGTTTGGACCCACCGTCACGCTGTTGCCGGGAAGCTGAATGCTGCCGTCCAGTTGTCCATCTACGTAAATATCCTCGTTGCCGGAAAGCTCTCCCTTAATGCTGACCGACTTTCCGATGTTGGCGAGTCCTTCCGCTGGTGTGCTCATCCGATGCCTCCCTGCAGGCAAAATCACACGGATTGTAAACCATCGCGACGTGCGATGCCGCGAGTTGCGAGTTCCATCGCGGAACCGACGGTGACCGGGCCGGTACCGCAAAGGTCCTTGCGTACAACATGGCGTCTGTATTATCCCTAAAGGTACGAAGCTGCTGTTGTGCGGAATATGGTTACCCGGGTCCAATTCACTGTCGTCGCATGCCTCCTTGCCGCACTGCCGCTGGCCTCCTGCCTTCTTCTTGCTACTGCGAAGCCAAGCACCGAAAGTGTTTCGCCGGTCGAACTGGTCCGGCAAGCGGTCAACAATGAGGTCGCTTCCAACCGCGAATCGAACCGACGCTTCATGTTCAAGGATGTTAAGAAGACCGCCCACCTTAACCAGGTCAAGCTGATTGTCGAAACCAAAGAGGCGACCGCAGGTTTGCTCATTGCCAACGATGGCCATCCGCTTTCTCCCGAAGAACGTAAGCAGGAAGAAGCGCGACTGCAAAATTACGTGCGCAATCCTCAGGAACTGAACAAAAAGCGTAAGCAGGAAAAAGAGGACGCGGATCACACGATGCGAATTCTCCAGGCCCTTCCTGACGCGTTCTTGTACGAGCCCGATGGTGCCGAGAAGGGAACAGAGGTATTGGGGCGATCCGGGCATGAACTCGCTCGACTGAAGTTTCGCCCGAATCCCGATTATGATCCGCCTTCGCGCGTCGAGCAGGTGCTTACCGGCATGACAGGCTACCTATTGGTGGACGTTCCGGAAAAGCGCATCGCCCAGATCAACGCGACGCTTGAAAAGGACGTGGGATTTGGGTGGGGAATTTTGGGGCACCTCGATCGGGGAGGGCGTTTTCTGGTGCAGCAGGCCGACATTGGTGATCGCCATTGGGAGCTCACCCGTATGGAGCTATCGATGACCGGCAAGATCTTGCTGGTGAAGAAACTCAGCATTCAATCAAGCGACACATTTTCCGATTTCCGTCCGGTTCCAGCCGACTTGACGTTTGCTCAGGGCGTCGAGATGCTTAAGAAGGAAGCGGATCGGGCAAGCGCTGCTCGGTCACGGCCTCTCGGCAGGGCGTCCGAAAGAAAGCAACCATCAGAGGAGAAGGCTGAGGTCAAAAGTCCCGGTCTCCATTAGGCGCTTGCGGCATTCGATTTGAGGGTTTCCTTGCGAACCGTAAACCTGTCGATCAAATCTTTCTTGATTTCGTACCCCAACCCGACTTTGTTGCTGACCGCAATGGTCCCCTTTGCACTCACCTCAATTTCTGGATCAATGATGTCTTCGGACCAGTAACGCTTGGACGCAGAGACGTCTCCCGGCAGCCTGAAATTTGGCAGGGTGGAAAGGGCGATGTTGTGTGCGCGACCGATGCCGGTTTCCAGCATTCCACCACACCACACCGGGATTTCATTCTTCTGGCAAAGATTGTGGACCGCTATGGCCTCGGTGAATCCCCCGACGCGGCCCACTTTGATATTGATAATCCGGCAAGCCCCAAGTTCAATTGCTGTTTCTGCGGCGCGTGCGTTGTGAATGGATTCATCGAGACAAATAGGGGTCTGCAAACCGCGCTGCAACTTTGCGTGATGGAAGATGTCATCCTCCCACAACGGCTGTTCGATCATGAGGAGATGGAAGTCATCGAAGGTTCGAAGGTGATCGAGATCGCTCGGCCGGTACGCTGAATTCGCATCGCAGCTGAGCGTGATGCCGGGCCAGCGCGCGCGGATCTTTTCCAGCACGTCGACGTCCCATCCCGGCTTCACCTTCACCTTGATCCGCTGATAGCCGGCGTGGAGTTCGGTTTCAATCTTGTCGAGCAGCTGCTCGTGCGAATCCTGAATGCCGATTGACACCCCACTCGAAATCTCCGACCGCGTACCAGCCAGCAGCTTCCACAAGGGCTGCTGCTTCTGTTTTGCTTCGGCCTCCCACAGGGCGTTTTCCATCGCAGCCTTGGCCATATTGTGGCCACGAAAGCGAGCCATCAACTTTCCGCTTTCACGAGCACTGTCGAGATTTGAGGCCAGCAAAGCGGGCGCCAAGAATTCACGGATGGTGGCCCAGGCAGTTTCTATCCACTCGTAACTAAAAAACGGTCCTTCCGCCGCCACGCATTCGCCCCAGCCCTCCACTCCTTCGCAAGCTGCGGTGACTAGAAAAATCCGGCGATGCGTCACCCGTCCGAAGCTGGTCTCGAAGAAATGCTTCAGCGGCAGCTGAAGCTCGCGCAGGGTAATGGCGTCAACTTTCATGCTTCCGCTTTCTTGGAGCTCTGCCACAATTGCTCCAGCTCATCCATGCTCGCCTCCTTCGGTCCACGACCGGAAGCGCGTAGCTGCTCTTCCATCCATTGAAATCGTCGTTTGAACTTGCGGTTGGTCTTCTTCAGTGCTGATTCGGGATCGATGGAAAGGTATCGAGCAATGTTCACCAGCACAAAAAACAGGTCTCCGACTTCTTGTTCAACTCTCTGCTTGATATCTTCGGGGATCTCGGGCTTGCCCGCTCCCGCAACGCCCCGGCTTGAGGGGGCAGGAAGCGTGGGAACCTGGCGCAACTCTAACTTCAGCTCCCCCGTTTCCTCCTCCAGCTTTTCAAACAGTCCTCCCATTTCAGGCCAATCGAATCCCACATGGGCGGCGCGGGAACTCAGCTTGTGCGCCTCGAGCAGCGCTGGCATCGCCGATGAAACTCCCGCCAGAACCGACTCGGGCTTCTCCGGTTGCACCGCCTTACCCCCGCCTGCCGCAAGCCTTTTCTTCTTTTCCTCAGCCTTGAGCGCTTCCCAGTTACGGAGAACGTCAGCCGAGGTTTCGGCCGTCACATCCCCAAACACATGGGGATGGCGGTTTATCAACTTGGACGACAGTCGATTCAACACCTCATTGATCGAGAACCGCCCTTCTTCGCTGGCCATCTGCGAATAGAAAAGAACCTGCAGGAGCAGATCCCCCAGTTCACCCTGAAGTTCGTCCCAATCGCGATTGTCTATGGCTTCGAGCACCTCGTAAGTTTCTTCGAGGGTGTAGGGCTTGATGGAATCAAATGTCTGCTCGCGGTCCCAAGGACACCCGCCGGGCCCGCGGAGCCGCGCCATGATCGATACGGCACGCTCGAAAAGTTCACCTGTGATTGGCATGTGCTCTAGGTTAGCAACTTCGAAAGCGGTTGGAGAGAGTGATTCGCTCAAGCGTTCGGTTCTCCTGGCACCCCTGCACAATGGCTTGCGAGCCTGCAACTCAGCGCTGAAGGTGCAAGCTATGTTCTCTTTAGGAACAGCACACCCAGCGGCGGTAGGGTCAGGGACACCGAATAAGGCCTGCCGTGCACGGACATCTCTTCCGCCAAACTTCCCCCGGCATTCCCCATTCCGCTGCCCGCATACTCTATAGCGTCGCTGTTCAACAGCTCGCGCCAGTATCCACCGACGGGCACACCGATACGATACGGTTCTCGCGGTATGGGTGTGAAGTTGCACACGATCAGAATGGTGTCTTCCGGACGCTTTCCTTTGCGCAACAGCGAAACGATGCTCGCCTCGGTGTCATTGCAATCGACCCACTCAAACCCCGAGGGGTCATGTTCCAACTCATGAAGCGCCCGCTCCTCGCGATAGAGGCGATTCAGCTGCTCGACCCACTTCTGAACGCCTGCGTGCACTGGGTACTGGGTGACGTGCCACTCCAGGCTCATGTCGTGTCCCCATTCGCGCACCTGCCCAAATTCATCGCCCATGAACAACAACTTCTTACCCGGCTGGGCAAACATATATCCGTAAAGCAACCGTAGGTTGGCGAACTTTTGCCATTCATCGCCAGGCATTTTCCCAACAATCGACCCCTTGCCGTGCACGACCTCGTCGTGCGACAGCGGCAACACAAAGTTTTCGCTGAAGCCATACAACATGCGGAAGGTCAAAAGGTTGTGGTGGTACTGGCGGTGAATCGGATTATGGGAAAAATACGACAACGTGTCGTGCATCCAGCCCATGTCCCACTTCATGCCGAAGCCCAGCCCACCGAGGTAGATGGGCTTGGAAACCATGGGCCACGCGGTCGATTCCTCCGCATAGGTCTGCACGTCAGGATGTTCTTTGTAGATCTCTTGGTTCAGCTGTCGCAAGAAGTCGATGGCCTCCAGGTTCTCGCGGCCGCCGTATTGGTTCGGAATCCACTCGTGCTCCCGCCGCGAATAGTCCAGATACAACATCGACGCCACGGCATCTACCCGCAACCCGTCTGCGTGATATTTGTCCAACCAGAACATCGCGCTCGAGAGCAGGAAGGTCCGCACCTCGTTACGGCCGTAGTTGTAGATATAGGTGTTCCAATCGGGATGAAACCCCAGGCGCCAATCGGCATGCTCGAATAAGTGCGTGCCGTCAAAGTAGGCGAGCCCATGCGCGTCAGAAGGGAAGTGGGAGGGGACCCAATCGAGGATTACCCCTACGCCGCGCTGGTGCAAGTAGTCGACGAAGTGCATGAAATCTTGCGGAGTGCCGTAGCGAGAGGTGGGAGCGAAGTATCCGGTGGTCTGATATCCCCAGGATGCAAAATACGGATGCTCCATGATGGGAAGCAACTCAACGTGGGTGAAACCCATACGGTTCACGTAGTCCGCCAGTTTGGGTGCAATCTCACGATACGTCAGCCAGCGGTTGTGCTCCTCCGGTACTCGCATCCACGATCCCAGGTGGACTTCATAAATCGAGATCGGGGCCTGGAGCGACTGCTGCTCGCCGCGAGATTTCATCCACTGGTCATCACTCCAGTTGTACTCAAGGTCCCAGACAACTGACGCGGTCCGAGGCGGCTTTTCGTGATAGACCCCGAACGGGTCGGCTTTGTCCGCCACATGCCCGTGATGTTGGGAGACGATGTGGTACTTGTAGAGGTCTCCTTTGCCGACCCGAGGAATGAAGCCTTCCCAAATTCCCGAACTGCCGCGCGGCTGCAGCTCGTGCGATCTGGGATTCCAGTCGTTGAAATTCCCCACCACGTTCACCGAGCGAGCATTCGGCGCCCACACGCCGAATAATGTTCCGGGTTCCCCTTCGTGGGTGGCCGGGTGGGCGCCAAGCTGGTTGTAGGCACGATAATTTCGGCCCTCGTTAAACAAGTACAGATCGTCTTTTGAGAGCCGGCTCACGTCGTGGCGGGCCGCGTCAGAACCCGAGTTCGTGTTTTTCATGGTCGATGGAAAATAGAGTCAGCACTCAGAATCAGGATCGATCTCCGGAGTTGCATAAACTTAAGCCACTGAGTACTGGGGGCTTAGGGACTGCTGAGTGCCAAATGCTGGGCGCTCACGTGCTAGACTGCTAAAAATTCCATTGTAATCAGGATTCCGCTTCCGATGCCTGTTTTGCGTGTCGTGGTTCTGTGGCACCAACATCAACCCTTCTACAAAGACCTGGTCACAGGAGAGTACCGTCTCCCATGGGTGCGCCTGCACGCCCTCAAAGACTACTACGGAATGGTGAAGCTTCTCGACGAGTTCCCCGATGTCCACCAAACCTTCAACCTGGTTCCGTCATTGATCCGGCAAATCCAGGACTACGAAAGCGGCACCGCGCAGGATCCCTTTTTCACGGTTGCTTCCAAACCGGCTCGTGATCTGAACCCGGAGGAACGACGATTCGCGCTGCAGTATCTGTTCCAAGCCAATCCAGTTCACTTGATTGGCCGCTACCCGCGGTATGCGGAGCTCTGGGACCGCTTCCAAAGCGTTGGTTCGAATCCGGATCGGGCCGACAAGTTTTTCCAGCGCCAGGACTACATCGACCTGCAGGTGTTGTCGCAACTCGTTTGGTTCGACGAATTCTTTCTCCAGGAGAGCGAAATCGCCGAACTGGTGCGCAAGGGACGCAACTATTCTCTGGAGGACCAGGGGTTTGTCGTTCAGCACCAGATCGATCTGATCAAGCGGGTCTTACCGACCCACGCCAAAGCAGCGAAAGAGGGGAGAATCGAGATTTCAACTTCTCCGTTGTACCATCCGATTCTGCCCCTGCTCTGTGACACCCACGAAGGCGCGGTCTCTACCCCCGGGCTGACACTCCCGCAAAACCGCTTTCGTCATCCCGAAGACGCTCGCGAACAGCTTCAGCGTGGCCTCGACCTGCACGAGACCGTTTTTGGTCTCCGCCCGAAAGGTGTCTGGCCATCCGAAGGCAGTGTTTCGGAACAAGTGCTGGGCATTGCTGCCGGGCTAGGCGTCGAATGGATGGCCACCGATGAGGGCGTCCTGGCCCGTACGCTCGGCATGTCGTTCATGCGCGATGGCCGGGGCCGCGTGCCTGATGTCTCCGCCGGCAAGCTCTATAACCTCCACCGCTTCGAGAGCCGCGACACCCGAATGCACCTGCTCTTCCGTGATCACGCAATCTCAGATCTCATCGGCTTCGTTTACTCGGGCATGCCGGCTTCGGAAGCGGCCTCTCACCTCATGCAAAACATTAAAGATTCGGCACAACCGGTTCTCCGTACGGGGGCTGATGCGGTTGTGTCGATCATCCTGGATGGGGAGAATGCGTGGGAATACTACCCGGAATCGGGTCGAGAGTTCCTCCGTCGTTTCTATGACATGTTGCAGAATGACGAGTCTATAGAGGCAGTCACGGTTTCAGACGCCATCGCGCGCCACAAGAATTTCAACGTGCTTCCCGCGCTCACCCCTGGCTCCTGGATTCACGCCAACTTCAACGTCTGGATTGGCGCGCCCGAGGATAATCGCTCCTGGGAGTACCTCCATCATGCGCGGAATTTTTATGCTCAGGCCGCATCAGGATGCTCCGAAGATCAGCGCAAGCTTGCGAAAGAGGAGCTCTTCATTGCCGAGGGCAGCGACTGGAACTGGTGGTACGGGCCCGAGCACCACTCAGCCAACGATCGCGACTTTGACGAGCTCTACCGCAAGCACCTGTCGAATGTGTATCAGGCGCTCGGGGCCACCCCGCCTGACTACCTGGCGCAACCCATCATCAGCGGGACGGTGCAGCCGCTGTTTACGCCGCAGACTCACTACATCCGCCCTCGAATTTCTGGCGACATGATCCGCTACTTCGAGTGGATGGGCGCTGCTCACTACACCGCCGACCGCCGCCAGGGCGCGATGCACGGCAAAGTCTTCCTCATGGACTCGATTTACGCCGGAATTGACGAGAAGAACGTGTATGGGCGTGTGGACTTCACCGGCGGCGGGATTCCGGAAGGCGAATTCGAGATTGTCATCAATCTGGAATCATGGGCCGATCGAGCCGCGCGTCCTCGCCGGTCGCTTCGATTTGCTGTAGAAGCATCGGACGAGAGGCTATCTGCTCCGCGCGTTTCCGCTAATGACGATGCTCTGCCTAACGAAGGCGTTCGCGCCGTGCTCTCGAAGAATTTCGAATTTCAGCTGCCGCTGGCGCTCCTTTATGCGGCGCCCATCGAATCTACTTCGCCTGCCGATCCCGCCGCCACCCGCATTCGTCTCCGCTTCAGCATCTGGCAGAACCGCTTACCCGCCGACGCATTGCCCGTGGAAGGCTGGCTTGACCTGGCTCTCTTGCCCGAAGTGGAATTGATTGCGATGGCGCATTAGGGCTGCACCCCTCTCACGCCTGCCAAGAGCTCCTCGACCGGCGCTCGGTCGTACTGATCCTCGCTGCGGTATATGTATCGAACCACTCCCCCCTGGTCGATCACGAGCGTGGCAGGGTGTGCGATCCGAAAAGCATCGTGGCTGAAGGCGTGGTACAACCCGTAGGCTTTGGTGATCGCCCGATCCTCATCCACCAGAAAAGGATACGAGATTGGATTCTGTTCAAGGTACTTCACCGGGTTCCAGACGCCCTCGCGCTTTTCGGCAGCGATGTAGACCAGGCTTGCACCTAACTTTTCAAGTTCCTGCTTGTGTGGCTCCAACTGAGCCATTCGCTTGCGGCAGTTGGGTCACCAGGTCCCACGCAGGAACTCAACCACCAGCGGTCCCCGCGCAATCAGATCCCGCAGAGAGAAGTTGCCTTGAGGATTCGCGGCCGCGAGGGTAAACTGCGGTGCTTTTGATCCAATCTCTAGTGTGTCGGTCTTTTTCTGCACGACCGTTCGCCTCAAGTTTTCCCAAGATCTTACCGCTGAGAAACAAAGAGCCTACCACCAATCATCCCTCGCGCGAATTTTCCTTCGCCTCTTCCTCGTGGCTGGCCTTCGACAACTTCCTTAACGAGAGATGCTCGCGGTGTGCAAACGTAAGCCCCACGGGTACGCACGACATGAAAGTGACGAGCCACAGAAGGATGCCACAACTCAGAGCCAGTTCCGGGGGAATCCCATACACCACCTGCAGCGCGCTGATCACCGCCAGCTGGCTGCCTCCCCCGACCGCTGGCAGCTGAACCACTGACCCGACCATACTGAAGCCCATCAGAAGCAAAACGTGTGGCAGATCCAGACTCGACAAGTATGGCCGGTCTCCCACTTTCTTCACCCGCTTGTTTTGCCTGTAGAGCCACAGATCTCCTTTGTATTCTTTTAGCAAATAACCCTTAGTTTGCAGCGAAGCTTGCAGGTTGGCAATGTTTTCGCTTGTCAAAGGTTGCCCGGCGATCTCCGGCAGGCCGGAGACGCTAGCGGTCTCCACGTCAACAGAAGGCGGGCCCTCCTGCTTCTGTTCCTGCTCGGGGGGATAGGAATGCGCAACTTCCCGGTAAGCCAGCGCTACTATGAACCACATGAGCAAGGAAATTGCGATCAGCTTCAGCAGCGCTTTGGGGCTGGCGACGGTGTTCAACCCTTCCCCAAAGGCACGGATTTTCTGATCTACAGCATGCGCCAGGCCCTTTGAAAAACGCGCCGTGAGGTTGTGAAAAAATACCGCAACATCATGCTGCCGTTTCCTGATCAGCACGGCCAGCACCGATGCAAAGGCCACCAGGCCGCAGAGAACCACCGCGGCAATCCTAAACTTGTGAAGATAGGGATTGGCCCGAATGACGGTCGAAAAGAAGACATCGATGGTCATGAGGACGGTGAACGCACCAACGTCGAAAATACGTTCGATAGTCCAGACTCCGATTTGTGAGGCAACCGAAAGATTCTCGCGCCGGGCAATGAGGTACGGCCGAATGAACTCGCCGGGGCGTCCCAGCAGGGCCAGCCCGGTGAAACCGATGAAAGTCGGAGCCACCAGTCGCGATGTTCGACTCTCGCACATGGGCTCCAGAAAGACCTTCCATCGCCAAGCGCGAAGGAAATAGGTCACGTAAATCAGCCCAACAGCGGCTGCGATGCGCAGAGGCGAGACGCGGCTTGCGCTGCGAAAGCGCGCCCAATCAAAACTGCGCCAGTGCTGTACCTGGAAATAGACCAGCAGTCCAAGAATCACCACTACGACTGCGGTCGTAAAAATCTGCTTCTTGTTCATGAACGGTAGTTGACGCGCACTGCGAATTTAACCGAGCGCGTAAAATTGCGCTCCCCGGGTTAGCGCGATGCAGTCTCCGGTCCTTTGGAAATTGAAGGTGTACCTGAACTGCTTTGAAATCGGGTATTTCGTGAAGTACTGGCCGTGGCGGAAGCCGCGGGCTTTTTCTGTGCAGCTTTGTTTTTGGCGGAAGGCGTCTGTTTCTTCGCCAGCGCCGGATTCTTCGCAATCTTCTGCCGATTGAAGTCGCGAATGATTCTCGAAATATAGGCCTGGGTTTCATTGTAAGGAGGGACGCCGTGATACCGGTCTACACGCTTCGGTCCTGCATTGTAGGCGGCTAAGGCCTTATTCACGTCGAAGTTGTACTTCTCGAGCAGATCGCGAAGGTACTTGGTTCCGCCTTCCACGTTTGAATTCGGATCGAACGGATCGGTGACGCCGAGTTCCGACGCAGTTCCCGGCATCAACTGCATCAGACCAAGGGCGCCCTTGCTTGAGACGGCATTCTGGTGAAATCCGCTCTCCGCTTTAATCACGCTTCGGATGAAGTCGGGATCGATCTGGTGCTGTTCACCTGCGCTGCTCACGATTTGGTCCAATCCTTTGGCCGTAAGCGTCTTTTGCCGCTGGGGGTTCAAGGAGGTCCCCATCTGTGAGTCGGACGCCATGCGGATGGGGGCCGGGGAGGTGTCCCTCTCGAAATGATCAATCTGATCACTTGGAATTTCGATGTAAGCGTCACCGCTAGCGCCGGTATAGAGGCGCGTCACCGCACCAAAAACCTCTTTTCGTTCGTGCCGAATCGAGTTTCCATTGCGCAGCACGGCAAGGTCCGCAGCGAAAGACGCGCCGCATGCAGCCAATATCAACCACGCAAGTGCAGGGAACATTCGCACAGTCTATTCCGGGCTACGAACCAGGATATCCCATGGCTGCCGAGGTTTGGTCGCCGTTGGGATTCCTAGAACCTGCTCGATCGCCACCGCCACACCACATTCGTCACTCGAGAGCGTGACCGGCCAACCTCTCGCCTTCAACTCCTCGCACGCATTTCCCATGATAAACGGGTGCCCGGCGAAGGCAAGCATTTCAACGTCATTGTAGTTATCACCAATGGCCATGACCTGGTCGTGAGAAACACCCCGATAGGCCGCCCATCGCTTCACCGCGTGCCCCTTAGAGCATCCCCGGCCGAGCACGTCGACGATGGTCAGGTCCCGCAGGGGATACTCCGTGCGTACTATGGCGATTTGTTGCGCTAGGGCGCTGCTCACAAGGGTTTCCATCGCTTGCCTCATGCGCGCGATCGGTCCGCAAAACATGGCCTGTATAGGATCGCTGGTGAGCGCTTTTTCGAGCGGAACAATGAAATCGATATGCTCGAGGTTTTTCTCGAGCCACCTCTGTATGCTCGGCGTCAATTCGTCCATGCGCTCGAGGGCGAGCGCACCTTTGCTCTGCCGATCGAATGTGATCACCATGTTGCCGCGAAATTCTCTCATCGTGGAACAAAGCTCACGACACACTTCGACAGGGAGCAGATCTCGGTGAAAGTCATCCCCCTTCGAGGATCGCGTCACTGCACCATTCGAACTGATCAGCCACAGGTCAAATCCAAGCTGGGCAGCCATGGGGAGGGCGTATGTATGTCGCCGCCCGGTGACCAAGACTACCTCCGTTCCGGAGGCATGTGCCTGCCGCAGGGCGTCAATATCCCGCGGCGAAATTCGAAATTGTGAGTTCACCAGGGTGCCGTCGATATCGACGGCCAGAAGACGGATCGGGGGCGTCACCAGCCAGATTCTAGCAGGATGCTCTCGCGGCAGGGTGGCGAGCCCTGTCAAAGCAGGATATTAGCTTTCTGATCAATAACCTGGCAAAAACGAGTCCCCGCTGTTCGTAACTGCCGCTTTCGCCTTCCTTCTGCTATAGTTCGCTAAATCGCATGGGCTACTTGTCTTTAATTCTGTATCCCTGGAACTTCATCCTCCAGGGGATCGCCATCGTTCACTTCATTCGGCGCCGGCCTGACACTTACTGGCTCTGGATCATCTTGATCGGCGGTGGCCTAGGCGCGATAGTTTACATCGCGGTCGAGGTCATTCCAGACTTTGGCCTTTTGCGGCAATCGTTTCGAGTCTTCCCCCGCCGCCGCCGCATTCGCGAACTCGAAGGCGTCATTCTCGACAACCCTGCGCCCGGCAACTACGAGGAATTGGCAGATCTGTATTTGGAAGAGAAGAAATACGCCCGCGCGCGCGTGTGTTTTGACAAGGCAATTTCCGCCCGCACCGACTCCCCTGATCCGTTCTACCGTCGAGGCATAGCGGAAATCGAGCTCGGAGATTTTCGGGCAGCCGTGGGCGATCTCGAACAGGTTGTCGCCCGGGATCCCAAGTACGATTTTTACCGCGCCTCGGGACTTCTAGCCCATGCCTACGCGAAGAGCGGCGAATCACAGAAGGCCGACGTCCTGTTCCGGAAAACCGTTGAAATTTCCACCTTGTCGGAAACATATCTGAACTATGCTGATTTCCTTCGTTCCCAGGGACGCAACGCCGAAGCCCGCGAATGGACCGAGCGCGTGCTTGCCAAGAAACCGACACTGCCAAGTTATCTCAAACGTCGTGAACGTCCATGGTTCCGCCGAGCCAAAGGGCTCCTCAAACAATTGCCGGCCTCATAGTCGGTCTGACGTGGGTAAATTTTGTAGGACTTTCTAGGTTCAACATGAGTGCAACCAACATAGCGGCCTACGAATTCCTGAACCGCATGCTTCAGGCCTCGGAGGGTGGAGATTCCTCTGAAGCTGAGAAGTGCCTGCAAAAGGCACTCGAACTTGACCCTGAGAACATGGATGCACTGCGTCACGCAGCCGGCTTCTACCACTTCGTGCTTCCGGACGCGGCCAAGGCCCGCCACTATGCGACGTTGTGCCGTGTGCAGGCAGCGAAGGTAACCGCCCAAATGGATGAAATCCTGTCGCAAGGAAGGGAGAAACCCAAAGCACCTGCCTCCCGCCACATCGGCGGCATCATCGGCCCGTATTGAGCGCCCTGCGCGGGGAATTCAGATCGACACAGATCGGGACCTTTGCTAACCACTTAGCTCTAACCACGCGCCACCGTCTTTGATAAAGTCTTTCTAATCGGGCTCCATGGACCAAAGCCTCAGTCTTATCCTGATCAACCTCTTGGTGAAGCTCGGCTTAGGCGCCGCTGTCGCCGCCGGGTTGGTTCGCTCGGTGGAATTCAAGGCACTGCTTTTTCGTGAGCACCGCTCTTGGCGCGACAAGATTTACCTGATTCTTTGGCTCGTCGTTTCCGCCTGGATCGGCAAAGCCCTGGCGCTTGGGGTGTGGATCTGGCTTAAGCTTGCACCACCGAACCCGCTCATTGGAGATTTGTCGCTAGAAACCACGATTCTCCTGGGCGCGCTTGCAGGCCGCTCAACCGGAGCAATTGGCGGCGCACTTCTCGCCGTCCCCGGTGTATTTAGCGGCGCCTGGCTGATGGTTCTTCTAAACGCGGTCGTCGGCGCCCTGGCAGGCCAGCTCCGTCACTTCATTCCCCGCGACGAAGAGATCTGGAGTTTCTCGCCGTTTAACTATCTCAGCATCTTGCGCTGGATGCGCCGCAGCGACGAGCGCCCAAGCTTTTCCGATTGGCAGATGGTCTTCTTTCTCGCGATTCTGCTGCTTCGCTTCCTGCATACCGAAGCCGGCCGCTTCATCCCTGGCTACCCCAACATGGCGAGCTACCCCTGGTGGGTCAACGTGCTGGCGTACGCGACCTCGGTGACCGTCATCGTAATCGAATTAAAAATCTGGAATGGGGTGCGGCTCCAGATCAAGCTGGAAGAACAGGAGCGCCTGCTGCTGCGCGCGCGTATGACGGCGCTCCAGAACCAAATCAATCCGCATTTTCTGTTTAACACTCTGAATTCTGTCTCGTCGCTGGTCCGTATCGCACCTGACACAGCTCGTGAGCTCATCCTCAAACTGGCCACCATTTTGCGGCGCTTGCTGCACAGTGGGGATGCCTTCGTGCCGCTTCAGGACGAAATTGCGTTCATCGACAACTACCTCGACATTGAGGTGGTTCGCTTCGGGCGCGACAAACTCAGAGTGGTGAAGGAACTCGATCCGTCCTCTCTCGATGTAATGGTTCCGAGCATGTTGTTGCAGCCGCTTGTCGAGAACTCTATCAAGCATGGGCTTTCGTCCAAAATCGATGGTGGGAGCATCTACCTGCGCAGCCAGCTTTCCGATTCCCACGTCGTCATCGAGGTGGAAGACGATGGTGTCGGGATGGCATCTGCCCAGTTGCTCGAGCGCCCTAGTGGAATTGGCGAGGGTGGGATTGGAATGGCGAATGTTGCGGAGCGTCTGAAGGTTCTCTACGGGGAAAATGCCCGCATGACGGTGGACAGTCGTGATGGAACAGGGACTTTGGTCCGTTTGCGCTTGCCTGTCCTGCCGGAAGACGCCACCCACCCGGCAACGCTCTACGAAGAGCGCTCCAGCACCCGGCGATAAAAATTCTCATATTGGGGAATGATGCTCTGGGCAGAAAAGTGATCGGCGGCCCACTTGCGGCAAGCTTTTCCCATCGCGCGAAGTCGCGACTCGTCCCCCAGAATCTCAATTGCGAAGTTGGCCATTCCGTCCACGTCACCCACTTCGCCGAGAAATCCGGTGACGCCGTGCTCGATTACCTCGGGTACGCCGCCCACCCGAGTAGCAATCGGAACTACCTCGGAGGCCATGGCCTCAAGCGCCGCCAGGCCAAATGATTCAAGTTGGCTCGGCAGCAGTAGGACATCCGCAATGGCAAGTTTTTCCGAAATCTGCTCCTGTTTACCCAGAAAGATCACGTCCTCGTGAATGCCCTTTTGCACGACCAGTCGCTCCGCCGGCGATCGCTCCGGACCATCACCCATCAGCAACAGTTTTGAGGGAATCTTCTGCCGCACGCGTTCGAAAATTTCGATGACATCGTCTACGCGCTTTACTGGACGAAAATTCGAAACGTGTACCAGAATTCGTTCGCCCTTGGGGGCATACTCAGCCCGGTGCTCGGTCAGATCCTTGTCTAGTTCGCGGCAATACAACTCAGTGTTCACGAAGTTGTAGATGACCTGGATATTGTTCTTCAACCCAAACTCGCGCAGCGTTCGCTCGCGCAAGTATTGTGAGATGGCCGTGACTCCGTCGCTTTGCTCAATCGAAAAGCGGGTTACTGGCAAATACGATGGGTCTTGCCCGACCAGAGTGATATCGGTTCCGTGCAGCGTTGTGACAAATGGAAGTCGCCGGTGCTTTGGTCCCCAGGCCAACATTTGCCGTGCCAGGAGAGCGCTGACGGAATGGGGAATCGCGTAGTGAACGTGCAATAGGTCGAGCTCATAGATCTCGGAAACTTCCGCCATGCGGGTTGCCAGAGCCAGGTCATATGGCGGGTATTCGAACAGGGGATACCGCGAGACCTCTACTTCGTGATAGTGAATGTTTGGTGCTGTCCGGTTCAGCCGGATGGGTTGGGCATACGAAATAAAGTGAATTTCGTGCCCGCGTTGCGCGAGCTCGAGCCCCAGTTCGGTAGCGACCACGCCGCTCCCGCCATAAGTGGGATAACAGGTGATTCCGATTCTCAAGCTCCCCTCCCGTGCAGATTCGATACTCCGGCGTGGTCGGAAGATTCATTTCACGCTGTTCTCCCACCAACCATCTGAAGGTAGAACGTCAGACACGCGGAGCCATGAATCTTCGGTGCACCCACCCTAATTCACTGCCTATGATCAAGAAAGCCTTGGGATCGCCGGCCCTGGCAAAACTCGAGAATGGTAACACTCGTGGCCGAGGATGGCAGGCGGCGAAGGACGAGACCAGGCGCCACTTCGAGAAAGCAGGGGCCTGAGAGCAAAAAGCAGTAGTGCTCCAACGCACGGAGAAGAGACGATTGCTTTTGCTCTTGGCCGCAGGTTAGGGCTGGCTGCCTTGGGTGGCAGCTTTGGCAAAGGCTTGGTCCATGTTGTTGAGGTATTCCTGCAGGCGTTTTTGGATCTGATCTTCGAGCGCGGTGAACTCAATTCCCATTCCCACTGCCGGATCACTGGTGCGGACGCGTCCCTTGGTGAGGAACTTCTCGGAGTCGATCCAGAAGGTGATATTCACATCGGTATCGACTGCGAGCGGGACCAGGCTCTCTACATAGCATCCCCGGCCGCCAATATCGGTCGCGTAACACTGCATGTGGGCGCGCCTTGCGTCGGGAAAGCTGATCACAATCGGGAACTGAACTCGATGGCGCATAAAGCGACGCTTGTCTGATCGTCGGGTAAGCTGTGGATCAGCTTGTCCTTGGCGCGTCACTTCATTCCAGGGAACAACCTGGTTCGGAAGAATCTTCACCCCGGCATCGAACCCCTTCGGCAGAGCAACCGGTTTGACCCACTTGATCTCAAACCGGGCCTTCTTGTCCCCGTATTGGACGCCAAGAATCTCGCCCTTCTTCAGCGGGTGATGAATCCGCGTGAGGAGCGCACCTTCGCTGCTGAGGTTTGAAGCGGTGGCGTTTTGGAAGAAAGGCTTGCCATCGGCGTCCATGCCCCAAACGCGTACGGGAAGCTCCGCGGATACCCGAGTTTCGCCCTTCGGTTCCATACAAGGCGGATCATATCGTGCCGACCAAAGGCAGTGTTACTGTCCAAGGTGAGTGTACTTCCGGGGCTTATGGCGCCTAATAACTGCTCACGCCACGTCGGGCGTCTTTCCGCGCTCGGATGCGGCGCATCGCAGCTGTTTACAAGTCGCGATAGGAAATGAGCTGGACCTGCTCCCGCTGCAGCACTTCCTTACTAGCCTCCGACGTCAGAATCCCTAGCTCGATTTCGCGTGATTGCCGGAGCCTGGTCTTTACCTGGTCGAGCTCGCGATCGTTGTATCCGGGATGGCTCACGAATTCCCAGGTACCCTCCGGCAGGCTCTCGATCAACTGACGAAACGCGTCCTGGTCTAGTCCGCCGGTTACGGCAATACCGATACACCCATCCGGCGCTGCGATGCCTGCTTCGTCGAGCGCATGCCGGAAGTTTCGTCGAAACCTATTCATCATGCGCAACTGAAACTGTCGTTTCCAACGGCCAAGCTTTGCAAATACAAGAGGCTCGAACGGGTTTCTCACCGCCCTCACGCCCCACTTCTTAGCAGCGCGCAGCAGTGCCCGTAGCACCACCGGAAACATATGCGTGTGTTTGTGCGAATCGAGGTGAGAGACCGGAACCCCGGCTGCCTGCAGCGTCCCAATCTGAGCGCTGATCTCAACTTCAATCTGGCTCTCATCCAGCTTTCCCGATGCCGCCCTGGCAGCAAAAGCCATGAGTTTCTCTTGAAAGCTGCAGGAGTCAGCCACCAGCAGGCTTAGAATTTCCGGAGGCTTGGCCATCGGCTGCCCATCGACCAGAACGACGTGACAACCAACACTCAGTCGAGGCAAAGCCTTGGCGAGAGAAGTGGCTTGGTCAAACCGCTTGCCACACGCCATCAGGGTGGCCGAGGTCACGATTCCGCGCTCGTGGCCTTCCGTAATTCCGCGGTTGACCCCTTCGGTCAATCCGAAATCGTCGGCATTTACGATGAGCCGTCGCACGTTGCGAGTGTAGTAGGAGCGTTCAGTCCGGCTTTGAGAGGTCTAGACCGAGGGCGCGCTGTCCGGCCGCGATCACCTTCAAAATTGCCTCGCAATCATACACCGCTCCGCCCCATGGCCCTCCGCTTACCGCTTGTAAGGCCGCCCAGAGACGTGTGTCTGTGGGTAGGGAAGGATCGGGTGCAAGGTCCGGGCGCGGATCTCTCTTGAGTAGAATCCGCGAGCCTTCGTCGGCAGAAGCTATGGCGCCGGCTTCTCCGACCAGGTTCACAGCGCCCTCGAGCTTTTGGCGATCAACCACGATTTCGATCATGTCACCATCTCGGATTTTGCCGATTGGCCCACCCGCGAGGGCCTCCGGCGAGACATGTCCAATGCACGCACCGGTGGAGACGCCGCTGAACCGCGCGTCGGTGATAAGCGCCACGTGCTTGCCGAAGGGAAGATAGCGAAGAGCACCAGTAAGCTGGAAGGTTTCTTCCATTCCGGAACCCATGGGCCCACGGCTTGCGAGCACGATGATGTCGCCCGCGGAAATCTTTCCCGCCTTGATGGCCTGAATTGCGCTCGCCTCGCTCGTAAATACCTTCGCCGGTCCAGTCATCTGATAAACCCCGTCGGTTCCTACAACCGAAGGGTCTATCGCAGTGCTCTTGATGACCGATCCGTGCGGGGCGAGGTTCCCGTGGGGGAAGCAGACAGTCGAGGTCATTCCACGCCGCTTGGCTACCTCCGGACTTAGGATGACATCGTTCGGATCGACGCCTTCTCGCTCCTGCAGGCGCGAGCGCAAGGCTCGCCGACGCTCCGAACATTCCCACGCATCCAGGCGATCATTGAGCGTGGTGCCATCGACCGTTAGAGCCGATGTGTTCAGCAAACCCGCACGACGTAGATGCAGCATGACTTCCGGGACAGCACCCGCTTGAAAAACCTGCACCGTTGGATGATTGCGCGGACCGTTGGGCAGAACATCCACAAGTCGAGGTACCCTGCGATTGACGTGAGCCCAATCGGAAGCCGTCGGTCTTCGTAATCCAGCAGCGTGGGCAATCGCTGGCAAATGAAGGATCAGATTGGTTGAGCCTCCGAAAGCCGCATGCACAACCAAGGCATTTTCGATCGCCCCATCGGTGAGAATTTGGCCGAGTTTGATGTCGCGCCGTTCAAGCCCCATGAGCGCCAGGGCCGAGCGCCGCGCCAGTTCAATCCAGATGGGGTGCCCAGATGGTGCCAGTGCTGAGTGCCCTACCGAGAGTCCAAGCGCTTCACCGACGACCTGGGATGTTGCTGCTGTTCCTAGAAATTGGCAACCGCCTCCAGGAGTCGCACATGCGCGGCAACCAATCTCTGCCGCTTCGGACAGCGTGATTAGGCCGTGCGCGAACCTTGCTCCGATCGTCTGCGAACGTCCCGCATCCTCGCCCTTTTCCGGAAGCAGGGTGACGCCTCCCGGAACCAGCACGCACGGCAACTCGCCGCAGCTGGCTAGCGCCATCATCATTGCCGGTAAGCCTTTATCGCAGGTGGCGACTCCTAACACTCCGCGCCGAGTCGGCAGTGAGCGGATCAGGCGGCGAAATACGGTGGCTGCGTCGTTCCGAAACGGCAGGCTGTCGAACATGGCGGTCGTACCCTGCGATCTGCCATCGCACGGATCACTGCACGCCGCCGCAAAGGGAATAGCACCGGCCGCTTTGAACACTTGCGCCGCGGACTCGAGAAGTAACCCGATTTCCCAGTGACCGGTGTGGTATCCCAAGGCTATCGGTGTGCCGTCGCGGTCACGAATTCCGCCATGCGTTGAGAGCATGAGAAATTCTTTACCACCCAATTCCGACGCCTTCCATCCCATTCCGGCATTCTGGCTCCATCCAAAAAGATTTCCGGAGGGTTCATTGTTCAGTTGTTCAGCCGTGAGTGGTAGCGTGCCCGTAGGCCCTTTCGCACGGCTATGAATCTCGAGGAGTTTCGCATTGTCGGAGTCGAAGGGATTCCGTTCCATGGTTGGCACAAGCATAGCAGTCGTCGTGGGTTAGAATTCGAGGAACCCTCATTTCTGGGCGGTTAGCAAATCCACCTCCATCGCCTTCTCTGCCAGAAGTCGCTTCAACTGCCGCACTTTGCTGCCGCAGTTCAGGTGTACTGGGTGCAGGTTCCCCATGTGTCACCGGCTCCAGTTGATCTCGCCACTTGTATAGAAGCCGCCGATGTAAACCCAGCTCTTGCGCCAGCGCCACGATGTTATCGCAGCTCTTTAGGCGCTCTACCACCATTCGGCGAAACTCCTTCGGATACCGCCCCACTCGTCTCTTTGCCACTCGCAGTTCCTTTCTCTGCAAAGTGTGCCTTTCCCGAGTGTCTCAGTTTAAGGGGTCAGTCCAGAACTGCGGCCTCTTCGAGCTGGCAAGCTCAGGCATCGCGCTGGATGCTGGCAGGGCTGTCTAGGGAGCGGAGAATACGGATCTAGCGTTCGCAGACCGTCCCAATCTCATGGTGCGCCTGTGAGCTCGCGAACAGAGTGATTGTCGTAGATTGCAGACAGCCCGAACGGTTCTCGAGGCACGACGCATTGCATACTCCCTTGCACCGATTGTCAGCGCTGCCTTAGCCGAATTCATGATGATTGGCGTTCGGGACCCACGTTCGCCTACGGTTCGCGATGCCACGCCTAGATCTCGGCTAGCCGTGGATTTTTTGTGCAAGGGTTATCCGACCCTCCGCGGAGGAGCCGCTGTTCAAGATGATTTGCTCCTGAGTAGCGACTCCTCTTCTCGTGCTGATCTACAGCGATGTGGGTATGGCCGCAAAGCTGGCTTCCCACTATGCTGGGACCTCCACCCCGATAAAAACTCTTTTCGACTGTGTTGTGAACCCTTGCACGAAAGCGACAAAATCGTTTCAGTCGGAGGAGATCACGAACTGCTCTGGCTCAGAAATGCGGTCCTCCAAAGCGCTGGATTCAACGTGTGACCACAGAAGATGAGAATGCCGCGTTAGAACAGATCAGGCAAATGGATTGCGGTGTTCTGTTGGTCTATTACTCCCTTCCGCATCCGGTCAGGAAGCGCCTTTCGAAAGCTTTCCGCCAAACGTGCCCCGAGGGTCGAATCATTGCGATCGCGAATATGAAAATTGAAAAGCCAGAATTCGCGGATGCCTTTGTCTATGGATTGGAGGGGCCGGAGACCCTTATCAGCACCATCCTGCAGCGGTAGGCAGCGCAACGCTCTTTAGCGCTTATGAATAGGGGAAGGGGCGTCTCATTCCCTCGCTGCGTCGTGTGGAAAGGATACCGACACGTGTACATCGCTCGCTGGCGCAGATCAGCCCAGTGCCGGTTCTGGGGAGACAGAGTTGATGCGGCCAAGCGCTTCGTTCACCGCAACTGCCGCTGCAGTGATCTCCTTCTTGGTAGGCGTTGCGATCTGCAGTAATCCCGCTCGGTCCAGTCTCTGAGGAAGAATGACGCCTTCGGAAAAGTCTAATGCACCGGTCGGTGTGATGTCGTATTCAATACGGATGGACCCGCTCTCGGTGCCGCGCATCAGGCTTGCCCAACTCGCAACAACCACGGACTCGAGGATCTGATCGAAATTGCGACCATGGTCAGTCGATAGGTTTGGTCATTTTCCACTCTCCAGAACCGCAGCCTGTTGATGTCCGGCTGGGCACTGCCAAATCCGTCTTCGCTATTCCCACCGTCTGCGCTCGCGAGACCGTCGATATTGATTCATGACCGCTATGACACAGCCTGCCAGGAACATTACGGTAACAACGACGGCGAGATAAAGGTCATGTTCTGGGGTCAATGTGCCTCCTGTATGTTGTTCCGCCGCGCTTGGCGGCCATTACGGGCGCTCAACCGTTGGCCCATTCGGAATGCAACTGGGTAGCTCGCCGTACGCGGGCAGTCTCGAGATAGCAACTCGGCTGGATGTGACGGGCATGCGCGGAAACCGTCGCGTAACGAATCCCCCAGAAACTCTTCTCCACGATTCCAGTTACTTCAAGGCAGTTGAAGCTCTGCGGCCTCAGCTTCGCCAGAATTCGTTGGACCCGTTCCGAATCTTGACAGTTCCAGGACGTCCAAAGAACATCACTTTTGCTTCGGCCGCCATGAAAAAGAAGCTCCAGCCGGCTACATGGATCTTGCGATCCAGGGCGAAGCCGTCGAAGCCTTGGACAACGCCCCAATCTCCGGTGTAGGGCTCGCTCTTGAGCTTGAGAAATTGCCCGATTCCAGGGCGCTCTTGCATCAGAATCGATCCGACTTGTATGGTAGCCGTCATGGGTTAACCGAGTCACTCGTGTTGCATGTTAAGAACGGGCGAGCGCCGCCGCTACAACGAGCCCGATCGATGAAAGTACAATCATGCCGAAGGTCAGTAGAACGATCTCACTCAGTATGTCTGGTTTCATCAACTCTTCCGGATGCATGTTGTTCCTCCTTGTCACCGGAGCCAGCCCCTCAACTCACGATTCGGACAATCAACACCGAGCTCCCGAGTCACTCTCCGGCAACAACTGGCTCAAGAGCTTGGTATCCCGTCTGGTTTGGCGGAAGGCCTCACTCCTGAGTCATCTTTTTGATCTTCGCGCACTTCTTCAAGAAATACTGAGCCGTATGGCTCACTATTGGCGCACCGACTGCTTAGCTTTCGAAAGACTGCTGGCTCCCCAGGGTCGGTCAGAACCCCTAGTGGAGATGGTGGGAGCGATGCGTTGCAGGGGCAGCTTATTCATGAACCGCTCCCCAAAAAGTGGGATTTGTTGAAACCTTTAAATGTGAAGATTACTCCGGAATCTCCAGCACGCTCCTTAGTGTCGGTTCTCACGACTGAGCATCTCAAGATAAGCGCTCGCTGCATGACCTGTGAGGGGGACTTTAGGGGGATCCCACAGAACGGGTGGAAAGTCGCGCGTTGTGCCTGGGGCAGTGGCTTCGCTCTGACGGTGGCCGCAGGACAGGCAAATTGCCCCCACTTGTGTGATCTCAGTTTCTCTCTGGATGTCACTCTCACGCACTGCAGTCGACCCAGTTACAACCGGCCCTTGACATATGTCACAGGAAAACGCCCGCAGGTGAAGGTAGTGGCTCTTCATGATCTCTTCCTCACAACAATTCTGCAATCCGTTCCTATGCTAGTTTTTTCTGGCGGGGAAAGCTGGTTCCAATTGCTCGCACTGGCGAGTTTTCTCTGCCATTGCCATCCGACGCTTCGCTCGGTACTGAGCGATGCTGGCGAGTTGCAGGATGCGAGAGTTGTCCTCGGGTTCGCTGCCTGCCAGCGAGAGCCTCTTTGACTCGGGAGCGTCATCTCCGGGCGCCGTCGGCGTTTGGTTTTCAATCGCTGTCTGCGTTTTGTCGACTGTCCGTGGACGACGCAGAATTGTTTCGGGTTCACCTGGCATGTCTTTATTCCTTTTAGAAAAGTTTCGCGGAGCGTCTTCAAACCGCAACTTGCTCTCGATCATTTCCGTTGTGCGGTGCATAAGGGACGACAGCGCCTTAAGCCGATTTACCCTGCGACTTGAGAAATGCCGCTTTCCACGCCGCCCGTTTTTCCGGTGAGTTCACGGAGCGGGAAAAATCGATGATGTAGGTGACTTGGTGAGGACAATAGATGCACGGAGTTCCTAGAACCTTCTCCGGTGGGCTCATCGTCGACGGCAAATGGAAACGACCTCAGGCATTGGGTACAGGTGAGGACGACAAAGGGCTTGCCGTTGTGGTCGGTGCCATTGCGAGGAATCCAGACGGGTGCGTTTTCTCCCTTGTGCCCTGAGGGACCTCTTCGAATCAAGCCGGCAATGATTTTCAGGAGCTGAGACGCATTTTCCTGGCCTTTGGCATAGAACGCATCCGCTATCACTCCGTTCGGAACTCCACTGGAAATGTAAGCGCCGCTGGAAGCCACAACCAGAATCTCGGGGAACCTGCGCCGTACCACAGACAGCAACTCGAATCCCGACATTTGGGGCATGTTCAAGTCGGAGAGCATAAGGTCTGGAACCCTCTGCTCCAGCTGCAGAAGGGCGTCAAAGCTGTCATTCGCAGTCGAAACATCATAGCCTTCTTCGGCAAGCAGTCTTGAAATTGTCAGTCGGACGGTAGCATCGTCTTCGACCACCAGAATTCGCGTTTTGTATTTCGGCACCATCGAATAGGGAGGGGTCAACAGCATGATTCCGTCCGTTCAGGGATGCCGCGACGCCGTTGGACTGCCCCCGGAATGCGAGATTTGGTTGCCAGGGCATCGGCCGCCGCAAGCTTCCGGTCCCTGTGCGGCTCGGGGCGCAGGGCTCCCAAATGCAGTTTCGCAGCGTTCGTGAATGCAGCTCCACAAGTTGGACAAAGGACCGACATGACCGGTTTCGGGGTGAGTTCTCGGCTCTTCACTCGGCCATGATGCAGGATTGTGCAGCAGAACGGATGCTCACTATTGCTCAAGTCCCGAGCTTCGCGAAACGTGGCAGGAGCAATGCGGTGTTCTATCGCAAAATGATCAAAAGTGACCATCTTTCGAGGGTGGAATGGTGAGAACCTCCTCGAGGGTGTAGCCCCATTCCGTCCAGGAGAAGTCCGCAATGTCAGCCGGTGTAGCTGCAAAGAAACCGTACGACTTCGATCCAAAGAAGTTCCTGGCTACGATCGGGGAGGGCAGGAGAGTTCTTCTGTTTTCCAAGAAGCAGGCAATCTTTGCACAAGGAGATCCCGCGGACGCAGTCTTTTATCTTCAGCGCGGCAAAGTACAACTTAGCGTGGTCTCGAAGGTCGGCAAAGAGGCAACCATCGGCATCTTGAACGAGGGAGATTTTTTTGGCGAGGGCTCGCTTGCGGGTCAGGCTTTGCGCATGGACAGTGCAACGGCTATGACGGATTGCACGGTAATGAGGATTGAACGGGGAGCCATGATGGCCGCGCTTCACCGCGAGCACACGTTCTCCGACCTGTTCGTCGCGTATCTGCTGGCCCGGAACATCCGCTATGAGGAAGATCTGGTAGACCAACTGTTCAATTCCAGCGAAAAGCGACTGGCGCGGATTCTGCTCTTACTGGCGCACTTCGGCAAGGAGGGTATCTCGGACGCGGTTTTACCGAAGATCAGCCAGGAGACTCTCGCCGAGATGACCGGCACAACCCGCTCGCGAGTCAGCTTCTTCATGAACCGGTTCAGAAAACTAGGCTTCGTGAACTATGATGCGAACGGCCTGCAAGTTCACAGTTCACTTCTAAATGTCGTTCTCCACGACTAGCTAACCGAAACTCTATCACCAGGGATATGAAGCAAGGTTAGGTGTTTGCTGGATCCGGCCCGGTGATAAGGGGCATTTTCGTGGCAACCAGAACTTCTAATAATGTGGCGGTGTTGCGAACGCTTCCCGAGATGCCGAGCAGCGCTTCTGCCATCCGTGGGTGCTTTTCCGCAAGCCCGTGAAGACGGTCACTGATGTTATAGAGTTGCCGAACTTCGTGCAGGATCGCATTCGAATCCATGGTACACAGCTTTCTCGGTAGCCTAAGGAGAGCGTACTTCAGATGGGCTGACTTAGTTCAGGAGACCTGAAAGAGGGGAAGGTGGTAACCACCTCAATCACATGCTGTCACGCCGCAGGGAGACCGATGTCATCCAGACCCGAACATCAAAAGACGCCCAGCTGGAGAACAGGGCGCCTTTCTGAAAAGAGGTGTAAGAACCTCAGCTGCAATTAAAACCACAGTACAGCACCCCGACGTTCAGCGCTGGTCAATATTGCACAGTGCTATCAGAGAAGACACCTATGAATTTGCCCGCAGGGACAAGACAAACCCCGAGACCCCGTCTGATCAAAAGAACACAGCTAATTTCTTCTCCGGAGGCTAATCTGCAATGGAGGAAATACTCAATGAAACGCATTGCAGTTCCCAGCATGGCAGCTTTGTTCGTGCTTCTTGGGGCCGCTCTTCTCACTTACCCACAGCAAGATCAGCAGGACGAAAATCAGAGCAAGTCTGACAAAGATAAACCTGCGAAGCAGCAGGATCAAAAACATTCCAAGCCGGAGCCGCAGCAGGCGCAGCGGCCGCAGGACGGGAACAGACAACAGCCCGCTACCGAACCCCGGCAAGCAAATCAGGACAAGCAACCGGAAGTCCAGCGTCAGCAAGATCGAAACAAACAACAGCCAGAGCAACGGCAACAAGACCAGAACCAACAGCAACACCGCTCCAATGATCAACAACAGCAGGAACTGAACCGGCAACAGGTTCAGCAGCAGCAAAACCAGCAACGGCAGCAGGATCAGAATCGCCAAGCGCAGCAACAAGGACAGAATCGCCAACCAGGCGAACGCCTCTCCGAACAGCGCCAGCAGCAAATGGTTGCAGAGCAACAGCGACGTACGGCTCAGTTCCGCCAAGAACAAGACCAGCAACGCCAGCGAGGCCTGGAACAGCAGAGGACGGAACAGTTGCAGCAGCAGCGACGCACGGCACAATATCGTTTTCAGGAAGATTACTTACGGCGGGAACGACAAGAACAGCTTCGTTTTGAGAACCAGCGCAACCGCGACTATGACCGAGACCCCTACTATTACACCGCCCCTATTTATCGGTACCAGCGCGGCGGCAACTACTACGAGATCAATCAGTACGGCGCCGATGTGCTGCGGCAGGCAGTGAACTACGGCTACGGCGAAGGCTTCCGGACCGGACAGGCAGACCGCGAGGACCGGTGGCATTCCGACTACCAAGACTCGTACGCCTATCAGGACGCGAACTTCGGCTACGACGGCTTTTATGTCGACAGGGACGATTACAACTACTACTTCCGCGAGGGATTCCGTCGCGGCTATGAGGACGGCTACAACAGCCGTTATCAGTACGGTAGGCCCGCGGGGAACAGCTATGTCGTATTGGATATTCAATTGTCCGAAATCCTTGGCTTTGTGTCTCTACGGTGAATAGTTAGAACCGAACCCAGGCGTGGTGCCCCGCTCCATCGCACGAAATCCCCTTCCGCCGGAGCGGGCAAACCTTCCTCGCCGTTCGGCGTCTTGCAAATAGTGTGCAATCGTGAACAGAATCCGGCAGCGAGCGGTAGTACAAGGTGAGGCCGATATGGCCGCAAAACCTTTCCTGCTCTGCATTCGTCGTGACCCGGAGCGGATGCGGGTGATGTAGGAAAATGGATACGAACGGCTGAGTGTCGCAACCGGTTAGGAGGCTTTGGGAGCCTTATGCACGCGCCCTGTGGACGCAATCGTGCTTTCGACCCAATATACCCATTGTCATGCTGGGCTTAGCCAGGCACCTGCCGGCGCCGGCTCTAAACGCCGTGGATGCGCTGGCGTCCAGATATTCGCTCCCCCGCACTTCCCCTGGGCAGTAAGTCCACTTCATGTTCAGTGTGAGGTTGGCTGGTAATTGCAGGGGAATACTGCCGCCTAGACCTGAGAAAAGCACGGGAAATGCTGTTTTCTTCCACGGCTCAAGAGGAAGTGTCTTCAGGTTCAGAACGTGTGGGACATTCGACGATTCGTTCAATTTTGACCAGACTGCGATAACCGCTGAATGCAACACTTAACTGTGTAGCAATGGCAGCCCTCGCACAACGTCAAGTTCTTGTGGTGGACGACGATCCGACCATTCGTACTTGCCTAACCTTGTTATTGGAGTCAGTCGGCTATGATGTTGCCTCCGCCGAGGATGGCATCGAGGCCCTTTCGTTGATTAGCGAGAATGCCCCCGACATAATCATTTCCGACCTGAACATGCCCCGAATGTCCGGTATCGATCTGCTCTCGGAGATCCGCCGTCGCTTTCCCCAGATTGTCACAATCGCGATGAGCGGTGCATACCGAGATGGCAGCGAATTACCTTCTGAGGTCATCGCGCACGGTTATTACGCTAAAGGCGAGCCCCCCAGCAGGCTTTGTGGAACGTTGGCTGATCTCCTTCGGGGGATTCGAGCGGCAGAGGCCTAAATTGCCGATGTATCACTCCAACTTCATTCGGATTAGCAACTTGATCACAGAGCGGGGCTAAACACGCATCGGATTCTAACTCGGTTGCTTGGTCATTACTTGTCCGGGGCGGCGATCGAGGGGAAGCTAAGCAGGGCTTGAGCGACCTCGCATTTCAGGTGAACCTCTGGGCAGTTCAGAATGAGAACACGACGCGGCCTGATTCATTTGATCGTTCCAATCCCACTCCTTCTCAAAATGAGTGAAGTGGGCTTAGCAGAATCAGCGCAATATGTGGAATTGCGAAAATGGGTGGGAACTGTGCGACCACTCACGATGGACTCCACGGGAAGCGGCCCAAATTGCGGTCTCCGAAAACCGGCGCAACATTCTCGCTTGCACGGCCGACGAGGAGAACTGTGACGATCAACCGCTGAGGCCCAGACCCTGGCAAATGCTGAGCACAAACGCAACCACAATGCCTGCCTCGTAGATTCAGAAGTATTGCGACTGCTCCCGGCTTTCGGCAGCGGAAACTGATTCCATTCAACTCAAACGAGCGTACCTCGGTGAAACTGTAGCGGCAGATCTTCGGGACTTACTCTTTCAGATCCTCTGGCTAAGTCAGCCGATCTGAAGTTCTCCCGGAGGAACTATGGCACGTCTCCCCACAGTTGGTAAATCACGGTTGCGCATGAGTAGCAGCTCTGGGGGCCTGCTGCTTCTGCCGCGTAGCGTCGTCTGCTTCGGCATGGGCTTGTGCTTGCGCATTGGCGGCAGCTTGACGTTCGTTGTCCTGACGCTCTTGCTCGATCTTCTGAATCGTAGTTGCTCGAGCATCTTCCGCTGTTTGGACTACTTCGCGCGCGACGGCGATCATTGCTTTCCGGTCCGCGTGCTTGTCGGTGGCGAGTTGATCAACCTTGTCCATGAGCCGGACCACATGCTGATAGCTGTCGCTCGCATACTGCTCTGCGCCCTCGGATTCCGCAATGCGCACAGCATTGCGCGCCTCGAAGAACTCCAACGGCAGGCGAGTATTCAGAACGACGGGATCGAATTTGTAGCCGGTCGGAATGTAGCCGCCGCGCTCCATGAGTTCATATTTGGTGTTCATGGCCTCGGTGGTTCCCTTCGTATCGGCGCGGACCACATTCTCGATCACGACGACGTTGCTGGGCTGCCGCACCGCATAATAAGGTTCGGCAGTGACGACCAGTGCAAAGGCCTGCAGATCGGTGGTGACGTCCACCTTGCTGCGGTGGTTATCGCCAACTAAGATTTCGCCGAGGTTGATTGCCCGGCCCTCTGGAGAGATTGCCCAAAGTACGTAAGTGAGATACTCGCCACCGAACGTCGTTGGCTTCTGCAGGTTGCCAAATTCAACGTCGATTTCTGTATAACCTTTCTTGCTTTCCACTTTCGCTTGACCGGTCGCTGCAGGCATCAGGTTAGTCCCAGCAAAGTCCAGCTTGGTGGCTCCTCCGCGATGCTTGTAGTTGATCGCCTGCACGCTACGGCTGGTCACGGACGAGTGAAATACGGGAGTCGGGTTCATGGGTTCAACCACGAATTCTGTTCGAGAAGTGGTCTGAGCAAACGAGCCCAGACTGATAAATATTCCGGCTGCTAACGAGAGCGTAGTGTTCAAAGTATCTCCTTCAGGCAGTTGCCCGCCGTGTTGCGTTTCGAACCGTTTGGGTTGGCATGTTCGCGGTCCTGGTTGTTGACCTCTCTGATCAGGCGGACTACCGCCTCGCATCCGCCGCGGTTCCACCTTGAAGTTCAATTGTCGAGAGCGCCAGGGGCGAATTCTTGTTCGCCGAAGAAGTTCACGGCAACACACTCACGAAGATTGCTGATGAGCTGGAGGAGGTCGCTTGCAGCTACTTTCAGTGACTGTGGAGCGACCTCGAGATCAGGGATCGTCGGCCGAGGCTCCGATTGGTGGCCATTCGTGCACAAGCGAATAGAGATCGGTTGTTTCATCTACCGGGACAGTGCTGGTACGGGGCCCTCTCTTCGTGGGAAACTTAATGCATGAACAAGCCGCACCTTGAAATCACCCAAAACAACAAATCGGGGCTGCACGGCAAGTGCTCAAGTTGCGAAACGTACTTTACAAGTGGCGGGCCCGGACTGGCCAGAAATCCGGGGGCAGCGATGAAAAGCATGCAGCGGCAATTTGATAAACATGTCAAGCAGACGCACAGGCACGAGGAGCCATCTGAGTGCTAAAGGATCGTGAAAGAAGTACGAGGCGAATTAAGCGTTTCGCTATCCGAAGGAAGAAGCAGCAGCCGGCGGCGGGTTGCGGGCAACCGAACAAGCCCCAGCTTCAAAGACCGCTCTGGTGTTTTACCCCTTCAACAGTATCATTGCTCACGCGCCTTCCCTTGGTGCAGAAAGGAGCGCATTCGCGGACGCTATAATCTCCTGCAATGGCGCTGCACTCGGTTGCGAAGAGACTCTTCCGAACATTTGCCAGGGTAATCCCAAAATGCGGTATGGTTTCGCAGGCCGTGGCTTTCAACATGTTCCTTGCATTGTTTTCGATCCTGCTGATTGCCGTGGGGCTCATGGGCAGTTCCCTGAGTGGGAAGAGCGGCCAGGAACTTGGGGCGCGCTTGTCAGCGATTCTGCCTCCGGGAAGCTGGCAGCTTGTCTCCGAATCCCTGGTCCGCCGGGAAGTGAACCCCTACAACTGGGTGCTGCTCGGTAGGGTCGGGACGTTGCTCGTGGGCTCGCAGGCGATGAAGCTCATCATCGAAGCAAAGGCTGTGGCGTGGTCGCTCCGTCTGGCGTAACCGACTTCCCCAGTGTAAAGCGTCACAGTACGGTCAGTACTGGGACCCAAGGAAGGCTTCGAGATGACATTGATTAACGTCGCTTTTCGCTATGGCACACAACCAAGGGAAGCCCAGACGCGCGCGATGGCGCGCGTGCAAGAGGTCTACGGTATCTGGCGCGTAACTCTTAACGAAAAAGGGCGCACGCTTCGAATCGAATACGATGCCTCCCGTCTGTCGGAATGTGGGGTTGCCGGTTTACTGCGAAGCGCAGGGATCGATGTGTTGGAAAAGCTGGCCCTCGCGTGAGATCCTGCAGCATCAAGCCCGTCTTATGATCCTCGCGAGCGCGGTAACCAGGAAATCTGCACAGTTATGCAGCCTAAATGAGTAACCCTCAGCCAAACGCCTGTATTCGGGAAGTGTTCGGAGTGCGGTGCAATCGTCGCTATGTTAGCTGCTCAATGCCCGGGGAAGTTGGCGCTCGCTGAACCTATGCGCACACTTGAAGAGATCTTCGATCAGCACGTTCTGGAGCAACACTCCCGGTGAAAGCCGTGTGCAACGTGTGCAATGGCCAGGCCTAGAATTTTGCATTAGGCCTGGGTAATTCTTTCGAAGGGTGGAAGCAATGCCGACGCCAGTCACTCTCCCAAGGTGCGCACGAATCTCCTGAATGGCAGCTATGTGCGGGTACTGTCAAGAACTCGTGGCACGAGTTTGCCGGCATTGCGGCAGCTTTACGCGCGCGCTCTCCCGCCTCTAACGGCGTGATAAAGAACCAAGATAAGCACCGCCCCAATCACAGCGACGAACAGGCTATACAGGTTTACACCCGTGACGCCGTGCGCTCCGAACATGGTGAACACCCAGCCCCCAACGACCGCGCCAACGATTCCCAGCACGATATCGAGGATTACCCCCTCGCCACTCTTGTTCACTAGCTTGCTGCCTATGAACCCAGCAATCAAACCCAACACGATCCAGGCCAAAATCGACATAATCCGTCTCCTTAGTACTTGATTATTGGTACTCGTTCAGTTTTATCAAAAGTAATTTCAAGAAGTCAGCGCGGGCCCCCGAGGCGTCCCCAGGTATGAGGCAACACTCGAGGGTCCAATCCGACTCTCAAGCAGCCTGGCTGTATGCATCTGAGCCGTGCTGCTTTACCATTTTGTTGTAGACGCCCATTAACAGAAATGCCGCCGGCCACTGTCCCACAAACAGAGCCCAGTCGTCCTTACCCACGATCTTCAGAACGGCTGACGCAGTAATGGAGGCGAATGCCGCCGCCAAGTAGCCAGAACTCGGGACCTTGGACGTTTTCGACTCAATGGCACCCGTGAAGCGATCTTCTAAAACGCCGCTACGAACCTTATCTTGCATGAGAACTCCTTTTTCATTGACTCGTTATTTTTATGCCGACTTCTTTACTCTGGTCTTTCCGCCGTCTTCACTGACGCGTTTGTTGCTCTTGACAGCCGCCTTTGCCTGATCTCCTTCGACTCCCTGTTCGAGTTCCGGGGAATCAACGATTCCGTTGGCTGCTTCCTGCTGTTCTTCAGAACCCACTTCCTTAGCCTGCGAGTTGATCTCTTCTGCGAGGTCGGCTAGTTTTTCGTCAGTTTCCGTCTCTTCGGCCAGAGTCTCTTGCAGCAAGGAAGCGTGCTGGGTCTCTCCAAGTGTCGTGGCGATTTCGCTGACCGCCCCGTACGCGGCAATCTCGTAATGCTCCACGCGCCGGGCGGCACCGATCAATCCCGCGTCCAACACGGCATCGTCAAAACCCTCTTCCATCAACTCGGACCCTTCTTTGACCAGGCCTTCCATGCCCACACACTTCTTGCCTGTGGGGTTTTCGTTCAGCGATTTGAAGATCTCTTCCAGACGCTGAACGTGAACCTTGGTCTGTTCCAGGTGGTTTTCGAAACCCGCTTGAAGTTCATCTGAGGACGCCGCTTTGGCCATTTTTGGAAGCGCCTTCACCAACTGAGTTTCGGCGCTAAAAAGGTCTTTCAATTCGCCTACATATAGTTTCTTCAAGTTCTCGTTTTGCATCATTCCTCCAGGAACCGGTTATCGTTCGGTGATCAAGAATTGGTGCGGTCGTCACCCCCCGCTGGGGGGTCAGGAGATGGGGAGGCAGCGGACCGACGTTCACTCAGGTCCGCTGCACTCCTTGCGTCAAGCTACTTCACGAATTTGGGTGGAATCGTGCTTTTCACCAGTAGCTTCCCCGGTGGAAGAAACATCCTCGGCGCCGGTGCGATCGAGGATTTCCTTTGCTTTCTTGGTCCACTGAGAATCATCGGAATGCACGGAAAGCAGTATTCCGCCATCCTTAACGCGGCCTTCATAACGTTTCGCTTCGTATTCGGGAATTCCCATGCCAATCAACGCGCCAGTGAGGCCGCCGATTGCTCCACCGGCACCGGCTCCTGCAAGCGCCGCCACGATTGGCCCTGCGGCAATGAACGGTCCTAGCCCTGGAATTGCGAGTGCGCCAATGCCCACTAGCCAACCCAGGCCGCCGCCGAGTAGTGCTCCGGTTCCGGCGCCCGTTGCAGCGCCCTCCGGTGCTTTGGTGTTCTTCTCATGGGCAAAGTCCTTGGTGCCCGTGTTCTCGGGAAACAGCACGGAGATATCAGAGTTACGAAATCCAGCTGCCTTTAGGGCATCAACCGCACGTTCCACACTTACGCGAGTTGGATAAATGCCAAATACTGCTGTATTTTTTCCTGCCATGGTTACTTCTCCTTTGATTAGCTCCGAAATAAGTTCCAGAGGTTATTGCTGCGGTTTAATGTCCAGTTCGCTGCTGACCTTGTCCTGGCCCGCCACTTCAGCAGCCTTGGCTTCGATTGCTCGCTTCTCTTCTTCAGATCGGACGGGACCTTTCAATGTGACCTGCCCGTTCTGAGTGACGATCTTGACGTTGTGCGCGTAGGTCGAGAGCGACTTATCCTTCACGATTGATTGTCGTATCTGTTGCGTGATTTCGCGGTCAGACCGGTTTTCCTTTTGCTGATCTGCCGTGGGTTGGTTAGCGTCTCGATCGCGCTCGTTCGTCTTGGTGTTGTCTGCCGCTGGCGAGGCCTGCTGACTGGCTGGTTCCTGGGTGCGTGCCACTAATCCCCCGCCAAGTAGCAGACCGCCGCACAACAGCGTGCGAGCTATGTTCCTGCAATTAAGCATCATCATGTTTCCTCCTGGTGTGTGTTCGTGCGAAATGGCCCACCGCCGTTCGCGGAGGCAGGCCCTCGCTCGACCCGCTCAAAAGCTGTGAGCTAATCGGGCCTTTGAATTGATAAGTGGTCCTGGACTTCTCGATCCCCGGCATATGATTTCGCAACCCGAACCGCTTTATCGCGGTCATCACTGCTGACCACAGATCCGGACAGCGTGACTACGTCGGAAGTCAACGTCACTTGAATATCCGTGCTGTCTAGGCCCGGCTCGTTCTTTAGCTTGTCTTCAATCACGCCTCTTGCTTCAGTCGAGCTGGCGCGTGTCCGCGTATCGCTTTTCTGGACCCGGTCCGATGCTTCGGCAACGCGTGCCTCAGTTCCGTACTTTCTTACCGCCGCCAGAAAGGTATGCGAACCCTCGGGAGCTTTTACTTCTCCTTTAAGAATTTGCGCGGACGGGACCATCCGGCCGTACAGAATACGCGTGCCGTCTTTATCCTGAGTAATCGATGCGCCGTTTACCGTAATTCCCGCAAAAGCGCCGCGAGCGCGAGAATAAGTGAGCACTTCAGCGCGCATCTTCCAATCCGTTGTGCCTTCCACATGGCGTCCGACCGGGCCTGCCGCTGCAGATGCATCAGCACCGATCTTGAACTTGCTGGAGAGCATCTTTTCCATACCCCGGTCATTCATCACCAGCATGACCACGTCGACGGCTTCGCCGCCGATCTGCAAACCCCAGCTCCCTCCCGTCACTGTGAAAGGTGCAGGCGCACTCCATCCAGATGTAGTGCGGCAGGTTGCGATTCCTCTTCCGTGCCGTCCTCCGAAGACGAAGCCTATTTTGACCATCGACGGTATGACTGCGAGGCACTTCGCAGAATCGAGAAGTTCTTCCGGAATCCCCTTATCGGGAGTTCCCATAATCTCGTCTAAAACGTTTGCGGCTGCGTCCATTCGTTTAACCTGTTCTGACGGTTCCTCAGCGGCAACCGCCAGTGTGCTGACCAGTAGTGCGGCGGTCAGCATCGCGAACATCCGTGTTTTGAATCTCATTGCGTACATCCCTCTGCGCGGAAATCCGCGCGTTTGTAAAGTTCACCCTTGGGCTGCGTTCATCTGCCCTAACTTTGTTTGATTGGAGAATTGCGGGTCGCCAACCGACGTCAGTGTCGATCCCTATCGATGAGGAAGGAAAAGGAGGTCGAGTTCAACGATATGGGACGCGTCACGCGAATACCATCCACCGCGCGCTGTATGAGAAGGAACGCTTCACTGTAGTGCCGACCCAGGCGAATGTCGGGTACCCGGAAGATGGTCAAAGGAGCACAGACACGAGGGCGCGACGGGGTGTAGACTTCAACTGGCATATCCAACCGCGGAGTTACACCCGCAGCGCCATGCCCGATGAGCGATTTACGAGAGCGATTCGAGAGAGAATTATTACGACACCGTCCCGCAAGCGGCCTGATCCGGCAGAGATCCGACGGCTGCTCGCTGGTACGTCTCTGATCCGCAACGGCTGTGACCTTGATCTGCTGGTCTTTTTGTACCGGCATCCTCGGACACTCTTGACCAGCCAGCAAATCGCTGCCTTTGTGGGACGCGACATGAAGGTAGTCGCGGAAGCTCTGGATGCCTTTATAGCTGCCGGTTTTGTGGAGCGGCTTCAGAATCCAACCCACGCCGACCGCATGTATCTCCTTGTGGTCCACGGCCCAGAGGGCAAAGGCCTGGACAGACTGCTGGAATTGGCTTCCACCCGACAAGGGCGGCAGGAAATCCTTACAATCCTAAACTCGCGGAACGAACCGCGCCCTGAGCACTTACGCCGCTCTTGGCACCCGGGGGAGAATTTTTCGCGATTTCTTTCACGCCCTGGTAGCCCTGATGAAGGAGAACCAGGTTGTCGCGGTGTACAACCACGAGAACCCCGAGATGTTGGGGATGAATTCGATGATGGGCGACTTCGCCATGAGCTCGCTGGTCGACAACATCATCCTTATGAACTGGATCGAACTAGGTGATTCCTTCCGGCTGGGCTTGACCGTCGGCAAGATGCGGGCGAATCCTGTGGACCGAGTAACGCACAAATGCGAAATTCTTGACCGCAAAGGCATGCACGTGCTGCCGCGAGCGTTGCCGGTGACTAAGTTACCATTTTCGACTTACGGCGGTCTCGTGTCACGAGCTCCCGAGCGTCGCAGCGCCAGGGGCCCTCGGCAAATACAGGCAAAGGAAGCGCCCTCCTCATGAGTCTACCGAGCGACGTGCTCTTCAGCCCCGATCTTTGGGGAACGGCACTGGAGAAATATGCCCGAGCTGCCCGCTTGACCGTCAAGTTGTTCGATCGGGAGATGCGAGCCGTCTCTGGTCCCCTCCATCCTACTCCTTTGTTCCAATTGTTCGAACAGAGTGGATTCGACCCTGGAATTTTTGCTGAGTGCGCGCGCCGCTGTCTGGTGCAGACAACAGATCGACCCGCGGTCATCGTCTCCCAACGCCATGGCTTGGCGGTCATCGGAACCTCATTCGTACTGGAGGGAAGCATCGTGGGGGCAGCTGTCGGCGGATACGCATTCGCGGATTTCTCTCAAGTGTCGGAAATTCAGCGCTTGGCGCGCGAGGCCGGTATCCAGTTTGAACGTTTGTGGGAAATTGCGCGCCAGCAGCAGCCCGTGCCACAGAGCCGATTAATCGTGAACGGCGAGCTGCTGCAAGTTCTGGGCGACGCCCTGCTTCGAGAGAACTATCGGACACGTCAAAACGCGGAGACCGCAGCTATTGTTGCCTCTTCCGACGATGCCATCGTTAGTAAAGATCTCAACGGGGTCATTGCCAGTTGGAATCGAGGAGCGGAACGGATATTCGGCTACACCGCACAGGAAGCGATCGGGCAACCGATCACAATGTTAATTCCTCCAGATCACGCGGAGGACGAGCCGATGATTCTGAATCGCATCCGCAAAGGAGAGACTGTCGATCACTACGAAACGCTGCGGCAGCGCAAAGATGGGACGTTGCTCGATATCTCACTAACGGTTTCTCCTATAAGGGATCCAAACGGCCGAATCATCGGTGCGTCGAAAATCGCCCGCGACATCACGGCGCGCAAGCGTGCAGAAGAAGCGATTCGCGAAAGTGAGCAGCACTACCGCATCTTGTTCGATCTGGGTCCCGTGGCCGTCTACTCCTGCGATGCTGCGGGTGTGATCAAGGAATTCAACGGCCGCGCTGCGGAATTGTGGGGCCGTACACCGGTTCCGGGAGATACCGACGAGCGGTTCTGTGGGTCATACAAGTTATTTCGTCTCGACGGAAGTTTTATGCCCCACGATCAGTGCCCCATGGCCGAGGTCGTGAGCGGCAAAATATCTGAGGCTCGGGACGCTGAAGTCCTCATCGAGCGACCGGACGGTTTGCGACTTACCGTCATCGTAAATATCCGCCCCCTAAAAAGCCAGCGTGGAGAAGTTATGGGAGCGATCAATTGCTTCTACGACATCAGCCAGCGGAAGCAGGCCGAAGAAGCTCTCCAACGCGCGCATGATGAACTCGAATTCCTGGTGCAGCGGCGCACAGAATCTCTACGACGGCTATCGAGCCATTTGCAGCATGTCCAGGACGACGAGCGACGAAGGATTGCTCGCGAATTGCATGACAGTGCGGGGCAGTATCTGGTGGCACTCAAGATGAACCTCGCGCAGTTGAACCAGCCTGACCCCGTGAAAACGCAGGCGGTTCTGGCAGAGTCAAACCAGTTGCTGGACACATGCCTGGCGGAGATCCGTACAATCTCTTACTTGTTGCATCCGCCGATGCTCGACGAGAGCGGGTTGGCTCCTGCAGCGGCGTGGTATGTGGAGGGGTTCAGCAAGCGCAGCGGCATTCAGGCTAACTTAGAAATATCCCCGCGTCTCGAACGGCTGCCGGCGGACATTGAAATGGTTTTGTTCCGGGCACTGCAGGAGAGCTTGACCAATGTGCATCGCCATTCTCGAAGTTCGAAAGTAGACGTTCGGCTAGAAATGGAAAACGGTCACGCCGTCTTGCTCGTAAGAGACTATGGGCGTGGATTCCCGCCGGGGGAATTGGAAACCCTTCACGGCGGCTCCGGTTTGGGAGTCGGAACTGCAGGCATGCGGGAGAGAGTGATTGAGCTCGGCGGGTTGTTAGACGTTGCCTCGGAAGAACCTGGCACTTCCGTGAAGGTGGCGCTACCCGTGGCGAAGGCCGAAGCGCGCGCCGCACAATCTAGGGAAAGCTCGGCAGACCGCAGTTCCGCGGCCTAATCAAGGCAGGCGTCTGCAACTGGGTCAATTCGCTGGCCCTCGAAGAATGTCTTTTTGTTCATCACCGCCTCGATCCCATTGAAGATCTCCCGAGTATCGGACTTGGGAGCAGCTCCCTTAATTCCAGCAGCTTTGGCCTGTTTAACCAGCTCAGACGTGACGTAGATCGTGACCAAGAGGATCGGAACAGACGGAAGAACACGTCCAAGCACCCGCGCGGCTTCAACCCCAGTCATCCCAGGCATGAAGAAGTCCAAAAGGATGATGTCCGGCACACATTCCTGAGCTTTGTCGACGGCGTCCGCACCGTCCACTGCCTCCGCGCAAACTTCCCATCCAGGATGTTGCTCCAGCAAACCATGCAGACTATGCCTTACAGCGCGGCTATCGTCTGCGATCAGAATTCGAAGCGGCATAAGTTGGCAAGACCCTCGCCAATTATGCTTACAAATTCAATCGAGAGGAATGCCCTCACAGCTGTACTTGCACGATAAAAGACGTGTACACGCGCTGAAGATCTCGGGAAGAGAGGACCACCAAGCGTTCCCGCCGCGTCGGCAACTGTTCGATGCGAGTCCGTGATAGATCGATCGCTCTCCCAGCAGCGGTCTACGCCAAGAAAGAACGCTTCGAGCAAAAGTGACCAGACATCGGAGCGTCGGCAGAATTATCCTTCGGCTCATGGGAAGCTCCACTACGTTCAAGACCAATCACGAAATTCCGAGAAGCGGAGTCTATCGGGTTTTCCACGCCCAACACCCAATGCGGGAGATCTGTCTCTTAAAAGACAAGACGTTTCCTGCATGCCCCCAATGCTTATCCCCAATCAGGTTTGCCTTGATTAGCGCAATTCCGATCGAATCAGCAAGAGGACGCTTTCGACTGCTGATGCAGGCGAGATACAAAAGACCGCATGTTTTGCTGGAAGTAGGACCGAACAACAACTAGAAGCGACTATACCGGCGCACTTCTACCCGGAAGATTCAAAGGAAAGCCAATGGAGAGCCTCCACCGATGTAACCAAACAGCGGAAACTGGATCCATGGTTTGGTTTGAGCGTAGGGATGGTTTTGGTGTCGGTGATCGGACTCCTCCACACTTATCTATCCCACTGATGTCTATCGCCAATCCTCCTGCTCGTCCCGCCCGTTTTTTACTTACCAATGTGAGGTGTTCGGTTGATCCCAAAGCGTGCGGCAAAGCCGCCGGAAGGCGAGGCGCTGGGCGATGTTGTGCAATCCCTTTATACCTCTGGCATTGATCAACGATGCGAATCTTGCCATGAACACCGTTAGGAGAAAGCCATGCGGGATCTGAGACAAGGATGCGCCAGCGAAAGGCAGGAGGAAAATACAGCGCGAGCGGATGCTCTGGTTCTATTCGGGGCGATGGGAGACTTGGCATACAAGAAGATCTTTCCTGCTCTCTACCATATGGTTCGACACGGTCACCTGGATGTACCGGTGATTGGCGTGGCCAGGGCTGGACGCACCGACGAGCACCTCAGGGAGCGCGTGCGCGACAGCATCCAGCAGCAGGGAACTGAGATCGATCACGCAGCACTGTCCAAGCTGTTGCAATTGCTTCGCTATGTCGGCGGTGATTACCAGAAACAAGAGACTTTCGACCTGTTAAAGAAAACGCTTGGCTCGTCCAGTCGCCCAGCGCACTATTTGGCGATTCCGCCAAACCTCTTTACAAGCGTCGTCGAGTCTCTCGCCAAGTCGAACTGTATCAAAAATGCGCGGGTCATCGTCGAGAAGCCTTTCGGACGCGACCTTGCTTCAGCGCAGCAGTTGAATACTGCACTTCGTGCGGTGCTTCCAGAATCAAGAATCTTTCGGATCGACCACTACCTTGGTAAAGAGGCGGTCCTCAATCTGCTGGTCTTTCGCTTCGCCAACAGTTTTCTGGAGCCGATCTGGAACCGCAACTACATCGAGAGTGTACAAATCACGATGGCAGAAAAGTTTGGCATTGAAGGTCGGGGTAAGTTTTACGACGACACCGGCGCAATCAGGGACGTGGTGGAGAACCACATGCTCCAGGTCGTAGCTTTTCTAGCCATGGAGGTTCCCACCGGGCTCCATTGCGACGCGATCCGCGATGAACAAGTCAAAGTATTCCGCAGCATTTCGCCGCTGGATACAAAGCATCTGGTTCGAGGACAGTTCAATGGCTACAAAAACGAAAAGGGCATCGCACCTGACTCAAAGGTGGAAACGTTTGCCGCCGTGCGCCTGGAGGTTCAGTCATGGCGGTGGTCAGGTGTGCCATTTCTGATTCGCGCAGGAAAGTGCCTGCCGGTGACAACAACGGAAGTGCTTGCCAAACTCAGAAAGCCGCCGCTCGACATTTGGAGGGACGAATCGAGCAATGTTTTCCGCTTCCGCCTGGGTCCAGGTGAAATTTCGCTTAGCCTCACCGCTCGAGTGAAGCGAGCCGGCGACGATCTTGGTTCCAAACCCGCAACCCTTTCCGCGCTCGAGGAACACACCGCGGACGAAGTTGACGCCTATGAGCGTCTTTTGGGGGATGCGATGCATGGAGATGGCATGCTGTTCGTTCGCGAAGATGCAGTGGAAGCTGCGTGGGCGATTGTCGACCCCATTCTCGCGAATGCAACTGCCCTGCATTCCTACCAGCCAGGCTCGTGGGGACCTTCTGAGGCCGACCGCTTGGCCCAGGACGTGGGCGGCTGGCACAATCCCGAAGAAGGCAAAGAGAGCGCAGACCATGCTCCGAGTTCCGCGCCATAGAACGGTCTCGAACTCGAGTCATGACGATATCATCGGGTAGTGTTGTGCATTTAACTATATCGCTACACGATAAGTGTGGGCCTTCCTTAGGTTAGAAAGACTCTAGAAATTACGGAACTGGATAGCTTTTTGGATGTCCGCGCTACCTCTTAGTACCCATCCCCCATGCCGCCACGCCCACCGGACGGGGCGCCCGTTGCTTCTTCCTTAATGTCGGCGACCAGAGCCTCAGTGGTCAGCATGAGCGCCGCGATGGATCCGGCATTGGTGAGAGCTGTACGCACTACCTTAGTGGGGTCGAGTACTCCGGCTTTGACCAAGTCTTCATACTCTGCTGTCAACGCGTTGTAACCAAAGTTCTGGTCCTTCGATTCGAGCACTTTGCCAAGCACGATGGCGCCTTCTTCCCCCGCGTTTCCTGCAATCTGTCGGATCGGTTCCTGCAGGGCGCGCTTCACAATGTTGACGCCGATCTGCTCGTCGCCCTCCACTTTCAACTTGTTGAGAGCCGTTGCACACCGCGCCAGAGCGACTCCCCCTCCGGGGACAATACCTTCCTCCACCGCGGCACGAGTCGCGTGCATGGCGTCTTCGACGCGAGCTTTCCTCTCTTTCATTTCGGTCTCGGTCGCCGCACCCACTTTAATCATGGCCACACCACCCACGAGTTTCGCTAATCGCTCTTGCAGTTTCTCGCGGTCGTAGTCACTCGTCGTCTTTTCAATCTGGCCACGAATTTCCTTCACGCGACCCTCGACGTCACCCTTTTTGCCTTTGCCCTCGATAATGGTGGTGTTGTCTTTGTCGATGGTGATCTTTTTTGCCTGTCCAAGATCCTCAATCTTCACGTTTTCCAGCTTGACGCCGAGATCTTCGGTGATGGCTTTCCCTCCGGTGAGGGTTGCGATGTCCTGCAACATGGCCTTACGCCGGTCACCGAAGCCAGGAGCCTTGACGGCAGCCACCTGCAAAGTGCCACGCAGTTTGTTGACCACTAGAGTCGCCAGTGCTTCTCCCTCTATATCTTCGGCGATGATGACCAGCGGCTTGCCACTCTTGGAGATCTGCTCAAGCAAAGGGAGGATGTCCTTCATCGAACTGATCTTCTTTTCGTTGATCAGGACGTAGGCGTTCTCGAATGCGACCTCCATGCGCTCTGGATCGGTGACAAAATAGGGCGAGAGATAGCCGCGGTCGAACTGCATGCCTTCGACTACTTCTAGCTGAGTTTCGAGCGTCTTCGACTCTTCTACTGTAATGACACCATCCTTGCCGACCTTCTTCATCGCGTCTGCGATGATGTGGCCAATGGTTTCGTCGTTGTTGGCGGAGATACTGCCGACCTGCGCGATCATATCGCCGGTAACTGGCTTCGAAAACTTATCCAGTTCGCCGTTCTTGCGTTCGCCGGTCGTCGGATCGACGTTGCCGCAAATCGCCTCGACAGCTTTCTCAATCCCTCGCTTCATCGCCATGGGATTCGCGCCGGCTGCGACGGTCCGGACGCCTTCACGGTAGATCGCCTGAGCCAGAACAGTCGCAGTTGTCGTACCATCACCGGCAACGTCGGACGTTTTGCTGGCCACTTCGCGGACCATCTGAGCGCCTATGTTCTCAAGGCTGTCCTGAAGTTCGATCTCTTTCGCAACCGTGACTCCATCTTTGGTGATAATCGGCGATCCGAACTTCTTCTCGATGACTACGTTCCGACCTCTGGGGCCGAGAGTCACCTTCACAGCATCCGCCAGAAAGTTCACGCCACGCAAGATCGCTTGCCGCGACTCTTCTCCGTGTACGATTTGCTTTGCCATGATTCTTTCTCCTTGAATGTCGTCATGTTGCTTACGCCCCCTTTCACTTTGCGCGGGGGCAGTCAGCGGCTCTTGCGACCGCGCAATCGAGACTGCACGATGCAGGAGACCAGAAGACAGCGTTTCCTACTTCCGAGCACCGACGATGTCGTGAGCGCTGACGCTTTCTTTCTTGGCCGTACCCATAACGATGCCCAGAACTTCTTCCTCTTTCATGATGAGGAAATCCTCTCCATCAAGTTTGATTTCGGTTCCGGAGTACTTGCCGAACAGAATACTGTCGCCTTCTTTTACAGTGAGTGGGAACAACTTGCCTTCCTCGTTGGTCTTGCCCTTCCCCACAGAGATGACAGTGCCCTCCTGGGGTTTATCTTTGGCTGAATCGGGGATAATGAGACCTCCCCGCGTAGTTCCTGCCTCTTCGACTCGGCGTACCAAGATGCGGTCATGCAGTGGAGTAAATTTCGTTGCCATAATTGCAGCTCCTTTTATTCATGTTGTGATCCAGATGAAAGACCAGGCACGGGAAACTATATCGGCGGCGTGTCCTAAGTTACGGCCCGCCGGGAGCGCCACCTTCATCATCCATCCGTGACACGGCTTCTTCGTCTAAGTGCCGCTGAGTTAGGGAAAACGATTCTGAGGTGTTACTCGTACCTCTTCGCCAAGAGATGGACAGCAATAAGGCACTCTCCTCGATCGCTTCCAGATCATGCAATACTCCGCAGTCGAGTGCCAGCAAATGCCCCGCCGATACATCCAGTTTTCGATCGGCCAAATGTATTCGGAGCCGTCCCTTTAATTGCTGAATGGAGATCCTTCCCTCTGCCCTATGCTGTCG
>DATNEX010000041.1:0-26051 GCA_035606605.1 Terriglobales bacterium
CCGTAGTTCTGGCCGACATCACGTCGGAGTGATCGCCAAAAATTGAGAGTGCATGCGTCGCAATTGTTCGCGCGGTTACGTGAAATACCGCGGGCGTAAGCTCGCCGGCAATCTTGTTCATGTTGGGGATCATCAAAAGCAGGCCTTGAGAGGCGGTGAATGTGGTTGCTAAAGACCCGGTTTGCAGCGCGCCGTGAACAGCTCCCGCCGCTCCGCCTTCGCTTTGCATCTCGATGACATGTGGCACGGTACCCCAGAGGTTCGGGACTCCTTCGGAGGCCCACTGATCACACCATTCTCCAAGCGGCGACGAGGGCGTAATAGGATAGAGAGCAATGACCTCATTCAGCCTATACGCAATCGTTGCGACCGCTTCATTGGCATCCAGGGTCTTGACCTTGCGTTCCTTCGCTGACATGTCAACAGTGTGCGGCGAAGCAGAAAAGGCGTCGGGATTTGCCGTCACCTCGCAGTGTGAGCGAAATCACAATAGGTGAACGGCAGGAAGATGTCAGAGATTGAGAGTCGCTCTCACCGATCGTGGGTCAATCAACCGTAAACGGAAGCCAGATTTCCTGAGGACCCGCTGGATTGCAATGTTGTCACGAAGCATTTCCGCTTCAATCCGAGTGATGCATTGATCTTTTGCCGCTTGAACGAGTTGGCGGAGCAGTTCGGAGCCAAGTCCGGAGCCTTGGAATTCGTCCGCCACAAGTAACGCAACTTCAGCCTTGGTCGGGTCGGACAACTTGTTGAGTCGCCCAACCGCCAAAATTTTTTGCTCTCCGGAAGTCTGATCTAGAACAAGGGCGACAAGCACGGTCTCGCGGACAGGATCAGCAAAGCAGATTCGCGCTAAGCGGGTGTGCGAAGTCCGCGCTGCCAAGCTCAGCGATGCAAAATACCGCATATATACCGACCGTTCTGAAAGCCCCTTGTGGAATTTGATCATCCGATCTTCGTCGTCCGGGCAGATCGGACGAATCTCCACTCTGTGTCCGTTCTTCATGGTCCAGAAGACCGCTTGCGCGACTGTGCCCGCTCTGCGATGGGAGGTGGGATGCGTGGACTGTGGCGAAGCTCCTGACGTCATGAGATTCCGTCGCTACTCACCCGCAGAGACATTTTCAACTTCAGCTCGTGCGGTAGATCGTACTCGTGGCTGAAAACTTTGCGGTACTCCAATGGCCCGCGACACAAGACAAAGCCGTTTTGCTTTTTCCAATAACCGATCAGCCCTCGGCTGCTCCGCAGGATCTGAAATCGTAAGCGTCGGGCGAATCAGGATTCCAGCGAATTCGTAGCCGGATTGAGCTTTGTGAACGGTTCCTTCAACTGCCACCTCGAGGTCGGTGTACTCAAATTTTGAATAATCGGCAAGCGCACGAAACGTGGTGGTGAAGCATCCGGCAACGGAGCAGAGGAGAAGATCTTCGGGCGACCACCGTCCCTCAAGACCGCCGAACTGCGGTGGGGCCGCGAAGTGAATCGCGTTCGGAGCTGACTCCGACTTTGCCAGTCCTGTCTTTCCGGCATTCCACCAGGCTACCACTCGATGTGTGTGCTCGTTTTCCATAATATTAACTCTCCTTCGACGGATCTTTTTGGGTTGATCAGCTGGCTATGTCAAAGTTCACTATGATGGTGGTCTCGACCTCGACAGGCTCGCCGTTCAACAGGTACGGTCGATAGCGCCATTGCTTTACTGCATCGATGGCCGCAGGAATCAGGACCGGATGTCCATTGACTACCTGCAACTCGGTAATCGTGCCTTCCTTGCTAATGATCGCCTTCAGCAGGACCACTCCTGTGATCCGCGCCGCAACTGCAATAGTTGGGTATTTCGGCTCGATTTTGCTGATCACCATTCCTCGCGTCACGCCCTGGGAAATGCGAACGCGCTTAACTGGCTCAATCTTCGGGATGATTGCCACGGAGTTCGACGCGGAACTGATAATTCCCCCAATAACCCCGCCCAACTGACCGCCGGGAATGCCTCCTGGAACACCTCCAACCACTCCTCCCGCCATTGCCGGGGGAGGGGCCTCCTCTTCCCGAATCATTTCGACTTTTTGCGGAATCCGAGTTGGTGTACGAAGCTGGCCATCATTGAGCATGTCTGTTTGCACCACTTTGACGATTGGTGCGGTCGCCGCTGGCGGCGGTGGCGGCGGTGGTGGCGGCGCCACCAAATAGGTGAGCAGCTGTTGAGTTGGGAGGGCCTGGGTAAACATCAGTGGCAGAATGAGCAAAGCACCGATTACCACGCATTGGAACACGATCGATATTGTCGTAGCCAAGCTGCGACGTCGCCTTTCCAGCAAGCTGGATTCCAAAAGGCTGTCAGAGAACAATAAATCTGCAGATGCCACGTCGGGCAGGGCCGAATCACAGCCAATTTCCGCTTCGCAAGTGCAGGTATCTGCCGCCTCCTTCTGATCTATGACTTGCGGTTCTGGCGGTTCGATGAGGGTTGGCATCGTGGCCTCCTGACGATCACCTCAGGATTCATCGCGATTTTCGCCCTATCCGGAGCCCCATCGCGATGCACGGAGTCACGGCTTAAAGTGATTGAAATCACACTACTGGTGCTACAATCGCGGATAATCGACTTATGCGGGTACCCTACGGGCTGAATATTCTCGACAACTGCCTTACTTGCCCAGTGCGGGAAGAGCACCTTTTCTGCAATTTGTCCCCGCCTGCCCTGCAAAAGCTGAATGAAATCAAGTCCACCGCCGTTTACCCTAAATCGGCGGTTTTGTTTATTGAAGGCCAGCAGCCGCGCGGTGTTTTTGTGTTGTGTAACGGCAAGGCGAAGCTCTCCACTTCATCAAGTGAGGGGAAAACGCTCATAACGAAGATTTCGCAACCAGGAGATGTTCTTGGCCTGAACGCCGCGATTTCGAACCTTCCATATGAAGTTACGGCAGAAATGATTGAACCTGGGCAGGCGAACTTCATTCCTCGCGACGCTTTGTTGCAGTTTCTCAAGCAGTACGGCGAAGTCGCGCTCAGAGTGGCGGAACAGTTGAGCCGGAACTACTACACCGCCTACGAAGAGATCCGCACATTGGGATTGACCACTTCTCCTGCAGAGAAGTTCGCGAAGCTTTTGCTTTCGTGGTACCCGGAAAAGGCGCAGTCTAATGGGCCGGCCCAGTTGAAGCTCACCCTGACTCACGAAGAGATCGCAGAGATGATTGGAACAACCCGAGAAACCGTCAGCCGACTTTTCTCAGACTTCAAGAAGAAGCAATTGCTGCAAGTGAAAGGCTCAACCCTAGTCCTTCGCAATAAAGATGGCCTCGAGAAGCTAGTCCACGCTTAAGCTGACGGAATGTAAGCGCAGCAGGGCTCTTCGCTCAACGGGTCACCACTTACCGAGTAGGCTCGCGCCCGCGACCCACCGCATACGTCCTTGATCCAGTGGGTGCCGATTTGGTCGAGCGTCGGCGCGGCAATGCACGCAACTCAGGTCGCAGGCCCGAGTCATCTCCCACATGACTAGCAATGGTCGCAAACAGAAATCATGGGCCTTGAGCGCCTCGAAATCCTGGTTGGCGGCTTGGTCCGAAATTGTTGTGCTGGGACGCGCACAATGTAGCTCGTGGTGAAGATCTCCTGCAAGGGAGCACGACATGGGCGTGAGATTATTCCGATTGGAAAGCCCCGTATGTGATGCCAATCACAGATAACCGTGATCAAGCTGGTTTCTACCGCTTTGCAATTCTGCAATGCTGAGCGTGAAGGATTGATGATATGGATAGGCCCGAATGCCAAAATCTAGATCGAGTTCTGGACGCAGCGGTCATTGTGACTTGGCCAGATTTGATCACTTTAGGTCATTCCGGAATCGTTCACGTTGAATACGATTTTGGGGTCAAAGGCAATATCACGTTCCTGCAAGTCTGGTTATCGCAATCCCGAGGTGTTTGGCACCTTGTCTATTCCTACTTTGGTCCGACGTTCGATCAACGGGAGATTCAATTCGACAACGGTTATCGCTCGGAGCGCCTTGCAGAGACTCTCGATTCTGTAATGCACCATCAGGAGGCATTTCTGCCGCCGACGAACCTTGGTCGACAGGGACTCCTGCAGATCACAACGCCGACTGAAAAGGAACGCGCAGCCGCCGCCATTTCGATTAGGGAAGCCTTTGATCAAGTTTCAACGACTGAACTAGCACTTGTGTGAATTTCGGGCCGCCGATTTAACCGGCTGCTTGGGGAGAAGGTCCCATGAATGAACCTCGCGAAACGGTTTTGGAATTGCTGAAGAAGGAACTTGCATTCTTGGAGCGCGGTGGCTATAGGCACTCACTTCGTTGGCCTTGGCGCGCGCCTTACATCTTTGAAGAATCGCCTAGCTGTCCTAACTTCTTTGACCGGGCTCGACCGCATTTCTGCGAGGATTGCTGGTTGATAGAGTTCGTCGCGCCTGGGTTTCGCAGCGAACAGGTCCCATGCAGATTTGTTGAACTTGCACCAGGAGGCGTAAGCATTGATTCGCTTTACCGTGGAGCCACGCAGGCTGAGTCCGAAGAAGCTTTGCGCCACTGGCTGCACCAACGCATTGACGAGCTTGAGGGGCAAGTCAAGGCGGCAAAACAGCTGGAAACGGTAGACGGGAACCCGCTTGAGGCGACTTGCACAAAGCATTTAGCTATGGGTTAGAGCCTCCTGAGTGGCAATCCGTACACGTGACCTGGGTTAGATCTCCGATATCAATCGGGTGTTGAAATTTCTGTGTTGTCAGTGAACTGCGTGATGTGGCTTGTTGGGACACGACCGTATGGCACAAGTCACATTCTTTCGCAATCACCTTGCCGTCGGCGCTGACGTGCTCTCCATCGTGGCAACGAAAACATCCGCTGAAATAGAAATGACCAATATTATTAGGGTGAGTCTGCCAGTTCACCTTCATTTCAGGAAACGTGGTCCTCTGGTAAATCTTCTGCACCTCATCTATAGCATTACGAATTTCGAGCTCTTTGCTTTTGGCCAGGTCCGGATACTTTGTCTCGTAAAATTCGCGGAGGCTTTTAGCGATTCCCTGAAAGGCCAACCCTGTGTTGTCGAAATGTGTGCTCAGTGCGGCAACTGCCTGTTGCTTCAAGTAAGGCAACGACGAATCCAAATGTCTTGCCAGTAAGGATTGATCTACCGCCTGGTCAGGAGGAATGTACACATGGGTTGGCCGATTGTGACAGTCAATGCAATCCATTCGGTGCTTGGCCGCCTTGTCGATTTGTTCCTTGCTCAAAGTTGGGCTCTTGGCGTAATACTCGGTCACCCGTCCCTGCATGTCGCGCACGTGTACATAAGGAATAATCTGGCGCTTTTCGTCAGCTGCAACGAAGTCAATTTGGTTGGCGATGTTCATATGCCAGTGAATTCCTTCCGGGGCTCCAGTCGCTGGATCGCCACCGCCGGTCCGAATAAGCATCTGAATTTGTACGGGTGTGTTCTTCTCATCGCCAGCGTAGTGTGTAAACACCTTTAGCTGGCCACCATAGAACTTTCTGGGCCAATGGCACTCCTCGCAAGTTTCCTGTGCGGGCCGTAGATTGTGAACGGGGGTTGGAATTGGACGGGGATAGGTGTTCAAAGCGGTTGCAAAAACCTGCCGGATTCCGGAAATCTTTGACTTCACATACCAGGTCGCACCCGAACCGACATGACATTCAACGCAGGCGACACGCGCATGAGATGAGAGCTGATACGCAGTGTATTCGGGATGCATCACGCCATGACAAGTGAGCCCACAAAACTGGACCGAATCGGTGTACTCATAAGCTTTGTAGCTCCCAGCTGAGCTCACGACAATGAACACGACCAAGAACGTGCCGATCGCAAGCACGGCGCTGCGCTGCGCTGGCTCATTAAGGTCGATGCGTGGGTAGCTCCCGGTTTGCGCACTCGCGACTTTTCTCTGCCGCCAAATCCCGATCGCGAGCAGGACGAGGGCAAAAATTAGGAATCCCGGCGCGACCATGTACGCGAGAATGCCAACGTAAGGGTTCGGTCGCTGCGCGATCAGGTCGATAAGCGTAAAGACAAGAATGTTTCCGGCGCTGACGATCGCCAGGCTAATGCCGGCTTGGCCGACGAGGTTTCGCGGAAGCAGGCGAACAAATCTCGATGCGGTGCGTTCGGTCTTGGAATCGTCAGCGCTCATCGTTCGAGTGATCGAAACATGTACACAGGTGCATTTGATTTCTAGCCCTTGCCGAGTTTGCGCACGTAAGCGACGAGATCCTTGATTTCCGCAGGCTTCAGCTTGTTTGCATAGCTCGGCATCTTGTTCTTGCCCTTCGCAATGATTTGCTCGAGGTCCACGTCGGACTGCTTTTGCACGTCGGGCGACGAAAAATCATGGGCTCCCATGCTCTTGCCGGCAGGGGTGGCGCCTTTTCCGTCCGCGCCATGGCACATCGCGCACTTTGCCTTGTAAGTGGCGGTAGCATCTTGGGCAGCCGCCGGCGAGATCAATAGACTTAAACTCATTACGAGCACCGCAAACATGGCTGAACGAAGTAGATACATTCTGGACATCTCATTCTCCTTCCTGGGTAGCCCCGGGCTTATTTGCCGCCAAGCATCATACGGCAGAATATCAAGTCGTCGAATCAGGTGCGTTAGTTTCAGAAGCTGTACTCCAGCGTTCCCGCTATGTAGTGAGCGCGGTATGACGGCTGGTCGACGCCCATGAACAAGTATCTGGCAGCGTTGGTATCTCCCACCACGAAAAATGGATAGTACGGACTGGGAGTACCGAGCAGCGGACTGGTGCAGCCCGGTATTGGGGCTGCTGGCGGCAGTGCGCTGACACAGCCCATATATGGTGTCATGGCGCTGGTCTGATAATCGCGGTTGTCCCACTGCTGATATCGATATTCGATCTTCGGAGTTAGATTCGGGCGCAGCTTGTACCTGAAAATCGCGACAACCTCGTGGTTCCGGCTGACTGTCTCCGGGTAGGGCACGGCAGCATTGGTGCCAATCAGCAAGAACTTATCGGCACCAGTTGTGATCGTCGGATCGCCCAGTGGACGACTGTCCACATGTCCTTTCGCAGCTGACAATGAGTAGTAGGTATCAAAGGACACTTTCTTGCTCATCTGAGTATCGAACCCGAACGAAACAATGTGTACCCAATCTCGAGATGTGCTCCCCCAATCGTTGTTTGCGCTGTCGCAACCCTGCGTTGGCGTGCTGCAGTCAAGCGGCGTCGGCGCGGCGCCTGATCCCGGAACCCGGTACCTGGAGGCCATCGCTTTGTAGTAGCGCTCGTAGGAATACTCAGCAAAGAATGTGATGTCCCTGGTTAGCGAGACATCGCTATCGAAGCCGGTATTGTAGGAGAGGTCTTTCAAGACCCCATATAGGTAAAAAGGATAGATAGTCCCCGCGATAAAGTTTAGAGGGCTGGAACTGTTCACTCCGCCTCTGCGGTTATAGTTATCTTGCGTCGTGCCCCCGAACCCGGAGAAACTCAGCCTCTCGGTCGGGCTATATTCCAGTTGAACATCACCTCGGTGGCGTAAACGGGCAGCTTCATCGAAGCGGCGGCTAAACACGGAGTCGTTCGTAATCCCTCCGGAAACCGCAGAGGCCTCGTCATCATCGTAATGCTCGGGATCACGGACAGAATACCGGTACGACGCGCGGAACGTCAGATCCTTGTGCGGCGTCGTATCCACTGAAGCCACCAAACCATTTTCAGTCGAGTGTGCGACATCCCGATTGCTGCGGTCCATGATTTCGCCTTCGTAACCGATCTTCGCCGTACTCTTTTTTGCGAAGTACCAATTGCCGGTGACCTCGACGTTCTTCCTGTTGTAACCAAATGGCGTGTTCTCTTCTGCGCCGGGAAGGCCGGCATCACCTTCGACCGGAGTGAGACTAAGCACGCGTGTGTTGTTGTTGTAATCATAGTGACGATAACCAGCCTTGATTTCGAACCTCTTGCTGATTGTTTCAATCAGTTTGTAGTTCATGGCCAGAGTCTGCTTTTCGCCGTTCAAACTTCCAGCCGGCAACGGAGAGGTCAATGCTTCCAGTACTGAATTCGAGGTGTACGGCACGAAAGGATCGTTCTGTCGCAGCCAACCGGCGTTTATGCTAGCAAGCAACCGGAGATGTTTCATCAACAAGAATGATCCCGCGAAGGTGATGTAATTTGCGCTATTGGCGGGATAAAGATCCATCATGCCAATCGCAGCACCCTGGCTGGCGTTGGTACATCCGTTTGGGGCCAGACAATCAGTCGTTCGGAAAGGATTTTCGAAGATCAGGTTTTTGATGTTGTTCTGAAAAAACGAACCGAGATATCCGACTTGGACTACCCATCGCTTCCGAGCGTACTCCGTCCGAACCTTAACGGTATGGTTGAAATAGTCGATTGGTTCGGGAACTTCTGCACCGTAGCCGCCGGTTAGGGAGGCGCTGGGACTGGAGTTGAAGATCAGGCCGATCGGACGCCGGCCCGATTCACGCTCGCCGGAATAAGAGGCGAGGATATCCCAGTCTGGAGTTAGATCGTAAAGAAAAGACATCGCCCCGGCGCGACGTTCAATCGCCGGAGTGTAGAAGGCCATGGCGGGAACAATCTGTCCCTGGATCGTGCTGGGCAGACTTGTGGGGGCGGTGGCTGCAAGGTTTTGCAGAGTATTTCGCGTGAGCTGCGGAATCTGAAAGATCCCAGAGTGGGTTTCCGTATAAATTGTGCGTGCGGTGCTCGAGTAGCGGTGAGGGATCTCATCGTAGCGGAATTGAATCTTAAAGTGATTCCACTCGCCGAACGTAGCCAAATAGCTCTGATCGCGATACATCGCTTTCGCGGCCTGGAAATCGACGAAGTATTTTGCGGCCACATTGTCCCAGTTCAAGCGTGCTCTGGGGATGAAAAAACCGTCGCGCAGATCTCGATATTCTTCATACTTCGATTTTCTTAGAGACGGGGTAAACGGCAGATCTGGCCGCCCATATACTTCTCCCCACGTCCCCCGAGCGCCGAATTCCACGATTCCAACCTGCGGGCGCTTGCTTTCGTCGCTGCCCTTTTCCTGACTCTCGGCGCCTTTGTCCTGACCAATCAATGCGAGCGGTGCTACCAGGAGCACGAACAGCAAGATTAAGTTTGTGCGTCTCGCGTTTTTCATCGCTCTCCTCGCTAGCGCAAAAATGCATTACCCGAAGGGTGATTCGATCCGTGGATTTGGGAATGGCAGTTCGTGCATCCGCGGTTGAAGTTCTTGATTGATTGCAGCGGTTGCGGCTGCGTTGGGTGGCGGCTCGTGACATGGCAGGAGTCGCAAACCCGTGGCATTCGCACCTTCAGCAATTGTGGATTACTGCTGCCGTGGGGATCGTGGCAGTTCGCGCAATTTTCCATGACCGGAGGGTGCTCCCAAAGGAACGGGCCCCGCCGCTCGGTGTGGCAACTGAGACAGTTCTCGTTCAAAGTCGCCTGGATTAGTTGGGCTTGGTTGGGGCTTCCGTGCGGGTTATGACAGCTCGTGCACGTAACTTTGCCTTCGCGATACGGCATATGGGAAGAGCGTTGCAGCTGCGCCCTCCTCATCTGGTGACACTGCAGGCACAATTCCGGCTGCGTCTTTTTCGTGCCGACATGTTCAGTGAGGGGCTGGCCGTACCGCTGATCTCTGGCAGGCAGCCTCGCCAATTCCGCGTACCGTTCGGCAACGCTACCGTAGTGAACCTGGTGGCAATCGACACAAGCCATTGCACGGGATTCGTGCGCGCTTCCAGTCCAGAACATCTGATTGCCTTTGGTGTGGCAGGAAAGGCAGGCGGCGTTTCGTTCCTCCACCGGAGTATTCGAATCTTTGGTGAAGCGGATTGGGATCGTGTCTTTTCCGCCTCCTGCGTCGACATGGGCCTTTCCGGGACCATGACAGGCTTCGCAGCCAAGCTTTTCTTGCGAGGTCTTCGGATGCACCATCATGGCGTTCCCCATGATGGTGTGTTCGAAGCTCTTCTGCTGGTCCGCATGGCACGTAACACAAACTTCGGTGCCGACGTATTCAGAGGAACTGGCCTTAGCGTCGCTACTGGCGGCGCCAGTAGCTGTCTTCGTTGCATCCTGGGACCAGGTCAGGCAGGTAAAAGTCAGCAGCAGGGCGGATGTCAAGATAGACGAGAAGAGAAAATCGGCAGGCCGAGACAAGCGCATTCTAGCCTCCAAAGTGCGTTCCTCAAGTAACAGACTGAAATCTACCGTTGGAGCGTGGAAAGCCCCATGATTCGGGTAACAGAGGTGTGTGATTCAAATCACACAGCCTCGAGCACTTCACTACACGAAGTAGATCGAAGGTCGAGATTTGAGAGTTGCACCTTGCAAAATGGAACTAAACAAAAAACTGACCACGTACGGATTCTCGTTGCTTTTAATATCATGAGATAGATGGTTGTTCAAGGAAATATATCCTGCCGATGACATTCACCCCCTTCACACAACATCTTCCTCCGCCGTCTTATTGGTCGGCGTGCAAAGCCGCCCCGAAAATCAAAGCTTGGGCTGAAGACCACGGCATTGTTGCTCCCAACAGGGGAATCCGCCTTTCCGCCATGGCCGGTATTCTTGTAGTGGGCCCGTGAGTGTAACTACTTTGATCTGTGACCGGTGTCACAGCAGGCCCTGTGCCGGTGCCCTAGTATCCGGTTGGATTGCTCATTCTGGTACGTGCTGCGAGCAAACGCCCTGCGAAATTGCTGATAGCGCTTCCGCAAGGCGCCAGCGCAAATGGGCCCAATTGATTGCAGAACAGACGCATGAAACAGAGGCGTTAACCGCTCTCCGTGAAGACATGGCGAATGCGGCTGTCCGGAAGCAGTGACGACTATTAAAATCAAGGCGGCCGAAGGGCTTCCTTATCTGACCGTCCATAGTAGAATGGTCATGTTGCACAGAACGTCACAATTCGCGGTGCTTCTCCTGATTATGTCCATCATCGCTGCCCCGGTCATGGCGTGCCTGGTGCCGGGCCGACAAATGTCAGCAGAGGAGCTGAATTGCTGCAAAAAGATGGCGCATGAATGCGAGACATCGGCCATGCCGACTTCGCACTCCTGCTGTCAGCATCCCGTGTCCCGACACGCGGCGAGCGTCTCGATAACTCGCACAGTGGACGTTGGGTACTCTGCAGCAGCACTGGTACAAGCGGATTTCGCTCCCGCGGTTCAGACGAATCCGCGAGTAGCTTACGGATTCGAATCCCCGCCCGAAAGCCCTCTCAAGATAAACAACGTTCTAAGAATCTGATCTTTTCTTCGTCGCAGCTGCACTGCGAAGACGCATGCGTACGTCTCCGCGCCACCTCATTTCCTAAAGAGCGTGTGAGGAGAAATGACGAAGATAAGAAATCTTTGCATTGTGCACGTATTGGTGGCTACCGCCTTTGGCCAAGGCAGTGTCAGTCTGAAGCCGCTGATTGCCGAAGCGCGGCAAAACAATCCCGCGATCAAAGCCGCGGAGCGGGCGATCGACAGTTCACGATTTGGCCCTACACAGGCTTCGGTGCTGCCGGACACCGAAGTAATGGTGCAACACTTTGCGGTCGGCAGCCCGCGGCCATTCGCGGGATACAGCAACACCGACTTCGCTTATATCGGCTTTGGTGCGTCGCAAGAATTTCCGTATCCAGGAAAGCGTGGGTTGCGCGCGAGCGTCGCACGGCATGAAATCGCAATATCGAACGCCGAGAAGGACGTCCTTGTCTGGGACGTGCTGACACGGCTTAAACTTGCCTACTTTCAGCTGGCTGCTTCACAAACGATCATTTCCGTTCTGGAAAAGAACCAACAGACTGCCGAGCAGATCGAGCAAGCAAGCGAAGCACGATATCGGGTCGGCACAGGAACCCAGCAAGACCTATTGCGAGCGCAGCTACAACGCACGAAGCTGCTCAACGAGCTTTCGATGCAACGGCGCGAAAGGGCAGAATCGCAAGCTGTATTGAAAGCCCTGCTCAATCGCTCGCCTAACTCGCCCGATCTGATTGTGGATCCACTCGCAATGCGGCATCTGCCAGACTCAGAAATCCTGTGGGCAACTCTCCGCGAGAAGAACCCTGATTTACAAACCAGTACGGAACGAATCGCGCAGCGGCACGCTGCACTAGATCTAGCGAAGAGCGAGAAAAAGCCGGATTTCGGGGTTCAGTACATGTGGCAGCACACGGCTTCCAACTTTCGGGACTACTACATGGGTACGTTCTCGATCAAGCTGCCGAACCGCTCTCGTGTTCGTGCGATGGAAGGGGAGGCAGAAGCAAAGCTCGCATTGGCGCAGGCCGAGAAGGAATCTCGCCTCAAGCAGATAGAGAGCGACCTGGGAGAACAAACCGCACTTGCCCAAACCTCAGAGGAGCAGTTGAAGGTATATGAGGATGGACTGCTTCCTCAAAGCGACGCCGCGCTCAATGCCGGCCTTGCCGGATACCGTGCCGGCAAGCAGGAATACCAAGGCCTCCTTGCTTCGTTCGCGGACACTCTGCAGCTCGCAATCGAACGCGAACGAACCTTAGCTGAACATGAGTCGGCGATCGCTAGGATCGAAGGTCTCATAGGGGAGGAACTCCGATGAACTACCGCAAACTCTTTATCGCGGCTGTCCTCTTGAATATCGCTCTGGGTGCAGCGGTTTATTGGATTTCGAGATCGTCCCAGCCTGCCGCGACCGAACAGGCTCCCGTCGAGCATTCTCCCATGGAGGGCTTCAGCACAGGCACCCCTCCAGAAGGTACAGCTCCTCCGCTGACACGGATTGAGTTGACGCCAGAACGGATGCAGAGCATTGGTGTGCGAACTGGGCATGTAGAGTACAAGAACATCGAAAGCGACATCCGGGCCAGCGGAAGTGTTGAAGTGGACGAACGGCGCCTGTCATACGTTCAGACTCGCTACGCAGGCTGGATTAAGGAGGTTTTTGCCAGTGCAACGTATCAGCTCGTGAACAAGGGCCAGCCACTCTTCACAATCTATAGTCCAGAACTCGTCGCGAGCGAACAGGAATACCTTTTGGCAAAGGCCAACTTGCAACGGGTAAGCCACAGCTCGCTCCAAAGTGTTTCCTCAGGTGCAGACACACTGCTGCATTCAGCTCGCGAGCGACTTTCGCAATGGGACCTCTCGGACGCTGACATTTCGAGGCTCGAGTCTTCTGGCAAGCCCGTGACCGAGTTCACTTTCGCTTCGCCTGTGTCTGGATACGTGATAGAGCGAATGGCATTACCAAACGCATACGTTCAGCCGGATGTGCGCCTCTACACCATTGTCGACCTCACGAGCGTTTGGGTTGAGGCTCACATTTTTCAGGAAGATGCTGGCAAGCTGAAACCCAGCGATCCAGCCGAAGTCACTGTTGACGCATACCCTAACCGCACGTTCCATGCTCGCGTTGAGCAAGTGTTGCCTCAAATGGATCCCACTACACGCACGCTCAGGGTGCGCTTGACGATGCCGAATCCCAACCTGTTGCTGAAGCCCGGGATGTTCGTAAACGTTCGGCTCAGGGCGCCCCTGGGACGGCAACTGTTTGTTCCGGCTTCTGCGGTCCTGCAAGCGGGAACGAGGCAGGTGGTTTTTGTCTCCCGCGGACACGGAAACTTTGAGCCGCGCGATGTGCTGGTCGGAACGCACACCGATGACGGCTTTGTTGTGCTGAAAGGGTTACAAGCTGGTGATGTAGTTGCGACGTCCGCGAACTTCCTCATCGACTCCGAAAGCCAGTTGCAAGCGGCCGCCGTTGCGTATGCCCCACCTCCAGCCGGTGCTGGTAATGCGATGAGCATGGCACAGCAGGTTTTCGCCGAACTAACGACGGATCCATCTCCTCCCCGCAAAGGCAAGAACAATCTTCAGGTAAAACTAACCTCGGATGAGAAACCATTGTCTGGCGCAAAAGTCACAGTGCGATTCCATATGCCCGCCATGCCTGGGATGGGTATGGCAGAGATGAATTCTGGTGCTGAACTCAATGAAAGAGAGAGCGGAACATACGGCGGCCAGATGGAGCTCGGCTCTGGCGGCACTTGGCAGGTCACGGTCACAGCCGAGCGGGGTGGAAAGCTGGTTTTAACGAAGCTCGTGAACCTCACCGTGACGGGAGGGATGTAGCCATGGTCTCTCGCGTAATTGAATGGTGCGCTCGAAACCGATTCCTCGTATTCACCGGGGTCTTGTTCCTGTTGCTCGCCGGGATCTGGTCACTGCGGCACATTCCACTCGATGCGCTCCCCGACATTTCCGACGTGCAAGTTATCGTGCACACGCCCTGGCAAGGGCGTCCGCCCAACCTCATTGAGGATCAGGTCACCTACCCGATCGTTACCACATTGCTAGCTGCTCCGCAGGTGAAAGCGGTGCGGGCACAGACCATGTTCGGCGATTCCTATGTATTCGTAGTATTCCAGGACGGAACCGACCTGTACTGGGCACGCTCACGCGTCCTCGAATACATTCAGGCACTTGGTGGCCGTTTGCCTCAAGGCGCCACGCCAATGCTCGGGTCGGACGCTACCGGGGTTGGGTGGGTGTTTGAATACGTACTGGTTGACCACACACACCAGCACAGTCTCGCGGATTTACGTGCACTGCAAGATTGGCAAGTACGATATCAGCTGGAAACCGTCCCCGGAGTCGCAGAGGTAGCGACCATCGGTGGATTCGTAAAGCAGTACCAGGTTCAGCTTGATCCCAACAAATTGCTGGCCTACGGAATTCCGCTTTCGACAGTAATCGAACGGGTTCGCGCTAGCACCAATGAAGTTGGCGGGCGTGTGCTCGAAATGAATGGCGCACGCTACATAGTTCGCGGGCGTGGCTATCTAACCTCGCTCAATGACCTGGAACAAGTTCCTGTCAATGCGAAAAACGGTACGCCAGTACTGTTGCGCGATTTGGGCACTGTCACGTTCGGGCCCGACATCCGTGAGGGCGTCGCGGAGTGGCAGGGAGAAGGAGAGGCAGTTGGCGGAATCGTGGTAATGCGAGCAGGCGAGAATGCCCTAAACGTCATCAATGGAATCAAGGCAAGAGTCGCGGAAATCGCTCCTAGTCTCCCGCTCGGAGTCGAAATCCATGCCGCTTATGACCGTTCAGGTCTGATTAGCGAATCTATCCGAACACTTCAGCGCGACCTCTTGGTGGAATGCGTGGTGGTCAGCTTGGTGACGATATTCTTTCTGTTTCACTTTCGCTCGGCATTGATTCCTATTCTGACTCTGCCAGTTGCCTTGCTGGCAGCTTTCATTCCGATGTACTTCCTTCACATTAGCAGCAACATCATGTCCTTAGGAGGATTCGCGCTTGCAATTGGCGTCCTGATCGACGCCTCACTTGTCATCGTGGAGAATGGGTACCGACATCTCTCCGAAGCGGGCAGAGTGAACGAGACACAACGACGTCAGATCCTGATTGACGCAGCCAAGCAAGTTGGGCCGGCGCTTTTCTTCTCACTCCTTATTATTGCGGTATCTTTTCTCCCGGTGTTCTTGCTGGAAGCTCAGGAAGGAAGAATGTTCCGTCCATTGGCTTGGACGAAGACTCTCTCCGTCGCGTTTTCGTCTTTGCTGTCGATCACTGTTGTTCCTGCACTTATGCTGTATTTCATCAGCGGAAAGCTGCGACCCGAATCGCAGAACCCCTTCTCGAGGATCAGTCAGGGCATCTACATGCCGATTCTTCGTTGGGCTCTACGTCACCGCTGGCTGACGATAGCAGTCAATCTGATTTTCCTTGCGATAACAATTCCGCTTTCTTTTCGGCTCGGCAGCCAGTTCATGCCCCCCTTGTATGAAGGATCAGCGTTGTATATGCCAACTTCGCTTCCCGGAATTGGAATCAACCAGGCGACTCAGCTTTTGCAAGAGCAAGACCGTGTCATCCTCAGTTTCCCCGAAGTGGATAGTGTTTTTGGCACTGTCGGCCGTTCCGACAGTCCAACTGACAACGCACCCCTCGATATGTATGACACGACAATCATGCTCAAGCCTCGTGAGCAATGGCGCCCTGGCATGACCTACGAAAAGTTGATATCCGAAATTGATGCCAAGCTGCAATTTCCGGGCTTGTCGAACACGTGGACTATGCCCGTCCAGAATCGCCTCGACATGCAACTCACCGGAATCAAAACTCCAATCGGAATAAAGGTCCAAGGGCGAACGATGGAAGGGATTCAGGCCGCTGGCGCTCGCATTGAGCAGATACTTTATAAGTTGCCACAAACCAGAGCAGTGTTCGCCGAACGGGTTTCGCAAGGTCTCTATCTCAACATTGATGTCAACCGTTCGGAAGCTGCTCGCTACGGAATGACGGTCCAAGATGTGCAACAAACGGTCGAGTCAGGCATCGGAGGTGAAAACATCACCGAGAACGTCGAAGGCCGCGAACGATACCCGATCAACGTCAGATATCAACGAGATTTTCGGGATACGCCGGACGAGTTGGGGCGAGTGCTTGTGGCCACCCCTTCGGGCGTGCAAGTACCTCTAAAGTCGGTAGCAAGGCTATCATTTTCGCGTGGTCCAGCGATGATTCGCGACGAAGGGGGGCAGCTTACAGGCTACGTTTTCATTGACCTCAAAACAGACGACTATGGCAGTTATGTTAATCAGGCGAACAAATTGTTGACTCGTGAATTAAGGTTGCCGAGCGGTTTCAACTATCGGTGGTCTGGGGAATTTGAGTTCCAGTTGCGCGCGAGACAACGTCTGAAACTCATATTGCCGGTAGTCTTCTTCGCAATCTTCATGTTGCTGTACATGATTTTTCGTTCAGTTACCGAGGCACTGGTACTCATATTCCCGACTCTGTATGCCATGAGTGGGGGATTCCTGCTGCAGTGGCTGCTCGGCTACAATTTCAGTGTTGCGGTGTGGGTGGGTTACATTGCGCTCTTCGGTATTGCCGTTGAAACTGGGGTTGTGATGGTCGTTTACCTTCACGAGGCGCTGAATCGACGGATTCGGACTGGCATCGAGCTTTCAGCGGAGGAGATTGAACGCGCAACGATTGAAGGCGCCGTACAGCGCCTCCGCCCCAAGTTGATGACTGTAACGGCGGTGCTAGCTAGCCTCGTGCCCATTCTTTGGGAGAGCGGTATCGGTTCCGATGTCATGAAACCGATCGCCGCGCCCGTTGTTGGCGGAATGATCACGTCAACAATTCACGTGCTGATCTTAGTACCTGTGTTCTTTGTCATGGTGAAGGAACGGGCGATAAGGAAGGGCCCTTTGTGGTCGAGCGAAGCTCTGACTGAGGCGAATGCCTTTTCAATTTCTCGTCAATGCTGAAGCTGCTGCGTTCCGAACCTGACCTCGTCGCTTGACGTATGTACCTCGATTCTGGCTGGGGAGTCATTCCTGGAACCGAGTTATCCGGGTTTGTTCACTCCATCGCGCGCGGCGAAGTGAATTGCAATCTCGCCAGTGAAAATCCCACAGTTCTGCGACTTGCAACGTCCACATTCCATACATCCCATCCTTCAGCATCAATCCAAAGTATCTCTAGTTCGACGTGGCAGATCCGCGCTAAACATCACGAGCTAGTGCGATCGGCGTCACAGCATTTTGCCTATTTTCCGCCTCTTCAAAAAGGCGTCTGATGCAGCGAACAATAGCGAAGAAAAATTTCCTGGCTGAATCCCTCGAACTTAAGCCCCCCGATCTCATCGTCATCTTCGCCGTCAATGATCGCAAGCTCTGTCTGCGTCATCATCGTCTTGGCGTTACCCGACCGCCAGAAACTCCAGGAGAGTAGAAGCTTTGGTCTCCAGAATCGATTCCATCACGGTCTTCCCCCCGGGGAATTCAATCCTGCTACTGAGATCGTTGCTTGATGAACATTCATCCCAAATATACCTTTTAGCGCTTATCATGGTGCTCCTTTCGTAGGTGGTTCTCCGAACATCAACCTACTCAAAGGGCCGCCCTCTTCTTTTCTCAGTCCTCCAGTTGCTGGGGGTTCTGATTCCACAGTTCACCAACATCCACTCGAATATTCGGCCAGCGTTCGGCCTAGTACTCCTCGTTCCTGGGATTCTCCTTGCCGCCGTGTTCGGACTCACGTGGGGTGTGGTGCTCTCAGTACCCGTCAACGCGGTTGCATGGTACTTCGGCCTGAGGCTTCTCGATGAAAAAGGGATGCCGGGCCGGGTCAATGAGTAGCAACGCCTGTGGCTGTTGAAAAAAGGCGTTTCGCCGAAAACGCTCGGAATTTGAGACATACAAAATGCCTTGAAATTCGAGAAGGTCGCTTATAGCGCATTCTGACGCAATTTGGGTTTTGCGATTTTGTCGTGAAAGAGTTTTTTAACAAGCACGCCTGTTATCAACAAATTGAGCAGTAGATCTCCTGAGATCGGCGCAGACTACTGCGGTCTTTTCCGGAGACTCTGTCATAATGAGCGGAAGCTATGTCTTCTCGCGTTGTGCCCTTTTCCATTGATGATCGCTGGCTGCCGAAGTCGGTTCTGTGCCTGCGTGACTACAACCTCAACAAATTCACGAAAGACGTAATCGCAGGTATCACTGTGGGACTGGTGGCGCTTCCCCGGCGATGGCATTCAGCATCGCATCGGGACTGACACCGCAGGCGGGCATCTATTGCGCCATGATCACCGGATTCCTGATTTCAGTGCTGGGCGGATCAAAGACGCAGATCGGCGGACCGACGGGCGCATTCGTGGTCGTCGTAGCAGGAATTGTTGCGACTCACGGGGTCGATGGCCTATTCATGTGCACAATGATGGCTGGCGTGCTGCTAGTTATTCTTGGCGTTACCGGTATGGGCTCGGCAGTGAAGTTCATTCCGCGTCCGGTTGTTATCGGCTTCACCAATGGCATACCAGCCTCCACACCGCCTCAAAGTCGTATGGATTGTAGTATGGAGGCCAGGCAAGCACAACAAAATAAAAGGTCTGGCGGAGAGAGTGGGATTCGAACCCACGTTAGAGTTTCCCCTAAACACGCTTTCCAAGCGTGCGCCTTCAGCCACTCGGCCATCTCTCCGGTGCTTTTGGGAAGCTATGCCCCCAACAGGGGAGCAAGGCAACTGCGGAAGTGCAAGCTCCGTCCCTTCGATTCTATGGCGGTGAGCGTGTGACCGCAACCATCGCCCGACTCCTCTCACTCACTCGAGTGATGGGAGGTCATGCGAGTCTACGCATTTGTTCCATTAAGGCGAGCCAGCCTTGGAGGGTTTGTGCGCCCTCATAGAAAGTTGGGTCAAAGAACAATTCATGTGCGCCAATCCGTTTGCAAGCTAGGACGTCTTCTTCAATCTGTTCGAGTGTGCCCGTGAAAATCATCCGTTCTTTGCTCAGTGGTTTATCACTGATTTCCAAATTCGCCCGCACGACCATTCGCAAAGAGGAGGGATCTCGGCCCGCTTCTTTCGCCATCTGCTGGATCGATCCAAACATCTGGGCCATTCCGTCGGGGGGAATAGCCACTGGATTCCACCCATCCGCCATAGTTGCCACACGCTTCAACGCTGCCGGTGCAAAGGCGGCCATATAAATAGGTGGGTGCGGCTTCTGCACGGGTTTGTGATTTATGCACGATTTCGGCAGCTGATAGAACTTCCCATGAAACTCCGCCGGGTTTGTTGTCCAGATTGCCTTCAGGACTTGCAAAAACTCGTCTGCCTGCGCTCCCCTCTGTTGCATGCTCGCTCCAGTGGCATCCATCTCATCTTTGGACCAGCCAAGCCCGAGTCCGAGTTGCAGCCGACCATTGGAGAGCCGGTCGAGAGTAGTGAGGCGCCGCGCTAGCATCACCGGGTTGTAGTAAGGAATGTCAAGGACGCTTGTTCCAAGACCGATCGTTCTGGTTTGAGCAGCAACAAACGTCAGAGTGTCGATCGGATCAAGGATGTACTTGTATGGTTCTGGAAGTAATCCGTCTCGCGTCGCGGGATAAGGTGTTTGAGGCTTGACTGGCCAAAGCAGCCGCTCGATCGTCCAGAGGCTGTCATAGCCGAGAGCTTCAGCACGTATTGCAACCTGCGATACCCCGTCCACATTGCCGACCAGCCCGATGTTAGGAAGAGCAAATCCAATCTTCATAGGAAATCCCGGATCCTAGTTTACATTCAGCAGGCCCTGAGATTTTGAAGGACGGAAGGGAATGCCAGTGCGCCGAGAGATTGGCGTCTCTAACTTTGAACTGAGAACTGGAGGCTCGGAACGTCCTACGAAGTCTTTTTCTGCTCCGCCATCGGATCGGACACGTCCGTTGTGGTCGTCAGATCCTTCGTTTGCGTGGCCGGAGTGGCTGCACTCTGTGGCTCTGCTGGAACGGCCTGCTTCGCATCTTGCAGGACGCGGCTGTTGAGGCAGTAGAGTGCGAGCTCAAGTCGGTCGGCAACGCCCAGCTTGTCGTATACCTTGCGCAGATAGTTCTTCACCACCTGCTCAGTAGTTCCGACCCGCTGAGCAATTTCTTTGTTTTTCATTCCCTGCGTCACGCAGGAAACGATCAGAGCTTCCTTCGGCGTCAGCTGAACTTTTGTGCGCGAAGTCTGAGGGCGAGCACCTTGCGTCCGATATGCATCCAGAACCCACTTCATAGCGTGAGGTTCGACCCAGGCTTCACCGACCGCCACCTTGCGCAGGCACTCAACAAACAGCTCGGAATCGACTTCGCGCGATACCACCGCATGGGCACCACGCCGTAAAAGCTCGAGCGTGAGTTCCTGGTCGGGCGTTTCAGTGACCGCAACCACTCGCAGGCCGGAAGCCTGCTTCATCATGTCCTGCACGGCATCAGCGGGACGCTCCGCCAATGCGGCTTCAAAGATCAGGATCTCAGCACTGAATTTCTTCGCAGCAGTTACGGCCTGCTCAAGAGTTTCAGCCTGCCCGACAACCCGGATATCGTCTTCGACGGCGAAGATCTTGCGCAACCCGGCGCGGAAAATCGCCTGTGAGTCGGCCACGATGACCCGGATAAATTGCTCGCGGTTCTCCATAGATGGAGGGGCCAACCTCGGTTCTCCCGTGCTCATTGCTGGGCTTGCCATCAGCTCATCCGCCCCTAACGGCGCTCGAAATGGTACTCGTCGATCACGACGCCAACGCCTCGCCGCTCACCATCTTGCGAGATGCGAGCCACGCGTCCCTGACACTGCACCTTCACGTCGGCTGTCGCGCCAACTACTTCCGCCGGTAAGGAGATCGTGAATTCCACCTTTGATCCCACCGGCATATCCACGTCGTGATGAAACAGCAATCCGTTCGCGGACATGTTTGCGGTTTCCGCATCACTCTCGCCGGCTTGCGACTTGATGTGAATTGGTAGCTTTACGGGAAAACGCGCCGCGCCTTGCACTTCGGTATAGCGTGACTTCATAGCCTTCGCTGCACCTGTTATGGAATCGTTGGACATCAAGGGCCAGACTACACGTGAAAATGGGCGCCCGAAAGTTACCGAAGTCATTGGCCTTCGAGGTGTAAGTTCTTGAGGTACATGAACTTGCGGGCAGATTGTCAAAGACTGGTCACGGCCGCGATGGAGACTGCAAACACGTGGTTTCTTGCACTCAGCATGAGCCATTCCTAAGATTCAGGAAGAGCCTAATCCGTAGGTTTACCTAGATGGTTCAGAGTTGCGGGTTTGCCCCCCAACTTCAACCGGCGCAGGAACTTCCCCCAGGCAGGTCTGGTCCTTTAGCGAACCACTGAGGGCAGTGGTGGGACCCTAAAATCGTTCAGCCAGGCAGCAGATCAGGCGCCGTAGCCAACTCACGTCGTCCTGCGGGCCCACCGGGGCTGTGCCGATTTCGAGCGGGCGGGGGCGGCTTCCTAATGCGCCTTCTCCGATTCCGGGGCCGAGAGTTCGATCCGCCACAAGGGCCCGGCATCGGACAGGGGTCCTTCAAACTCAAGAAAAGTTGGGGCCTCACTTTTCAAAATCCACAGATGAATATCGGAGGGTTTCTTGCCGATCACCGGTGCGATCGCCCCCGCTACTCCCGGGATTTTGATGTGGACTATATAGTGCTGCGCCTTATAGGTGAGCGGGCCTTGGTGAAATGTCTTTTCTTCCGTTGGCGTGATGCGGAGTTTTACGACGCGGGGGTTAGCTGAGGGAGCAACCATTGATAGGACCGTTTCCGAGGCTGTTGGTTCCAGATTTTTCGCGATCGTGAACAGAAGCCCATTCGCCACATCATTCGGTAGATCGAGCCGTTTCGTGACCGTCTTCTCCTTGCCTTTTTTTGTCGTGCGTACTGTGATTTTTCCGGTTTCGGCATCAATCCAACTCTCGCTGTCTTGCTTGAATGACGGCCCCCTCTGCACAACCTGATCGCTTATCAGTCGGAACACGCCCTTCTGCGTGAATTTTGTGATCTCACGATAAGAGGACCCGTCCTTGAAGCGAAACTGCAGATCGGCCAAGATCACCGGATCGTCTGGTTTAACGACTTGCTTCAATTCGCCGTGCGCCAGTAGCTCCCCCTCGAGGTTTTTCAACACCAGGAACCCGAAAGTCACGCCTTCCAGGTGTCGCACTGGAACTGGGTCTGCTGCGACTTTGCTAGCGGGCGCACATAGAACGGTGATGATGGTCAGCGAGCTCAGGGCTTTATGAACAAGTGGCATTTCAATCCCGCTATAAGATGCGAAACCCACCGGGTGCACGGTCGAAGTTGTCAAGAATTAGCTAAAACGCCACAGCGTCGTTAGGGTTTCTCGCGCACTTTGTGGATTTTCCGGCGCGTTTGGTAGCGAATCGCCATTTGCCAACGCGAGCGCACTTAACCGGCACGATCACGCTGGCAACTTCTCAGTTAAGCATGCCGCACCCAGGCGAAGGTTCACTGCGGTACTGACCGACTAAGCCGGGGAGAAGGTGCCGGGAACAAGAGCGAAGACGAGCGCCGGGGGTGCTGGTGCCGTGGCGCATCAGCTTTTGTTTTGACCTTAATCCAACGGCGGTCGGCCGGAACTGCCTAGTAATGACGTGTTCATGTTGAAAAGGGTGTGGCGTCCTTCAGACCCGCCCCACGCAAACATCAGTGAGACCATCGGAAACGCACCCGCGCGCAGGGTAATCCCCGCCGCAAAGCTGCGTTTCAGATCGCCAAACCCGATATCGCCCCGTGTCGAAGCGACTCGCCCTTGCTCCGCCATGAACTTCAATCCGAACGGTCCCCAAACAGAGTGTTCGATGCTTTCCTGCAGGAGCAGAAGATTTGGTGCACGGAATCGGTAATTATCATAACTGCCGAGCGACAGCATGCCGTCCAGGTCCTTCCCACCCAGTGTCTGTTGAAAGTAGAAGGGAACAACGCTTGCTCCAGAGGTGATCGATTCCGACAACAACAAGTGCACGTTAATGCTGCCATTCAGATTCCGCGTCCGCGAAACCGGCGGGCACAACTCCCCCCGCGGCGCACAGGAGTCTGGACCAAGGGTTTCCGAAGTTCCCGATACCGACCTCCTATACAACGAATAAGTATGGTCCAAATCTACTGTCCAGCGCAGGAACGAGTAGATCGAGTTCGACGCCACGAATTCCTGCAGTTTTCCCAAATAGTTCAACTGCAAATTTCCGATTTCCGGCTTGATGCGAATGCCTTGCCCGAACTGCGCAAACGCGGGCTGGGTAGATAGCCCTGGAGCAGTCGCGTTGTCATATAGCATTTCGATCGATGGGACCGAGTGTCCGTGCTCTCCCCGAATACTCACAAAACGTCCGTTGGCCTCGCCAACCAATGCGAGATTCAACCAGCGAATCGCCGAGAGCTCGAACACCGGCTTGATGACGTTTGCTCCAACAATGGTCTCGCTCATTCCGAAAAGAGACTTGTCGGCAGGAATCGTGTCATTTCCTACCCCGAAATAGTTCAGGTTGTTCAGCGAGATGGTTTGTGCGTAGATGTTGAACACCGTGTAAGGGTGGGTAAAACTGCGGTTCTTTGCCGATTTCTTTGAGTTGTCGCCGCTCTCACCGGGGATCGTAACCTTGATCGGATTGATGGCGGAATGGGGGTTGTGCACCATTTTCATGTATCCGCCCGCCCGCCACGACCCATTGAACGCGCCTACCGAATCCACATCCCAACTTAGCCGCCAGTTCTTCGTGTTCTTTGACCAGACAAACGCCCCGCCGACTCCGAATCCGTTCTCTGGAGGCATGCTGCCAGCGGCAATGTGCAGAGGATGATCAGTAAACAGTGTGTAGGAGCAGCTCCCAATCGACTTGAGGCTGCGGCATGCGTCCGAGACGCGCTCGCCCTCACGTCGCAACTCTGCGTGCAACGGACTCTCCTGGGCCCATGCCGATCCCGCCAGAAGTAGAACGACCACCGCTAAACTCGTACGCATCTCGCCTCCACCGCCTCTACTTCTTCTTCGTGCTTCTCTTCTTCTTTTTGGATGTGGCGACCTTCTTTCCGCCTTTGCGCTTCGGCTTTCTTGCCTGAGCTACGGGTTTCCGTCCACCCTTTCCTTTGGGTCTTGCGGCTCGCCTATCCGCCGCATCCGCATGGGCCTGATGAATAGCCTCGGTTACTTCGTAAATGTAGGCCGCAGCCTCTGCTTCGGTCCTAATGGCATGGGTGTAGATTTTCGTTCGATAGCGAAGCGGCAAGCGCCGTTCTGCGTGCTGCAGGTGCCCAATCTGCGTGAGCAACAGCGACGATATCGGTCGATGCGGATTCATCGCCTTTCGCGAGGGCCGGGGCACGTGGATTACTGCCATTCGATCTCTCCTTTACGTCTAAACGTCAAATTCCGGGCAGTCCGTTCGCATGGAGTCGAGCGAAAGAAGATTGCAATCTGCCCTAGGCGAAGAGGGCGGTTCAATGAACACATCAGCATTGAGCTCCCTCGGCGATCGCGCGGCATAATCTCCCAAAAAGAACTTTGTCACAGTCCCGGGAATTGAAGCGTGATCGAAGACTCGATTCACCACCGTGCCTTTGGAAATCCACGGAGATACTAGAATCGCGGGGACCCGTACGCCCAGCCGGTCGAACTTAAATTCCATTCCCGTGCCCGTGTTATTTGCCGAGGCCGTGAAGTTGTCCGGTGGGCATGCGGGTGGTACGACGTGGTCGTAGATTCCGCCATGCTCGTCATACACGATCAGCAAGGCTGTGCTGGCCCACAACTTCGGGTTGCGCTTGATTCGCATATACACTTCAGCGATGAACAACTCTCCGGCTTGGACGTCATGATCAGGATGCTGATCATTCGCCAACTGCTCGCCACCGTCGGTTTCGTGGTCGTTGTAATTTGGTTCAATGAAGGAATAGTCGGGCAGAATTCCTTGATCGCAATCCCTTAAGAATTGCTCATAGGTTCCAAACAACTCCGGCTGGTTCTGTAGCAGGTTCACGACCTCCATGGTCGAGCTGGTGGTGTCGTAGTAGTAGACCTTCGCCGTCCGCTTCGGAGTCGCGTTGACCAATCGCGTGTAGATGCTCTTATAAGGTTCGAGGATGTCGAACGGACTCATGTCAACCCGCCCGAAAGAAGTGCCATAGTGAGCAAAAGCGCGATTGCAAATGGTTGGGCCTGGAATTGATGCGAACCACCGATTGAAAACAGCAAACTCCAGGGCCAATGTCGTCAGCACCGGCAGGTCTTGCTGTTGGAAGTAGTACATGATTTTCTGGGAATGCTTAACGTCGCCCCGCTGGTTAAAGTAACTTTTCACGAATCCCTGCATATTGGGTTGGCGGCCGGGCGCCGTGTTCCCTCCGAAGATCTGCAAATCAACGGCCGGGAAGTGATGGTCCGGGTCGGGATTGAGCTGGCCCTGAAATTCCGCCAACGGTTGTGGCTTGACCTCGGCACCTGTTGTGTCGGGATTGCGGAGCTGGTCTGTCACTCCATCAATGCGGTTGTCGACCACTTGCAACGATCCCAGCATGTGGTCAAACGAGCGGTTCTCCATCATCAGGACCACAATGTGCTGGAGTTTGTCGAGTCCGGTGGGCATAGAACTTCCTCTGCAGATGGTGAATCGGTTTGCGGTTTCGTTTCAGAATAGCAAGTCCTTCTTGGGTTGT
>DATNEX010000058.1:0-26229 GCA_035606605.1 Terriglobales bacterium
GAGGATACTGTTCGACTCGATGATGGCATTCGGCGCACTCTTGAGTTTCCGTTGCATCATGAACATGGCTTCGTGCAGACGACCCTGTTCGGTACGGACCCAGAATGCTTGGCGTGCGCCAGACACAAGAAATCGCGAAGTATCTGAAATACCCGACCTGTCCTGCTCCTCGGTTATCGCCCAGCACCGATCACGAGTTGCGCAGTCGCACTGTTTGCCATTCCGTGAACAGATCCCGTGTCCGAACTGCGTAATCTTGAAGGCGGTCCAATCGTAGGCGGGGAGAGCGGCGATCAAGCCGGCGACCACGCTAGTTTTGCCGACACTCCGTGAGTGCCCACCGATGACGATGATTCCCATGTTTGGTCCCCACCTACGCTTTGAGCCTTCATTTCGAACCGCGTTGGCGGCAATTACTCCTGCGAGCTTCGGTTGAGGCGAGCTAAACCGCCCACCGAGACTCTTTCATACCGACCCCGACCGTATTCAAATTCTCCCATGAATTATGTGCCAGAACACCGGCCACCTGGACCCCGACGATCTCGTCACGGGTGCTGGCCAACAGCCTTGATTAGCTAAGTGCAGGCATAACTCAAGCACTAGCCAGACTCTCCCGGCTCCACTCCCGATTGTTTCCGAATGGTGATGACAACGTACTTAGAGGTGGGCGTATTGCTCCTCTGGGCAACGCTGTCGACCGGCACCAGCACATTCGCCTCCGGAAAGTAAGTTGCACAATTCTGTTTCGGTATCTTGTAGGGAACCACAATAAACCGGTTGGCCAGCCGTTCCTCCGCTCCCCAATGGCTCACCAAGTCCACCACGTCTCCTTTTCGCAAGCCCTGTTCCCGAACATCTTCGAGATTCATCAGGATGACTCGGCGTTCGGAAAGAATTCCGCGATAGCAATCGTTCAAACCGTAAATCGTTGTATTGAACTGATCATGGCTGCGAATGGTCATCATTACTAGTTCCCCGGGTTTGAGGCTGTGAATGGGCAAAGGGTGGACAGTGAAATGGGCTCTTCCGGTTCTGGTTTTATCGAAGCGGCCCTCCCTCGCATTGTTGGGAAGGTAAAATCCGCTCGGATGACGAACCTTTTCGTTGTAGTTCTCGCAGCCCGCAATACACCGGGAGATCAGATCGCGAATCCGATCATAGTTATTCGCGAGCCCGTCCCAATCCAGTTTCGTTCTCTCGCCAAGCACGGCTTTCGCCATACGGCAAATCAGAGCAGGCTCTGAGAGCAGGTGCTCCGATGCAGGTACGAGTCTGCCTCGCGATGACGCCACTACGCCCATCGAATTCTCGGTTGTTACGAATTGCGCACCGGAACTCTGCATGTCGATTTCGGTGCGCCCGAGACAAGGCAGAACCAATGCCTGTTTTCCTGTAACCAGATGTGAGCGGTTCAGCTTGATGCTGACGTGGGCCGTGAGGCGAGTACCCCGCAGTGCCGCGGCGGTATATTCCGTGTCTGGCGCGGCGGATAGAAAGTTTCCTCCCAGCGCAAAGAAAACCTTCGCGCGACCGGCGTGCATGGCCTTGATTGAACCCACTGTATCTAAGCCGTGTTGACGAGGCGGACTGAAGTGAAAGACCTGCTCGAGCCGATCCAGAAAGTCCGGCCAAGGCTTCTCCCACACGCCCATGGTACGGTCGCCTTGCACGTTGGAATGTCCCCGGACCGGGCAAAGACCAGCACCGGGCTTACCAATGCTTCCCCTCATCAGAAGCAGGTTCACGATCTCCTGGATAGTTCCCACTGCGTTCTTGTGTTGCGTCAGGCCCATGGCCCAGCACGCAATAACGCGTTGCGATGAAGCCAGGAGTTCCGCCAGCTTTCGCATTTCCGCCCGCGTAACACCGGACTGGATCGCCAACGTTTCAAAACTCTCCTGTCTCAGATCTGCCGCGAACTCCTCCCATCCGTGCGTCTTCTGGCGCACAAAGCTCCAGTCAACTGCTGTGCCGGGTCGCGCATCCTCCAGTTCCAACATTTCTTTCATCACACCCTTCAGGAGTGCGACATCGCCGTTGATCCGTACTTGTACGTATAAATCGCTGAGAGCGGTCCCTTCGCCGAGCACGTCGGACAGAGTTTGTGGATCCTTGAACCGAAGGAGACCTGGCTCGATCAGCGGATTGATGCACACGATCTTCGCGCCTGCTTGTTTCGCGTCCTTGAGTGTGGTCAACATGCGCGGGTGGTTGGTGCCAGGATTCTGTCCAATAATCAGAATCACCTCGGCTCGCGCAAAGTCGTCCAGCGTTACCGTGCCTTTGCCGACGCCGATGGCTTCGCCTAGAGCAGCGGCGGAGCTCTCGTGACACATGTTCGAGCAATCGGGCATGTTGTTGGTGCCGAACTGACGGACAAACAACTGATAAAGAAATGCCGCTTCATTACTGGTACGCCCAGATGTGTAGAAAATGGCTTCGTCGGGGCTGGCGAGGTCATTCAGCTGCCGCGCAAGGAAGCGAAAAACTTCATCCCATGAAAGAGGCTCGTAGTGAGTAGAACCCGACCTCAGAACCATCGGGTGAGTGATGCGGCCCTGCTCTCCGAGCCAGTAGTCGGATTGTTCGGACAATTCCTTGACCGAATGTTGCCGGAAGAATTCCGCTCCGACGCGGCGACCGTCAGCTTCCCATGCCACTGCCTTGGCACCGTTCTCACAAAACTCGACGATGCGCCTCTGGCCGTCGGGTTCCGGCCATGCGCAACTCATGCAGTCAATCCCGCCTTTCTGATTGAGTACTCGCAGCGCCAAGCTCCCGCGTATTAGGGCGGATCGAGAGGCTAGGTGATGAATGGAGCTAAGAATGGCGGGCGCTCCGGCAGCGTAGGTTTGTGGGGGTTCAGTTTTTAGGCCGGTAAGACCTTCGGGTGGCTGGGCGAGTGGCGATCGGGGCGAATCGACAGATTCCTGACCAGAAACGGTACCGTCTCCCGTGCCATCTGCAATCTTGCTTCTCATGACTCCGACGGTTCAACGAAACAATTCAGTAGGATTTCCGCAAGAAGCACCAAAATACGCTACATCAGGGTTGGCGAGCTCGTCCACGAGAATTTTTCGGTTGAGTCGTGAGATCAAGGCCGCACCGACGCGGATTACCATCCCTCCGCAATCGCGAAACATGCGCATGTTTCCTAATCTTCTCTCGAGATCCACCTCACGGTAATCTAGCTTCCCTGGAGAAGTTTGACTGTGCCTCCTCTGATAGGGCTCCTCTGGTGAGTTAGCCGGGTACCGTCGAGTTTGCGAGAGCGACAAGCGAGTTGCGACTCAAAGTCACCCATGGTTCTATCCCAGGCTCGTGGCTTGTAGCTATTTTGGTCATCCGAGGGGACATAACGTGTTGGCAACAATTACTCAGAATCCTTAAAACATGGAAAGCGCAGCATCGAGCTGGCTACGGTCAAGGAATCGCCCATTTAGAACAACCGCACGAACGAGGTGGAGATTGCGAATATCTTCCAAGGGATTGGCCGCCAGTAGGACCAGATCTGCAGCCTTGCCGGCGACGACGCTGCCAAGTTCCCAATCGATGTGCAGAAATCTCGCCGGATTTATGGTTGCGGTTTGTAAAGCCTGTATGGGCGAGAGGCCCGCCTGAACGAAAAGTTCAAGTTCCTTAATCAAGTCGCCCGGAAATACGTACGAGAAACCCAGATCAGTTCCGGCCAAGAGCGGCACTCCGGATTTCTGCAGCTCCGGAATCTGGGCCATACGCCACTCGAGAACCTTGAGCTGGACCTCGTTATTCTTGCTAAAGCCTTTCAGCTGAGCTTCCCAGAACTGCCGAAAGCTGGGGGCGATGTTTTTTATACGTGGATCTCGATCCACGCCTTCCGCGAGTTCGTGTACGTGCGCTCGTGCCCAATATTCGGTGATCGTGGGGACCACGACAGTGCTGTTTCTCAGTAATGTGGGAACGAGTTGTGGGTCTCGATCCGCGAAAGAAAACGGTATTCCCTGGGCGTGTTCCAGGCTCTTCTGTCCCGCATTAGACGCTTCGATGGCGCTCACCGTGAAGCCACTTCCGTTCTCGTTTGTTGGTAAATGACCGGTGAGAGGAAGGCCTAGCTTGCGCGCTGTTTCAGCGATGGCGAAGTAGGTAGTGCGATCAATATCCGAGGTCACTTTGATGAAATCGACCTTCTCCTCTGCCAATCGCCTTACGATTTCTCGACCTTCCTCCGGAGTGCGTGCCTCGACTCCCCAGAAGTAAGGCGGCCCGTTGTGAAGAATGGGACCACATGCAACGATGCGAGGACCGATGCGCGTACCGGAGAGAGCTTCGATACTCCAGCGATGCAACGTGGCATAGCTTGGAGATCCCATGTCACGGACGCCCGTGATGCCATTAGAAACAAGGACAGGTAAGGATGCTTCGGTCGCGTTCCCGAGATGCACATGCATGTCCCAGAGACCCGGAATTAGAAACTGCCCATGTGCGTCAATGACCGCGAGGTGGGCGATGGCAAGGGAAGTCTGCGCCTTTGTGCCAAGTGAAAAACCGAGCACAATGAGGTACGCCAAGATTACCTTCACCCGTGGTTTGGAAGCGGCCGCGAGGTGTTGCAGGGGACGGGGAAGAAATGGGGCAACGTACTTCGAAGAGAACGAGGCAGTGGTGGATGGGACAATGCCAAAGTTGTCACAGAACATGCGCGCCTCCGGCTTGATCAATTCGGAATTGTATTCAGCAGCTTTGCGCTACGCCATGACCAAAGTTGTCGAAAATCGCGATTATGCATCGTTGATGCCGCTTAGGGCAGAATACTTCGCGTATTTACTCGTTCCATCGCTGCAAGTGTCCAGAAAACGCCCATTCCGATAGCACACAATGGGGTATGCCACCGGAGCGAGTTGTGGCGAAACACGCCGAACGACAGCGTCCGGTCGATGATCGTAGCAGGGGAATCCACGGATCCGAACGCCCGGAAGTCCAGATCTTACAAGTAATCTAAACTACGGATTGCGGAGCACTGCTCGTCACCTGCGCACTTCCAGAGTTTGTTCGATATCAGCCAGCAGGAGAACTCCATAAGGCCTCCGCTCAAAGGTCTCAGTGGCTGAAGGCTACAGTTCTAGCGCGTGCCGCTGGTGAACGAAGCCTCCCACTTCACCGGCTCGCTTTGACCGGTAAATGTCACGCGGAGCGAATTCCCTTCCTGCACGTGATTGACAGTTACAGCCCGCCCGGAAGCTGAGGCTGCCAGTTGTAATACCGTAGTGCCGGTGGGAACGTAAATCCAAAGCGTATATGGTTCGCCAGCTATCCCCTGTGACGAACCGGTAAGTGCATTCTTTGCAGCGTCCCAGTTGATCTGCAGAACGGAGTACGCTCCGCTGATATGCCGCGAAATCCCCACCAGCTGCGGATGACCCTCCAGGGTATGCAAAGCGAACACTCGCGTATCGTGCGGCTGTAATTCGACTGTCATTTCCTTCTGGAAGACGCCGGAGATTTTCTGGTTCCAGAAATCAAACGCGACATAGGACGCTTTGGGATCCAGGCCCAGTTTGTCTTCTAAAGAAAGTTGCCGTGTGTCGCGCCAGCTGCGCCAATTGGTCAGCGCGACTACATCGTATGTGCCGGCTGGCGCTTGCACCTTAAGATCTAGGACTTCCGGGTAGTTGTGAATGTAGTCGTCCTGGGTCACGTGCTTGAACTTGTCCCATGCCATGTCCGTGCCCCGGCTGAACAGGTCAATCGGAAAGATGGGGAGCGTGGGGAGGGTCTTGTGCAGGAGTTCGGTCCGTTCCTCGGGCAGATCAGGCATCCTGCTGGCGAGCGAATAAGCAACACCGGAGAGCGCCACGTGGCTGACCACCGTGTGCGCTTCCGCTAGTGTAGTTCCATATCCGATCACCGGGGACTCTCTGTCTTCCATGGTCGCGATGACCTTGGGGTGCTTTTTGCCCCTGGCATCTTCGGGGCGTGTGAAGGGCTCTAAAGACATGCCCTCGCCCGGCATGTTGTACGCGAGAATGTGATTAAAAAACGAATTCGCACTAATGGCGCTGAACAATGCGTACATGCCCTGCCAGTTATCGTAAAGGTCGTCCCCATTAAAGAAGGAGTTGATGAAGCCGGTGCCGTTGAGGGGCGTGCCCGCCAGGTCCACTTCGATGAAACGGTCAGGGCCGATCGCTTTCCGAATCACACTCAGACGGCGCCGGTAGGCCTCGATGGGATCGACGTTGTGGTCGTAGAGCCGGGCCAGGTCCACTGCCGGCACATACTTCGGGATCGCGTGCTCACCGTCAATTTTGAAGTAGTCATAACCCCACCCCGACAATGTCGTGAACTCTTTATCCAGAAAGTTGAGCACGGCGGGGTTCGTGGAGTCGAGCGCGGGCGTGTTGTAGTCGAGCACCACCTTTCCGCTCTTGTAGTACACGTACCAATCGGGATGTTGAGCGAACGCGCCGGCGTAGGAATTGGGGACCAGCCAGATCCCGGGTCGCAGGCCTTTAGACCGGATGTAGTCTGCCAGCCACTTCGGGCCGTGCGGAAACTTCTTCTCGTCCCATTTCTCAATCCAGTAATGCTCGCCGTGAGGGCCACGATCATAACCATCGTCGAGTTGTACGAACTGGAAGCCGTAGGGCTTGAGGTGGTCGGTAATCCAGTCCGCGTTGCGAGTGATATCTTCTTCACTGACGTCCTCGTAGTAGCTCGTCCAGCTCGACCACACCATGGGCGCGCTTGGATACGAAGTATCGTTATAAGGAACGTAAAATGGCGCGCCCAGGGTGTGGATGAAGTAGTCGGGAATCAGGCGTACAAACGTGCTTCCCGGAACGGGAATGCGAACGCTCAGCATATCGATGTTCCCGGGATCCCGCGTCAGAGAAGCGCCTTCAGCGAAATCAATCGCAATATCTGTGGGACGGTCAAACAGGCTGTGAAACCCCGTGGCCTGGACCTCTCCCAGAGCAAAGTACATGCACTCGGGATTCCGGCGCGGCAGGAACGAAGGGTGGCGGGTGTATCCGCCACCGTAGCTATGTGCGACCTCGGCCGTTCCTGTCCACTCCGCTGGCGTGCCTTCGCGGTCCATTAGCCGTGCAATCATGCGTTCGCGCGGGGCAGGTGCGTGGCCGGCGAGCATGCCATTATCGGAGGTGCTTGAGATTCGAACCTCGTTTTGGGACAAGTCGACATGCCAAGCCGTGGCGGGGTCGAGCGTTTTGATCACCAAGCGGTTGCTGCCCTGAGTCTCCGCCTGCCATTTTTGGAGACGCACAAAGTCGCCATTTACGGCAACCTTGAGTTCCACGTTGTCCAGTACGACACCGACCTTTTCATGGCGAATGCTCAGCTGTGCCCCTCCTAGATCCGCGACTACAGTCCAACCGAACCGCACGAGCGAGACGTCACTCGCAAACAGGGCATCGGAAACGAAAAGCAGGGCGATGCAGAAAAGTACACTGCGGGTATTGTTCATAGTGCCCTCAATTCGGCATTCCCGAGCTATCGGGTGTCGGCCGGTCGTAACTTGTGACCTTGAATTAGCGCCAATGCTTCTTCGTCTGCAATTGCTGAAACTGCAGAACTTCAGACTTGGCAAGCTCGTCTTTGCCGAGCCGATGGTAAATGCGCCCCAGCAGATAATGCGGCTCAGGGTAATTCGGGTCCACGGCTGACGCTGCCTTCAATTCTTGAATTGCGCCCTCGGCCTTTCCCTCCTGGTCGAGTACGCGCCCCAGCTCGTAGTGGGCGCGAGGCAAACGGGGATCGTATCGCACCGCTTCCCGAAGATTGTTTTCCGCGTCATTCAGCCGTCCGATCTCGACCTGCGAGACTGCCATATCGAGGGGCGGCCAGGGAGATGGCTTCGCCTGTGCGCGGTTGAGAGTAACGGAGCGTTCAAAACTAGCGATGGCTCTGTCCAGATCTCCCAGGTAGTCGTAGCACAGACCCAACAGGTCGTGGGCCCGTACCATTCCTGGATCGAGTGCTGTGACCTTCTGCAGTTTCGAGACCGCCTCTGTGTACTTGTGGCCGTCGTAATCCAGACGGGCCAACCAGTATAGGTAAAGAGCGTTGCTTGGTTTCAAGGCGGCGAGTCGTACGAGTTCGGGCTGCGCCCACTGTGGACGACCAAGCTCAATGTAGGCCATTGCCAGAGTGAAACGCGATCTCTCGCTCATTGGCGCAATCGCCTCGGCTTTCTTGAAGGCTATCGCCGACTTTAGGTACTCCCGGTCAAGAAAGAAGACTCCGCCGGCAAATTCGAGCAGACTCGCTGCTCTGACCGACTTTGGCTCCTTATCAGCTTCCTCCACCAGAACAGCCTCTGCCGATTTGTAGTCTTTTCTCGCGAGGGCTGCCTCCATCTTTGCCCGCTGTTCGGAATCCAGCTGCAGCTGCAACCCTGCCCGCCCTGCTTCTAGCACCGGGAGCTCTTCCGAGACTTGCGGCCGCCGCTGAGTGGCCGCAGGAATTGCAATGCTCCACGCGCACGGCAAAAGCAGACCCCAAGTTCGGAAACTCTGAAGACTCAAGCTCATCGTATGCTCGATTCTTTCGCAACTAAGATTCTCGACTTTGTCTCAGCGGCAATCTTGCTTTCCGGAACGAGGTTGAGTTCAAGCTCGATCTGCTGCAATGCTTCGTCGAAGCGCTTCAGTTGAAGCAGCACCATAGCCAACCCGAGATGCAGTTCCGGCATTGTCGGGTCGGAGCGTGCGGCCTGTTCGTATGCGGCCACCGCTTCCTCATATTTGCCCTGCAGCGCATACTCCTGGCCGAGCGCTTGGTGCAAGCGGGCCGAATTCGAATTGGTGCGCCGAATTTCCTGTAGGCACCAGGCCGAAAGTTCGTGCAAGTCTTTTGCCAGACGATAAGAGTAGTCTGCGTTGTCGGGAGCAAGGCTTGCCAATCTCTGGCGCTCCGGGACGGCTTCAAGCCATTTTCCCGAGGATTCGTATGCCTTTGCCAGTTCCAGATGTACGGCCGGTTCTTGCGGCATGAGCCGGGCTGCTCGCCTGAGCTCCGACAACGCTTCCTGGCGGTTTCCGATTACCAGGAGGCTGGACCCTAACAGTAGTCGTGACGGTCCGTAATCCGGCTGGAGCTGGGCCGCTTCCCGAAAGCGAGCGATCGCCAGGGAATGGTTCCCGCGCTCCTGTGCGATGACACCAAGATTGTGAAACACCAAAGCGCTTCTGACCCCGCGTCGTAATTCGCCGATAAGGATTCGCTCTGCGGTGTCCAGATTGCCAGATTTCAGGGCATCAATCGCACTAGATATTCTGAAGTTCTGGTCATCCTGAGAAGGAGTCCGCTGGGCAGGAGAAGGGGGAACCGCGAACAGCATCGCCGATAGGATGAGCACGATAGCTCGGCCCGGGTTCTTAGAAATAATGGGAAAATGCATTCGGCCGGCCTCGACTTGCGCGGGCAAGTATACAGCACCGCACCCGCGGATCGTGCTTCGATCTCGTCGGATATAATCTGCCTGGTTCTGCGCTCTTCAAGCGCCCGGGATTCAGCAATGCCAGCACGCGGTTTCGCTTTCGTCTCGCTCCTCCTGTGCTCAATTCTCCTGAATTCACTTGACACGCCTACAGCGCCAGATACAGGGGACAAAGCGAAGCGGCAGCAAGCCATTCTTCAAGTCCAGGACCTCATTTCCAGGGACGATCTTGCAGGTGCCAGTGCGCTGCTGAAGAAATGCGTTCGAAATTTTCCCGAAGATGCCGGGTTCGACAATCTGGCTGGAGTCATAGACGCGCAGTCTGGGCGGTACGCGGAAGCCGAAAGAGCTTTCCTAAAGGCCATCGAGCGAGATCCCGGGCTCGAGGCAGCTTACTTGAATCTGGGACGCCTTTATCAGGAGCATTCGGCAGTATCCCATTCATCCGACAAGGCCCTCGACATTTATCAACGCCTCCTGAAATACGACCCCCGGAGCGCGGAGGCTAACTATCAGGCCGCCGCTCTGTTGTTGCGGCGCGGGGAATATAGGCAGTCGCTGGCGCGGCTGGCAAACCTCGCGCAGGAGCACCAGGAAACAGCACAGGTCCTGTCGCTCATGTGCGCCGATTACGCCGCGCTGCGAGAACGTAAGAGAACGGACGACCTTCTGGTGCGACTTTTGGCTAGCCCGGACCTCTCCGAAGCAGATGCGCGCCAGATTGCGCCAGTGTTGCAGGCGGCAAAGCGGGCGGACGCAGTCGCCTCCATTCTCGAAACGATGGCTAAGAAACAGTCCCTGTCGGCGGATTTGCAGCACACCCTGGCGCTTGCGTATGAAACCTCCGGTCGGCTGAATGAGGCGCGTTCCACAATGGACAATTTCGTCAATGGTGGCAATCTTTCAGTCCATTCCTTGTTTGAGCTGGCAAGGATTGCCGATGAGCAAAAAGATTATCGAGGGTCGCTGGGATATCTTGCCCACGCGAGAGACTTGGATCCGGGGAACGCGCCCGTTCACTACGCGTTTGGTCGAGTTTGCATTGAGCTCGAACTCATTCGGGAGGCCCGAGAGTCGTTTGCCAAAGCGGTGAAACTCCAGCCTGACAATGCTTCGTACAACTATGCTATGGGAGCCGCTTCGGCGTTCAACCAGGATCCGACCGAGGCTGTTCCCTATTTCCAGAAGTATCTCAACTTGAAACCAGGCGACGCACGCGCGAAACTGGCGCTGGGCGAAGTGTTCTTCCGCGGCAAGGACTACGAATCGGCGTTGCCCTGGCTTACGCAGGCGCTCGCGTCTGCTGAAACCGCAACCGCAGCGCATTATTATTTGGGCGCCATAGCGTTGCGTCAACGGCACCTCGACGATGCCGAAGGCCAATTGCGGGCCGCCCTCAAGGGAAGTCCAAGCTATGCCGATGCGCTGGCTGAGTTCGGCTACTACTATTATCTTAGACAGAACTACCCAGAATCCGAACAGCAGCTGAGACGCGCTCTTGAGATCGCTCCCCGTCATTATTCGGCGAATTTCTATCTGCTTAGCTTATATATACGGACGAAAGACCCGCGACGAGAAGCTCAGGCCAAGTTCTATGAAGAGTTACAAAAGCAGAGTGATCAGAAAAGTCTGGAAGTGCTACGAACGGTGAAGGTGCAACCCTTTGACACTCAGTAGAAGCGTGTACGGGTGTGGCTGCAGTTTCGTCGTGGTTGCCAGCTTGGTGCGTATCTTCTGTCTCGCCGGCTCCGTGTCCGCAGTTGCGTTTTCCCAGACCGTGGCATTGAGCGAATCTACGCGAGCGCTATACCAGGGTAACTATACCAGGGCAGAACAGCTCGCATCCGCCTACCTTAAGAAAAGCCCGTCAGATGTGCGCATGTTGATCGTTCTCGGTCGGGCCCAGCTGGCACAGGGGGACCTGCTTTCTGCATTCAAAGCGTTTCGCAAAGCGCTGGCGCGTTCTCCGAGGGACGTTGACGCGCTTTATTACATGTCCTTCGCCTCCCGTGCGCTCTCTCAGCAGGAATACCAAAAATTGTTGAGCATTCATCCTGAATCAAGCCAGGTGCACGAACTCCTTGCAGAAGCGGCCGTGCAGAACGGCAATCCGGCAGGTGCCGAGCAGGAATTCAGAAAAGCTATCCAAGCAGATCCTCATTTCGTGGAAGCTGTAATCAATCTTGCGGAGTTGATGCGCTCACAATCGAAGTTTGAAGAAGCAATAACTTATTACACCCAGGCCGCAGAGCTCGCGGGTTTGAGCTACGACGTAGCGTATGGTCTCGGCGCCTGTTATACCTACAAACAGGATTACGGCCAGGCAGTGACCTGGCTGAACAAAGCCGTCGGCCTTGCCCCCGACTCGGCCGCAGCCCACTTTGCCCTCGGGAACGCGCTTTTGAAGACGGACCAACTGGAGGCTGCAATTCCTGAATTGAAGGCTTCGCTTCGCTTTGAGCCCCGCATGCGGCAGGCTTACTTCCTTCTGGGGCGCGCATACGAACGACTAGGACGAAAAGCTGAGGCAGACGCGGCCTTTCGGATCCTAGAGGAACTGGACAAGGCCGCGGTTCCAAGCGCTCAAACCACACAGCCCTAAGGTCCCAGTCCTACTTCTTTTTTGCTTGACTCTCACAGGCGTGAGCAGTACAAGTAGCGGGTCGTGGTTGGACAGTACCACGCAAAAATCTGCTCGGCACTCGGGGGTCGATCATGTACGCGAGATTCCTCGCCGCTTGTCTGTTTACAGGCTCCTTAGTTTTTCTGCTTCTGTTCCCCTTCACCTATCAAGCCTCAGCCCAGATCGGAAATTCGACGCTGAGCGGCACTGTGACCGATGCGTCTGGCGCTGCGATCGTCGGCGCGCAGTTGACGCTGACCAACAAAGCTACGAGCTTTCAGCAGAAAGTCACATCGAACGAACGTGGCGAGTATACGTTCCGGAATCTGACTCCCGCCACCTACGATCTGGACGTGACCATGGTCGGTTTTCAGAAATATGTCCAGAGCGATATCGAGCTGACCATCAACCAGTCAGGTCGCGCGGATGCGGTGTTAAGGGCTGGAGCGGCGACCGAGACGGTCACGGTTCAGGGCGAAAACACTCTCATTAATTACGACGACGGTACTCTCCAGGGTGGCATTGATCCTCAAACCGTGAAAGACCTTCCCCTTATTGTTTCCGGCAAGCCGCGCTCCTCCGCAAGCTTCGCCGTTTTGCTGCCGGGTGTCTCCAGTGGCAGCAGCAATGAGGCATTTAATGCCCGTATCAACGGCGGCATTCAGTCGGGAGACGAAGCGCTTTTGGACGGTGCGACCATGCAGGAAGGCTTCATGAGCCAGAGCGGCATGGTCTCGATCCAGGGCGACTTTCAGATGTCGCCCGACATGGTGCAGGAAGTCAAGGTGCTGACCTCGGACTACGCTCCCCAGTACGGATCATCCACCTCCGGCCAGATCACCATGGTAAGTAAGTCGGGGACGACCAAGTATCACGGCGCAGTATTTGAGTACGCTCGCAATCGGTGGTTAAATGCCAAACCGTGGAATGCTCCCCCGTGCGGGAGTCCCGGCTGCGATCAGCGGCCTCCGGACAATGAGCATGACTTCGGCGCCAACTTCGGCGGTCCCATCAAGATCCCGCACCTCTATGAAGGCACTTCCAAGCACCGCAGCTATTTCTACTTTGATTGGGAGGCGTTCCACCAAGCGGGTGGTGCAACCAGACCGACAATTTCGATACCTTCGTTAAGCGAGAGGTCCGGGGATTTCTCCGATTGGGCTTTCCCGATCTATGCTCCTGGAAGTTTCGCCCCCGGCTCCAATTCCAACCAGTCCACAGGGCCGCAATCTGTCGCCTGCATGAACGCTTTGCCTTCAGGTTTTGGTCCGGGACAACATTTCCCAGGCAACGTTATTCCTTCGGCGTGTGTTAGTCCGATTGCGGCTGCGTATCTGGCCGAATTGCCCCAGCCCACGAATTCTGGAGCCCAGGACAACTACACCGCGCCCCGGCCTGTGCCCGACACCCTTGTCGCCAACAGCAACGTGTTTATGACAAGAATTGACCATAACTACGGTGACAAGGATCACTTTTATTTCTTCTGGTGGCGTCAGTTCACCGGCTATAACACAGCAACGCTCTTGCCTCCGGCGATTGCCACTGAAGAACCTACTCGTCCTCAGAATTCACCCATCTCGCGCTTTAACTGGGAGCACACTTTCTCATCAACGGTGACCAACCATGTTACTGTCGGATACCTGAACAGGAATGAGGGTTATGGTTCCGTAAACCTGGATTTTATCGGCAAGTTGCCCCAGATAGCCGGGGCGCCCGGGACAAACGCCCTGCCGCGGTTTGACTTCGGAGATGGATTTACGCAACTCGGGGACCAGTCGGGCCCTTCTGGCGGCAATATCACAGCTCGTCCCACGTGGGTCATCAATGACCTCGTGAATATCGTGCGCGGTCATCACACGCTGACCTTCGGCGGCGAGTGGCGATCGGTACAGGGCAACGTCCATCAGCACACGAATCAGGCCGGAACTTATGGTTTTGATCGTTCGACCACCGCTATACCGGGACCGACCAGCGGGAGTGCCGTTGCCAGTTATTTGCTCGGTGCGGTTAGTGGCGGGAGCGTGGACTGGAGAACTGTTCCCTCCTGGTATCCGCGACAGGTCGTCTGGGCGTTGCACGGCAATGATTCCTGGAGAGTCACGCCCAAGTTGACGGTTAATTACGGGATGCGATGGGATTATTATTCGCCCTCACGGGAGAAGTTCAACCACTTCTCATTCTTTGATCCGGCCGGCGCCAATCCGACAGCAGGGATTCCAGGGCGGCTGGCGTTTGCGGGATCCGGCTCCAGTTGCGGGCAAGCGTGTTACGGCAACGAGTTTCCGGAAAGACCGTGGCACAATGGATTTGCGCCGCGGCTCAGCTTTGCCTATGCGCTCAATCCCAAGACCGTTGTTCGCGCCGGCTATGGAGTGTTCTTCACCCAGGCCTTCTACCCGGGATGGAACGCGGGAATGTCGCTCGACGGCTACAACTTGAATCAAGCCTTTGGGACGCATCTTGATCCAAACACAAATCAGGACGATCCGGCGTTCTACTTGGACAACGGAGTCCCGCTCCCGGCGCAACTTCCGCCATTTATTTCCGGTGCGTACGACAATGGTAAGACGCCAACGTACCGGCCGCTCGATGCCAATCGACGCTCTTACTCTCAGCAGTGGAACCTGACCATTGAGCGGCAACTGCCGAAAGACGTGTACCTGAGTGTCGCTTACGTGGCCAACAAGGGAACACGCCTTCCGTCGAATCTACTTCCGATCAACGTACTCAATCCTTTTGATCCCAGGATCAAAGCGCTCGAGGCAAACACGACACCAATCGATCCGAGTTGCGCAACAGCCAATCCGGCACCAAACGTAAACTGCGGCTACGTACCTGAATTGAGCGCTGTGTTCAACTCCGACAGTCAGACACTTTACGGGGTGACGTCGCCGTACTCGGGCTGGGTCGCGGACATGACCAGCACCGGACAATGTAACCCCGACGTGGCACAGGCACTGCTGCCGTACCCGCAATACTGTGGCACCATGATCGGGTTGAACGAGAACCACGGCAGCTCCATTTACCACTCGTTCCAGCTCAAGTTTGAGAAGCGATACAAGAAGAGCTTGTACATGCTCGTCGCCTACACCAACTCGAAGTTGATCACCGACGCCGCAGACAACACCCAGTCAAATGCCAGCACATGGAACAGCTCGCAGGGGGTCATTTCGCCGTTTGAAATAAGGCGGAACCGGTCGCTCACCCCAGACGACGTTCCGCAAACTTTGTCTGCAGCTTTCGTTTACGAGCTCCCGCTTGGAGAGGGCAAGCCTTACCTGAGTGAGAACAAAGTGCTAAGCCATATTGTGGGAGGATGGGAGATCAGCCCCGTCATCCGCTACTCGAGTGGCACACCACTTTTCGTACGTTCCGGAAGCTGTGAGGTGGTTGGACAGTTTGGTCAGGGCTGCCTGGTCGGACTCGTTCCGGGCGCGAAACCGTTCTTGCAGAACCCGAACGACTTCGACCCCAATAAAGGGCCAGTACTAAATCCGGCCGCATTCGAACCGTTGGATGCATTTCAACCGGCTGGTTCCTGTCCGACTTGCACCGGAGTCTTTGGATATACCGGTTCCGGCCCTCGGGTTTTAAATATCAGAGGTCCGCACTATCAAAATGTGGACTTTGCCTTGACGAAGAATACGCGTATCAGCGAACGCGTAAACTTCCAGTTCCGTGCGGAATTTTACAACGCGTTTAACTATCACGTGTTTGTAGATGATAGTAACTTCAACATCAGCAACGGGAATGGAGGATCGCTTCACACCGACGTGAGTGATCCATCCTTCGGCCAATGGTCTGGCAATGTCAGCGCACCACGACGTATTCAATTGGGGGCGCGACTGGAGTTCTAATCAGTGCTTCAACTCGGGGACCCTGCGCGGGAACCTTTACGCAGGGTCTTTTACTTTTCGGCCCCACCTTTTCCTTCGATCACCGTCACTATGCGGTCGATAGCTGGAGCAGGGACAATCTCCTTCTTCCCGCTCGGCCATTGGATTTCCACGTGATCGATAACCGCTGCGCTGCCTAGCCCGAAATGCAGGCGAGGATCGGAACTTGACCCGTAGCTTCCGCCGATGACCAGTTGAGCGCTTTGCCGGATCCCTTTCGTGGCAACGAGGACTTTTGCCCCGATGGCGTCGCGCGGGCTTCCCACGCCCCCGACGAGGTGGAACTCAATCCAGTGGTTGTCATTCTTCACTGAGTTTCGAAGCAGCGCCGGCTCAGAGTCGAGGTTATTGATCACCACATCAAGCTTTCCGTCGTTGAACAGGTCACCAATGGCCAGACCTCGGGCCGGGATCACGTCTGCCAGCCCGCTTCCCGTTGCTGCCGGCACCTCGGAGAACTTTGTCCCATCCATATTTCTGAACAGCAGCGGCCGCTGTGCCCAAGTCGTCCCCCAATCTTTTGCGTCAATCCATTTGTACACATGTCCGTTGACGACGATAAGATCCAGCAGTTCATCGTTGTCGTAATCCAGAAATCCCGTGCCCCAGCCAAGAAAAGGAATTGTGAGATTGGCGACGCCGGCCTGAAAACTCACTTCCGAAAGGCTGAAATTGCCGTCATTCCGATACAGGGTATTGAAGTCGTCGGAGAAAACGGTGACGTAAATGTCGGGCCGACCATCGCGATTGTAATCGCCGACGGCGAGCCCCATAGATGCCTGCGCAAGGCCCGTGTCCGTCAGTGCGAAACCTGAGACGTAGCTCACATCTTCGAACTTGCCATTGCCCAGGTTGCGATAAAGGTAGCGCGGCACCGAGTCGTTGGCTACGGCGAGATCCGGCCACCCGTCTCCGTCCATGTCCACGAAGACGGACGCGAGGCCATAGTACCCGCGATCGTCAGCCACCCCGGCTTTCTGGCTGACGTCTGTGAACGTGCCGTCGCCATTGTTGTGAAACAGATGATCCGTTTCACCAAGCAAGCCCAGGGGTCCGCAAAAAGACCTGACGCCGCGGAACTGGCATGAGTGGAGTGACACACCACGCTCGCCGGGTAAGGGAGGATGTGCCGGATCGAACTTCACGTATCCGGGGACAAACAGATCGGACCGGCCATCGCGATCGTAGTCTCCCCAGGTCGGCCCGGCAGACCATCCGCCCAGTGCAACTCCGGCTTTCTCGGCAACGTCGGCGAAGGTTCCATCGTGATTATTGTGGTAAAGGCGATTCTTCCCAAAATTCGCAACGTAGATGTCGGGCCATCCGTCGTTGTCATAATCTCCGACGGCAACGCCGAATCCCCAGCGCTCATTGGCTACCCCGGCGTGATCGGTCACGTCGCTAAACGTCCCATCATGATTGTTGTGGAACAGCGCGGCGCGCGGTGCTGGCGCTTGACCGTTCAAAGCGGGGAAGGTCGAGCCGTTGACAAGGTAAATATCCAGCCAACCATCGTTGTCATAATCCAAGAGCCCTACGCCGGAGCCGATGGTCTCGAGAATGGTTTCCTTCTCCGGGGTACCGGAACGATGATGAAATCTGTCCAGGCCAGCGGCTTTCGTGAACTCCTCGAATACCGCCGGCGCTCCGTCTACAAATCCTCCCGCAGTGATGGCGCGTGACTGAGTATCCTTGACAGCGGGATGCGGAGGGCCTGTGGATACCCCCATCGGCTGCGATTTAGTGTGCGTTTCTTGCCCTATGCCCGGGGACAGCAGTGCAATCATGGCTGCGAGCGTCACCACCTTTGCGTATGGAATCCAGCAGAAATTACCGATTTTCATGACTCACCTGGTCTGCCGGCCCGCGCTGCCATCGCACGTTCCGATTGGTGAAGCGGAGTTTTCCGCAGCCGGTGCTTCGGGGCTGCGCCACGATAAATGATAAGGGACAAAAGAATTGTAATTAGAAGATAAAGTCCGCTGATCATTGCAACCACGATCACGGCCTTGCCCGCGCGAATGGCGTAAATCACGTTGTGTCGACGCCAATTTCACGAAGTCTTCCGACTACGAATTTCCCAAGGCTGTCCTTCTCCTCGCCGCCGCTTAGTCTGCCCCGGGACACAGAGTTTGGCCATCTGGCTGATGAGAGTGTTGGCCGAGACGACCATTTTGAGGAAATAGTCTTCAACGATCTGTTCCACCTGGGACCGAGGGCAAACGTTTCCACGCATCCAAAGGTCCATCCACATATTAGAAACGGCCAGTACCGCGAAGCGCCTGTTTGCGTCGCCGCGTTCGACCTTTGCGCCCTGGACTGTGGCGCTCATTTCGTCACCCCGCGTGTGAGACTCCGCACGATCTGAAGAGTTAGTTAGGGGTCTCGTGAGATCAAGCCCCAAACACGGGATTACGGGGCAATGTCAACGACCGCTGTGCTTCTGCAGAAAGCTTGCAATCGGCGGACGTAAGCGGTTACGCTATTCCCGTTTCTCAGGAGGTCCTATGGGCAGCGGGCTTTTGCGCGGCTTGCTCTTGACATTGATCTTCTTTAGACTCGCGGCGGCACAGGGCCCCGGTAGCACGACGCTGGCGCAAACGCCACCAATGGGCTGGAATAGCTGGAACAAATTCGCCTGCAATGTGAACGAGCAGTTGATCCGCGAAACAGCCGATGCCATGGTGGCTACAGGCATGCGTGATGCCGGATATCAATACGTGAACATTGACGACTGCTGGCAGGTGAGTCGCGCTCAAGACGGAACGATCATCGCCGACCCAGCCCACTTTCCTTCGGGTATAAAAACCCTTGCGGATTACGTCCACAGCAAGGGGTTGAAGCTCGGCATCTACACAGACGCAGGTCGCATGACGTGCCAGAAGCGGCCAGGTAGTTACGAGCACGAACGGCAGGACATAAAGACGTACGCAGCTTGGGGTGTGGACTACGTCAAGATCGACTGGTGCTATGCCGATGGCCTCGATCCCGAGGTCCAGTACGCCAAGTTTCGCGATGGCATCGCCCAAGTCGGCAGGCCGATAGTGTTCAGTATCTGCAACTGGGGCGTCAAGGCCCCTTGGCGGTGGGGAGCAAGAACGGGCAATTCCTGGCGCACAACGGGCGACATCAGCGACAACTTCGATCGCATGTCTGTAATCGGATTCTCCCAGAACGGCCTCGAGACGTTCGCCAGCCCAGGTCACTGGAATGATCCCGACATGTTGGAGGTCGGAAACGGCGGTATGACACGGGACGAATACCGAACTCATATGGCTCTATGGGCCTTGCTGGCAGCCCCTCTACTGGCGGGAAATGACCTGCGCTCCATGAACGAAGAAACGAAGGAACTTCTCACGAACCGCGAAGTGATCTCGGTGGATCAGGACAGTAAAGGCGCGCAGGGTCACCGAGTGTGGGAGGAGGGCCCTTTGGAGATTTGGACGCGGCCGCTTGCTGACGGAAGTCAGGCTGTGGGGCTCTTCAATCGCGGGGAAGGGGCGATGACCATACAATTAGACTTGAGTGCGATCAGGTTCGAAGGCGCGACTAAACTCCGTGACCTCTGGGAGCACAAGGATCTTGGTACGTTCACTGGGACCTATTCCCACGAGGTCCCTTCGCACGGTGTCGTTTTCCTGCGCGCTTCAAAGTGAAGGGCCAGCCAGGATAGCTTGTTTGGAAGTGAGGCTCATCTCTACTTGATGCACTTTTCGGTTAGTCCTTAGAAGCGCTCAATGGACTTCCGGGCGTGCTCGGGAAGAATCGTGTCGTGCCTCACGGGCGGTACAGGGTTCACTGCGTGCGAGAGTGTATCAGTTTTCTGTGCGCGAACAACTTGGTTTTGGCGATAAGATCCCGCTGCCCTGATCCCAGCGAAGGGAAGGGGCCTATACTTTCGGGGAATTGACTGCAACTACAACTGCCTGTACCTTGAGCGGCCAGGGTCTGCATTCGTGGGTTCTCTCCGAAGGCAGATCGCGCTCAGGGGGACCAAAGGCCGCCGTTTGAGCTGTCGCTCGTGGCGGCTTTTGTACTTAGGCTAGCGCTTCTCTGGTATGAACGTCTGCCCGCATTTCCTGCATCGCATGTGGACAAAGTCGATACGCACTTGCTGGCTCGGCGGAAGCTCTGCGCCGCAATGTGCACACTTCACTTTGAGTGAAGCGCGAATCTTCCCAAGATAGAGCTGGCGACGGCCAGTCATGCGAGGCATTACACTTCGTGTTTTGTTGGCTGCGACAAAATTCTCGCTTTTACTGAGGCGAGAAATAGCCCCAAGGATGTGACGCCGATCACTTTAGCTCGTAATCTTTAGCACGGATCTGTCGCGTCAAACTAGAGATACTTACATTGCATTCATGCTGAAAGGTGGCATGTATGGGATGTCGACGTTGCAAGTCGGAGAACCGCAGGATTTTCACTGGCGAGATTGCAATTCACTTTCCGGGCCCCGATGGCCCAAGTAGACCCATCGTGTGGGTTTTTCCAGATCTGACAATCTGTCTGAGTTGCGGAGTCGCAGAGTTCGAGGTTCCGAAAGAGCAACTTGGCGGCTTGCAACACGGAGCGACGGAACCAAACTAGATCACTTCCGGCACAATAACATCAGCGGCCAGCGCTCCCATCAGTGAGCCGGCCTTTGCCGAGCGCTAGAGGGCCTGGCCGCGACAGACTACTGGCTTCGACCTCTGACCAGGTCCACGCCTGCCAGATGATGACCGACGTGGCCAGAGTTTCGATGGTTGCGAAGAACAAATACTCCGGGAAAGCAGGTGGCCGTCCCCACCCAAGCAGAGGCGCAACGAAGGTCAGGAAACCGTTGATCAGGGTGAGAAGGGTCCCGGCGATGATATTTGCCAGCCGGTTCGCTTTAAACGAAAGCAGCCGAGACGCCACAATCATGGCGATGGGTATTTCCATCAAGACCGCTGAAGCCATCAGAGCCCAAGGAGGGAGAGGCTCGAATGAATTTCCCGTGCCGGCAATTGCGAACAGGGCTACAACGTCCGCATAGAGATAGTTGAGTAACGCGAAGATCCACAACAAAGACAACCGTTCCTTTGTGTCATGCATGCCAATTTCCTACGAAGAACAGTGCCGAACTACCAGGACGAAAAACAGAACCTTCGAAAGCCATCTCCGGCTATCCCGCCAGCGCGGGCTCATCCAGCACCCGGCGTCACTGCTGTCGTAAGCGGCGTTCCACAGTAGGGGCAATACACGTCCGTGGCGGTCACCATGTGCTGGCACTTGGGACAGCTGGGGCTCAGCCTATGGCTGCAGTGCGGGCAGAAGTTGAAGCCACTCTGGACGAAGCTCCCGCATTGTGGGCAGGCGCTGCGAATCGGCTGCCGCAGAATAAAGTAGAGAATGATGCCCAAAGCATTCGGTACCAGGATGGCCACGAACGTCCAGAGCACGGGGCTCATGCCGCGGCGGCGGGCGTCGCGAGTGATGTAGCCAATAAGCAGCAGGTAACAAGCGGCGACGGCCCCTGCCAGCAATCCCAGCAAGGCGCGCACGAGGGGGGGCGGAGCGTCGTGCTGTCGCGCTAGCACCACGTTGCAGACCACCTGCATGACGGCGAAGCCGATGACCCCCAGGATCCACGCCCACATCGGGATGATGCTGACTTCGCCGCTCAATCCGACCTTGGTCTCGTTCTTCAGTTCCATAGCTTGTTCCCTTAACTCGATTCTCGGGAGTGCCCGCCGTTCGCCAGGTGCGTGCCGCGGAAAAGCAGCAGGACACTGACCAGCAATGCTGGGACCATCCAGTAGAAGGCGAATCCAGCCTGCCACACCGGCCGGGGGAGGCCGGCGTGGGTCCCGATCCAATCGAACGCCCGCCAGATCAGGGGAGTGGTGATGGCCGCAGACAGACCCACGAGCGGGCAGGCCAGCGCTACCAGCGTCAGCCACTGTTGCCTCTGGCGCAGTGCAAACGCCCGAGCACGGACGCGAGCTTGGGTGTTGAGAACCAACCTGGGATCGGCCGCCACTGGAATACCACGCAGCGCGCGCACGATCTCCGCTGTCGCCGCCGCATACTCGCGGCACGACCCGCAGTCCTGTAGGTGCGCGTGTAGCAGCGCCTGCTGGGCTTCCGAGAGATCATCCGCGGAGGTCGCGATCAGTCTCCGAATCTCCTGATGTAAGCTCTGGGTCATGGCCGCGTTCCTTTCAGGAGAACCATCAGCATATTCAAGGCACGGTACAGGCGCGACTTCACCGTGCCCAACGGGAGCTTGGTAAGGGTCGCGATCTCCTCCAGCCCAAGCCCCTCCTGGAAGCGAAGGACCACGGTCTCGCGGTACTCGATGGGCAGGCCGCTCATTGCCGCCGTGACGCGTTCGGCCACCTCGTGCTGCACCACGGTATCCAAGGCAGATGGCCCAGCGCTGGCAGGCTCGTAGGGCGGGGCCGCGTCTTCCGCCTCCATGAGTGCGTCCAAGCTGACTGCTGGCCCCTTCCGGCGCAGGTGATCGATGGTGAGGTTCCTGGCGATCGTGTACAGCCAAGTGCTGAACTCGTGCCGGCCGTCATATTGATGACCGCGTTCCAGCACCCGCATCCATGTTTCCTGGAACAGGTCTTCGGCGATGCCACGATCTGCCGTCAGGCTCACAAGGTAACGCAGCAGCCGATGCTGGTAATGCTCGATGAGACGGCCCAGCAAGTCCGGGTCTCGCCGGCGAAGGCCACGAGCGATAGCGCTGGTCTCGGACTCCATCCAGTTCACGAAGTAGCAGGCGGTCGCGTTCATGCTAACGGGTATACGGGTGAGCGGCTAAAAAAGATGCATGGCGCGGTAGCCGGCCCTTCTGAAACTTTTCATGCCCGTGCCTCGTAGAAGCGTAAGGCAGGAGGAATGTCGATGAAAACCTCTTTGACCGTGCTTGTGCTTGTCCTGCTGCTGCTGAGCATTCTGGCTGGGTGCGCGCCGGGTCCTAACCCATCCAGGAAAATGGCGAGTGAACCCGGCGAATTCGCGGGCTTCTGGCTCGGTCTCTGGCAGGGCTTTATTGCGCCGTTTGTATTCGTGGCCTCGTTATTTAAGGGCGACCTCAATGTCTATGAGGTCCACAACAATGGATCCTGGTACAACTTCGGCTATCTATTCGGCCTGGCCTGTTTCTTCAGAGGGGGCGGCAACCGGGCATCACGGCGGTGTGGTAAGAGAAAAATTGGCGCAGGCGCAAAAATAGACGACTAAATCCCTTAACCCGAAAGTGTCAAGAGACGGGCTTATCGCCATCATCTTCAGAATTGTCGTCAAGGCGGACACAGAGCTCTATTCAGTTCATGGATCGTCGGCTATCCAGACCTTATTCACTACTGTTCGCAAGGTCGCCATCAACTCAGTTGCTCGATTGCTCGTAAAGGAAAGCCGCAAAAAACCACAGCGCAAATCGAAGACTTGTCGATGTCCTGCAACCCGCTAACAGAACAACGGGAACGAATTGCGCGCGTGCAGACCATATGACGGTCTGTTTCTTCTCTATATTGCAAGTGGAAACGCGATGAGGTAACCGGCGCTAAGCAGCAGATAATAAAGGTGGCGGAGAGAGAGGGATTCGAACCCTCGATACAGGTTTGAGCCCGTATAACGGTTTAGCAAAACTTTTCGTACCCAAAATCTAAATTCAACCCAGAGAGGCACTTACCCTGCATCTCTTGATGCGCGAAATTTGTAGAGCAGAGAGCCACAAAAAAGCCACAGAGAAGGAAATACTCGGAGCATTTAACCTCGTTGAAGGACGTTTATCGAAAACGATTCGCACGCGGAGCAAAATAACTTCCGGTTTGCCCGTGATCCGCCCAGAAAGAAGGCTGGGGCGCGTGTATTTGTAAGTGGTGGTTCCCATGCCTTTCTTGAGAGCAACGTGATCCAGAACAGCGGAGGCCGCGGTCTAACCGAGAGCGGTGGCTCGCAAATATTCAGCAGTAATGACGTCTTCCAAGGTAATGCAGCTGAAGGGGCTGGACTTTTTGGGTCTTACTTCGAAGCTTCCAATTCCAGCTTTCTCAACAACGCTGTTGGCGTTCAGGCGGGCGTAAGCACCCTGCAACTCCGCGGCGGTACGATCAGTGGCAATCTCGGTGATGGCATGACACTCCGCGCCAGCGCGTCGGTAGCCTTTTTTGGTCAAACAATCACCGGCAATGGCGGGAATGGTGTCCACCTGGAAGACGGCGCTTTCGCGGGTTTCGTTGCGGCCAACGTAACGGGAAACTTGAGTGGTACCGACGTAGACTGCGCTCCGCAATTTCCGATCACTCGCTTTGTCGATAGAACCGGGGGTGTTACAAACTGCGTCGAATCTCCCGCCAATTCGCAGCGAAAAACCTTGGAATGAAATCGCCCAGCTCGTCCGACATGCCGTTCGCTATTTGGGCGGCTTCTCTTTCTCGCGATGTTAACGCAAGGCGATCTCTAGTCACCAAAATATCGTGATAACGATCAATGACCCAGAGCCAGAGCCTGCCGGTTACGTCGTGAGTCGTCGGTTATCCGGACCTTAATTTACGACTGTTCGCAAGTCGCCAGCACACCTATCGATTGAGAACCGCCTGTCCGGTTTGACGAGCGGGAACAGGAAACGGAGCTAAGCCAAATCGGACTGAGGCGACGAAGCGAAAGCTTCGTCAATAGCCACCGGGAGACTACAGCCACTGCGCCTGTTCTCGACTCTACTCGTTGACGATGTCAGGAGCTTTACTTATTGGAGTTTGCCGTTCTTTAGAGCGCCATGACGGTGAACCCGTTGAGGAAACTGGCGGAGAGAGCGATTCTATTTCCGCAATCTTGCTATCTCAGTGATAACTAAGACTCAATTGGATTCTAGCCAGTGTTTATGCGGGTTGCAAGGTTTTTGTTCCCGTGCACTCAAGTCGATTACGTCGCTAACCTGCACCCTAAAACTGCCAAAAAGGGTATCACTGGTATCACATGTGCAGTGCTCTCCGTCCAAGCAGAAATGCCCTTGTTATGCGCTAGGTTTCGTTACCATAGAACTCGTGTTCAGATACAAAAAGCCGAGAGGGCATTGATGCGACGGGAGCACGAGCTTGGCGTAGAGCCAGACAATTCTGTCGAGTGTGAGGCCATAATCAATGCTCTGCACTGTCTCGAAGCCCTGCGCATTGTTCGAGGATACACAGTCAGGAACGAGTCGTATAAACCTGCTGGGCACCGCAGGTGGTCTGCCAAAGTATTCAGCATCTTCGTATAAATAGGAACGGGTATTCCGCAGATCGTCTTCGTGTAGCAGACCAGCGAAGATCCAGTCTCCCTCTAGGTACAAGCATCTGAGTGCTCTTGCAAGTCATCGTAGAGTTGAATTTGGAAGGTAATGATGGCCGATAGGAGAGCTGAGACATGAGTATTTTCACGATTCTGTTCGTCATTCTTTTGATTGCCTGGATTTTGGGATTCGGAGTATTTCACGTCGCCAGTGCCATGATTCACATCCTCCTCGTAGTGGCACTAATTTCGCTAGTGCTTCACTTCTTGCGTGGGCCACGTACGGTGTGAAGGAACGTCGCGCACATTGACGCGTGATTGTTGCGCTTTGGACAGCTTTTGAGCTTCCAGATCTATAGCAATGAGGATATGGGTTGACCTCAGTGCGTGGAAAGAGGGGCACCTGCTCTTATTCGCCTACACAAAGTCATGCGCCGGAAGCACCCTTTGGATCGTCTCCCCGTGTTGGTTTCTTGGGATGAATTCCAACCAGTTCCGACGCAGAAATTCCTCCGATGATCATCCAGATCAGATTGCTTCTTTCGACCTCCTCGCCAACCTTCATGCTCATCAAAGGGTGGAACAAGAACACGGCGAAGATCAGGGCTGCGCCGAGGGTCCCAAGAATACCTGCCGCACTACCGAAGCGCATAGCCACGACGACAACTATCCCAACAAACAGAAATGGAAGAAACATCTTCAAAGTGGTTGCCCTTAGGAGCAGAGTACACAATGCCGCGGCAGAGACACATATCCCGGTTCCAAACGCACACTGCTTCACATGTCGCATACTCGCACATTAGCGTCAATCGAGCTCACGTTCCACAACAAACAGACGGCACAAGCGAGAAGCCAATTTCGTAAGAATTGAGGGCATGACAACCGTGGTGCGAAGCAAGTATGATGCTGTCCCTAATGGCTCGTCGCCCCGGCAATCCCCGGTGGAGCAGCGGCAATCCTCCTGCGCCTCTGCCCAAGCTCCCTGGCGAATTCGAGACATTTGCAAAGCAACTCGGGCTTAA